>CAZNTE010000011.1:0-73896 GCA_964575895.1 uncultured Tissierellaceae bacterium | reverse complement strand
AATAGAGTAGAGAAATAATAGCTAGTACTATTTCCCTCTCATTGAACCGTACGTACGGGTCTCGTATACGGCTCTACAATTTATATTCCAGCATTTCTAAGATAGTATTGTAAAGGATTGAGCAAACATGCTCCATCCTTTACTTTTGTTTCAAGTAAATTTGGATTTAATATAAAATTAACTACATTCATTCCACTTCGTTTGTACCATCCGAGTCTTGAGTTTGCTACTTTATAAATTGCTTCGTGATTGAATCCATTTTTATATTTTCTATTTAAGTAGGCCAAATTTTTATAGATTGTCTTAGGTTTCTTCCATTGTTTCATAAGAATAACCCTTATTTTATGTCTTAGCCATGCTCCAAAATCTGACATAAATCCCTTCATCATTCCAATCCTAAAGTAATTTATCCACCCAACTACCATCTGGTTTACCCTCTTTATCGTTACTACTAAGGAACGTGATATTGCTTTACCTCTTTTTAGGTATTCGCTTATCTTATTATATAGGGCTTTCTTCTTTTCTGTTGTGGGTTTTACTTTCCATTCTTCTCCGTGTTTTAGAAATGTGAAACCTAGATATTTACTCCTTCTTGGTCTGACTACCTTTGATTTTGTTGCATTTACTTTAAGAAATAATTTTCTTTCGATCCAATCACTAATTGACTTCATGACTCGATTTGCAGCCATTTCACTTTTTGTGAAAATGAGCACATCGTCTGCGTATCTTACGAAACGCAGCCCTCGCTGCTCCAATTCCTTATCTAACTTATCTAAATAGATATTCGATAATATAACCGATAATGGCCCTCCCTGTGGGACTCCTGTCTTCGTTGACTTTACTATTCCTTGCTCCATTACTCCTGCTTTCAAATACTTACGAATTAGGTTTAATGTTGCACTGTCATTTACTTGTTCTCTAAGAATTTGAATTAATTTATCGTGATTTACTTTATCAAAGAACTGTTCAATATCTATATCTATAACCCATTCGCAACCATCATTTAAATAGTCTAATGCTTGTTTAATTGCATCATGACAACTTCTATTTGGTCGAAATCCATAGCTATATTGGCTAAATATTTCTTCATAGATATCTGATATTGGTTGTGCTATTGCTTGTTGTATTGTTCTATCAAGGGCAGTTGGGATTCCAAGTGGTCTCTTTTTACCATTGCTCTTTGGTATGTATACTCTTCGTACTGGTTTTGGAAAGTATGTCCTGTTTCTAAGTGAATTCACAATATCATCTTTATTAGACTTAATGTAATCTCCTAGTTCCTCTACACTTATACCATCAATCCCACTTGCGCCTTTATTTGCAACAACTTTCTTGTAGGCTCTGTTTAAGTTCTCTTTTGTTGTAATCACTTCAATTAATTTCATTGCAGTTACTCCTCTATTTATTACAAGATTTATACATATCGCTCCTCTAGACTTAGACAATATCCCTCGGTTACGTTCCTACTCTTTTTGTCCATCTGATTTCTAGCTCATGTATTATTTTATGAATAACGATTTGTACTATAAATCATTTCAGTCCTTCGGTTATTAACCTACTATGACTTCATCTGACTCCCTCCCTAAACCTTTTTCGACCATATCTTCTGATATGTGGGTAGGGTCTCCCAGGGTAAGACACTAATCTTTCATTCCACAACCTCTTGATTTACAACTTCGGTTTACGTTTACCTTTTGGGCTTAAGTTTGTTATGCAACCTCACCCACCTAATCGCCTTATCAAGTTTCTGTTCGTAGGCTCAAGAACTTTGCTACACCACTTCCTTCATCCATGCCATTACTGACACCAACTTGTGGTTCGCTACACTTGGCGGTAAATACCCGTGGCTAGACTTTCACTAGCTAGATTAGTGCCATGCCTGGCACACATAAAAAGAAGGCTCTAAGGCCTTCTTTTGCTACATCCATTCAGTAAAGTCTATTTCCATACCAAGTGCTTTTGCAACACCTTTCCCATATTCTGGATCAGCATGGAAACAATTCTTAATGTGTCTCAGTTTTATATGTTCTTCAGAATCTCCCATATTTCTTGCCGTATTTTCAAACAGTACTTGTTGCTGCTCTGGGCTCATCAGTCTAAATAACTTTCCTGGTTGAGTATAATAGTCATCATCATCTTCTCTGAAATTCCATCTGGATACAATACCATCAGTCTTTTCATCAGGTAACTCATGTTCCTTGTACTCTTGCCAGTTTCCATAGCTATTTGGTTCATAATGTAGCTCTGAGCCTAGATTTCCATCTACTCTCATTGATCCATCTCTATGGAATGAATGTAGGTTCTTTGCGTTTTTAGGTGCGTTAACTGGTATTTGATGATGATTTACTCCCAATCTATACCTTTGAGCATCACCATATGAAAATAATCTTCCCTGAAGCATTCTATCAGGTGAATATGATATCCCCGGTACAAAATGTGCAGGATTAAAAGCTGCCTGTTCTATCTCTGCAAAATAATTATCTGGATTTTTGTTTAACTCTACCACTCCAACTTCTATCAATGGAAAGTCCTTCTTAAACCAAACTTTTGTCAAATCGAAAGGATTGTATTCCATATTTTCTGCTTCTTCTTCTGTCATCACCTGAATGTACATTGTCCACTTTGGATAATCACCATTTTCAATGGAATCATATAGATCTCTTTGATGACTTTCTCTATCCTTACCAACAAGAGCTTCTGCTTCTTCATCTGTTAAATTCTTGATGCCCTGATGGGTATGTAAATGAAACTTAACCCATACTCTTTCATTGTCCTTGTTTATCATTGAATAGGTGTGCGAACCAAAACCATGCATGTGTCTGTAGGAATAAGGAATGCCTCTATCACTCATGGTTATTGTAACCTGATGCAAAGCCTCAGGTAAAGATGACCAAAAGTCCCAGTTGGTATTTGGACTTCTCATATTAGTCCTTGGATCTCTTTTAACTGCATGATTTAAATCTGGAAACTTAAGTGGATCCCTAAAAAAGAAAACTGGAGTGTTGTTACCTACTAGATCCCAATTGCCTTCTTCTGTGTAGAACTTCATTGCAAATCCTCTTATATCTCTCTCTGCATCAGCTGCTCCTCTTTCTCCAGCAACAGTTGAGAATCTTATAAGCATTTCAGTAGTTTTACCAACTTCAGAAAATATTGCAGCCTTAGTATATTTCGTAATGTCATTAGTAACTTTAAATGTCCCAAAAGCACCTGAACCTTTGGCATGCATCCTTCTCTCAGGTATTACTTCTCTATCAAAATGAGCTAACTTCTCTAAAAACCAGAGATCCTGTAAAACCATTGGGCCCCTTTTTCCAGAAGTCATGGAGTCTTGATTGTTACTTACAGGTGCACCAGCTGCAGTTGTTATCCTAGGCTCTTTGCCAATAGTATCGTTTTTGCTTTTAGAAACCTTTTTTTCTTTATCATCCATATAAACCCTCCTTACTAATTTTCTTATAATCAGTCTCTATATATCTACCCTAATATTGTCAAATAATTCAATTAATTTATAATAGTTACAGAATTTGCTAAATCCTAATTATACTGGTAAAATTTATATATACATATAATAAATCAGGTTAAATGGAGGATTAGGTATGAATGAAACCCAAAAAAAAGACATGATAAACAAGACAAAGGAAGAAATATCGAGATTTCTTGATTTATTTCTCAAAATCGAAGAATACCTTGAAAAAAAAGATAGGGTCATAATAGGTATTGATGGAAATAGCGCTAGCGGCAAAACAACCTTGGCAAATGCCCTTAAGGATATATATGGAGTTGATGTTATACATATGGATGATTTTTTTCTTCCAAAGGATTTGAGAAGTGAAAAAAGACTAAATGAAATTGGTGGTAATATTCATTACGAAAGATTTATCGATGAAATTGTAAATAACATGGATCAAGAAAAGTTAGTGTATAGGAAGTTTGATTGCTCCAAAATGGACTACATAGAAGATAAAATAATAGCACTAACAAAACCAATGCTTATTATTGAAGGTGTCTACAGCCTCCACCCCAAGTATACCCAAATATATGACCTAAAGGTCTTCTTAAGTTCACAAGATGAAGATCAAAAATCACGAATATTAGAAAGGAGTAACCAAGAAAAATTAGATAGATACATTAAAGAGTGGTTGCCTCTGGAAGAATCCTATTTCAAGGAATTTGAAATAAATAAAACTTGTGACTTCATTTTTTAAAATTCTTTACATATACCCCCTCCCCGTATATAATTGTTTTGGGAGGGTATAAGATGAAAAAAAATAAGAATAAAAGTAATAAATCGAAAAAAGCTTACATAATGGAGTCTAAATGTGATAAGTCTCCTTTTTGCCCATCAAAAAGAGTCTGCCCTACAAAAGCTATTGAAAGAGAAGGCTTCTTCATGGGAAAGGTTTTTGTTAATGATGAGAATTGTATAGGATGTGGAAAGTGTATCCAAGTCTGTCCACATGGTGCTATTACTTTCAGGTAATAATAATCCCCTAAGAAATTTCTTAGGGGATTATTATTTGTTGTTAAATTAATTATTCTCTTCTAAATATATTGAATTTAAATTCATGAAATAGTATTTTGATTTATCTTCATTTATATTAATATCTATACCATTAAATACTAGCATAATGTTTATATCATCAGTAGCTATTATATAAAGCATATCTTCAATGTCTGCTACTTTAGTATATATATCTGATGGTGGGTATCTTTTGGCTAGATCGCTTAAATATTTGTCAAAACTTTCCTCTATTATTAACTCCCCATTTAAGGTTACGCTAAAGAGTGGAGATTCTTGACCCCTCATCATTGACCAATTAAATATATATACTCCCTTAACACCACTGAATTTAACTTCAGCTAAATCTTTCACCATATAGTCACTAAGAACAATTAGATTGGAATAAGACGATATATCAATCTTCTCAGCTGGCATGACTAGATTTGTTCCGTAAAATTTTGGTCCATCTCCTTCATATGATGGCCACGTGTGCTGGAATCCAAATGTTTCTTGGAAATTGTTGTTTTCTCTCAAGTCCTTGCTAAACCACTGCGGATGGTTATCATTATCTTTATAAACTAGATAAAGTACAATCTCTGTAATTATCTCTTTTGATTCTTGACTTGGATCAGCACTTTTATTTATCTGATTATTAGAAAGCATCCCTTCTGATTCTAAGATATTTTCTAGTTTCGATAACTGGGATCTATATGGTAAAGAGTGATAACCAACCAAAGGTAATACTGCAATTAGAACAACTAAAATCGAAATTAAACTAATTGGAATATGAGATTTTTTCCTTTTAAATAATAATAGAATCACTGAAATTACAGTAAATATCCATATAAGACTAAAGGAGTACTCGGTATCCATTAATCCATTTTGAGAAATTTGAACAATTAATGCCCATAATTGAAATCCTAGAATCACTAAAGCTGTTATAGGAAAGACCTTTTTATAAAACATTGGAAGTGAACCCTCATGATTTGTAACCAATACATGAAGAAGTAGTCCTCCAAGAGCATAACTAGTAGCAATTCCAGATAATTGAATAAATGATGTCTCTATCCCTTGAATTGATGTTCTAACTGTCCAAACTAAAAATACCACTGTTAAGGCTAGGGCTATAGGTATTAATATATAGTCAAGCAAAACTTCTACAAATCTTGATTGTTCCTCAGCATATGAACGCTTATCATCTCTGTCTTTCTTGCTAAGATCCGGAAAGTATCCTAAAAAGATTGAGAAACCTAAGAATCCAGATATAGTGCCTAAATATTGATATACTTTGTAACTCATATCCCTAAATAATAATGCTTGTATCGCTCCTGCCACTGCAGAGGAACCACCCATTATTACTAAACCATATATTAAAGCCACAGCCCCTGCTCTAATGGTCATATAAAGAGATTTGGAAAAGTCAGGACTCTCTTTTGGGTGACCTGCAAAAATTACAAATAGAATAACAGATGAGTATATCAATGCCATAACTCTAAATACAGAAAGATCTGTTAGTCTAAGATAATCATAGGTGTAATAACTTTGTGTACTGCTTAAAAAATAAAGGAGTATGAAAGTTATAAGACCTATAACTGCCGCTGCTAAATTTGCGTATATAAAATCTCTTTGAGAATTCTTTCTGCTTCTAACATAGGCAATTAAAGCCATCCCCGATGCTGCAGCTAGTGCTAGTGCAAAATGAAGACTATTTAACAGCAGACTAAAATCTTGCTGAACTTCCCACTCCATTTGGATTCTAACAACAGTCACCAATGAAAAAAGTAGAGCACTTATCATGGAAACAGGATAATCACTAAATGATTTTATAGCCCCTTTATATACTTTAAGAACTGATTCTTTTATACCACTCATATCTCTTCCTCCTCTTTTTCGGAGTATTTTTACATTATATAATTACCCCATATCAATCAAGGATAATATTACAATTTGGATACGAAAAAAAGGCTCTATTTAGCCTTTCTTTCCTTTGCTTCCCTTATTTCTTTTTCATACTTAACATTAGGTGGAATGATCAAAACCGATGCATATCCATCCTCTATAATCTTAGCATTAAAAAATTCCTCTTCTAAAAATACATAGGCTAAAATCCTTCCATACTTATCTCTTTCTTGAATATCCTTTTCCAATCTTACTTTTTTATTTAGGAGAGCTTCCTTTGTATAATCTGAAGCTTCTACTCCTTCAGGTGTATTTAATGCTGAGTCAGGGTTAACACTCTCTGGAGAGTCCACTCCTATTAATCTAACAATTTCAAGTTCACCATCAAGATCCACAATTATTGTATCCCCATCTATAACTCTATCAACCCTATACAAATCAGTATCATTCTGGTTAATTGCCATAGATGCTACTATCAAGATAGATATAAAAATTGCCATCCAAGTAGCATTGTTAAATAACTTCTTCATGACTGCCTCCTAGGCAAAATCTGTTAAAAATTATAGGATCCATACCAAGTGAAATATATGTTGTCATAACTGAAAACATCAATTAAGGGGTACCAAACATAATATATTCTCTCATATTCATCATAATGAATCACATCAGGTTCGATAAAATTCTCTTCTAGAAAGTCTGGACTGGTCTCATAACTGGAAGAAAATATTACCATTATTTCAACATCTGTTAGTACCTGTTCTCTATAATATAGACTTAGGCTTCTGAGCTCTTTTGCAATATTAACCCTGCTAATAGCATCAGATTGAAGATATTTATCAAAGCCATCGTCATCAACATATAGATGAATACTTGTTACTGTACCATCATTTGAGACTAACACATCATAGTAACTAAATGGCACCTGGATATTATTAACATTCATGGAAGGGTAAAAATCATACAAATGATTTACTAAATCTTCAGCAGTCATCCCTTGTGGTAATTCTATGCTATTTGAGTGCCCATAAGCTGAAGTTACTCCATCTTTAACTGATGCAACCCTAAATTGAACTACATCACCTTTTTCATATCCAATAACCTCGACTGAAAACTCAGGATACCATCCCCAATTATTTCTACCGTAGGGATCCAGTACCTCAAACCAACTATCTCCCCCATCATAGGATTCGTAAACTTTATAGTAATCTGAACCGTTATCATCCCATTGTAGATTTACCCTTAAACCAGTAACCACATTAGCAGTAATATTCTTTGGTGGTAGGTACCTATAGTTTTCATATAGTCTCACAGTTAAGGCTATAGCTTCTTCTTTACTAGTATTTCTTAGTGACCTAAAGGTATTATCCTCGTATCCTTTAATAGTTCCAATATTATTCAAAAACTTCACTTCACTTACAGCCCATGAGCTAATTGTCTCCTTATCCTTAAAGGTTAAATCCCCAAAATCATTGACATAACCTGAATCAATAGAGCTAAGGAGTCTAAAATACATAACAGCTATTTGCTCTCTAGTTATATTGGTTAATGGGGAATACAATCCTCCTCCCACACCCTGCACTATTCCAAGATTATAGGCTTTGATAACTTCAGGATTACTTGTATCACTGAAGGGATTATCATCTGTAATTATAATTTCTTCTCCTGTTATTCCAGCATATAGTTTGACTACCAATTCAGCAAACTCCTGGCGAGTTATGCTACCTTGGTACTTATCCATTAAGCTTGGAGTTAGTAAATCATACTCTTTTGCTTTATTAACCTCACTAAGAGCCCATTGCGATGGTGCAGCTTCAGATATATTCGGAACTAGTATAATTGCGATAATTAATGATAAAATAAGCTTTTTCATTTTACTTCCTCCAATATTGTGACTAATTCATATATGTCTTAATACCCTAAATAAGCAAAAAAATTCAAATTAATAGGGGATACAAGATCCCCTTATATCTTCATGCCCATTTCCAGTCTATACTCAAGCTTTTCAACATCTTCATTTGAGTATGCCTCTAAATCAAATCCTATAATCCTAAATCCCATCTTCTTATAAAAGCTAATTGCAGGATAGTTACAACTCTGAGTCTCCAAAACTATAGCTCTGCAACCATGATTTCTTGATGTTTCAATAGCTTTTTCCATTAATGCTGTCCCAATTCCTTCTCTTCTATATTTATCAAAAATTAGAATATTGGTTATTCGCATTCGATTGTTCCATTTTTCATGATTAACTTCTAAATAACCTACCAACTTCTCCTTAATATAAGCTCCAAATAAGGTTGGTTTTTCAAGGTAGTCTTCCAAGAGTTTATCTTGAAATCTTTTTTCTATAGGTGTTGAAAAGTGCTTTTTAGTCAATCTAAAATTAATACTTTCATCATTGTATGTTTTTTGAATATCATAGTAAAATTGTGATGTGTAGCTGTAATCTACCTGCAATCCTTTGTAGGAATCATCAAGTTTTTGAATTCTTAAATCCATAATATTCACTACCCTTTCCTTTAAAATCTAAGAAGGAAACACGACTTTTTCTTTTTCCATAAGACCTCTGGCAATAAGTAGCATAATCAATGTAACGGCTACTGATGTAAGAAGTGTTATCAATGCTAGAGTAACTGATCCATCACCAGATAATATCTTGTTCATACTTATCAAGTTATTATATATGGGAATAAATTCAAAGATTTTAGATCCATCTGATGACCCAAACATATTCATAAATCCACTGATCATTACCAACATATAAGCCGGTGTAATATAAGCCCCCGCTTCCTTAACTGAGTTTGCTATCATTGATAAGACTGCAATCATGGTTACATACATTCCCACTAATCCAATCATGGAAATGAAGAATAAGCCTAGGTCCAAGGAACTCATTGCTAATTGAGAAAATTCAAATGAACCAGTAGATGAAAATATTCTTGCAGAAAATGGTATGGATATTAGTACTCCCATGAAAGATGAGCTCATGGATATGAGAGCAACTACTGAAAGACTAAGTATTTTACCACCAATTATTAAGGACCTGTCAATAGGTGTTATTAACATACTTGCCATGGTACCTCTCTCTTTTTCTCCAGCAATGGAATCAATACCTATTCCCATAGCACCAGCAAAAATAAATATGGATACTAATAATGGTATCATGCTGGCAAAACCTCTGTCTATTCCCTTATCTTCGTCAGGGATCTCAATCTCATTTGACTCCATATTATATACTTGTATAAATGATTCATCTCCTAATCTATTTGCCAAAGTAATATGTCTATAATTTTCTAATAGTGAACTCACTTTATAATTTGCCTGCATTGAATAATCATGCTTTGGTGAGTATAATCCAGTAACTAAGGGAACTTCTCCTGATTGAAAATTTAAAATCTTACTATCAAAGTCAGCATCAAAAATAATGTGATAGTCAATATCCCCATTAAGCAGTAATTTTTCAACGTCATTTCTAGATAAACTTTCAATGGATAAATCAATTGTAGGATCAGCCTTAATCATCTCTTGTATTGAAGCTGGTACATTTTCTCCACTTAATCTCGTTACATGAGTCATTATATCATCTTCAGCTCTCCCAATCATTATACCCATTAAAGAATAGATTATAGCTATGCTTACCATAGGTAAAATAAAACTAGTGATAATTAGTCTTCTATCTGTAAAGACTCTTCTTAATTCTTTCTTTGCTATTAAGAGTAAGGATCTAAACATTTTCTTCACCTCTATTGCTTTCATATAACATGAAAAATGAATCTTCCAAACTACCCTGCCCTGTGGATAAAAGTATTTCACCTAGTGACCCTATTGCCTTAATCCTTCCGTCCATAATTATACCTATTCTATCGCACAATTTTTCTGCTACATGCATCATATGGGTGGATATTATTATAGTCTTTCCTTTTGATTTTAATTCCAGTAAATAATCAGTAACAGCCTTTGCGGTTATTATGTCAAGACCATTGGTTGGTTCATCAAATATTATAAGATTAGGATCATGTATTAGGCTAACTGCTATTGACAATTTTTGCTTCATTCCAGTTGATAAATCTGCTATCTTCGTAAATCGAAATGGAGTTACACCAAAATAGTCGAAAAGATGGTTCATCCTTCTTTCGATCAATGCTTCATCCATATTGTGAAGTTTACCAAAAAATCTTGTTGTATAATCAGGTGTAAAATGTGTATCTAGTTTTAACTCACTAGTTAAAAATGCCAACTGGCTTCTTACTTCTAGAGGGTCTTTAACACAATCATATCCATTGACCTTTATAGTTCCACTACTTGGTGCAATAAGAGTAGAAAGACACCTTAGGGTGGTTGTTTTACCAGCTCCATTAGGTCCAAGCAATCCAAATATTTCATTATCATAAACCTTGAAGTCTATGCCATCAACTGCAACTTTATATTTCTCACTAGTCTTATTTACTTTCATTTGTTTCTTTGACAATTGAAACACTTTTTTTAGTCCATTAACTTCTATCATGATTTTCCTCCTGATATCTTTTTAACTATCCAATACCATTCTAACACAAGTATAGTCACTTAAGACAAAAAAAATAAAAAAACTGGGAATTAACCCAGTTAATCATTTTTTAGATCTGCATACCTTCTTCTTTAGCCTGATTGTCAAGCTTGGATCCTATACCTATTCCTATAAAGGTTCCTAACATTGCACCTAATAATAAATACTCAAGAACCAAAAAGCCAAGGATTCCACCGATCATTGCGCCACCAATTCCAAGTATGGTTATATATTTACCCTTCTTTACAAAATTGTGTTCCTTAGAAAGGACAGTGACAAGGTCACTTCTAACTTTTTTTAAAGATCTTATCTGTTCATTCTTTACTTTTCCATCTGTTTCTTTAAGTTCCTTAATAAGATTACTCATCTCTAGGAGATAATCATCATACTCCGCTGCCTTAATATTTAAATTTTGGGTTCTGGCAACAATATTGGCATATACTTCAAGCTGTAATTTTCTTTTTGTGTTATAGTCTAGTTTTCTTCTAAGTTCATTAAGATCTCTAATAATATCATGATGTATACTCATACACTTTCCTCCCCTTTATAAATTTGTGTATTTTAATTTAAAATGTTCAATTTAGAAATTTCTGACTTATTAATATTATACCACGATTACATGCAAAATCATCAATTTATCAGAAAAAATTGTGTCTATTTTTTGTCATATATTGTTAAATAATCTGTATTTGTCAACGTTTGCGCATCCTCTATTTTCTAAGTATTTGATAAACTAGCGTTTCATCTATAAAAAATAATATGAAAAAATATATTATCATATGATAATATAATATTGATAATTTTTCATCATTGTTAACTATATATTAAAGAAAGTTAACATTTTTCCAATTAAAAAACACCTCGTGCTTTGAGGTGTTATGGCTCTTTTATAATGAAATTAGACTATATAATTCTCATTAACTTCATTATCTCACCCTCAGGTAACCTTTCGTTGATTCTGGAGGCTGCTATTACTTTAATCCATTTTTCTAAATTATCCTTCTTTAAACTAGATTTACTAAAATAATAATCCATGTATTCTTTAATTAGCCTTTCTCGAAATAACTTTATAAAGATCTTGAAAATTGGATTTTGAAAGGGTAATACTGCATACCTTAATATTACAATAGTTCTTGCAACATCAGCCAGGGGGCTTCCTCTTCCTGCAGTCATCCAATCTATTACATTTATACTAGTTCCATCATAGAATACATTATCAGTATGATAGTCCATGTGACACAAAACATTATCATCAGGTAAGTCTCTTAGTATTTCTAGGATTTCATTTTTTTTATACTCATCTAACTTAAGGGATGATTTAATAGTTCTCTCAATGCTTTCCTTCACGCTTTCTAATTCATCACACCTATTCTGATGAATTAGAAGATGAGTATTTGCTAACAATTCTCCTACCTTCTTAACCCCTTTGAAATCATTCAACAACAAGGTTGTAAGGGACTTTCCCTTAACATTCTCATAAACAATCCCATCCTTACTGTCATATGAAATCATTTCAATAGGACTAGGACATAATCTATTATTTTTGCATATATTTAGTGTCTTATTGTATTCCTTAGTTACAGCTTCTCTGGGGATGAAGTCATAAAAGAGTTTTAGAACATGCTCTTCTCCCCAATGATAAACCTCAGCGGTTCTTCCTCTTGCTATAAATTTACCTAACATAAAACACCTCCTTCAATTACTCAGCAAAATCTATTTCTTTATTAAACATATGCTTGATTTTCTTTTTCTGGTACATATTGTAATCCGCTGTAGATAATAAATCAGAAAGGGATTTAGAATCTGTTGGAAAATGAGAAGTCCCAGCACTTAACCCTAAAAACCTTAGTCCAGTTATTTCATTTGTATATTCAATATTTTCGATTTCTAACTTATCATTATCTATCTTATCTCCATCAATAATTACAACAAATTCATCACCTGATATCCTATAAAAATTATTTCTGTAGTATCTTTTCAACATCTCCTTTGTAAAGTCTATCAAGTACTCATCGCCCTTAGCATGACCAAATACGTCATTTATGGATTTGAAATTATCTAAATCAAGAAAGATCAGGTTAAAGGGAAGTCCCTTATTTATTTTAGATGTAACATCATCTAAAAGGACTTGCCGATTCTTAAGGCCTGTTAAGGTGTCTGTTCTAGATTTCTTTAGGAAAACCTCTGCATCCTCGTTGACTCTCGAAAATTGGAATGCAAGATTATATGACAATAAAGATATGGAAATAATAACGAAAAGTATGATTAATCCATTTATGGTACTAATACCTTCAATAAAAGTATAATTTGAAATTGCTACAAGGGATAATAAAGATAGGCTAAGGGATAGCATATGACTTATGATTCTTTCATTAGAATTCCACAATGTATAAGTGAATTGATTGCTTAAAAGAATATATATCTTCTTTATAGATATGGCATGAAGAAGTGTTTGACTTAGCAATACTATTAATTGAAAATTATTGCCATTGAATATGTGCCCGAATCGAACTGACAAAGCAAAGATAATATATGTATAAACCCATGTTGAAATAAACATGGTTAAAGTAATTTTTATTGGTTGATTTAATAGAAATAATAATGGAATTACATAAGCACTGACTAACCATAACAACAAACCATTACCTTGAAAATTATCTATATTATTAAGAGTGTTAAAGCCTATATGAACAGCATAAAACAAAAGAGCAGAATAAATAGACATAACCATTATATTAACTGCTCTAGAATATTTTTTTTTGGATAATTTAAAAGTTATGTATAAATTTATCACTATCATTTGCATAACAATCATAGCAACGTAAAAGTATATCATAATAGAAACACCCCTATAAACTTTTATTATATATTTATTGTACTCCAATTCTCGCTTTTTAAAATATGTTTTTTTCAGAAATACCTGATGTAAGTATCAATAACCCCTTCATTTCTTCTAAAAATTGATACATAATAGATAAATTTTGTAATCCAAATTCCATTGCTTCTTCCTTTTTATATTTTTCTAAGGTTTTTTCAATACTACCAATAATAACTTCAAATCCCTGGTTCTCAATAATAGTTAGTTCCACCTCTTTAGTGATTTTAATAAGTTCCTCAATATTACACTTATTCTGTACCAGCTTCTTTGCTAGTTTATTTAGAAAAACCAATGATTGTAGCGTTTCCTTCTCTTTGCTAATTTTATAAGTGTAATCATTCAAATTAAAAATTGTATATTCATTTTTATCAAATTCAAGTCTATCTAAACTATTATCAATTCTTAAATTCATCTCATCAATAAGCATTTGCGAATTGTCACTAAATTCAAAGTTCTCCAAGGTTTTATAAATATTTCTTATTAGTTCAAGCTTTGTTCTTTTTATACCCTCTAGATCTTCTTTTATTCTCTTCTCTAACCCTGGCATATAGATATTTAGTATTAATGCAATCCCTGCCCCAATGATCATCTGAGCCATTTCATTGCCCAAACTTACAAGTGAAACGTCCTCAGCACCTAATAAATGACTCACTAATACTGAAGCTGGTACTATTCCATCATTTAATTTGAATCTTACTGCAAAAGGTATAAAAAGCAGTAAGTATAAACCAAAGGCTACAGCATTGAACCCTACCACTGAGAATACCAATGCACCAATGAGTAGAGCAAAAAATGTAGCACTAATTCTAATAGCTGCTAACTGAAATGATTTTCTCCTAGTATTCTGTAAGCTCAGTATCACAACTATTCCTGCATTTATTCCATAGTTAAGGTTAAGTAATTGGGCTATAAAAACAGCTAATGCCGCTCCAACTCCCGTCTTTAAAGTTCTTAAACCCACTAATTTTGTTAGTTTTGGCAATTTACACATCTCCATTTGTTAAATACTTAATTGATGCTTCTTTTTCTCCTATTTACAATTGTCTCTCCTTGAGATAACAACATTCCAATTAACATTAATACTGCCCCGAAATAGCCTCGTAAGGACATTGATTCCCCAAGGAGGATAATACCACCAATTGCTGCAAATACCGCTTCCATGGAAAGAGCAATAGCTGCATGGGATGGCTTGGCATCCTTTTGTGCCACTACTTGTAGAGTATAGGCAACTCCAACTGACATTAATCCACCATAAAGTATAGGAATTCCAGCAGATAAGATCCCAGAAATTTCTATAGTTTCAGTAATTAAAGCTGCAATCAGGCTCAAAATTGAACACATTGCAAACTGAATTGATGATAGTTTAATTGGATTTGCATTCTTTACAAAATATCCAATAATAATTATATGTGATGCCCAAAAAAATGCACCAATTAATTGTAGCAGATCTCCAAATTGAATTACAAAGTCACTGGTTATACTTAAAAAATATAATCCAATTGCAGCAACAATAGCTCCAGTCCATATGTAAACATTTGATTTCTGTCTTAAAAACAATCCTATGAGTGGAACGATAACTATGTATAAACTAGTTATAAACCCAGCATTACCAGCTGTTGTATACTTTAAGCCTACCTGTTGTAAGGTAGCTGCCGTGAAAAGTACTGTGCCAGCAAGCACCCCATATAATAACAACTTCTTGTTAGATTCCTCATTTGTTCTAACTTTATTCTTGCCATTTCCCAAAAAATAAATCACAGGAAGTAAGGAGATGCTACCCAAGGCAAAACGAATTGCATTAAAAGTAAATGGTCCTATATACTCCATACCTATTCTTTGGGCTACAAAGGCAAATCCCCATATTGCAGCTGTTAATAGTAATAATATGCTAGCTCTTAGCTCTCTATTTTTCATGTCTCCTCCAAAATTTGAATCATTATTTTCTCCTAAATACATATCTTCCCAATATTTGTCCCAATATTGAAATACCTATATAAATAAGCACATATATAAATGCGGATGAATTATAGTAAATAATAATGGTTGGGATGAATATGATTCCAACCATTATACTTAAAAAAATATTTAGCCCCAGATTAGCAGCATATACTATAGATACCAGTAATATTACCAAAGGCACACCATATAATAGAATTAGTATAAAACTTCCAGTGTTCTTTCCATACAAGGGCATCAAATACATTGCTGCTATTATAACTCCCAAGTAGGGTAACATTTTCATTAGCTTATCTTTCATCAAAAACCTCCGTATTATGTTACTTCTTGCTTTTCTGATAGTACTTGTAAAGAAATACGATAATTATAATAAACAAAGCCAAATATTGCCAATTAATACTACCCGAAATATAAATTCTAGTTGGTCCATCTGCTCCTCCAATTATTCCTAGGTTAGCTATCTTCATACTACTAGCTAATACCAATAATTAGATGTTTTCTTGGATTTCCTTGATATAATAGATATGGCAATCAAGGATAATCCAGCTACTACTAAGCCCCCATAAAATAAATATTGAAAAGTGCCCCCAACCAAGGCATGAAATGGATATGGCCCACTTAATATCCATATTAAACGGTAGTAATTTCCATGAATAAACCAATATATAAATAAAGGTGATACCATCAATATAAATCCTAGTCCTAATAATAAATCTGCTAAAAGATCACTTATAGAATACCTATTCAAGTTATCATCTCCTCTCATATATTTTATTATGGCTTAATATGAAGCTTTTTTCAAGCTGATTAAGTTATTATATTTTATTTCACTTTGCTACTATATTCTGATAAAATGGAAGTGATATATAAATTGTATAAAGGAGATCTTTTTATGCCAAACATTGCTGCTTTTGTATCATACATATTAATCACTACCTTTACTCCAGGTCCAAATAATCTTATGTCCATGGCTAATGCCAGTAAGTTTGGTCTAAAGAAGAGTATTAAATTTAATTTTGGTGTATTTACAGGATTTTTTGTTATACTTTTTTTATCAAATGTCTTTAGCTCTACACTCTATAGAATTATCCCAGCCATACAGCCTGTAATGACTTTTGTTGGAGCTTCTTACATACTATACTTAGCCTACAAAATATTTAGCAGTAAACCAAAAAACGATGGAGAAAGTGCTTCAAGAACAATAAAATTTACCACGGGTTTATTGCTACAATTTGTAAATATAAAGGGTATTGTTTATGCTCTTACCACCTCATCAACATTTATAACACCCTACTTTGACTCAATTGGGGTTTATTTTGGTTTCGCACTCCTTTTAGCAACAATTGCATTAATTTCCACAGTAAGTTGGGGTTTGTTTGGTTCCTTATTCCAAAAATTTCTTAGTGAACATCATAAGTTAGTTAACACAGTTATGGCACTATTATTGGTCTATACAGCTATAACCATAGTAATGTAAAAATCCCCAAAATGGGGATTTAACTATTTATGACACCGTTAATAAACACTTCTACAATCTCAGGATCAAATTGACTTCCCGAACATCTTAATAATTCTTCCTTAGCTTCTTCAATGCTTTTTTCCTTTTTATGGCCTCTTGGATTAATCATATCATCATAAGCTTCAGTAATTCCAATAATCCTTGATAGGAAAGGAATTTCATCACCTCTTATACCTAAGGGATAACCACTTCCATCCCATTTTGCATGATGATGTAAAACTATTTTAGAAATTCCATAGAACTCTTCCATGGATTTTAAGATTCTATATCCAGTCTCTGAGTGCTTCCTTATTTCATCATATTCTTCATTGTTTAAGGAGCCTTTCTTATTTAAAACTCTCTCTTCAATAGATACTTTGCCTATATCATGATATTTTGCTGCCATGAGAAGATCTTCCATTTGTTCCTTATTAAGATTTAGTTTTTCCCCAAGTCTTTTGCTTAACTCCACAACATTATCAGTATGAAGCCTCTCTAAAGGTGACTTGCTATATATTTTTTCCATATATGAATTAACTATCTCTCTATTCCTTACATCCAGATGTCCAATTTTATCCATATACATCATGTTATCAGCCTGGATTTGAACTTCGTAAATATCCTCATTGATATGATTTTTAACAGCATATCCTGCAGATATTGATACCACTGTAGAATCTATTTTTATACTCTTTATGGCATTCTTAATTCTAGCAATTATTTTTTTAGCTTCCTTATCTCCAACATTTGGAAGTGCAATTAAAAATTCATCTCCTCCAACCCTGCCGATTAGTTCATCTTGTCTAAAACAACTCTTAATTGTCTTTGCCACTTCTTTTATTAGGTTGTCTCCAACTTTATGTCCGAATGAGTCATTTGTAACCTTAAGGTTATCCATATCTAAAACTATCATAGTTATAGGCAAATTACTTTCTTCATCCATCCTTTTAACATGAATGTCCATGAATCTCTTATTGTATAAACCAGTTAAAAAGTCATGATAACTCAGTCTTTGGATATATTTCAGTTTGTTTTTCTTTTCAGTTATATCCCTAACAAAACAAACTAGGTATGGGTAATCTCCATTTAAAACAGATGCTGACATTTCAATATCTATTATATTTCCATTCTTCTTTTTATGAGAAGTTTCAAAAACCTTAGAGTTAGTTTTTATTTCTTTAATAAGATTATTAATGTGTTCTTGGCTTTCAATTACTGAGTCTATTTTACTTATATGACTACCTATTAACTCTTCTTCAGTATAACCCAGAAGTTCACAGGAAGCCTTGTTTACATCCAGTATATACCCTTCAAAATCAATTAGATAGAAACCATCATGAGTTGTATTTAATACTGAGGCTAAATAAGCTTCTCTTTCAACTAGTTTATCCTCAAGTCTTTTTTTCTCAGTAGAATCACGGCTTATGGATAGGATTCCAATTACATTTCCTTCTTCATCTCTGTATGGACTCTTAAGAGTGCTATAGAAAACCGGCCTTCCATCAGGAAAGCTTATCCAGGCTTCAAAATGACTTGATTTTTCATTGTTGATAATTCTATGATCGTCCTCAATATATAATTTTGCTGTGGGTTCATCATACAATTCAAAGTCATTTTTCCCAATAATTTCTTCCTTGGGTAATCCATTTAATTCAGCAAAGCCTTTATTACATTCCACATATATACCGTTTAAGTCCTTCAAAAATACTAAATCGGATGTTGAATCAAAAAGGCTTATAAAAGAATTATCATTATTCAGTTTTCTATTGATACTACTTTTCATTTGTCTATCACTACCCTCATTATCAATTTCACAAATTCCAATATTAAAGCTGAGCCCTTGCATTTTAGAGCTCTTATTCCGATTTTATGTACAGTAATTAGATTATATTCTATTTATGTAATAATTACAATAAAATTTATTATCGGTGTATTGGGTTATAATCAGCTCTAAAGTAAACAATGAAACTATCAGTGTTGTACCCTAATTCTTTTAATATCCTCGACACTAGATCCCTTATGGTATTGGCATCAAATTTTGTTTCTATGAAAAAATCATCATCTAGTTTAAATGGTTCAATCATGCTTTCTTCCTTTTTAGAAAAATAATCCCTCTTGTCACCATTCATGTATGTCTTATTAATAAAGGACAAAAACTTATCCCTATTATCCCCATAAAACATCTGACAAACTTTCACATATAATTTTTTCCAAGAATGGGCTTCAACAAAATCATCATCCTTAAAAGTAAACCCAAAAGGTCTAATGTGCTTCATATTTTCATTTAAAGTATGAGGCTTTGTTCTATCCACAACAAAATCCTTGTATGATGGTCTTTTTACTTCCTGGTTCAATTTAACTGGAATACCATCTAGGAAATGTAGTTGTCCAAACCCCAAATCCAGACCATCAATTATATCTTCCAACTTATGATAAATGTCTTCTACCTCAATTTGCAGATCGTCTTCTTGTGGAATACTTTCCAAACACAAATCGATCTCATTCAAAAGATCTACCAAAATCTCTCTGATCCTGATGGAAGATTCTGGTAGGTTTTTTTTAAGTTCTTCAACTGTATTAAGTAGTTTTATCATCTTATCACCAACTAAAATATACTATTACATCTTACTTTATTTACAAATAAATCAATTCTAACTTTTGGTTTATCTATTAAACCCTTATCTATTAACTCATTTATATCAATACTTCCAAACAGTACACTTGAAAGCAGTCCCTTTTGAATAACAACAAGTTCTCCCCCACCATTTATTTCGTAAGTCTCTGATTCTTCTTTGTTAGACTTCACTTCAAGATTAAAAGCATCTACACAAATCATCTCAATTACCTTCTTTGGATCAAGAACCTGAACCATAAGCCCTAATCCCACTTCTGCTACTTTATGACTAATTGGCAATAATAACTTAGCCCCTTTACTGTAGCTAATATCATCTAGGAAAACATTAAACTTGGAATCATAGGAAAATAAATCAACTCTTTCAAATTGGTCTGATTGACTTTTTATGAAGCTTAAAAGTCCATGAAGGGCAAGTCCATCCTTATATACAAATTCATTTACCCTCATCTTTTGACTTAGTAGTCTATCTGCATCGATGTTTGATGCATCGTATATTAAATAACCTTTAATCTCATCCTTAACTTCATATATTACTCCATTTAAAACTTCAGGGGTTAGTATTCGTCTTCTATCTATCGTTGATTTGAATACTGCTCCAGCAGTTTCCAAACAATATTCATTATGAAACTTTAGTATCCTCTCTCTATCCTTATCTTCTATCCACTTTATATTTGTTAGATCAGTTCCAATAATTATGTCTTTTGGGTGAAAACTATAGTGATATTGAGGTATTGTAAAACCGTAGTTAAAGTTCTTATAAAATTTATGATTGAATGGATATAATATACTGAATAGATGGTTCTTATCCTTACTCCATTTTAAACCATATTGAATTAAGCTTCTTGCTATTCCCTGCTTCTTATAAGCTGGGTGAACAGCTAGTGCACTAATTCCACCTATGGGCAGAATCTCTCCTGAGTAATTCATCCTAAAATCTACCAACAACATATTTCCTGCCAAATTTCCAT
This sequence comes from uncultured Tissierellaceae bacterium, assembly GCA_964575895.1. Taxonomy (GTDB): domain Bacteria; phylum Bacillota; class Clostridia; order Tissierellales; family Tissierellaceae; genus Gudongella. The sequence goes on along the minus strand of CAZNTE010000011.1, from coordinate 53,018 downwards.
CATTGAAGTATCCAATAGGTGTAAGATCACTTGATGTTTCTAAAATCTCCTTTTGCCTCTTAATCATGGTTTCTAGTTCATCTTTGCTACCCTTGTAAAATGTGGGATATGCAAGCTGATTATTTCTAGTATATTGGTATATTTCATTCATAGTCAATACACGTATTTCATCCATTGGTATGCCTCCAATCAAATATTCTCACAGAACTTAACCTTTACCACTCATATATACCCATTTATTTTCTATATCTCTAACTAAATAGCCAACATCTTACAAAATGATCTTGGTTGACTTCTACAAGGTCCGGCATATTATCCTTACATTTATTTATTCTTTTATCACATCTATCGTAGAATCTACACCCATATCCATAATCTGTAGGATGTGGTACATAACCTTCTATTGAATTTAGAACATCTTTTTTCTTGTCAATTCTAGGAATACAATCCATGAGACTCTTAGTATATGGGTTCAGTGGATTATTAAAGATATTTTCTATCTTTGACTTCTCCATTATCTTACCACAATACATTACAACTACACTATCAGCCATTTGAGCCACAACTCCTAGATCATGGGTATTTAATATTATTGACATATTATTCTTTATCTTAATATCCCGTATTAATTCCAAAATTTCTGATTGTATGGTAACATCCAAAGCTGTAGTTGGCTCATCCGCAATTAATACTTTTGGGTCACAGGCTATAGCCATTGCAATCATTAATCTTTGTCTCATCCCACCACTGAAATGATTGGGATAATTTGAGTATCTTTTCTCAGCATCTGATATTCCAACTGACTTAATCAATTCAATAGCCTTTGACTTTACAGATTTTTTATCTTTTTTCTTATGAATTAAAATAGCTTCTTCCAATTGTTTCCCGATTTTATTGAATGGATTTAGGGTCATCATAGGGTCTTGATAAATCATTGATATATCATTACCTCTAATTCTTTTAATCTCTTTTTCACTGAGTTTGAGTAAATCCCTTCCTTCAAAAATGATCTCACCACTGATAATTTTACCGGGTTCATCCACCAATCCCATGATTGATAAGGCAGTAACGCTCTTCCCACTACCGGATTCACCAATTATAGCTAAGGTTTCTCCCTCATTTAAGGAAAATGAAATATCATCCACTGCTGGATAGAGGGTATTGTTAATATCAAAGTATGTTTTTAAGTTCTTAATCTCAAGAATACTCATTCTCACCCTCCTAATTTGTCTCTTTTATCTTGATAACGGTATCTTTTAATATATTGATAGCTGCAATCAGTATATAGTAAAGTACTGAAAGAAATACTATAAATAGAGTAAAACCAACCCCAGCTTCGTATGGGTCAATAATCTCTGTAGTATAAAAATATAAGAGATAAAACCCAACTCCCCGGAAACTGAAAAGTCTCTCAATAATAATTAAACTTGAGAACATAATTCCCATAATAGTAGTAAATCCAGAAAGTATATTAAACATGATACTTTTTAGTAAATGTCCTTTTATTATCTGAAGTCTTGATAGACCCTTCCCTCTAGCAGCGAGAATATAAGGTTTTCCAAACCCTTCTTCAATTGTTGAAGCAGTTATTCTAGCTATATATGCGCTAGGTAGTATGGATATGGCAAAAATAGGATAAACACTATGTAAGATTGTCTTATCTCCTATATATGGTAGGGGATCAACTCCAAATAATCTTACTGAGTTAGTAAATAGGTACATGGCAAGGAATTGAAGTAACCCAATTGTAAATACATCGGGTAATGATAATGGAATCAATGACTGCAATAACTTGAAAGTCCCTGATGTAATCTTTCTTCTACTATCAATTATTCCTTTAGGAATACCAATTGCCAAAGATAGAATTGTACCAAAAAATAATATTGTAAATGATTTTCTACCAGTTCTGATAAGGAGATCAAGAGCTGGTTCTCCTTGAATGACTGTCTTAAAGGCTTCTCCACTTAACAGTACTTTGAAATTATTGGAAATACTATCTAAAACCAGGCTAAATGGTATGTTTGGAGTAGTGACTCCATTAAAGCTAGATATATTGTAATTTTGTGGTATTCCTGTTATGCCAATAACCAAAATCAAAATAAGTAATAGCATGACTCCATGGGGGAGTAATAACTTTAGGATTCCTTTTGTAGATTCACTGTGTCTTTCCATATCTAAACCTCCCCACTGTATAAGTGGCAACTTATTTTTCTGCCATCTGACATTTCAATTATATCGGGTACTAGCTTCTCACAAACATCCATTTTAAAGTTACATCTATCATGGAAGGAACAACCGCTGGGTATTTTAAAACCACCGGGAATCTCTCCCTTTAATCTAATTCTCTTATTAGTAATTCCAAGTTCTGGTATAGGTGATGCTGACATTAACGCCTGAGTATAAGGATGTTTTGGGGAGTCAAATATTCTATCCGCCTTACCTTGTTCTACTATTTTCCCAAGATACATAACTGCAACTTCATCACTCACATGTCTAATAACGCTTAAATCATGGGCAATGAAGAGGTAAGATAGACTCAACTCTCTTTGCAAATCCTTTACTAGATTGAGTATTTGAGACTGAACAGAAACATCCAATGCTGATACAGGTTCATCCATCACCACAAATTTAGGCTTTGTCGACAAGGCCCTTGCGATGCCAATTCTTTGCCTTTGACCACCACTAAATTCATGAGGAAACTTATTAGCATCCTTCTTAGATAATCCAACCATATCCAATAATCTATGCACTTCTTTTTTATATTCTATTGGATGAACTATTTTATGAAGTTGTAGTGGTTGGATTAGAATATCTTCGATTGTCATTTTTCCATCAAGGGCAGAATATGGATTTTGAAAAACAATTTGTAGATCTTTCCTCAATTTCCTAAATTCTCTATTATTTATTTTACTTATGTCTTTACCTTCAAATAGTATTTTCCCTGAAGTAGGTTCTAAAAGTCTTAGAATTAATCTACCTGTTGTAGATTTTCCACTTCCAGATTCTCCCACTAATCCCATGGTATTACCCTTGTTTATCTTTAAGTTTAAACCGTTAACCGCCTTCACAGTTCCTTGGGTTACTTTCAAAACTGAAGATTTTATATGGAACTCTTTTCTCAAATCTATAATTTCTATCATGTATTAATCCTCCTAATCCATAATATAGGAGTTCATAGTCATAGTATCAATAACTATCTGTCCAATTTCTTTTAACCTATTATAATTTATCCTATCTAGCCTATCCATGGATGTGTTTATCCATTCAGTACTTGGATTTCCGAATTCCATACTAGTTAGTGCATTTAATCTCATATGTCTCATTGCCCTACTTGTGGCGAAATTATAGTGGAATCTTCTGTATCTAATATCCAATTGTTCCATCCTCTTTTCAATCTCAAGACCCATTAGATAGGTGTTCTTATCAGCTCTTTGTGCTGGAAAGGTTATGAGATTTAAATACTTATCCTCAATAAATCCAGGGTAACTTATATCAAAATAGTAATATCCATCATTCATTGCATGCTTAATAGGCATCTTCTCAGTTAAATTATAATGATATGAGCCTTCAGTTGCCCCATACTTAATATTGTCATAATCATTATCCCAAAATATGAATTGGATTGTCTTATCAAGTGGTTCTTCTAAATTGGATAAGACATTGGCAACTTCTAATAATATGGAACTAGGAGTAGCACTCATATAATACTTATTTTCTCCATCTTGGTAACCTCCATCATAATGAGCTCCAAGTATGATTATTTCACCAGGATCATCCTTGCTTTTTCCTCTACCATACTTTGTTGCTATTAAGTTTCTGCCATTATATTCTGGAAGAATAGGATAATCAAAAGTTAGCTCTAAATCTAGATTCTCCTGTCTAAATCTATGAATCAAATCTCCAAAGGGAATTATTGATGTAGCGTTAAATATATATGCATTTCCATTTCTACTGAAACCATTTAAAAGAGATACCTTCAGGTCATACTCTCTGATTTCTCTACCCTTGTCAAATACAATTCTATTTGCGTTTCTAAATTGATGTTCCTGTAACCCTGAAATCCCTTCTTCAACATATATAATTTTTTCATCTTTAGGTGTGTTCATAATATTTACCATGGTGGATGATATTCCCTTATGGGATACTTCTTCAATATATCCATTTTTAAATATATCCATGTCTACAGAAGTAATTGTAAAGTCTTTATGGAGGTAATACTTGCTGAAACTTCCGTCTTTTTCAGTAATAATTAATTCTCCTTTTTCAATATATAGGGGTGTTAAAACCATGGGAAGTTGATCTTTTTCAACCAAATAGGGTATCTCCATTTCCTCAACATCCAGTCCATATGATTGCAGCTGTTCTATTATGTACTGGCTAGCCAAATATCCACCTTCACTACCTGGCACTCTACCCTTATATTTATCCTGGCTTAACTCCTGTAAGTGATTAATTGAGTTGTCCAAATTGAAATCATATGTACTTGGATGCAGGGGTATAAGTAAATATCCAAGAATTACTACTATTACTAGAGTCTTTGCTATTACTGTTTTATAATAAATCTTTAAGTCCATTATCTGGGATATAAATGTTCTAGGAGATACAAGATAGTATAGTTTTCTAATGAAACTTATGACTCTTGAATCCCTTTTTAAAAATTCAATCCTCAAACCTTCACCTAATAGATTTAATCCAATTATTGCCATGGTGAAAGCTAAGATTGGATATATTGTCATCCAATATGTACTATTGAACTTGCCAATATTCACAGCTATTCTTGATAAAGCTCCTCCCCATTCAGGTTCAAGAATCATCTCATAGTTTGCCCTAAAGGCTAATGCTTTAATTTGCCTAGTAACTCCTACGAAAACATATAAAACAGCTAGTTGGGCCACAAGGAATAGCCCCATACCCATTTCCTTAAAGAAAAGACTCACGCTAGTTGGTATTAAATGTGGAAGAACATTTTGATAGGCAATTTGAAACTTGTTCTTTCCTATGGCAATTTCACCCTCGATAAAATCTTCATCCATAACAAGTCTTGTTGAATCCTCAATCATTCCTGCTAACTTAGCCCAACCAACAATTGTGAGTACAACTGCAAAAGCTAAGAGGGACTTATCCATCTGTAAGGACCTAAAATAACCAATATTTAGTATTAAAAAACTAAATAATAGCATTGGAAATGCAGTAAATAATGTGCTGAAAACTTTTATTATTACCGATATGAATTTAATTCCCATGCCTGCAGCTAATCCTAATGGTAATGCTAATATCATCCTAAAAAGGGCTATATATAAGGCTAATTTCATGGTATTTTTCGCACCATAAACCAATCTTGCATATACATCTCTCCCGGCATCATCTGTACCCATTAAGTTATTTTCATTTGGGGGCATGGGATTGTTCATTAACTTATATGTGGCTTCACCATCAACTATAATTTCCACATACCTTGGTGATTCCTCGAATAAGGGATCATTTTTTGTAAATATATCTGGATAGAAAACCATAGTAATAATTATAATCAATATAACTCCCCCAAGTAAAAGAGGAAAATTTAAACGTTTCAAATACTTACACCTCCTGTCATCAAATTTAATTTTATCATAAAAGTCTGATAATTGGTGAACTTTTTTGGGTTTACAAAAAATAACAACCCCTGGAAGGAGAATTTAACCTTACCAGGGGCTGTATATGAGAGGTATTGTTGTTAGCTATAGTATTGTATGTATTTGCTATAAAGCTTTTCTGCAAATACGTTTATTAAATCTCTGATTTCTATTCTGTATCCCCATTCATCAGGTATCTTAGTAGCTCCCAATAATGTTCCAAGGATACTCCCAGTTATAGCTCCAGTTCCATCGCTGTTACCATCGTGGTTAACCGCTGTGAAAAGTGCTTTCTTAAAATCTCCTCCACTAACCAAAGATGAATACAGAGCTATACCCAAAGCTTCCTCACTGTTCCAACCAGCTCCAAGTAACATGAATGCATCATGGGGAGGATAATCCAGATCATAAAGTCTTTTGGCTAATTCTATAGCAACTCTTGTTTCATTGCTGCCGTCTATACTCTTTATATAATTGATAACTGTATCTATTGCAGAACTAAGATCCAATCCATCTTGAAGTAGGGAGATTATCATAGAATATGTTCCAGAACTTATATGGGCAGTAGGATGACCGTGAGTTATTGCAGAAGTCATACTTCCATATTTAAAAGCATCTTCAGGTGGGCATAACATTCCTATTGGTGATACTCTAACCGTCCCTCCACATCCTTTTGATGTATTAATGGAATTCTCCAAACTGCCAATTTCTCCACTATTCAGTGATATTACACTTATATCCCCTGGATTTCTTCTATTATAAAGTCTCTTGTCATTTATTAGCCAACCTTCTTCAATAACTGGTATATTAAATCCTTGAGTCCTTAACCATCTAAGATAGGCAATATATACATTATCAATTACCTTATCCTTGGAATCAGAAAACAAAATTCCTTCTGCTGTAAACAAGGTCATTTGAGTGTCATCACTTATATGTGCTTTGCCTGTACCACTTATTTCCAGCTGCCTTACTCCATTCATACCATGAATTGCATATATTTCCCCTTTAGACTTGTATTCTACGGGCCAACCTAATGCATCTCCAATTGCTCCTCCTAGTAAACAGCCTAAAAATTTATCCTTGGACCTAGCCATGATATCCCTCAATTCTAATTGAATTGGTTTGAAATTATCTGAAAACTATTAATATAATTATATTCGCTGTTTTATTACATTTCAAGTGTTTTTGGCAATTATTTCTGATTCTCTGAATATCATAAATAATGTATTTATTCCACTTTAGCAAATAGACGCAATTAATTGACAATAATAGGCAAAAATTGTAGAGTTTTAATAATGGAGGTATTATTTTGGAAAATTTATTGATTAAGAAATTAAAGTCAGGTAAAAAAGTTTTAGGTACTTTTTTTGAAATTGGAAGTATATCTGCAATAGAAGCTTTAGCTTATACTGGTCTAGATTACATAATAATTGATTCAGAACATGGTCCTTTTGGAATCGAGAGTAATATGGAATTTATAAGAGCAGCTGAATTAAAAAACTTAACTCCTTTGGTTAGAATTCATGAAGTTTCTAGAAGTGCAGTTCTTAAGAATCTGGACATAGGTGCAAAGGGATTAATTATTCCATGTGTTGAAAGCGTAGAGCAAGTAAAAGATCTAGTTAAATGGGGGAAATACGCTCCTGTAGGTCAAAGAGGTTTTTTTACTGCAAGACCCACAGGTTATGGTTTTGAAGATTTTGCAAAAGATATTCCTACCCTTTTTAACACTTCCAATAGAGAAACTCTCTTAATCCCTCAGTGTGAAACTCTAGGTTGCTTAAACAATATTGAAGAAATAACATCAATTGAGGGTGTTGATGGAATCTTTATTGGTCCTTATGACTTGTCCATTGCCATGGGTATTGCTGGAGAATTTTCAAATCCAAAATTCCTAGCTGCAATAGAAAGAATCTTGAAATCCTGCAAGGATAACAATAAGCTGTGTTTTATGTTTACAATGAATCCTAAGATGGCAAATACATATTTTGAACAAGGATTTGATGCAGTGGCAGTTGGTATGGATATATCTTTTTTCATAAAGTCACTAAAAGATATGGTAAAAAGTATTAGACATGAGGAGGAGTAAAATGATCAAATATGCTGATAGAATGAAAAATGTATCTGGTGAAGCTTTAAATGATATACTCAAATATTCATCAGATCCAAGTATCATATCCTTTAGCTTAGGTTCCCCTGCAAAGGAAGTTTATCCAATCGGAAAAATAAAAGAAATTATGGCTACTATTATGGAGAAAGATGCTATTCCAATCCTCTCATACGGTATATCGGAAGGATATCTTCCCCTTAGAAAAGCTTTTTTAGAACATATAGCACTAGCAAAAGGCATTGAGGCTAGTATTGAAAATGTAATTATAACCACTGGTGCCACACAGGGAATTGAACTTATATCTCAAACTTTTATAAATCCAGGAGATGTTGTACTTGTGGAATCTCCTTCTTTCCTAACCTCCCTTCAGGTCTTCTTGAAGTATGGTGCTATCTTGGTAGGAGTTGATATGGATGAAAGTGGAATTATTCTATCTGACCTTGAATCAAAGATAAAAGAACATAATCCAAAGCTTATATATACTATACCAACTTTCCAAAATCCATCAGGAAAGACTCTTCCAATACATAGAAGAAAAGTTATTGCATCCTTAGCTGAAGAATATGACCTTTTGGTTATTGAAGATGATCCTTATTGTGATCTTAGATATTCTGGCCAAGTAGTTCCACCAATTAAATCTTTTGATACTAACGGGAATATAATCCTAGCCAATAGTTTTTCTAAGATATTGGCCCCAGGCCTTAGAGTAGGCACAATTATTGCCCATAAAGAAATTATTGATGCTCTTGTACTAGCAAAAGGTGGTGCTGATACAAATACTACGATTATGTCTCAAGCAATATGTGCTGAATTTTTAAATCAGGGATTACTTCCAGATCATCTTAAGGATATGAAACCAGTTTATCTTGAGAGATTAAACGCAATGCTTGATGCCTTAAGCAAGTATTTTCCTAAGGAGTGTAAGTATACTATTCCTGAAGGGGGCCTTTTTATTTGGATAGATGTACCAGAAAGTATTAATACCAGAGAATTACTTTCTAAGGCTGCTAATGAGTTCAAGGTATCATACGTTCCTGGCTATCCATTTTTTATTAACCCCAAGGATGGAGACCATTCTCTTAGATTAAACTTTTCTTCAAATACCCCTGATAATATCCAAGAAGGGGTTAAGCGATTAGGGGAACTATTCTACTCTATAATTAATGAGTAGTTTTCCTAATCAGGTAATTGCTAATCATCTGAATAAGTGTAACTATAACTACCAATACTAAAACCGTTGCATAAGTGGCATCTACTTGGTTTCTCTGATGGCCATATCGTAGGGCAAAGTCACCAAGACCACCACCACCTACAGCCCCAGCCATGGCTGTTAATCCAATTAAACTTATAGTTGTAATTGTAATTGCTCTAATAAGTGCTGGAATGCTCTCTCGTAAGTAAACTCTAATTATTATATCTAAGGGTCCGCTTCCCATGGATTGAGCTGCTTCAATCAAGCCACTGCTTAATTCTGATAGAGCGCTTTCAACTTGTCTCGAAAAGAATGGTATAGTACCTATAATAAGGGGAATTATAGCTCCTTTTGTTCCTATTGCTGTTCCCATTATCATTCGTGTAAGTGGTATCAAGGCAGCTAAGAGAATTACAAAAGGTATAATTCTAAATACATTTATAACTTTATCTAAGATGGTATTTATGAAGGCATTTTCTAAAATGCCTTCTTTTTTAGTAACTACCAGCAATACCCCAAGTACTAAACCTGCCGAAAAGGCAAACAAACCAGATATTATAACCATGTATAAGGTTTGATTAATACTATTAAAAAATTCTGGCAACCTATCCATTACATTTGGAAACAACTTAGTCAATATGTCCATTCTTTAAACCTCCAAATAAGAATCAGCAATCTTTATAAAATCTCGTATTACATCACAGGATTTTTGAAATCCAAAAAGTTCCTGATCTGTTAATCTAGGAGTTAATATTTCTTCAACTCCATTCTTCCCCATTATGCAGGGTACACTGGCGAAAACACCTTCCTGATTGAACTCACCAGATAATAGTGTAGAAAGGGTTATAATTCTTTTTTCATCATGCAAAATTGCCTTTACAATATCACAGCAGGCTGAACTTATTCCAAACTCTGTTGAGCCCTTTCCCCTTAAGACATCATACCCTGCAAACCTTGTCTCTTCTAAAACCTTATCAAAGTCCAACTCTATCCCTTTTTTTAGAGCAAACTCTTTAACAGGTACATTCCCAACATTAACGATACTCCATGGAACAATTTGGCTTCCACCATGTTCTCCCATTGAAAATGCATTAATTGATTTATATGCAATTTTTAATTCTCTTGCCAGTATTCTTTTAAGTCTTGCCGAATCAAGGGAAGTACCTGTAGAGAAAACCCTCCTTCTATCAAGTCCAGTTCTTTTTAGAATATGATCTGCTACTACATCTGCTGGATTTGAAATACTTAGTATTATCCCATGGAATCCTAATTTAATAATATTGTCAATAGATGAGCCTATTGCATCTAATGTATCCCCCAAAGTATCCAATCTGCTTTGATCTAACTTGGGTAGTGGTCCAGCACTTATTATTAGTATGTCAGTATCAACTAAGTCAACTTCTTCTCCTACAGTGACATTTATGTTATGAGGAAGAAAATTAATAGAATCCTTCAAATCCAAGGCTTCTCCTAAGGATTTTTCTCTCTTTACATCTACCAACACCAAGTCATCAACTTGTCCATTTAAGGCTAAGGTATATGCACAATGTGACCCCACATTACCTACCCCTAATATTCCTATCTTTCTTGTTTTAATAGTCATATCATCAACCTCCTAATTTCCCCATGCAGGTACGTATAATCCTCCGTAAGTATCATTTATTACCTTTGCTACATTGGGTTGGTTATAAGCTTCTACAATTTTAAGATATATTTCATTATCCTTATCTTCTTCTCTGGCTACAATTATATTTATATAAGGATTATCTGGTTTTATTTCGTCTACTGGTATGGAATAAATGGCATCATCTTCTGGACTCAATCCATAGTCATGGGCATGGTTACCATTTATTATGGCAGCGGCAACATCTGGTAGAAGTGATGGTATATTTGACGCTTCAACTTCAATGAATTCTATGTTAAGAGGATTCTCAATAATATCCGTTACTGATGGTACATAACCCTTAGATTCATCCACCTTTATAATACCAGCACTCTCTAACACTTTTAAACCTCTTCCTCCATTAGTAAGATCATTTGGTATTGCAATTTTGTCTCCATCCTTTAACTGAGAAATATCTTCAATATTCTTTGAATAAAGATTCAATGGTGCAATAATGGTATTTCCAATTGGAACTAATTTTAAGTTCTTAGAATTAACTTCATTATTAAGAAAAGCCACATGTTGAAAGGCATTTAGATCAATTTCTCCATCTGCTAAAGCTTGATTTGGCAGTGTATAATCAGCAAATTTTACAATTTCAATCTTTATATTGTCATCATTCAAGTTTTCTTGGACTGGTTCCCACATTTCAGTCATCTCTCCAACTAGACCCACCTTAACCACTACAAGCTCAGAATTAACCTCCTCTTCGCTACCACAACCGGTTAGTAATATCAGCGCTAAAATTAATAATACAAAATATACTCTCTTTTTCATTTATATCTCTCCCATTCTTTTTATTATTTCAATCTTTAAACCTTTTTCTTTAAAATAATTTAATCCTTTTTCTATTTGAGGACCATCCCCTCTAAAAAATACTATTAGCTCACCCAATGGAACATTTCCAATTACATCAAAGTTTCCGAAAATAACTGATATCTCTATCTGAAATTTTCTTGAAGCCTGAGATAGTATCCCTTCATTTGCCAATTCACCAACATACTGAACCTTTACCAATACATCACCTGCACGCAATCCAAATATGTTTCTATCACTTTCCAATATCTCTTCCAGTTTGGCAATATTAGAGGTTGATTCTATAAACTCTTTTGTTGCATCACATTCAGTATTACTGAATATGCTGACGATATCATTTTGTTCCACTATTTTACCTTTTTCCATAATTGAAACCTTGTTGCAAATTTCCTTTATTACCTCCATTTCATGGGTTATTAGAATAATAGTTAAGTCTAAATCATCTCTTAGTCTCTTAAGAAGTCCTAGAATTGATTTTGTGGTCTTAGGATCTAAAGCTGAAGTAGCTTCATCACATAGCAACACTTCTGGATTGTTTGCCAATGCTCTTGCTATGGCAACTCTTTGCTTCTGTCCACCACTTAGTTGGGATGGATATGCCAATTCCTTATCTTCTAGTTCTACCAATTCTAGAAGTTCTTTGATTTTTTTTCTTTCTAGCTCCTTTGATAGGTTTTCTTTTTTTAATGGATATGCGATATTCTCATATACATTTCTCGAAGGCAAAAGATTAAAATGTTGAAATATCATCCCTATCTTCTTTCTTCTATTTCTTAAATCCTTTTCTCCAAGAAGAGTTAAATTTTCATTATTGTATAAAACTTCACCTCTATCAGGTTTTTCTAAAAGATTTATACATCTTATCAGTGTACTTTTCCCAGCTCCTGAATACCCTATGACTCCGTGGATTTCACCTTTTGAAACTCTTAAGCTAACATTATCCAAGGCTATAATTCTTTTATCCTTGCTATAATACTCCTTTGATACATTCACTAATTCAATCAATTTATCACCTCTTTTCTTGAAAATAAAAAAAGCTCTCGTCTCTTTGCATATGCAAAGGGACGAAAGCATCGTGGTACCACCCTGAGTTTATGTAAACTTCACAGTTTACACCTTAATAGGTACGCTGGAATCTAATCCATTAATACCCTGGCACTATAACGTGTGCTCACGTAATTATCTCAACCCACCTGGATTCGATAACTAGACTCAAAGACCATATTTAGCTTGCTATCCTTTACCCCCTTTCACCTAGTGGGAGCTCTCTGTAAAAGTATTCACATGCCTACTCTTCTTTTCTACGTCATATTCAACTTAGATAAGAATATAACACTTAGACATTTTAAAGTCAACCCTAATTTTTCTTTATTTTTTAGCTGTTTTTTGAGAAAACGTTTGTTTCAATGCTCACATTGTAAATATTATTCTAAATATTTTTTAATTTGCTCCTGGTCCTTTATAATCAAGCCTCTCTCTCCAGCTAGGGTTTCTAGATGATGTGTAAACTCGTGAAGTAATGTCTCTTCCAGTCTTTCAACTAATTTATCTTCTCCTATACCATCAAATACCCTCCTATAGGAACCGTAGTATATCCTTATATGACTCCCAGTTATACTTTTTCTATATTCTCCCAGTATATAAAGTTTTTTGTCTTCTCTACTTAATTTGTGGAGTTTATATCCTGGTAATAAGACTACGCCTTCATTGAGTTTTTGAAAAAATTCTTTGGGAAGCTTTTCTGCTATATTATCTAATATTTCATGTACTCTATCTATATCTGGAAAACTATCCATAAATATCCCCTCCAAAAAAGAAAAGAGGGATAACCCTCTTATCTTAAGTTTGATCCACTGGATCCTAATACATTCTTTATTTTATGTTTAACCATGCCCTTAATGGCAGTTCTTGCTGGCCCTAGGTACTTTCTTGGATCAAATTCTGATGGATTTTCTGCTAAGAACTGTCTAATTGCTGCTGTCATAGCCAATCTTAAATCAGTATCTATATTTATTTTGGCAACATTCATGGAAGCAGCTCTTCTTAACATCTCTTCTGGTACTCCTTGAGCTCCTGGTATATTCCCGCCAAATTTGTTGCACAAAGCTACAAATTCAGGCAATACTGTTGAGGCACCATGTAAAACCAATGGTGTATTTGGCATCTTCTTGCCTATTATTTCCAATCTTTCAAAATCTAGTTTAGGTTCTCCCTTAAATTTATAGGCTCCATGACTGGTCCCAATAGCTATTGCTAATGAATCTATTCCAGTTCTTTCAACAAACTCTACAGCCTGATCGGGATCTGTATATGTTGCATCTTCCTTGCTTACACTTACTGCATCCTCTACTCCTGCTAATCTTCCCAGTTCTGCCTCTACTACCACTCCTCTTTCATGAGCGTAGTCTACAACTTCTTTTGTTATTCTAATATTTTCTTCAAAGGAATGATGTGATGCATCTATCATTACTGATGTAAATCCATCATCAATACATTTCTTAACTATATCTAAATCTTCGCCATGATCCAAATGAAGCACAATGTCTAACCCACTGTCTTCTATTGCTGCTTCAACTAATTTTTTTAAGTATATAGAATTTGCATATTTCCTAGCTCCTGCTGATACCTGAAGTATAAGCGCAGAATTTTCTTCCTTAGCTGCATCCACTATACCCTGGATAATTTCCATGTTGTTAACATTAAAGGCTCCAATTGCGTAACCACCTTCTTGGGCTTTTCTAAATAGTTCTTTTGAAGTTACTAGTGCCATATTTATCTCCCCTTTTTGATTATTTATCTCATATTGGTTATTATACCCTATAATCTTAAAACTAACATTTTAATATAGTCTAGAAATTCGTTTAATTTTATATTTTTTAATAGACTAGGTATAATATAGTCCCATTTAGGGTAAATAACTACCAAATGATATTTAGGAGGGAAATATATGCATAAAAAACTATTTATACCTGGACCTGTTGATGTTAGAGAGGATGTTTTACAAAAGTTGGCTACTCAACAAATTGGACACAGAACCAAAGAAGCATCTGCACTACAAAGAAGTATTTCCGAAAAGTTACAAAAGGTTTTCTACACAAACAACCAAATAATTCTATCCACAACATCTGGTAGTGGGCTAATGGAAGGCGCTATTAGATCCTTTACAAAGAAAAGAGCAGCTGTGTTTTCTGTTGGTGCTTTTGGGGATAGATGGTTTAAGATGGCTAAGGCAAATAATGTCCCAGCTGACATTTTTAGATCAGAACCTGGATATCCAACAACTCCAGAAATGGTAGATGAAGTCTTATCTTCTGGCAATTATGATGTTATCACAGTAACTCATAACGAAACATCTGCTGGTATAATGAATCCTGTTGGTGATATTGGAGCCATGTTAAAGGAAAAATACCCAGATATCTTATTCCTAGTTGATAGTGTAAGCTCAATGGCAGGTGTAAAGATTGAAACTGACGCCTGGGGAATTGATGTTAACATCACTTCAACTCAAAAAGCTTTAGGCTTACCAGCTGGAATGGCTATATGTTCTGTTAGTGAAAGAGCTATTGAAGCTGGCAGACAGGTTGAATTTAGAGGTTTATACCTTGATATTGTGGATCTTTACGATACCATAAAGAAAAAGGATCATCAGTATCCATCCACTCCTTCTCTACCTCATATGTTTGCTCTAGATTATCAACTTGATAGAATCATGGAGGAAGGATTGGAAAATAGATTTGCTCGACATAAGGAAATGGCTGAGTATGTCAGAGCTTGGGGAAGAATGAATTTTGATTTACTGGTAAAAGATGAGAAATATCTATCACAAACTCTTACTACAATAAGGAATACAAGAGAAATTAGTGTAGGAGATTTAAACAAGAAGCTAGGAGAAAGAGGCTTTATGATCTCTAATGGTTATGGGGACTTAAAAGATGTAACTTTTAGAATATCTCATATGGCTGATTATACTTTAGATGAAGTTAAAGAACTAATTTCAACTATAGACGATATTCTTGGATTATAGTGAGGTGATAATATGGTAAAAATTTTAGCTACTGATGGAATGGATAAATCAGCTATAGATGAACTTAGAGAACTAGGACACGAAGTGGTTGAACAATTTTATGAAATAGAAGATCTAAAGAAAGCCGTTAAAGAATATGATGTATTAGTAGTTAGGTCTGCGACAAAGGTTAGAGTACCTGTAATTGACGCAGCTGCTGATGGAAAAAGGTTAAAAATGGTCATAAGAGCAGGTGTGGGTGTTGATAACATTGATGTTGATTATGCTGAGAGCAAAGGAATAATGGTAAGAAATACTCCTAATTCCAGTAGCATATCAGTGGCAGAACTGGCACTAGCCCACATGTTTGCACTAGCTAGATTCGTTGGCATTTCCAATGTAACTATGAGAAATGGCCAATGGAATAAAAAACAATACGCAGGCATTGAGTTAATGAATAAAACTCTGGGATTAGTAGGTTTTGGAAGAATTTCACATGAGCTTGCAAAGAGAGCTCATCTACTAGGAATGAAGGTTGTTTATACAAATAGAAGTGGTCCAAAGGAAGGCTACCCTGAGTTTAAGTATATGGAAATGGATGAATTATTAAAAGTATCTGATTTTGTTTCCATTCATACTCCAGCTACTGCTGATGGATCTCCCCTAATTGGAAAAACTGAGTTGGATATGATGAAAAACGGTTCATATCTAATTAACTGTGCTAGAGGTGGAGTTGTGGATGAGGATGCCTTATTGGAAGCATTAAACACAAATCATCTTGCAGGTGCAGGAATTGATGTATTTACCGTAGAGCCAACTAAAAATGAAGCTTTGGTAAATCATCCAAGGGTATCAGTTACACCTCATATCGGTGGTTCTACTGGCGAGGCTCAGGAGAGAATCGGTGGAGAAATCGTCGAGCATATAAAAAATAATTTCTAGGAGGTATATAATGGCAGTATTAAAACCCTTTAAGGCGTATAGACCAGCACCAGAATTAGCAGATAAGGTTGCAGCCCTTCCTTATGATGTTATGAATTCTAATGAGGCTAGAGCAGTGGTTGAAGGTAATCCCTACTCCTTCCTTCATGTTGATAAATCAGAGATTGATCTAGATCCTAGTATTGATATTCACGATACAAAGGTTTATGAAAAAGCTAGAGATAATCTTTACAAGATGATTAAAGATGGAGTTTTTATACAAGATGAAGAGGATAGTCTCTACATCTACAAGCAAATTATGAATGGTAGATCTCAAGTAGGTTTAGTAGGAACTAGCTCAATCGATGACTATCTAAACAATATTATTAAAAAACATGAATTTACAAGAGCTGACAAAGAACTTGATAGAATTAATCATGTTGACTATACCAACGCTAATACAGGTCCAATATTTCTAACCTATAGAAAAAATAGTACCGTAAATAGTCTAATTCATAACTGGATGGATAATAAAGATCCAATATATGATTTCACTTCCGATGATGGTATAACCCATACTATATGGAAAATTGATGACAAGGGTGTTATTGATGAACTTGTGGCTCTATTTAGAGGTATAGACTATCTATATATCGCTGATGGTCACCATAGAACCGCATCTGCTGTAAAGGTTGGTTTAATGAGAAGGGAGCTTAATAAGGACTTTGATGGAACTGAGGAATTTAACTTCTTCTTATCAGTCCTATTCCCTGATGAAGATCTTTATATTATGGATTACAATAGAGTGGTGAGGGATCTAAACGAATACTCAACAGCAGAGTTTATAGAATTGTTAAAAGAAAACTTCTTAATTGAAGAATACAATGGAGATGGCCAGTATAAACCAACAGAAAAGCATACCTTTGGTATGTATCTTGATGATAAGTGGTATGTGCTAAAGGCTAAGGAAGGTTCCTTTGATCCAGATTCTCCAGTTGACAGACTAGATGTTTCCATACTACAAAAAAATGTACTAACCCCCCTTCTTGGAATTGACGATCCAAGAACAAATGATAGAATTGATTTTGTTGGCGGAATTAGAGGATTAGCTGAATTAGAAACAAGGGTTATTGATGGGATGAGAATTGCATTTTCAATGTTCCCTACAAGTATAGACGATTTGATGGCTATTGCTGATGCAGGTGAAGTAATGCCCCCTAAATCAACTTGGTTTGAACCTAAACTAAGAAGTGGATTATTTGTCCATACACTAGATTAATAAATCACCCAGGATAATATAAAAATTATCCTGGGTTTTCTTTTTAAGAACTCTTAAATAAATCTAAACTCAAGTATGGCACAAGCTATCATACATTTTAAAAAATAATCTTATTTCATCAATAATATTTTCATCTTTCTGAAGTTCAATAAGCTTATTCATCTCAATTTTATAGTCAACAAACACCCCGTTATTTCTAAATATATATAATACATTTAGGCCTTCCTCAGGATCCTTTAAGGTAGCCCTAATAAACTTAATTGGATCTTTCTTGTATAATTTAATGATTATATCTTCAAATAATTTAATATGTGCTCCATCTGGATTTAAATATAACTTAAGAACACTTGATACCTCATCTACTAGACCAGAATTCAACAGAAAAGGTTCAACTACTTTTAACATATTCTCTTGGGTGATACTATATAAATCACTCCAATACAGTTCCTCTATTAATTCATTTCTACTTAATTTACCTGATTTGATTTCCTGGATAATGTCCATATATAATCCTCCTCTTACTATTCTCTATACCCTTTATGTTGACAATACTAGCTGAAAAATGTATAAAGATTATAAGGGTGGTGATGACTTGAAGAGAATTAGTATTTTAGTAGCTTTAGCAATTATTTTAAATCTTTTTACCAGTGTTTACTCCAGCCAATTGAATGAAGTCACAAATTTTGAAAATAGTAGCTCCATAACTCAACTTAATGATGAAGAGTTTTTGATATTAGATCAGCTTTACTTGATTCAACAGGAAATAAATGAGATGGAAATTACAGAAAAAAAGATAAAACAGGAAATTGATAATCTTCAAGTTAGTATCCAAGAGCTTGAGAAAAATATTGAAGATATGACAAAATCATATGATAATAATTTAGATATAATGGAAAGTGTATTAAAGTCATATCAAAAAAATGGTGCTTTAAATTACCTTCAACTAATATTGAATTCTAAAGATCTACCTACACTCCTACGGAGAATAAATAGTATCAGAGAAGTCTCAAGAAATACATCAAATCTTCTGGAAATCATAGATAAAGAAAGAGATGAATTGTTGATAGAAAAAACTAATCTGGATAATAATTTATTAGTATTAGATAATACAAGAAAACAATTAGAAGAGACCCTCGCAAATAAATTAGAGATAAAAACAACCCTAGAGAGTAGGCTTAATGAGTTAATGGATGAAAAGCAGAAATACCTAACCTATCTGGATGAACTTAATAATCGCTGGATACAGTCAAAACCAATATTTGAAGAAGTTATTAAACAACTGGTTAAAATTGTAGAAACAGGTGACCTTCCTCCTGACTTAATTGAGACGAAAATATCCTTAGCTAGAATATACGGCATAATAAATGAAGATCTGTTAAATGTGGAATTAAGTAAAAAAGGTTTATCTACCCCTTTAACTGTAATTTTCAGGGAAAATGAGATGGTTTTAAATCTTAGGGAATTACAATTAATAATTCATGGTAGCCTGGAACAAATTGATGATCAAACCCTTAGATTCAATATGACAAAAGGTCAATACATGGGTTTAAATCTTGAGAAAAGTTCTCTAGAAGAACTTTTTGACTTTGGATATTTAGATTTAAGATTCTCTACTCTATTAGGCCGTAATAAAATAAGGTCAGTTAAAATTTATGACGGATACTTGGAACTTAATATATTACCGGTTCTTTTTTAGGAGGAAACTATGATAAAAGCAATAGATTTAAGCTTACAATATAAAGATGGAACTTTTGGATTGAATAATGTTAATATAGAAATTCCAACCGGTGAACTCGTCTTTATAACAGGACCAAGTGGTTCAGGAAAAACAAGTTTTGTTAAACTCATATTAGGCATGGAAAAACTCACTCAAGGTGAGTTATTGGTCTTGGATTATAAGATGAAGTCAATAAAGGATAATGAGCTAATTAAATTAAGACAAGCAATTGGTCCAATCTTTCAAGATTTTAAATTACTACCAGGAAGATCTGTTTGTGATAATGTTCTTGTAGGAATGAGATTTCTTGATATAGATAAAATCCTTATGTATGAAAAAGCCTTAAAAGCATTAGAAAAAGTTGGACTATCTCATAAAGTACACTCCAGTGTTGAAAATCTTTCATACGGTGAAAAACAAAGAGTAGCAATTGCTAGAGCAATTGCTAGGGAACCAAAACTTATTATCGCTGATGAACCAACTGGGAACTTAGATAAAAAGAACTCAATAATTATCTTTGATCTTCTCAAATCTTTTAAATCAAAAGATACAACAGTACTTATAACTACTCATGCCACTCATTTAATAAAAGATATAGATGACTCTCTTCATATTCAAGTTGAAGATGGAAAAATGAAATACCAGGAGGAAATCTATGGGTAAAAAGATCAATAACACAAACTATTACTTTAAGGAAGTATATACTTTAATTAAGAGGGATCTATCATCAAATATTCTTTCAATCATAAGCTTAGGCTTCGTCTTTTTTATAATCTCATTGGTTATATCCTTAGGAGTTTCAAGCCAGTTTATGATAAGTGAAATTAGCTCTCAGGCAGAAATAAGCATATATTACTCAGAAAACTATGACCCTACTTATATTAGAGAAGAACTTGAATTGATTGAAGGTATTAATAAAGTCAATTTAATTGATTCAAATGAAGCTAATGAAAGGATGAAAGATATTCTTGGTAGTGATAGAAAAATTCTTGAATTATTCGATCATAACCCTTTTAGTTCTTATATAGAGGTCTTTATTGAGTTGGATAATTTAGATGATATAGTTTCTGTTAGCAAAAATATAGAAGGTGTTGAACTGGTCAGGGACAATCGGGAAGTTCTAAGTCAACTTAAGAATATATTAAATATTATTACCATTTTAGGAGTATTCGTATTTGTTGCCATAAGTGTAGCTACAGTAGTAATAACAGCACACATAATTAGACAAGGTGTCTATATGAATAAGGATCAAATTAGTACATTAAAACTACTAGGGGCTCCCTCATATTTCATATATGTACCATTTGTTTTAAATGGAATACTTATGACGGTATTATCCGCATTAAGTTCAATAATACTTGTCTACTTGTCCAATAATTTTGTTTATTCCAAAATAGAAGGAGTCCTACCATTTATAATATTACCTAATTTTGTTGACCTAATGATAATATTGGTGGTTTTTAATTTGATAAGTGGTATTATCCTAGGATTTTTAGGTAGTGTTCTAGGAATTAAGACAACAAATTTAAATAAAGGAGCTTAAAAAAGCTCCTTTAAAATAGCATTAAATAGGCAACCCCAACTACTGAAACAATAGCACCTACTATTTCCTTAGGTTTTACTTCTTCCTTAAATAAAAAAATCGAAAATGGGATTATTGTTACTGGTGTAATTGATGTTAAAGTTGATGCAATCCCTGCACTGGTGTATCTCAAAGCTATTAGAGATAAGCTTACACCTATAAATGGTCCAAATACAGATCCTAGTAAGGTATGTAAAATTGCTATTTTATCTTTTATTGCTATTCGAAGTTCTCCCCAGTTATTTCTAACTGTAACAAATATTATAAAGCAAGCAAATCCAGCTATAACCCTAATTTGTGTAGCAGCAAAAGTATTGTAATCTCCCAATCCTATCTTACTAAATATCAATCCCATTGATTGTCCAAAGGCACCAATAAAAGCATAAGTAAGACCTCTTAGAGAATATCTGACTTTAAATCTTTTATCATTAATATCTTTACTGAGTATTACAATTATAATACCAGATATAGTTATACTCATACCAATAATCGCTGAAATTGATAGCACCTCTCCTAATAGTATAAATCCTATTAAAGCAGTCATAGGCGGGCTAGTTGCCATCAGAAGCATCGAAACTCTAACTCCCACCTCTATATATGCCTTAAGCATAAAGTAGTCTCCAAGAAAAAATCCAATAACACCAGATATCATCAAGAAAACCCAATTATGTAAAGTTGCATCAGTAGGAAACATAACTCCCCTTGTTAAATAAGCTGCTATACTCAATAAAATAAATGCAAATACTAACTTTATGAAATTAACAGATAAACTGCCTATTCTCTTACTTGCACTTCCAAAAAATATCCCAACAAATGTCCAACTGAAAGCTGTAGCTAATGCAGCAAACTCTCCAATATTATTCTGTATCATATTATTTTCCTCTTTCTAAAAATTCGCATGAATTTACTATACACTTATTTCCGTATAAAGTAAATATGAGTCTACAATTATTAGTAGACCCATAAATCTTATTTGAACATCTCATAAGTTCTAACAACTAATACAGCAGCTTCTTCCCTAGTAGTGTTGTTAAGTGGATTAAGGTTTCCCTTTTCATCTCCTTTTAGTATCCCTCTACTGTTTAGGAACATTATACTATCATATGCATAAGCCTGAATATCTTCAAAATGCTCCATAGGCTTATAGGAATAACTCATATCTGGATAGATATTTTTTAGTGCTCTAGTTATAATAACAGCTATATCTTGTCTAAATATTGGATTGTTTGGTTTAAATGAACCATCAGTATATCCATTAATAAATCCCATTTGAGCAGCTTTTAAAACATTTTGATCCTGAGAATCAATAAACACACTTCCGGATTCAGTTTTAATCTCATTTCCAGTTTTAGACTCATAAAATCTTACAATTATCTCACTAAATTCTGCTCTTGTTACTATATCACGCATATTTCCTTTCATGCTATCAGTAAGAAGATCATATTCAATACTCTTGTCCAACTCAGTTAAAGCCCACTGACTTGCATAACTATAAGGATAAACTAATCCAATATTAACTGGTGTTGAATATGATCCCTTTATGAAGTAACTACCTAGAATATCAGACATCTTTAACCCATTTCTAATTCTAAAACTATAAGTATTTTTCATAATATCAACATCATTATTAGTGTATCCTAGCTCAACTGGATTAATATTTATTTCAAAATATCCATCGTCTCCTTTTTCAACTGAATAAAGATAATATGATAAATTTCTGCTTATAACTTTTTCTCCCTCTCTTATATATATATCTACCTGAAAGAAAAAGTCTTTAGCTAATACTGAATCCTGAAGCAAAACATTTGTAGTAGCTTCATTTCTCCACCTTATAACAAAAGTATTTCTATCTTCTTCCAACTGAGCTACTGAAACACTTCTAGGTATTCCGACTTCAATTTCCTGGGCAAATACAACATTAGTTACTAATAATATGAATATTAATGTAAGTATTATTATCTTTTTCATCTTTCCTCCTACAAGTCCTTCTTCCATTGCTTATATTGATCCAACTCTGAACCTATCCTCTTTAGGATATAGCCTAACACGGCTGCATCATCTACAAATCCTCCAATAAAAATATCAGGTATTAAATCAACAGGATTTACAAGATAAATCAATCCAGCAATGATTGTAATGACAGTTGAAGCAGATATATTGGTGTACCTCTTCTTAGAAAAGTCCATAACTAAACTGGTTAAGGTCTTAATTTCATCCACAATGTCCGATAACTGATTGTTATTCTTTATTTTTATTCCTGTATTAGCAATAAGTTCACTAAGTCTAGTGTTGTCGTTTAAATAAAGCTTCGCTTTCTTATTCAAGCCTCTTAAGATCTTTTTAGGTTCTATTTTCATTAGTTCTCACTCTTTCTTTAGCGATTGTATAATTTACTTAATATCTTATTATTTATATAGTCGTATCCTTCATAGCTATGGGGTATTAAACAATTTGTGCAGTCTTTTATTCCATTATTATCGAAATGATTTCCTCCACACTCTTCAAAGAAGTATAGGGGGCAATAACAAAACATACAATTAAAATTCTCATTGTTCTTTGTAACATGACAAGGAAAGTACTCACATTGATTGTTCTTGTAATACCTATATGAATTCTCCATCTAATTCCCTCCTTATTTGATAATTATACCATATTATCCATATTTTCATCATAAAAAAAGACTAAGCATTAAGCCTAGTCTTTACTATTAAATTTATATAGTCTTCCCTACTTTTTCCCAATCAATTACATTAAACCATGCTTCTACATAATCTGGTCTTAAGTTTTGATACTTTAGATAATAAGCATGTTCCCAAACATCAATTCCTAATATTGGATTCAAACCATCAGTAATTGGATTGTCTTGATTCGGTGTAGAAACTACTCTAAGTTTTTCACCATCAAGTACTAACCATGCCCAACCACTACCAAATCTAGCTCCGGCAGCTTTTTTAAACTCAGCTTTAAACTCTTCAAAACTTCCAAAGTCTCTATTAATCATCTCAAGTAATTCACCTTTTGGTTCGCCCCCACCATTTGGTGACATTATCTCCCAAAACATGGAATGATTAAGGTGACCACCACCATTGTTTCGTACAGCCATCCTAATTTCTTCAGGTATACCTTCTAAATTAGTTAATAATTCTTCAATTGTTAATTGTTGCAAATCTTCATGCCCTTCAAGAGCAGCATTCAAATTGTTAATATAAGCTTGGTGATGCTTGGTATAATGAATCTCCATTGTTCGTGAATCAATATAAGGCTCAAGTTGGTCATATCCGTAGTTTAATCCTGGTAATTTAAAATTCATAAAATCTCTCCTTTATCTATATTAATAATTTATTATCCATTACATTATTACCCAAGAATGGTAATGATAAACATTATCATTTAAGATTAAGGATAAACCACCTTACTACTAAGATGGCTAATTTTCAATAATAAATTCAACTATTTCCTCCACTAATTGGGGATGAAGTTCTAAATTTGGCAATTGATAAGTCTCTAGGTTTTCTTCATAATCCCTTGGAGCATCTTTTAGCACATGATTCATGCCCTCTACTATAATTGGCTCTTGATTTATACTCTCTGCTAATCTACTGGCATCCTCAAGAGTAATTTGTAAGTCATTATCTCCTTGAATAATTATTATTGGTTCTTCTATCCTACTATAAATCTCTATAGGATCATATTTAAACCAAGATATTAAATATGGTTGGACACTTTCTCTAAATAATGATGCGTACATTGGATCTATATTTTTTACTAATTCACCTTTTAATAGTTCATCCATAATTGGAAATAATTCATCTCTTATTTCCTTTGGTTGTGATGAAAGCTGTCTAACAAGTGTATCATAGGCAGAATATCCAGCTCCAGCAAGAGATATAAATCCGTTAACTTCTCGTTCTGTTGCTGAAACTGATGCAATTAAAGCACCTTCACTATGACCTATCAAATAAATCTCTTCAAATCTTTCATCTCCCCTTACCCTATCAATCCACAGATTGAGATCATTAATATAATCTTCAAAGACCAAATCTTCTTCTCTTTGAACAAGAGACATTGATTCTGCAATTCCTCTCTTATCATATCTTACTGAAGCTATCCCATGATTGGCTAATTCAGTTGCAATCATCTTCAAGGAATTATTTGAACCACCTATATGGCTATTACCATCCCTATCCGTTGGGCCTGATCCTTGATGAATGATAGCAACTTTAAAAGTATCACCATCTTTTGGAAGTGTTAATGTCCCATAAATGGTTCCACCTTCTACCTCAAGATTAAATTCTTCTTCTCTAATATCTTCATTGCTACAACCTGATAAAAAGACTAGAAGTACAGAAGTTAAAATTAAATATAATACTTTTTTCATTAAAATTTCCCCTTTTAATAAACCCTGACCTTTGGCAAAAAGGTCAGGGTTCTAATACTATTTTATAGGTTCTAATTTAGCTGTAAAGTGTCTTAATACCTTAGGCTCCCAAGTTACTCTATAACCTTTTAATGTTTCTCTTCTCTCTTTAATTGCTATTAATGCTTCTACAATTACATCTAAATGAGATTGTGTGTATACTCTTCTTGGTACTGCAAGTCTAGTGAATTCAAATTCTGATTCAATTTGTTCTCCTGTATCAGGATCATTACCCATCATATAAGATCCGATATCACAACTTCTAATACCAGCTTCAATATACAATTCTACAGCCAAAGCCTGAGCTGGGAACTCATAATAGGGTATATGAGGAAGTAATTTCTTTGCATCTAGGAAAACTGCATGACCACCAACTGGAGATTGATATGCAATTCCTGCATCATCTAGTTTCCCAGCTAAATACTCCATTTGACCTATTCTATATTTAAGGTAATCAAAATCAGTGCCTTCCTGAAGGCCTATTGCCATAGCTTCGATATCTCTTCCTGATAATCCTCCATATGAAACGAATCCTTCAAATGGTATAGTTCTTGCTTTTACTGTTTCGTAAAGTTCCAAATCATCTTTAACACCAATTAAGCCACCCATGTTAATAATTGCATCTTTTTTTGCACTCATAGTAAATACATCTGCATAACTGAACATTTCTCTTGCTATATCTTTAATTGATTTATCTTCATAGCCTTTTTCTCTCATCTTTATAAAGTAAGCATTTTCTGCATATCTAGCAGCATCTATACAAACTGGAATACTATATTTCTTTGCTAATTCACTTGTCTCTTTTATGTTTTCCATAGAAACTGGTTGGCCACCTGCACTATTGTTAGTAACAGTGATTATTATCATGCCAACATTTTCTGCTCCGTGTTCTTGTATTAGTTTTTCAAGTCTTTCATTATCCATATTCCCCTTAAATGGATGGTAATTAACTGTGTCTAAAGCCTCCTTTATTACACAGTCGATAGCTCTAGCACCTGATAACTCCACATGTGCTCTAGTAGTATCAAAATGCATATTTGATATCGCTACCTTACCTTCTTTTAAGAATATTGGCATTACAACTTTTTCTGCTGCCCTACCTTGATGTACTGGTTGAAAATACTTGTATCCAAAAATATCTTTAGCTGATACCATCAAGTTCTTATAACTTCTCGATCCTGAATAAGCTTCATCGCCAACCATTATACCCGCCCATTGATTTGCACTCATGGCACCGGTACCACTATCAGTAAGCAAATCAATATATACATCATCTGAGTCTAAATAGAATACATTGTAGTTGGCATTCTTGATCTTCTCTATTCTTTCCTCTTTTGTCAAAATTTTAATAGGTTCAACCATTTTTATTTTAAATGGTTCAGCATAATACTTTGTCATCCTAGCACCTCCGAATATTTATAATTACAGGTCTCCCTTTAATCCAATTTCTTCTGCAACTTCTCTCATTCCTAGGATGGTTTCATGTATGATATCTTTTAATTCCATATCCATCATACTTGCTCCATCTTCAATTACACTTCTGTCTACTCCAGCTGCAAATGATTTTTGACCCCATTTTTTCTTAACACTCTTTGCTTCCATGTCCATAATTGACTTACTTGGTCTCATTAAGGCAGTGGCAGCAATTAATCCGGTTAATTCATCTACTGTGTATATTACTTTTTCCATAGTTTCCTTAGGCTCTACGTCAGTACATAATTTCCAGCCGTGGCTTAAAACTCCTCTAATATAATCCTCCGGCCAATTCTCTTCTCTAAGTAACTGTTCTGTTATCTTACAATGTTCATCAGGGTATTGGTCATAGTCTAAATCATGTATTAAACCTACTACTCCCCATTTTTCAACATCTTCATTGTATAATTTTGCAAAATGAACCATTGCTGCTTCCACAGCTAAAGCATGTTTAATCTGACTTTCATTTTTCACATACTTATTTAAAAGGTTCCATGCATCTTCTCTTGTTGGTCTATAATCTCCCACGCAAATCCCTTCTTTCTGCTTTTATATATATTTTATCCAATATAGCATAAAAAAACAAGCAAACCTATTACTCTTTATATTTTCTAAATATACATCTTCTTAAACATTGTGATTTTATTGCACACAAGATAATTGATGTGTCTTGTGAACACACTATCCACCTACATTATGCTTTGATTTATTTCATTAAATGAGCCTGGCTTTAGTAAATAGAAGTTTATCTATCAATCGACGACTCCTAAAGGTAATAAGGAAGAATCTGTATAATTGTTTCTAGCCTTCTGAATAAACGAGGCAATAACGGATTTGCCTGAAGTCACAAAATACCCCCTATTATCTATATTTATAAAAGCAGAATATTTATCGGAATTATCCCCATAGGATAGAATTAATTCAACAGTCCTTGGTTGATAGATCCCATCCTCTTTTGGCAATGAAACATATAAGTTAACTAAATCAGGATTTATCACGGCCTTCTTATAAAAGACTGGTCCGGATAATGTAACTTCCTGAAACAAGGGCCCAAATAATTCATTTGACTGTCCTAACAATTCAGATGCTGTACCAGACCAATTTTCATTATTTGCTTGAGAAATATCATGAAGACCACAATAGATAATTACATTGGATTCCAAATCTTCTAGTCCTAGTGTATCAAACAATGTTCTTGGTCTAAAATAAGTTGCTAACAGGATGCAAATAAAGACTATGATTGCAATAGCTATATATTTCTTTTTTGCTTTTTTTATCATTTTTTAACACCTTCTTAATATATATTTTAGTTGCACACTTATCTACTGGTATGAAATACCCGCGTCTTTATAAGTAGTGTTTAACACCTAAAACCTATGTTTATAAGTAATTATATATTATCTAACATATTAGTCTTTCCATATTTCTACGGAGGATTATTTATCTTCAACTAATTCTAAGTTGAACATATTAAAATAATACATTGAAAAAACTATAAAGAATAGAATCATCAAAAAAACTACAGTTTTGTATTCAAAATCATGTATGAATATATTCATAAAATTTAAGAGTAAAATCAAAGGCATGCTAGCTATGTAAAATGGTGTTGGTTTGATTTTTACCCTATCTCCATCTTGAACTTCTAGTTCATTACTTTTGATTCCCCATTGTGTAACTTTTATTGTCCCATTTCTCTCAGAAAGATTAACAACTACTTCTTGATTTTCTTCAATTCTTCCTATTTTTTCTCCATTCATCTTTATGTCAATTTTTGAGCCTGATCCCATCCATCCAGTTTTCCTATAAATTGTTATAGACATATATTCAACCCCAATCTTTTCTTCTTCTTATTGTAGCATAAAAAATGTTTCTATTGATGTAAACTAAAGAAAAAGCACTTAATGCAAATACATTAAATGCTAATTTTTTCTAATTAAACTCTATTTAAGTCCTATCCCCATCAATTTTTTTATTATTTGATTTAATAAACTGCAGGATAAATGTACTGCCTTTTCCTATACTACTTTCTACAAAACATCTACCACCATGGGCATTAACTATGGTTTTTACAATAGCAAGACCGATTCCAGATCCAGCTTTTCCTCTAGTATGATCTTTACCTCCTCTGTAATATCTATCCCAAATTAGATTAAGTTCTTCTTCAGGTATGCCTTCACCTTTATCAATTACTGATACGCTTACCCACTTATCTTCAATTTCTTCCACATTAATTCTTACAATTTTTTCCTCAAGGGAATAATTTATAGCATTGATAATAATATTATACAATGCTTGTTCAACCTTTGGTTCATCTCCTATGACCATAGTATCTCCCTTTTTATTTAATCTAATTTCAAAATTTTCTTTTTCAACAAAGTAATTAAATCGTTTCAGAACTTTCTCCACACACTTATAAATATCAAATTCCTTCATATCTAAAGATTTTAACCCAGATTGAACTTTAGATAAATCTAACATATCATCTACAAAATTAGTTAATCTATCTGTCTCATCAATTATGATCCCCAAATGGTAATCTCTTTTAATCTTATCATCTCCGGAAATATCTCTTATCATTTCCCCATAGGATTTTATTAGAGTTAGGGGAGTCTTTAGATCATGAGTCATGTTAGCCATTAAGTCTTGTCTTAACTCCCGCGTCCTTTGAAGCTCCCTTGTTGTCTGATTGAGAGTATCTGCTAGATTATCAATTTCTCTATAGTAACCTTTTTCAAAGTCAACATCATAATTCCCTATCATCAAATTCTTTGCTTGATCTGTTATTTGAACAATTGGTTTGCTAAGCTTTCTAGAGATGATAACACTTAATCCAATTGCCAAAAGAAATGCTAATATACTAATAATAATTAACTGATTTTGTATGACATTAACAGTGGAATCTATTGGTTCAAGTACTGTGTTAATGTACAAGAAATAATTTGAGCCTTGTTCGTTTTCTAATATTGCCCCATAGGTTAATATGGGGAATTCAATTCTATCATCAGCACGTGTGTATAAGGTTGTATTATCATTTGACTTATATAGATTTGTCAATAGTTCTGAGAAAGTATTTGTTTCAAGTCTCGGTTGTCTAATAATATCAAAAAACTCCAGTGGAAAAACTAACCTACCTGTATCATCTAAAATATTAATAGATATGCCTTCAGATAAAGCCTTTTCAATTAATATATCTTCAAAACTCTCACTTGAATATTGGTCAACAAGTTGATCCCCTACTTTTTTAATTTCTCTCATCTTCATATTCTCATAGAAACTATTGATAAAGACGATTTGTAATAACCATAGGGTAATTAGTATTATAGATACTAGGCCTATAAAATAAGTCCATAATTTGAAGTTTAATGTCTTTTTATCAAAGGTAGATTTATACACTCTAATCACTAATCCTTATACTCAAATTTGTACCCAACACCCCTAAGAGTTACAATATAGTCTCTGTAAGGCTCTATGTTATTCCTAAGCATCTTAATGTGGGTATCTATAGTTCTATCATCGCCGTAGAAATCATATCCCCATACTTCCTTTAAAAGCTTTTCTCTAGGCATAGCTTTATTCCTGTTAAGAGCTAAGTAAACTAAAAGCTCATATTCCTTTGGGGTTAAGTCAATCTTTCTGTCATCTACATAAACATCCATACCATCTAAATCTATTTTTAGTCCAGTAAACTCTAAAATTTTATTGTTTTCCTTTTGTTTGCTTCTGTTTATAATAGCATTTATTCTTGCCATTACTTCCTTTGGTGAAAATGGCTTTACCACATAATCATCAACACCTAATTCAAAACCAAATAATTTGTCGTATTCTTCACCTCTTGCAGAAAGCATTAGAACAGGAGTATTACTGGTTTTTCTAATTTCCTTTACAGCTGAAAACCCATCTAATTTTGGCATCATGACATCCATAAGGATTAAATCATATTGGTTCTCCTGATTTTTTTGTATGGCTTCCATTCCATCTTTAGCCTCATCCACAGTATAACCTTCAAATTCTGCATATTCTTTTATGACTTCTCTTATACGTTCTTCATCATCTGCAATCAATAACTTAATCATACTAAACACCTCACAATAAGAATACCAAATATATGTGATAATTGTATGAAATCTAAGATTTATTTAATAGTAGAATTTCATCATTAACTTTTTTTAACACTTCCCCAGCTTTACCAATAATAACCATGTGAAACTTCTTTCTACTTTCGTTTACATCATTTATGTAAACTACTTTTCCTGATGTTCTATTATGGATTCCAGCCGCTGGATAGACTGTCAAACTAGTGCCTATTATAAGTACTAAATCAGCCTTTTTTACTTCTTCAATAGACTTTTCCAATTCATAAGAGGGCAATGCCTCTCCAAATAAAACTATCCCAGGTCTAAGTTTTCCACCACAATTCTCACATGGTACTCTGTCAATAAACTCAGTTTTTGTGGCTTCTTTCCCACATGAAAAACACTTAAACTCTCTAATTGATCCATGAATATTAAATACATTTTTACTGCCAGCTACCTTGTGAAAATCATCTACATTTTGAGTTATTACTGATTTTAGTAATCCAAGCTCTTCCCATTTGGCAAGTATATAATGTCCTTCATGGGGCATAGCCGTAGTGTTAGATTTTCCTCTTAATGTGTAAAATTTATGAAAATTATCATAATCATTTACAAGAGCATTAATAGTTGCAACCTTCATTGGATCAAACTCTTTCCATATCCCTGTAGGAGATCTAAAGTCAGATAGACCGCTTTCTGTAGACATTCCTGCGCCAGTTAGTACAACAGTATATTCTGATTTCATTATCTCCTGAGCTAATTCTTTATATTTATCTTGTGTCATCTTAACCAC
Organism: uncultured Tissierellaceae bacterium; assembly: GCA_964575895.1. Taxonomy (GTDB): domain Bacteria; phylum Bacillota; class Clostridia; order Tissierellales; family Tissierellaceae; genus Gudongella. Next base: position 21,367 of record CAZNTE010000011.1, on the reverse strand, counting down.
TCCTTAAATACATTTAATCAAATTTAAAAAATTGACAACAGCCCCTAAGGGCTATTGTCATTATATCATTTCTTCTATTCTAATTATCTCTTCTTTTAGGTCTAGTAATGATTCTATATAAAAATCAGATCCAATTATATCTATAGCCTCAATCTTGGAATCAATACCTCTACCTCCAACTAATATATATGGTTTCGTAGAATCTAGCTCTGATTTTAAGGCTTGTACTAAATATCCACAGCTGTTTGATCCAGCCTTTGTAAGAACTGAAAGTACCAATAAATCTGGTTTTCTATCTTTTACTATCCTAACTAAACTTTCCAATGGTATACTTCTACCTATAAATATTATACTCCAACCCTTTCTTCTAAAAAACTCAGCTGCCATTTTTAAGGATAGGGTGTGTTCTTCTCCCCCCGGTACCATAAATAATGCTTTAAAAACTCTCTGCTCATTTACAGGTTCTAACTCGGATAGATAATCCAATAGCTTTTCTATTAATGCAGATGAATAGTGTTCTTGAGCTACTGAAATTTCATTCCTTTCCCAAAGATCTCCAATTCTAATAAGCGTTGGTATAAAAACTTTGATTATCATATTCAATAGATCTAAACCTTTGTCATGATTATTTTTAATTATTCTCTTAGCTTTATTAGAATCTCCAATCAACAACATTCCAAGGAATTCATTTACTATTTTATCGTGATCAATTTCAATATAATCATATTGAGATGAATCATTTAAATCTATCCCCATAAGGAAATCTAAACTTACTTGTAGATATTCAGAAATCTCCTTTAGCAACTCATTCCCTGGAAATCTTGTGTTTTTCTCATAATTAGCAATGGTAGATTGAGCAACTCCTAATTTTTGGGAAAGCTCTTTTTGTGTTATTCCCTTTGTAATTCTAGCTTTTTTTAATCTTTCTCCAAAGCTGCTCATTATAGCACCTGCCTTATCCGAATATTCTCTTTCTTAATGTTACTAAACCTACTATAGCTATTATACCTATTCCAAATATTGGAGTCAAATCATTTGAACCAGTACTTGGAAGTACAACCATAGCTTCTTCTTCTGCACTTAGTACAAAATCTGCTGGTACTAAAACTGAATCAATTACATGGATAACTCCGTTTGTAGCTTCAATATCTGCTGATACTACTGTGGATTCATTTATTTTTACTCCATTTGTTAAATCTACTTTTATAGTATCACCTTTTAATGTTTCAGCTTCCATACCATTTACTAGGTCTGTACTCATTACTTTTCCAGATACTACATGGTATAATAATACTTCACTTAATTGTGGATGTGCCAATAAGTCTTCTGCTGATATTTCAAGTTGTGCCAATAATGCCCCAAATGCTTCATTTGTTGGTGCAAATACTGTGAATGGTCCTTCACCTTGTAGTGCTCCTACTAATTCTGCCTCTGTCAATGCTGCCACTAATATACTAAAATCCTCATTTCCTACTGCTATATCTACAATGTCTTGACCTTCAGCTTCTTCTGCTGCATTTAGTACAAAATCTGCTGGTACTAAAACTGAATCAATTACATGGATAACTCCGTTTGTAGCTTCAATATCTGCTGATACTACTGTGGATTCATTTATTTTTACTCCATTTGTTAAATCTACTTTTATAGTATCACCTTTTAATGTTTCAGCTTCCATACCATTTACTAGGTCTGTACTCATTACTTTTCCAGATACTACATGGTATAATAATACTTCACTTAATTGTGGATGTGCCAATAAGTCTTCTGCTGATATTTCAAGTTGTGCCAATAATGCCCCAAATGCTTCATTTGTTGGTGCAAATACTGTGAATGGTCCTTCACCTTGTAGTGCTCCTACTAATTCCGCCTCTGTCAATGCTGCCACTAATATACTGAAGTCTTCGTTTCCTACTGCTATATCTACTATATCCTGATCTTCTGCAAATACTGGGATGTTCACTAATAATAATACTGCTAATAAAATACTTAATACTTTTTTCATGATGATCCTCCTCTAAATTTTTATATTTTAATTTCGTATTGTGTTCTGTAAAACCACATTATCACGTTTTGAAATCGTTGTCAACATTTTTTAAAAATAATTATTTCTTTTTGTAATATTTTTTTATAAAAAAAAACTCCTTAACCAGAGTTAAGGAGTTTTATGGACTTCTCTAGAAGAAGAATGACATTACAAATACAACAGCCATAGCTGCTAAACTTCCCAATGCTGTTGGTATAGACACAACATCGAAACCTTGTCTCATTGGAAGATCCCCATTTGATTTAAGTACTACCCAGAAATGACTTGCATTTGCATGGTAGAAGAAAGATGAACCAGCTGCTATTGCTAAAGCTGCAATAACTGGTGATAATCCTAATGATGGCATTAGTGGCAATATTATTGCTGATCCTGTTAATAATGATACTGTTGCAGAACCATTTGCTACTGACAATAATAATGATACTAGGAATGGTATAAATACTGCAGGAAGTGGTGTAGTAGCTATTAGGTCTCCCAAGTATGTGCCAACTCCTGAAGCTCTTAAAACAGCTCCGAAAGCTCCAGCAGCTCCTGTCGCTAATATTATAAATCCTGATTTTTCAACTGATATGTTTAACCATTTTTGCCAAATAGTTAAGCTAATACTATCTTTATCCATAAATAAAGCTATAACAACTCCAATAAATAAAGCAAAAATTGGATGTCCTATAAATCCAAGAATCGGTTTTACAGCTGAATCAGCTTCAAGGAATAATGTACCGAAGGAATTTATACAAATCAATAATACTGGAATTAGAATACTTGCAAATGCCATACCAGCATTTGGAAGTGGTCTACCATCTGGATTACTAAGTTCAAAATTAGATTCATCAGCTAAATCAACATTGTCCATAACTGCTGGTTCTGGATATTTGTTTAGCATGTACTTACTATTACACCAAGCACTTCCAGCAAAGGTATATGCTGCAGATGATATAAGTCCAAGAACTATCATGAATCCTAAGTCTGCTCCAAGAGTACCAGCTGCTGCTATGGGACCTGGAGTAGGAGGAACCATAGTGTGCGTTGCCATAATACCAGCATTTAAAGCTCCTAGTAGTGCAACTAGTGGAATACCCCCACGAGCTGATAATGCCCTTGCTACTGGTGACATTATTACTATAGCTGAATCGGAAAATACCGGTATGGATACTAAGTATCCAGTAAGTGCCATTGCTAGTTTAGAATTTTTTCTTCCAACCCACTTAAGGATTGTATTAGCCAATACCATTGCTCCACCAGTCTCTTCAAGGATAACTCCGATAGAACAACCTAATATAATAACAATACCTATATTACCTATTGTACCTCCAAAACCACCTGTTACCGTTGAGAAAATATCTTGGATCGGGAATCCAAAACCAAATGCTGCTAAAACTGCTACAATTATAAGTGCGAATACTGGGTGAACCTTTAGCTTCATAATTGAAAATACTAATAAAACAATACTAAGAATCATTACTATCAGTGAACCAAAACCTGCTTCCATTAAACTAATCCCCCTTACTATGTAATTAATAATTGTGTGCCTACTTAGTCTACTAAGTAAGTTATGTTGAATTTTTATGTCAATATAATGCCCTTGCCATCTCACCTCCTCATTAATTAAAGGCATTAAGATAAAGCCATTCTAGATGGCATTATGATCTAATATAAGTCCTTTGTATAATATTAAACTGTCTCTTTATCAAATAGAATAAGTGCGATATACTCAAGATCCTCATCGCCAATGTTTTCAATTGAATGATGTAAACCATTCTTAGTTAGAATTGAATCCCCAGGATTAAGCTCATTAAATTCACCATTATCATCTACCTTAGCTTTACCTTTAAGGATATAATAAACTTCAAAGTCTCCCTTGTGGGTGTGATTCCCAATAGAACTACCAGGTTTTAAAATACTCTTTACAAATAATCTACCAGAACCTGCAGAGTCTTCCTTGTCCAGAAAGTGTATATTTGTTAAAGACCCTTTTCCACCTAAAAACTCATTATGTACATCAACTTTCATTTCATTTGCTCTTTTTATCATGTCTGCCTCCTATTATGTTATTTATTTAACAATTTGTTGTAAAAATTTTCCGCTGTTACTTCTGTGTATAATTACATAAAATTACAGCGTCAATTTTCCTTTGCCCAATTTTTACGGTCAAGTTTTACTATTGTTAATTCATATTTTAACATGTTAAATACTTTTATGCAAACGTTTTTAGGTATAATTATGGTTTATTTGTTAACTTTAAGTATGATGTTATTTAACAATAAATAATCATGTAAATATTAATCAATCACCTTCTGTATATATTTATATTTTGGGATAATTTCTTTTTATCCTTGGAATTAAGGTCCTATTATTTAGAATTAAATCCTCCAACTGGTTTTGTATTAAAAGTTTGATAAAAAGTGATGCCTTCTTATACTCCAGTTCTACAATTCTTCTTCATTATTAACAAGAATTAAACCCTGTTGGTGCAAATAAAAATTCCAACAGGGTTTCTATTATCTCTTACTTTTTGAAAAATTTCCCCATTAACTTTCCAACATCATCTACAATACTTCCATCCTTATCTGCATCAAGGAATTTTTCAGCCAAATCCATCATTCCACCTTTGGCTGACTTGCCCAAAGCATCAGTTATTAGATTTGATACGTTGTTAGTATCCACATTGCTCTTTTTCTGTTGTTGTCCCAAAGTACCCATTAAAAGTGGTGCTAACTGACTTAGTACATTATTAACTTGATCGTCTTTAAGTCCAGTTTCTTTAGCTAAATTATTCTTAACTACATCCTTTTTGCTTGATAATATATGCCCTAAGATCTTCTCTCCATCTTCCATATTAATTTTAGAAGGATTTTTAACCATTTCCTCCACATCATCATCCTGATGTTGTCTTAGTGCATTTAGCAAAGATTCTGCTCCCTTGTCTGAAGATGCATTGCCTTTCATAGCATTCATAATTGTGGGTAAACCCATATTAATCAGTTTTCCTACCTGATCTGTATCTGCGCCTGCCTTCTTGCTAATTCCTTCCACCATATCCTTGTTTCCCAACATGTTCATAAGATCCATGATATCCAAAATAAAACTCCTTTCAAAACTTATATTTAAGACCTATTGGCCATTTCCAATAGGTCATTAGATCTACTATTTATCTTTGAGACTTATCATAAGGTATTCCTTCTGCTTTCGGTGCTCTGGATTTTTTTGATGTCAATGCTAGCACTAGCATTGTAGCCAAATATGGCAACATCTTATAGTAAGTTTGATTGATCCCCAAATTAAATAAAAATGGAATAAGCGATACTGAATATGCAAGTGTTCTTAAAAAAGCAAAGAACATTGCAGCAAACATTATCCTAATTGGCTTCCATTGTCCAAATATCATTACTGCTAAAGCCAGGAATCCAAAACCTGCAACTCCAGTATGTCCATTTACATTTCCATCCATTACTCCTACGGAATAGAAGAATCCCCCTATCCCAGCTAAGACTCCAGAAATACTAACTCCTGCATATCTCATTTTATATACATTTATTCCTACTGAATCTGCAGCATGGGGATGTTCTCCACATGCTCTTAACCTAAGCCCGAATCTAGTCTTATATAAAACAACTGTAGCAATTGCTAGGAAAACAAATCCTATAATTACTGTCAAATAGGTTCTTTGAAAGAATAATTGACCAATAATTGGAATATCACCCAGAATTGGCATTTCTCTGATATAAAAATTCTTATTAGTAGTAATTCCATCACTGTTGAAGAACATTTTGGAGAAAAGTAATACTGCTGCTGGAATTAGCATGTTTAATGCGGTCCCTGAAATAACTTGGTTTGCTTTCATTGATACTGCTGCAAAAGAAAGTAATAAGGAATATATAAAACCTGCTAGTCCTGCTATTACCATTCCCAGTAGAAGAATAGTCTGTGGTCCCATGCTTGATCCTTGAACATTATATACAAACAATGCTCCAAAGTATGCACCGAACAACATTATGCCTTCTAATCCTATATTAATAACTCCACTTCTTTCACTATACATTCCACCAAGTGCAACTAGTAATAGGGGTATTGCAACAGGAAGCATGTTCTGAACTAAATAATAAACTATATCCATTATTCTGCCTCCTTTGCAAGGTTATTCTTTTCTTTATCTTTTTCTTTTCCTAACTTGCTCTTTATGAAGGTTGTTACTGAAGATTTCATAATCATGGCAAAAGCTGAAAAATAAATGATAACTGCTATTACAACATCAATTATTTCTGGTTTGTAACCAACTAAACTTGCCAATGTTCCACCTCTTTGAATGTGGGATATAAAAACTGCAGAGAAAATAATTCCCAGAGGATGTGAATTTCCCAGTAGCGATACTGCAATACCATTAAAACCGTTTGCTGCAATAATATTAATAGGTTCATAGGTCATACTGCTACCTGCAATACCTGATGGTGCCAATATTAGAAACGCTCCTCCAAGTCCTGCCAATCCCCCAGATATAACCATGGCTAAGATTATATTCTTCTTTCCTTTCATACCAGCATATTCACTGGCAAACTTGTTAAATCCAGTTGCCTTTAGTTCATATCCAAATGTAGTTTTTTGTAAAACAATATATAATATTACAGCTACTATAATTCCAATTACAATTCCAAAATTAACATTTGAACCTGCTATACCTAATGATGGAATTTGTGCATTCATAGGAACATACCTAGTCCTAGTTGTTGAAGATACATACATTTCAGCATTTGTTTGTACCCACATATCCACAAGATACATCCCGATATAGTTGAACATTATTGATGTTATTACTTCATTTACATTTAGAAATGCTTTGAAGAAACCAGGAATAAATCCCCATATCATTCCCCCCAACATTCCTGCTAAAATGGCTGCCATCCAATGAATTCCAGGGGGTAATTCCCAAGTGAAGGCTACAAACAAAGCAAAGAACAAACCCATGGTATATTGACCAGATGCACCAATATTAAAGAGGCCCATCTTAAATGCAAAACCAACAGCTAAACCGGTCATTAGGATTGGAGTTGCAAAGTAAAAAACATCACCAATTCTACTTAGACCCCCCAATACAACAAAGCGGAATCCAGCCAAGGCACTTCCTGGATTAGCAAATAACATAACTAAGAATCCAAATATAAGTCCTAGGACTATAGCCATTAAAGCTGATGTAAAAGAGGAGTATCCCTGTAATTGCGTAATTTTTTTTATGTCAAATTTAGTTTTACTTGATGCCCCTTTTTTATCCTTCATTTTTTATCTCCTTTGATGTATTTCTCTTGGCTCCAGACATATATAAACCAAGTTCTTGAACGTTTGTATCTTTAGGATTTAATTCTCCAACTATTTCTCCTTCATAAATTACAAGGATTCTATCACTTACATTCATGACTTCATCTAATTCAAGGGATATTAGTAGAACTGCCTTACCTGCATCTCTTCTCTCAACTAATTGTTTGTGTATATATTCAATTGCTCCAACGTCAAGACCTCTAGTTGGTTGAACTGCAACTAAAAGTTCGTGTTCTTTGTCGATCTCTCTTGCAATTATAGCTTTTTGTTGGTTTCCACCAGACATACTCCTTACAATAGTTTCAGGACCCTGACCACTTCTTATGTCAAATTTTTCAATTAAGTCTTCAGCATAATTTCTAACTTCATCAAACTTTATAAATCCTCTGTTCTGGAATTCCTTCTGCCAATATCTTTGTAGTACTAAATTCTCTTCCAAGGAATAATCTAATACTAATCCGTGTTTATGCCTATCCTCAGGAATATGACTCATTCCTCCAACTGATCTTTGTCGAATTGAAGCATTAGAGATATCCTTACCACATAAAGATATTGATCCACTAACCATCTTTTCAAGACCTGTTAGAGCATGCACGAATTCTGTTTGTCCATTCCCATCAATTCCAGCAAGACATACAATCTCTCCTGCCTTTACATCAAAGGATATACCCCTTACTGCATTATTCTTGTGTATTTTTGAAGCTACAGTCATATTATTGATGGATAGTACAACATCCGTGGGCTTAGCCTCTTCCTTGTCTACACTAAATGTTATATCTCTACCTACCATCATCCTTGACAGTTCTTCTTTTGTTGTATCTTTAACTTCTACAGTACCGATGTACTTACCTTTTCTAAGAACTGTGCACCTGTCTGAAACTTCCATAATCTCGTTAAGTTTGTGAGTTATAAAAAGAATAGATTTTCCCTCATTTGCTAGATCTTTCATTATCTTAAGTAGTTCTTTAATTTCTTGAGGCGTTAATACTGCAGTTGGTTCGTCAAATATTAGGATGTCATTATCTCGATATAACATTTTTAATATTTCTACTCTCTGTTGCATTCCAACAGATATATCTTCTATTAATGCATCGGGATTAACTTTTAATCCATACTTTTCACTTAAAAATACTACCTTATCTCTTGCATCATTTTCTTGTAAGAATCCCATTTTATTTGGTTCAACACCAAGAATAATATTTTCCAACACACTAAACACTTCAACAAGCTTGAAGTGCTGATGAACCATCCCTATGCCAAGAGCATTAGCATCATTTGGATTGTTGATCTTTACTTCTTTACCCTCCATTTTAATTGTACCTTTTTCTGCTTGATACAACCCAAATAAAACGCTCATTAGCGTTGATTTACCTGCACCATTTTCACCGAGAAGTGCATGTATTTCTCCCTTTTTAAGTTTTAAGGTAATATCGTCATTTGCGATTATACCAGGGAATTCTTTTGTAATATTAAGCATTTCAATAATATAATTATCCACGGTAACCTCTTCTTCGTATTAGTATTTGTAATAATTCCAATATAACATATTTTACCCTAGTTTAAATCAATTTTATCATTGAATATAAAAATAAATGGGAGAAAGCATAGCCTTCCCCCATATGATTTTCTTACTTCCTCTAGGCTTTGGCCTTTAAGGCAGGTAAATTTAAAAACTATCTAGTTGTAACATCAACCTTAACTAAACCTAATTCATTAGTTAACTCATCTGCAGTTGCATATCCTGTTGCATCTTCTACAGTAATTGAACGAGTTATTGTTAAATTACCAGCTGCCATCTCAGCAAATATTACATCATAATCTGCTTTTGTAAAACTATCGAATCTATCAAATGCATCACCATTAGCTTCTCCAATAACTTCTGTAGGCAGTCCTACTCCATCATTTGAAGCATTGAAATAAGTTGATTTGCCTGAGAATGTTGACCAGCTATCAGTTTTATATATAGCTTCTAATACAGCTATTACTGAAGGTGCAAGTCCTTTAGTTGCTGAGGTAATAACAGTTTCACTATCATATCTTTGGTCAACGTCTACACCAATAACTTTAGCTCCAGCTTCTGATGCTGCTGACATAACACTCTTACCAACTGCTCCACCAGCTGCAAAGATTACTTCTGTGCCTTCTTGGTACATAGTTCTAGCTGTAGATTTATTAGTATCATTCTCTTCAAAGTTTCCAGTATAATGATAAGTTACTTTGATTGAGCCATCTGCTAATCCTAACTCTTCAGCAGCAGCTTCTGCTCCTTGAAGGAAACCATATCCAAATGCTTGAACTGCTGGAACTGCCATACCACCCATGAATCCAAGGTTTCTCATTCCATCCATTACTGCAGCATAACCTGCAAGATATCCTGATTCTTCCTCAGCATAGAAAATACTTGCTACGTTTTCTTTCGTTTCAAACACTGAATAGTCAGCTGTATGTGGTGCTCCATCTAGTAATATAAACTTAACTTCTGGGTATTTTGTTTGAGCTTCATAAATTGGAACCTCAAATAGGAAACCTGGAGTAACTATAACCTTAGCTCCACCAGTAACTGCTAAATCAATAGCTGCTAAATAACCTGAGTCTGTTGCCTCTTCTGGTTTAATGTATTGATGTGTGATTTTCTCTGCTTCGGCAAACTCAACTACACCTTCCCATGATCCTTGGTTAAATGATTTGTCATCGATGTTACCCTTGTCAGTTATTAAAGCGATTTCAAATGTGCTTGATCCACCACCGCTACAACCTGCAAGTCCAACTGCCACTAATGTAATTGCCAAAATCAATGCAAGTACTCTTTTCATTCTATTACTCCCCCTTATTTTTGTGATGCGACTTTCGTCTATGGGTAAATTATACCCCTTTCTTGGACTTATTTCAAGATTAACCCCACTAATAAAGCTATCTCACCTACTAGTAAAAGAGTTAAGAAATATATTCCCTTATTAATTACCCCCTTAATTGCCTAGTAAAACCTTTTCACACCTAATTATTATTACTTTAGTTTAACGTATACTTTATCCCTACCATTTTCTTTAGCCTTGTATAGTTCTTCATCAGCATTTGTCATTATGGTCTTTATGGAGTTATACTCTCTTGTAGAACCAAATATTCCACCTAAACTTATGGTTATTGAGGTTCTGGTGTTCCTATAATAATAGTATAAATCAAGTTTCTTTACTTTTTCTCTTATCATATTACCAAAATCTTCTACTTCATCTTTACTAATGGCTTCAGAAACATATACAAACTCCTCTCCTCCATATCTACCAAATAAATCATCTTTGTTATACTTATTGTCCATAATTAAATCAGCAATTGTTTTTAAGCAAATATCACCTTCATTATGACCCCAATAATCGTTATAACGTTTAAAAAAGTCAATATCAATTATGAATACACAGATATTCTTATCAGAGCTAGAATTACTAATAATATCGTTTATGTGTAAGTTAACTCTTCTCCTATTAGGTACTTTTGTCAATTCATCCTCATAGGCTTTTTTCTCAAGGTCAATGTTTATACTTCTTATCCTGTCAAGCTCTTTCTTTTGATTATCCAATTCAGTGGTTAATAATTCCTTCATCCTTTCCAAATGTTTTCCCTCTTCTAAATATTTTAGTTCAACATTAAGGATCTCTAGTTTTTTACCTAAATTTGCTGCAACTATTTCCTTGTCTAATCTACAGTGTCTTTTATATACTTCCAAAGCCTGTTTATAATTCTCATGAACCTCATAGTAATCAGACAAGCTTAATAAAGAATCCCATAATTTCTTTTTTGCATTTATGTTTTCCGAATACTTACATGCCTTTTCAAAATACTTTAAACTGGAAACATCTTCAATATTAAGTTGACCAATATTTAACAACACGTCCACAACAAAATATTTATTATCTATTCTTTCTAATCTATCATATGCACTACTAAAATACTCACTAGCCAATGATAGATTTCCTAAAACTTGGTGGATTTTACCAATTCTGTTTTCTACTTCACCAAGACTTATATTATCATTTTCATTTTGAAGTTCATCATGACTTTCTATAAAATACTCTAGTGCTTTTTCATAGTTTTTCTCTATAAAATGTATCTCTCCTATATTGCCATTAATTACAGCTTTACTGGTTCGATTTTTTGTCATATCACATATTTTAATGGCATCATCGTAAAATTCCAAAGCCTTACTATAATTCTGAGATTCTCTATATACTTCACCTATATTGTTTATGACACTTAATCTTAAATTGTAATCTTCTTCTTCATTAAGGTATTCATTTGCTTTTAGAAAATAGCTTATTGCTTTGTCATACATAGAGCTGTAAAAGTAGGCCACTCCGATTAAGTTATATGCTCTTACCAAACCCAATACATCCTTTTCCTCTTCGAATATATCTTGCGCCGTGAAAAGTACTTCAAGCATCTTAGCTGAATCTGATCTTGATCTATGGACAAAAGCCATTCCAAGTAAGGCATAGCCTAAATCTAAATTTAACGAGTTCTCTTTTGCTAAATCATATGCTGTCCTACATTTTGTATATGACTCATCAGGTGATGAATTTACAATTTTCTTTGCATCCTGCAATAAAATATTTATTTTTTTTGATATTGATTCTTCCATGTATTCTCTCCCTTCGTAAGTCAAGGTATATAAATAGCTAATTACTCTTACTTTTAATAATAATATATATAAATAAAAGGAACAAGCAAAAATAATAAATAACAAATTTTGGAATTATATTATAAATAACCCTTGCTAATTATATTATCCTGTGTTATGCTTGTAGAGAACTTAAATTAAGAGTTATTAGTAACACAATATATTTTTCTATACTTACTATTCGTAGTAATGATGTATCGGGATTTTATAAGTGATTTACTAGCACTGGTTTAAGAAATAAAATTTGGAGGTACACATTATGAATGGTACAGTAAAATGGTTTAACGCAGAAAAAGGATTTGGATTTATCACAGGAGCAGACGGAAAAGACGTATTCGCTCACTTCTCACAAATCAAAAAAGAAGGATTCAAAACTTTAGAAGAAGGTCAAGCTGTTGAGTTTGACGTAGTTGAAGGACAAAAAGGACTACAAGCTGAAAATATAGTAGCTTTATAAGAGTGAAAATTTTACCCCTGAGGATTACCTCAGGGGTTTTTATTTACATATTATTTATATACAACTTAAAATTACTTAAGAGTGATTTCCAAATAAAGCTCATATCACCATACTCATCTTCCGGATCATAATCAATATGTATCCTCATATCAGTAGAGTCATCTCTTTGATTAAAATATATGGTTAAAATTGTATTTCCTTGAGTACATACTATAAGGTTATTAAGTATTATTTCCTTAAAGCGTCCCTCAATATCAAAGCTTATACCTTGGTCTTTTGGAGACATTCTATACATAAAGGTTTCACCAACCTTTAATGAGTTAAAAGCAAAGGAACAGTAGTAGTTTTCAGATATGGAAAACCACTTAACTATATCCTTGGGTTCAGTAAAACACCTCCAAATTAAATCTATAGGTTTATTAAAGCTTTCACTTAGTTCTGCATTTATTCTCTTGCCCAATGATATCACCTCAATCAAATCTTGATTAATTGATACCCTAGTAGCAGCTTAAATAACATTACAAAATTAACTAAAATAGATTTTTTACTAACTCAGTACCTGCAACAAAAGTTCCAATGGTTGCTCCAATATTTGCAAAGACAACAACCAATAAAGTTTTTAGAAATCTATTCCTAAAAAATCCTTTAATTGATGATATATCATCGGTTATGTTATTTATATCTTTAACCGTAGGTTTCTTTAAGCTAGCTTCCACTATTCCAGCAAACCAACCACAGGCTAAAAGTGGATGAATTGTTGTTAATGGTGCAGTTATAAATGCGGTTAGTACCGTTAGAGGATGTGGTAAAGTAACTGCTGTAAAGGCTGCTGCTAATAATCCTGTCCACAGTATCCATGATGAAAGTTGCTGAATTCCAGTATCTACATTTATAAAAAATGAAAATACAATTAAAGCAATAACGACACCAGGAATTACCCAACTTCCAAACTTAGAAAGTTTACTTTTAGGTGGTACCTGAGTTATTTCTTTAATATTTATTTCTTTATAAATCTCTTCCTTAACTCCAGGAACATGAGCAGCCCCTAGAATGGCCACAATTTTTTCTCCTGGTGCATTTTTTATTTTATGAGCAAGGTATTGATCCCTCTCACTTATTAAAACTTGTCCTATTTTAGGGAATTCCTTTTTCATTTCTGACATCATAGAGTCCAGAACATCCTGGCCTAATAGTTCCTGGAGTTCTTCCTCTGATATATTATTATCTTCCTCATCCATCAATAATATATTATATAGAAGTTTGAATTTTTCCCTTGCTGATAGGAGTCTCCAGATTCTAGAAAAGGTCGTTCTGATATCTCTATCAGCTAATACAATTTTTGAACCAATTTCATCTGCACTCTTTATTCCTTGAAGCATTTCTCCACCAACAGTTGTTCCTAATTTATTAGCCATTTTCTTTTGGTATGAACTTAGAGCTAAATTTATTAAAAGAAAACCAACTTTCTTCTCTTTAATAACTTTTATTATATCCATATTCTCCCAAGCTTTTGGGTTTCTGATATTGTCAAATCTTCCTTTGTCAAGTTCAATACAGACACTATCGGGATTCTCATCTTCGATAACTCTCTTTACTAATAAAACACTTTCGCTTGATACATGTGCTGTTGCAATTAATATAATCTCTTTCTCCTTATATATTAACTTTGTTATATTATCCATCATATCCTCCATTTCATCTGATTAAAGAATCTCTTACTATTATACATGAATTATATCATCAAAATACATAGGATTATGAAGTAAGCTTCCAAAATTTTAATTTGGAAGCTTACTTTACTTAATTTGAACCAATCTATCGGTATCTTCTCTAAAAATACGCAAACTAGACTGATTGATATAATCTATAAAATCACTATTATCTCTATCTATTCCTACAATTAGTCCAAAGTGGTCATATAACTTAAGAAAATCACGAATCTGCTCATCGCTGTAAGATGTATTTGTAATATTTAGTATTATATTCCTAAACCCTCTTCTTTGTATTAAGAAGAGATCATCAAAGTTATCGATTTCAGCAATAAATCTATCTTTTAGTTTAGGATATTCATCCTTTATTTTCTCTAGCAAAAGATTTGAACCATCTTTAGTTTTAATTATTAAATATCCTTTTTCATTTTCCTCCAACCATTTTGACATTTCTAACAAATCAGTATTTTCATCAATTTCAACTCTATTAATATAATTGCCCTTGTTATAATTTATTTGAATATCCTCAGTAATAAAGCTTCCAAATGATTCTATCTTGGATTGTTCAGGAACCTCTTTGCCTAAACTAATATTAAAATCTTCAAAATCTCCATCTCTTTGTATAATCTCAGCCAATAGATCGTTTTTAAGAATTGTATCGGAAGCGTTTATGTGATCTAAAACATATTCATATTTATCTCTGTAATCTTCAATATCTAATAATTCTCGTGTTTTTCTATTAGTAACTGTGCTGTTTTCAAATATCCCGTCTCTTGAAATGTTGAAGATCACTTCGCCATCTATAAAAGATCCCTTCCTCATAATTGTCTGGGGTGCTACAAAATTGTATCCTGAGTAGTTAATTAAATCTTTGCCAAACATTAGTCCTTTATCATTAGATAATCCTAATAAATTAATTATTGTTGGGTAAAAGTCTATCTGGCTTCCAATTTGTGATATCCGCTCATTAACCTTCTCGCCTGGTACACTTATTATAAGAGGAACATTCATAATATGATCAAAGTTATATTTTTCACCAAGAATTTCTTCCATTGGAGAATACGCTTCTTCAGCAGAATTATTAATACCAAAATGGTCCCCATAGATAGCAATTACTGAATTTTCATAAAGGCCTTTTTCTTTTAAGCCTTGGATAAAGACACCCAATTGCTCATCAGCATAGTTGATAGCTTGTAAATAGTTGCCCACAATATTATTGCTTAAACTTTCATCTAATTCTAGCCTATGATACTTTTTATCAATATTATATGGGGTATGGCTACTTAAACTTATTATGAAAGAATAGAATGGATCTTGATTTTCATTACTTATTTCTTCTAAATAATCCAGAGTCTGAGCATAGAATTCTCTATCAGAAATTCCAAATATAATGGTTTCTTGGAAATCATAGTTATCTTCATGAAAATATTTTTGAAATCCTTGATTCACGTATGCTTGGTCCCTATTCCAGAAATCTTTTTTGTACCCATGAAACACATAGGTTTGATATCCATTATCCCTTAATAACCATGGTAATCCGTAATAAGTATTGCCTCCAAATTGTGTATAGGAAGCATCCTCCATTGATGGATGCAAACTATTATTTGTAACAAACTCAGCATCAGATGTATTTCCCCTCCCTAAGAGTTGATAATACTCATCAAAGTAAATACTTGAATCGTCCTTTATTAATGAATTAATATAAGGAGTTATCTCCTGATTATTATAGGAGTAATTGACTACAAAGTTTTGTAAAGCTTCAACTTGTATCACTATAAGATTCCTATCTTTAGCAATTCCTGTTAATTTTCTGTTTTCACCATATAATTCTTCATCTTCTTTGATTACGCCTTTTAGCAGCTCTTCAAGATTTATATACTGATCAGAATCACTCGAAAATATATTTTTGAATATATCATATGAATGAAAAGTATATGGCTCTTGATTGGTTAAGGCACTTACCCTATTGGTCCAATGAGTATAAGTAAATAGTAAAATCAAAATTAGAGTTAATGATGCTATTACTTTTTTCGAATTATATCTATCTAAGTTTAATTTTGCTCCTCTAATGACTAGCAGAATAATAGCTGGCAAATCAACTATTAGAAGTAGGTTCTTTAAGCTTAATAATGATATTATACTTTCAGTAACAGCACCCAGTTGCTTTGCTTGACCGATTATTGCAACTGATGGTAGTGATTGAAAGTATGAATAATACATAACATCGGCAAAAATAATTATACTAAACAGAAGATAAAAACCCACTTGAAAAAACCTTTTCTTTGGTTTTTTCAAAATTTCTAATAGGGATAATATTAATATACTGATTACTGAGCTAATGGCAAAAATCAATAAATGATTATGTTTTACTTCAGTAATATACATAAATAACAATATCTTGAATATAATTGGCAGAATTAGTGTCATGCAATTACCTCTTTTATTTTGACCTACTTAATATAGTATAAAAACTAAGCTCCTAGGTCAACAAAAACTCATTTTCAATACTATCTGGTTAATGAACCTAGAGAATTGAATTGAGCAATATTCATATTATTTAAAGCTAATACTATATCATCAAATTCATTGTCTAGGGCAAAATTTGTTACGCTCCCACCGTAATACCTGGTATCCACCATATAAATCTTTTCGTAATGGTTAGTTAAAAAAGGGACTAAACTATTTGAGAATGAATCCTTGATTAAAAGCAAAGATTTCCCATTATAATTTTTAGTATTAATTTCAGTTAATCCATAATCTCCACCAAGAAAAAATGAATACTTGTCACCTTTTTCTAAAAAGGAGTAGTCATATAAATCATTTCTTTCCACATTCTCATTTACAATAATACTATTAATAATATCTTTATCTAATGAATATTTGTATATTTCATCCGCAGAACCATTAAACAAATTTATCTTTCTATACTGGGAACCCAAAAAATCTTTGCTTACTAACTCCTTTTTAAACGCCTCCTTTTCTAGAGGTTTAAATCCTAAGACATTTGCTATTTCAAGGTAACTATAATAGGCACCTAAGCTAGTCCAATGATGATCTGTCTTATAATAAATATATTCATCTTTTTTTGTTTTAAGCACAGGAATAAGATTCAGTACTTCACCCTGAGTACTTACATGTGACTCAATTATGCTTGACAAATTTATTTCGTCAATAATAGGTGCATAATCTGGTAAGTGTTCTTCATGAATTGATTCTTTAGATGGAATAATTATAAGATTAACCTTAAGATTCTTTTCAGTATTTAATTTTTCTATAAATTTATTTATATACTGAATATTGTTTTTTAACTTTTCGTAATCAACCTTGTTGTTAACATCAAATAAGAATTCATTTTTCCCAAAATATACTCTGCCATTATCTTTCTTCATTAGAATTAAATCTGAAGCAGTCTTAATTCTAATCCATATATCTCTAAAAGGAAATTGATCGGTAGTATATTTTTCAAAATCTGATGAATAATCACCATCCAATATATCTTCGTATTTTAAGTTAGGTAGTATTTCTAAATATCTATTTTCTAACTCAGAGAAGGATCTGATTGGTATAAGCATATTAAAAATTGAAATTAACAGTATAATGATGGACATAATTGTGATTCTTAATTTATTCTTCATGTTTTAGTAGTAAGTACTTACTACATTTACCCCCTTATTAAAATCTAAAGTATAAAAACGGATTAAAACTTTGATCGACTAGATAGGCTATTGATATTGTTAATATAAAAACCAAGTATAAATTTTCAATAACTCCATCTATTCTTAATTTTTCTCTTAGTCTTAACCATAGTTTCTTTGGATAGGGTGTTGATCCAACTATCCCTATTAAGAATAATGGCAAATTAGTGAGTAGTAAGTATAGGGATAAGTTATCAAACATCACTCCGTTTCCAATAAACATTGCTTTAAGGTAACCTATAATAGCATTTGTAGTCTCAAAGGAAAAAATTACCCAGGATACTAAAACTGCTAATAGTGTATACGACAACCCAATAACTTTAGGTAGCTTTTTTATTATATTTCTAAGGAATAATTTTTCTAATATTAATAGTACTCCAAAAAACATACCCCAGTATATAAAATTCCAGCTTGCACCATGCCAAAATCCAGTTAGAAACCATACAAGTAATATATTCCTTAAGTGAGTGATAATGCCCCCTCTATTGCCTCCAAGTGGTATATATACATACTCTTTAAACCAGGTCCCTAGAGATATGTGCCATCTCCTCCAGAATTCCGTTATTGATCTTGAGGTATATGGATAATTGAAGTTCTCTAAAAACTCAAATCCAAATATCTTCCCTAAGCCTATTGCCATATCTGAGTAGGCAGAAAAATCAAAGTATATCTGAAGGGCAAAAGCTATGATTCCTATCCAAGATGTTAAGATGGATAAAGATGCTATATCGCTCTTATACACCGTATCCCAAACTAAACCAATATTGTTTGCTATTAAAACTTTTTTTCCTAGTCCTACTATGAATCTAGTAATACCTTGACTGATACTATCTAGGCTTACAACTCTATCATTCAATTCTTTTTCTATAGTCTTATACCTTACAATTGGACCTGCGATTAATTGTGGAAATAAGGCAACATAACTACCAAAGGATATAAAATTTTTCTGCACCTCTACTTCTTCCCTATATACATCGATGGTATATGACATGGTTTGAAATGTATAGAATGATATGCCTATGGGCAATGCCAGATTCATTAGACCAATGTTAATACCTAATAGTGAATTAATATTAAGAATTATAAAATCACCATATTTAAAAAATGATAGGATCCCAAGGTTTGCAAATATTGATATAAATAACCAGAATCTTGCTTTAGCTTTCTGGTTTTTTTCTTTGCTTTTCCCTATTTCCTTACCACATGTGAAATCTAAAATGGTTGATAATATAATTAACCAAACATAAATAGGCTCTCCCCATGCATAAAAGAAAATACTACTTAGGAAAAGTATCAAATTCTTGAATCTATCAGGACTTAAAAAATAGATAATCAATACAAGAGGTAGAAAATAGAATAAAAATAACACACTACTAAAAACCACAATATTCCTCCAAAAATTCTAGTCTGGCTTAGCCAGACTAGTTAAATTTCTATTTGAAAAACTCATCAATTACCTTTTCAACTCGTCCAACTTCAGACTTATAATACTCAAGAGCCTGATCACTTTCTGCATCCTCTATGGATTCATCATATTCTCCTAACATAATAAAGAAGGAATAATCTCCATATTGAACTACTTTAGCTGTATTTACCTTAGGCAAGTTCATAGGGTATTGGAAAGATTCTTCTACTAGATAAGTTCTATACTTCTCTAAACCAGCATAAACTTCGTCACCATTACCCTCAGTTGCTTTTATTGCAATGAAAGTATCAACTCCCACTGTCATCATTGGGGCTTGGGCTATGAATTCATCAATCTGATCATCACTTAGCCCTGTATAGTCTTTCAACTCCTGGATTTCCATATCTCTATTAGGATAATAAGCTTCCCCCAATTCTTCTTTTATAGCTTCTAAAACGCTATTTAAATCAACATCTACAGTAGTATTACCTGAACTACAACCAGATAATAAACTTATAATCAACACACTAACTAATACTAAAATCCTACTTCTTTTCAATCTTATCTTCTCCCATCAATATTATTTAAAATATCCTCAATTGTGTATCTGTTACCAAAAACATCAATAAAGGATCCTGAGTTATCATTAATTAACAATCCCTCAATATCATTGTATAAATATAACTTCTTATCTTGCTTGTATAACAAATAAATATATTCCTCTTCTAAGACTAAACTATCTGATATATTCTCAGCTCCATAAACAATTATATTTTCTTCTGCTTCACTACCGTATAAAACTTCATTCACATCTACACTTATTTTAATTTCTGTTTCTTCAATTCTTTTATCTACTACAGTTCCACTTAAAATCTGATCTGCCTCTAGGAATCCCTGATCAATATTTCCATATGACATAACTCTTGGCCCTTTAACATCGGGGGGTAATTCTTTACTTAAGTTACCTTGTATTAATAGGACGGGAATAATTATAAACAAAGCTGCTATAGAGGAATACTTTAAGTATCTATTTGGCTTTCTACTATAAACTTTTTTCTCACTATTTATAATTTCTGCTTTTTCATAAATTCCTTTTAAGAACTCTTCATTACTTTTCATCTTCCCTATCCTCCTCTCCTAATTCTAATTTAAGAGCTTTCCTTGCTCTAAATATCAATATTTTTATCTGGGGCAATGTCTTTCCCATAACCTTAGCTATCTCTTTATAAGATAGCTCTTCAAAGACATATAGGTATAAAGCTCTTTGGTAATCTGGACTCAAACTTTTGAATCCAGCTAAAAGTCCTCTATGTTCTTCCTTAGTTATGATTATATCTTCTAGTGTCTTTTCTTCACTTTGAGTCTCAAGTTGGTTGTCATAGCTATTAAATATAATTCTAGATTGCTTTCTCATATAGTCTATGGCTTTATTTTTGCCAAGAGTGAAAATATAAGTTTTCAATGAGTAACTAAAATTATACTGATCTTTATATACGTATAAATGTGCAAAAACATCCTGAGCAATATCCTCAGCAGTTGAAATATCTCCACCTGTATACCTGGATATAAAATATATTAAGTTGTCTTTGTACTCCAATACAATTCTTTCAAAGGCATCTATATCTCCTTCAAGAAAGTTTTTGTAATTAAATTCGTAGTCAAACATCTGGTGGCCTCCATCTATTTTCATTAATTATACGTACGAAGTATAAAAAAGTTACACTAATTTTTTTATTTTTTTATAAACTACTTTATACCCTCTATGAAGCTAAATTAACTAGACCTCATTCTATAGAAAAAACTAGATAGTTTAGAACCTATCTAGTTTCACAATTGTTCTTCTGATATAAGTAAACTATGTGTAAGTTAAAAATACCACTGCCAAAATGCTTGTAAACAATAATAAAGTTTTGTCCTTTCTTATGGCAACTACTCCAGTAATGATAAGTACTACCGATAAGAGGCGACAATCCCCACTACAATATCCCACCAATGACCTTCGTCGAAACTTACATATCCGAGAACCTTGAACACTCTCGCCACTTATAGAAGTGGGAGATTCCTGATTCATAGTCTTGTGC
>CAZNTE010000010.1:0-91909 GCA_964575895.1 uncultured Tissierellaceae bacterium | reverse complement strand
CATCTCCTACCTACAGAGGAAGGAGTATTCTTACCAAGAGATTTTGATAAATAATAGAAAAACTGGAAGGACTATAATGCCAACTACTGCAAGAAACAATACTACTTCCCCCAATTTTGTTACAGGAAATATTCTCATTGGATAACCCTCCTTACCCTAAATCACAACATCTTTAAGGACTATGTAAGCTCCTAATATACTTACATACAGGGTTGCAAAATAGTATTGCCATGCCAGTTTCTTTCTATTAAGTAAATATAATACAAAAGCTATAAACGCTCCCCCTATTCCAAGTACATGATATTTTGGTAACTCATATAAAGTAATTCCCAGTAATACAAGGAATACCATAAGTACCAATGAATAAAATGTTGCCTTTATAGTAGGATTAAGTTTGGATGTAAAAACTTTCCAGAAGATAAATATTATTAAAGTAACAAATATTATCATTCCAAGTAATGGTGGCGAATCAGTTTCAGACATTCCCATTAGCTTCATGGATCCATTTATGACAAATGCAGCTAGCATAAACCCTAAATTAAATAATAAATATCCACCTCCAACTATCACTATTCCTGACAGAATCTTTTTAAGTATTGATTGACTTCCCATGATAAGGTCTCCTTCTAGTATACAAATTCTTATACCTTTAAATCCTCACTTAGTTGGTAATCTTTGTTATATATTTACCCAATTTTATTATATGTTATGGTAATATTTTACAAAAAAAGAGTACAAATCAAATAGATCTGCACTCATAAGATACTTTTAGGGATAAAGACCATCTTTATTCCTTTGATGTTACGCTTTAATGGTGAATGGGTTTATACTGTGGAACTAAAGCTAGAACATCATGATCATGTAACTGGTTGTTAGTTGTTTTGTGAATTCCGTTCACCAAAACCATACCAACATCTTCTTCAGATAATGATAAGTCTTTCAGTACTGTGGATACTGGAATATCGTGTAAGTACTCAAATTCCTGCACTTTCCACCGTCCGTTCCTGAAGGTGGCGAACAGCTTGACTTGTACTTTCATAGCTATCAACACCTTTCTTTGGATTATTATTTATATACCCTAAACAATGTAAAATATTACTGGTTTGTGAAATTTTTATCTTGATTTTTCCTTTTTTCTTTCTTTTAGTGTTACCGCTATCATATCACCTGGTTTTTTGTTTATCTTTGCCCTAATATCTTTTCTGATTCCTATTATATGACACTCGGTCTGCATCCTAACTAGACTTCCCTCATAAGGTTCCTCATCAAAAGTAGCATGTACTGGGACTCTACCTTTTCCAAACTCAGCTTTCACATCAAAAGGAATTTCAATGTAGGCACCATCTATATCTGGCACTTTCTTTATTATGGCATTAAATTTATAAATCTTCTCCATTATCATCCTCTGATTTCTTAATCAAATTTAGTGAAATCTTCCATCATCAATCTATGAGTCTTCTCTAAAAATTCTAGATTAACTTTATAATTATACTTTCCTTCATTTTTCTCAAGAACGATTATCTTGCTTGAAGTCAAATTGCTAATATGGTAGGATATGGTGGCTTGGGATACATTTAACAGCTCAGATATTTCCTTGGCGGATTCTACTCCTTTTCCTATCAATCTCACAACCTCGTACCTTGTTTTATCTCCAAGGTTTTTGAACAAAATTACCCTCTCTCTGATGGCATTTTCTTCAGCGTCTTTAATATTTTTTAACAGAGTTTCAATATCAAGTCCCCATCTGGTATACTGAACTTTAGACCTTGTATTTAGTTCAATAGAGTAAGAATTAATAAAAGAAATTAAGATATTTCCATTGGGTAGTAGCTCTTTTTTTACTATATTGTCACTTAACTCAGAAATAGCATCTCCCTTAGTTCTATTAAAAGCTTCTTCCATTCTATTTCCTAGAGCTAGAACTTCACTCTCTTTCTCTTTATAGAACTTATCAAATAAGGGCTCAACTTCTTCAATTAATTCCACCCACTCCATTAGCATTTCTTTTGGTTGCCTCAATATCTTAGATAACTTCCATTTTTCATCATCCGACAACTGTAAGGTTTCCAAAAGTTCTATTTGCTTGCTTTTATCCTCCATCAGCTGGTTCAAAACTTCTTCATCTATTGGCTGAGTATTGTTTGATAAATCATATATCCTTGATACATAACTCATTAGGATTTCTTCAACATTAAGATCTTTCAAGAAAGAAATATAATCTTTATATTTCCCATACCCAAAAGGTGGGAAGTTTTTGGATATCAAACTAGGCATACTACAATCCTCAAAATAGAATTTATAGATTCTGCTTTCATAAGGTTTCAAGGCCTCTTCCATGGATTTGAAAAGTTTTAAATTGCTCTCAGGTAATAGGTCTATATAATTGTTGTTATCTATTTCCTCCTTTTGAGCTTTCCCAAATTCAATACATTCTGGAAAAGCTAACAAATCCATTATTCTACTTTCGGTTGGATAGAATTTATATCGCATTTATTTTCCTCCTTATTTATGTGAAGAAATGGTTTTCTAAAGTATAATGTGGCACCTAAAACTATAGCCCCCACTAAAAAAACAGCAAAAGCAGCTGAATACATATCAATTATTACACCAAATAGGACTTGCCCAATGGGTATGGAAGCAATCAAGCCTAAGTCCATAACTGATCCTACTCTTCCTAAGAATTCTCTAGGAACAATGGTTTGGAACATTGTACCCAAGGATATGTTTACTATTGTTACTAATAAACCAGTTAAAAACATAATACTGGTTACAATAATCAAAGGTATCAAACTGCTACTAAATTGTCCTATAAAATAACCAGTTGTAAAATATGAGAGAACTAGTATAATCCCTCCAATTACAAAGAATGTCATTATTAATAGCTTCCCAATATGAATCTTTTGGGCTCTTTTCCCAAATAGTAATGGTGATATTAGAAGTGATGAAGCAAATATGGCGGATATGAATCCATACTGAACTTCTGATGCTCCTAACATATCTATAACGATAAATATTAAACCTACACTTAATAAAGGTCCTAATGAGAAGTTTAAAAATACCCCAAAAGCAATAATATTTAATAGTAGTTTTTCTTGCTTTAAAAGATTTATTCCGTCAATAAAATCTCTTTTAAAGTTCTTAAAATCAACCTTCTCAGGCTCCTTGTTAAACTTTGGTATATCTATACTAAGTTCAAACAAAGCTGATAATAGAAAACTTATTGAGTTTACTATCAATATAACTTGTAACCCAAAGAACCCATACAGAGACGAAGCAATAATGGGTGAAATAATATTAGCCATACTCCCTATCATAGATCTTACACTGTTTGCTTGAAATAGTTCGTCCTTATTTACAATACTAGGAACAACTGCTCCCATTGCACTACCAAAGAAAATTTCTACTATTTCAAGAATAATTACAAATATATATATACTAGTTATTGACATTCCATTATTCAGATAAAAATAAATGGCATAAAGTCCCATAATCAAACTATTTAGTAAATCCAATCTTACTATAGTTTTTTTTCTATCAAACCAGTCTCCAAAAACTCCTGCTATTGGTGAAAGAAGAATTCTTGGTAAAGTTGATATAGCAAGCATTGAAGCAAAAATTGTAGCTGAGCCCGTCAGAGCAAAGACATAAAGTGATAGAGCAAATTGCTGAAGATTGCTTCCTATGATTGAAGTAGCCTTCCCTATCATCAACTTCTTAAAATTTTTATTATTTAAGATTTCCATATAATTATCTCCTTTTATTAGATAATCATATTATCTTATTAGTTTATGTCTATGTCAATACTATATTTAGATATTTATCTAATTATAGTATTGTTTGTTTTATCCATCTAACCTTAGTTTATATGTTTTCAATTGGATGCCTAACAACTGTCTTCATTTTTAATGGATCTACTTTCCTGGGATCACTTAGATAAATCTCATGATGCCTTTTTAAAATGCCCTCTAGACTCATCTTTGAAATTGAACTTTTATACCCAGATTCTTGTGCATATCTATCTATTTTTCTCACTGTTACATCTTCAGTATCAAAATGACCAATATGCATCATCTGAACACATAAGCCTTCAGTGTAAGTTGATAGTCTTACTTTGGCTGTATCCAGATATGGTTTCTTCTTGTTTACTTCTTCCACTGCCCATTTTAATACTTCATCATCCACAAATTCTGGTTGCCGTATCATGGATGTCCAAATAAGGTCATCCTTTCTTTTAACATCAAATAATATATCTTCCTTCATCCACCATAGTCCCTCCAAAGGTGGAACAACATACTTAAAGAAGTCTTTAATATCTTTATCACTTTTGTTACTCATGCTTATTGTATAAGAAATTGCATATAAGACCTCTACAGATTTACCGTACTCTCCATCAGGATCATTTGGGCTTCCCTTTCCATCAATCATTAAAAAATTCATTTTTGGAACATTTACTATTACAGGAATAGCTTTTGGTAGATATAATTCTTTATTTATTTTCTTGTAATCAAATTTATCAATCATAAAGCTAAGTCTCCCTAGATATTAATAGTTCTTCCAGTGTACATATACTCTATCTTATTATCCATAAGCTCTCTTAATCTATTAAATGCTTCCTCCCCTGTACAATGGCCAGTGTAGAATTTAGTATTACTATCTAACAAAGCTTTGCTTATATTTATTAAATACTCATCATCTTCCATACACTTCCCTTTAGAAGAAAGGTGAAACCCACCTAGGACTACATCCGGATATGAATTATATATACTAAAATAATGGGATAAAATATTAATAATCCCATTGTGAGAACAACCCGTAATCAATACATTTTTACCATCTTCTCTAATTACTAAGTTTTGTTCATGTACAAATCTTTCCCTAATAATCTCATCATTATATTCTTCCATTAAGGCTTTGTTAGACTTAGGCAAGGCTTCCTTATGGGGTACTCCAGAAAAAAGATTCACACCATCATATAGTTCTAAATTATTATCAATTAGAACCACTCTTTCATTGTTTTTAATATCCTTATCTAGACCTATATACTCCAATTTGTTTTCTTCTCTTATTGCATAGTAATTATTAAATGCATTCTTATTTAAGTAAATATGAGCTTTATTGTTGTTCTCTATAAAAGTTTTCAACCCTCCACCATGATCAGAATGTCCATGAGAGATTACAAGGTCTTCCACCTCACCTATATCCACTCCTAATTTGGAAGCATTTTTGAAGAATAAATCACTTGCCCCTGTGTCAAAGAGAATTTTCTTTCCCTTGCTTTCGATATACAGACTCAATCCATGTTCTACTTCTAGTTCCTTTGAATGACTTGTGTTTTCAAGTAATACTTTAATCAACATAGCTTTCCACCCACTCCTTTAATATTTTAGTATGAAGCCCTTGGCTATTCTTAGCAGCATATTAAACTCTCCATATTTCCTCCTGTATAAATCATAGTTTAGTGTCTTTATTATACCTAATTTCAATCTTCAAGCATATCTAATAACATGGAATTAAACTCATCATAATGGGTTTCCATTGGGCAATGATAAGCATGGTCTATAATCCTTAAGTCAAATCCAGGAATCAAATTTTTAACTCTCTCCCCTTGATTTATCGGAACCCAAGAATCATTTCCACCCCATATACCGTATAACTGAACATTTAAATTATCTAGAATACCTATATCTTCGTTATTAGCAGTACTAATAACATCAAATGCATATTTGTTATTAGGAGAGTACACCAATGGTTCTAAGTATCCCTTAATTTCAGCTTCTGCAGGTTCCCTTCCATAGGCAGATCCTAGAAAATTACTTATTCTTTTTTCATCTAAAAACCTTTCAAAGAATACTAATCCCCATCTCCTAAAGGGCGGATAAAATGAAATAATCTCTGATAAATAACTAGGATTATTTTCAAATACAGCTCCTGCTACTAGTATCCCTTTATATACTCTATCTGGTCTTTCAATGGACATGGCAGTAACTGTACCTCCACCCATTGAGTGCCCTACTAAAGACCAGTTCATATCCTTAATATCTTCGTCTAGAGATAATTCTATATCATCAACAACTGCCCAGATTAGCTTAGACCTATTTTTTTGACTATGGTTTATTTCTGATTCTTTGCTACTATACCCAAATCCTGGCAGGTCTACTGCTACAACAACATACCCCTTATCCATAAAATAATCAACATTGTGCCTCCAGGAAAATGTTGATCCCCCTTATCCATGAATAAAAAGTATCTTTCCTAGAATATTCTCAGATTCTGGTATCCATTTTCTGTAGTGTATTGTAACACCCTCAACTTCTACTAATTCACTCTCGCTAAATGGTAATTTATATGAAAAGTTATTCATATTTTTAACTGGAATCAGATAAGGGATAATGCTACCCACTATAAATATAAATGCAAATATTGCTAACATTACTTTTAATATTTTTTTCATAATAATCACACCCATTTCTATTTTACAAAAATAATTCCCTTTAACAAAATAATCCTAAGTAACTAAGTATTAAATTAATTATCTAATATATTCAATACCTTTCTCTGGTAATTTTTACCCCTATACTAAAAAATGAAGCTAAGTAATATAAAATCCCCCTTTTACTAAGGGGGATTTTAATGTGAAATTTCTATATTAAAAAGATTCTCTATAAAATAATAATACCAATTATCTAGAACTCCAATGTGGGTTTTTTCTTTTATCATTTTTCTTTGATATGGTCTTCTTAGCTTCATTCTCTCTTCTTTCTCTTCTAATCTTACCAGTTGAAGCTTCTTTAGTTTTGGGTCTTGTATCATTTTGTATATAAGTTTTTGTTGAAGAATATTTCTTGTTTGATCTTTCTTTAGGCTTATCACTTGTATCCACCAAAGGATATGGATGATCTGTAACTTCATGTATATTTTTGGATATTAACTTTTGAATTGCTCTTAGTAATGGTTTTTCTCCATGATCACAAAATGATATGGCTTTACCACCTAAGCCTGCTCGACCAGTTCTACCTATTCTATGAACATAAGTTTCAGGAACCTCAGGCAAATCAAAGTTTATAACATGGGATAATTCTTCAATATCTATACCTCTTGCAGCTATATCAGTAGCAACTAATATTCTAGTTTTTCTCTCCTTGAAATTATTAAGAGCTAATTGCCTTGCATTTTGGGACTTGTTTCCATGAATAGCTTCAGCCTTAAGTCCTGCTTTTTCTAGAGAAGCTACTATTTTATTAGCACCGTGCTTAGTTCTAGAGAATACTAAGGCTGACTCGATATTTTTATCTCTTAAAATATTGACTAGTAAGTTTACCTTATTTCCTCTATCCACATAATATAGGCTTTGCTCTATAATATCCACTGTAGAAGATACTGGTGTTACATCTATTCTAATTGGATTGTTTAATATAGAATTGGCTAATTCACCGATTTCTGTTGGCATAGTTGCTGAAAAAAACATGGTTTGTCTAACAGCTGGAATGTATGTTATGATCTTTCTAACGTCTTTTAGCATACCCATATCCAACATTAGATCTGCCTCATCTAGGACAAAATACTTTATATTCTTCAGACTAATAAATTTCTGATTTATTAAATCTAGTAATCTACCCGGTGTAGCAACTAGAATATCTATCCCATGTTTTAAATCTCTTGTCTGTGGATTCTGACTAACCCCACCATATATTACTAAGGTTTTTAAGCCAAGATATCTTCCATAGGACTTGAAACTTTCAGAAATCTGAATTGCTAACTCCCTAGTAGGAGCCACAATCAAGGCTTGTGTTTGTCTACGTTCTTTTGATATCTGCTGTTCCTTATATATTCCTTGTAGTATTGGAATTGCAAAAGCAGCAGTCTTACCTGTCCCTGTTTGGGCACAACCCAACAAATCTTTCCCTTTTAATAGTTCTGGTATAGCTTTAATTTGTATTTGTGTAGCTTCAGTGTATCCTTCTTTTTTTAGGGATCTTTGAATTGGTTCAATTAAATCTAATTCTTTAAATGACAATATAACTTCTCCTTTAATATGATATTAAACTTTTTATCTGTATTAACTCATATATTTCTAATTTTATCGATCTTCCAAGCATTTCACTCAATGCTGACTAATTATATAGCATATCTAACATATATGCAAATTTATTTTGTTATAGGCCTATATTCTTACTAGTTTCTATATAGCAAATAACCATGTTATACAAATAATATCGGTAGTAATAAAACCAAATTAAACAGTCTTATTACTACCAGAAATATACGACTCTATACTGATATTAGTCTCCAGCCTTCCTTAAGTGCTTTTGTAAATGGCTCACCTACATATTTAACATCTACTCCTAATTTTTCTATTTCTTCAGTTACACCTAGATTGTCAGAACATGCCTTACACGCATCAACCTTTACTCCTTCTTCAATCATTTTCTTGATATACTCTTGAATTTCCTTATCCTCTGCTACTAATTTGGCAGATGCACCCCAAATTACTAAGTTGACTTCATCCCACCATCCTCTAACCTGAGAATTTTTAGTGTACATAAATACCATGTTCAGCGCTGTTTCCTTATCATTACTGGTCCACAAAACAAGCAATTTGTTAGTTGCCTTATCCATTTTTATCCTCCCCAATGTTAATAATTTTTGAATAACACCTTGATTTTTTTCCAGTGTTTACCATATTATTGGTTGTATACCCATTCCGATACTTTATCATCAGAATAAATTTGATAGTTTCTTTAAATTACTTGTTGAATTAATGGGTATTAAGTCTACTAGAACCCTTTAACATTACTTTAACTTATAAGGAGATGATAGACATGAGTGGAATCAAAACGAAACAACACGATGCCGATGTTTATGAATTCATTAGAAACTTTGCTAATACTAATCAAAAAATTGAAGATAGCCTAGAACTTGTTAAATTGATGGAGGATATTAGTGGACATCCAGCAAAAATGTGGGGTCCAACTATGATTGGGTTTGGATCTTACCATTATAAATCTAAGAGAAGTAAACAGGAAGGAGATTGGCCTTTACTTGGATTTTCTCCTAGAAAAGCTGCTATATCTCTTTATGTATTCACAGGATTAGAAGAACATGAGTATTTATTAGAAAATCTAGGGAAGTTTAAAAAAGGAAAAGCATGTATTTATGTAAAAAAGCTTTCTGACATCAATATGGATGTTTTAAATGAATTAATGAGAGTTACTCTAAGTTATATGAAAGATAACTACTAATACTTGTTAATGCCAAAGTAAAACCCACTTTATTTTAGTGGGTTTTACTTTGCATTTAGATATGTTTGTGTCAAATAAATTATAGAGATATACTGCTTTATTGCTTAATTATAATCAACTCTATATAAATCATATAAGTTATTAAACAGTAATTCCTTAATAATACTATTGTTGAATATTATTACTTTTTATCTGATAGGTCTTTTTGATTTGCTATAAATACTGCATCGCCTTTTAGAGCTTTAGTATAGGTCAATAAAAGTCAATAAAAATATGGTCTTATCTTTTTATTTCAACTATTACAATAACTGCCTCTTCTATTAATTCTGCCTTCATATTCTCAAAAATGTAATGAATAGAAATTTTATAGTCTTTTCCATTTTCACAAATTTCACAAAGTGCAGCCCCATATTTTCCATGAGATATTGAGGAGTCAATTGTTAGCACCTCAATATTAGTTTTTAGATATTCTTTAATATCAATAAGATTTGATTTCCCCGTTATCAGACCTCTATCAGGGATTGATATTTTAATGTTTTCAGCTGACATATTAGCCAAATTATCAAAATCAAAGGATAGAAGTGTAACTGTGTAGTCTTGAACAAATTTATTCTTAGGTGAATTACCGCAAGTTGAACTTAATTTTATTTTCATATAATTCCCCCATTTAATTTTATAAAATCTATAGTGCATATAAATCTACTAATGCTCACCTATAGTATATTATTCACCCACCATTTTATCAACCTCTTTACCCATTTATCTTCCAAATATCCCGAATTATCCAATGTCATCTGTCAAATGCCCTATTTTAAAGGGTCAAAAAAGGGTGTTTTTTCACCGATTTTTGACCCAATTTTCATCCTCAAACCACTATATGTTGTGGTCTAACCCTATTATTTCTTATCCAAACCACAATACGTCATCAGAATTGCTGCTTCAACATGGGTTGAGAGGACAGAATAAATGTCTTTTGACCTGTCAGTTCTCGGAAACATATCCACGGCATTTTTAACACTATCGGTAGGCGGAAACATATCCACTACATTCTTATAATATGAATGATGTGACATATGAACCACCTAAGATAATACTCATAATCTTTTGTGATATCAAGAACCAAGCCTTTCATCGAAATCTTCTAATTTTTTAAAAACACCCTTTACCCATTCCTCGTTTTCCCATAAATTAGGATCATTTATCTCTCTTTCCGCTGGATGACCTGTGGCAAACGTATCCACTCCGTCCTTACTTCCGAAGTACAAGTCAACAAGTTTTAAAGACTTGTATTCGGTGGTTATTAGCATTTTACATCCCATTCCTGAGCCCTCAAATTCATATTGCAACTCAAGATAGTAAAGGTTATCTTCCACGTGTTGTAACTTAGCTTGGTTAAACTCATTTTTTAACCCATAATTAATAGTATTGCCTCCTAGTAAATCCTGTTTTTGTGTTAGCTCCAACATTTTGTCTGTGAATTTTAGTAGATTTTTCTTCGAAATATATTTTTCAAAGGATACTTTCTTTTGCTCTGCAACTGCTCCGTTAAATAAGTTTATAAATGCCTTCCCAAACTCTACAATCGTTTCATCATCAGCATTATAAAGGTTTTCTCCCTCGATAGAAAAGTCTTGGTTTACAAGTTGATTTAGTACATTCTCCGTTGATTGCTCTCTTTTAAATAACACCCATTTGTTATTAATCAAGACAACAATATTCTCCTCATAGTAAGCATATTTTGAGCCTAATGAGCCAAAGTTTGATTGACCTTCTTCAGTTGGCTTTTCAGACTGGTCAACCAAAGAGCTGATTTCTCCAATAATTGCACTATCATCAATTTCAACCGGAACTTGTTTCCCGGTATCCAGATATAAAATACCATTGACCATAATCATCGGTCGCCTATCGGATAAGCTTGCTTTTATATCAAACAACCTAGATACCATATCTCCTCGTACATATGACAATGTACCAATTGTTCCATCTTCTGTATGGAGATATCCGTATTCGCCTGTGTCAAATCGGACTGCAAGGTGGCTGAATTTGCCAAGCTTTGTTGAATTAATGACTTCTTCTATAGGAACAAACTGGTCTCTAAATGAATCCTTCATTGGCTTATAAGTAGTTTCCTGCAATGTATTATCCGAAACGGTGTATACAAACATATTTTCACTGCCTATGGGGTGTAATTGCACCGTATTACCATCTAAGCTAACCGAAACATCACAATAATTGTCTCCCTGCGTTTGATGGCAGTTTAGAGGCTTTAAATCTAAGCTTCGGACAATTCTAAGAGAATTAAGATCATATACAAACATTCCAAAATAGTCGTGGAAAATTACTATATCATCAGAAGCATAGTCCAACTGCACCATGTCAACTCCTACGATTTGTTCAGGAGAAAACTCTGGCGTAGTAGGTTTAATAGTTGCAGCTTTCGGATTTACCATCAGTCCAGCCACAACTGCTATCACAATAATAATTGAGAAAACAATTACCCAAAACCTTGGCCTTTTATAATTCAACACATTCTTTATCCGCCCCTTTATATTTCCCTCGCCAAAGGCAAGAGGACTTCCATTTAAAATATGCCTTCCGGTAGTTAGCGACAATAACGAATTAGCATAAGGTTTTTTGACATCTTCATTTATTTCTTTCAATACTCTTTCGTCACAAGATAGCTCCACATCTGCACTCATTAACATAAACGCAACCCACACAAAGGGATTAAACCAATGTATGGACAATATTATGAAAGCTAATGTTTTAATGATATGGTCTTTTCGATGGATATGGGTCTGTTCATGAAGGAGAATATAATTTCGTTCCTCTTTACTCAATCCAACCGGTAAATATATCTTGGGGTTTATTAATCCAAGCACAAATGGTGTTTTCAAATTCTTAGCTTCGAAGATATTCTGCTCTATTAACTGTGCACTTTTAAGTTGTTTTTTTAATCGGAAAACGGACACTAAACTGTAAATAAGTAATACCATTATTCCTAAAATCCAGATGTAAGCACCTATTTCTATATAGATCTGCAATGGATTTACACTCGCCCCAATAGTCGGTACGGGAAGTGACTGGCTTACAAATGTATCTACTACTTCTATCCCACTATTAATCTGTGGACTTTGCTGATAGATGATATCATGGGGGATTGGAACAGAATTTGTATTCCGTGGCATAAGACTAAATATGCTTTCAAAGGAGAATGGAGTTATAAGACGAAATGCCACCACACTCCATAAGGCATAGGATATGACTTTGGGAGCTTTTTTGAGTAATAGCCTGACAAGTATCACAAAGAGGATTACATAGCTTGCCGTAAGACTCATATTTAAAACAGAAAGAAATAGTTCACTCATTGCTACGCCTCCTTGTGCTCATCAATCAATTTTTTCAACTCTTCAGCTTGGTGTTTACTTAATTTTTTTGTTCCAATAAAAGACGTCAGAAATTTCGGCAAGGACCCTCCAAAGGTATCCTCAACAAAACGTATACTTTGCTTGGCATAATATTCATCCTTTGTAATTAGAGATGAAACTACAGCATTTTCATTTTGAAAAATACCCTTTTCACACAACTTTTTCAGTACTGTATATGTTGTGGACTTTTTCCATTTCATTTCTTTTTCACTTAGTTTCACAAGATCGCCAGAACCAATCGGCTCGTTCTGCCAGATTATTTCTGCAAACTTTTCTTCAGTTTCTGCGAGTTTATAATACTTCATGGCAAACCTCCTTGGTCTATTCTACATCGACTTTATGTTTTAAGTCTATACTAGATAGACTAAGTTGTCAATGATCATTTCTTTAAGAAAATGTAGCAAATTAGGATTGAATAATAAAAACCGCCAACCAAGAGAATTTATCTCCTGATTGACGGTCAGCCACCATTTTTATATTTCTACATCTATCCTATCTTAACAACCCTATGGATGTTATCTATTCTGTCAACTCGACCCCACTTCATTTTGCGGTTCTATTTCTATGGCTAGATATGTTCCCTAGAACGCACTTTGGCACTTTAGGTCGAGTAGACAAGATGGATGTAGACTAGCAAACCCATTAAAATCAATGCTTACGCCCTTGTTATCAATACAACTGTCTCTACGTGGACCGTAATAGGAAATAGATCAACCCCAAAATCTAACTTAATTATACACCACGCAATACAAATTACAAATCATCACTTCATTCCTTGAATTTAAAATACATCTGGGCAAGGGTTCAATTCCCCCCAATCATCAAATGTTAGCTCACTTCTCTGCATTATTTTTCAGAAAATAAAAAAGCCAAGAAAGCTTTACATAACTGGCGTTGATGCAATGTTAGCTTTCTTGACCGTCATTCTTGGTGGAGGCGGTGAGAGTCGAACTCACGTCCGAAAATCCTTCCACAAGAGCTTCTCCGAGTGCAGTTAGTAGTTTAACATTCCCTCTACCTATCTCTTACTAACCAGATATAGGCTTTAGTAGCTTCATAGATTCCGTTTCTAACTCAAAGCTTTGCTAGACTCGGTTCCCTACTAAGATGACGATTTAATCCAGGTCGTAGGATTCCCGGTTAAATCGAACAGCTATATTAAGCTGCTAATGCGTAATTTTTGTTTGCGTTTAATTTTTGTTGCCACTTTTAACGTTGCTTGGCGACAACGACTCGCTACTCCTGATTCCGTATCCCCGTCGAAACCAAATTCGCCCCCTTGTTATTCATAAGAATTGTAACATATGTTCGTGTTTTTGTCAAGATGCGTCCCTATTGATATTTTTCGCTGGAATGCTGTTTCATTCTTCTCTCTGCATCCTTTTTAGCTATAGTATCTCTTTTATCATATAATTTCTTACCCTTTGCTAAGGCTATTTCAACCTTAACTCTTCCATCCTTTAAATATATGGAAAGTGGTACCAAGGTGAAACCTTTTTGCTTGGTCTCACCTATTAGTTTTCTTATCTCTCTTCTATGAAGAAGTAGTTTTCTCACCCTTAATGGATCAACATTGTAGATATTCCCTTGTTCATAGGGACTTATGTGCATACCTTGTATGAATACCTCTCCATTATCAATTACAGCATAGGATTCTTTTATATTTACTTTTCCTTGTCGTATGGATTTAACTTCAGTACCAGTAAGGACTATCCCAGTTTCAAAAGTATCCTCAATGAAGAACTCATGCCTTGCTTTTCTATTGGTAGCTAAAACCTTAATCCCTTTTGTCTTCATATAAATCAATTCCTTTTTTTAATATCGTAGTTTAGTTTAACAAAATTAGGATTTGCTGTCAACATCCTCATTAACTAAAGCAAAATCAATGTTTTTCTTACCAACATCTGCACCAATTACCTTAATTCTAACTTCATCACCAAGACCATACATCTTCTTGGTCCTCTCTCCAACTATCATATAATTCTCTTCATCAAAATAGTAGTAGTCATCAACCATAGTGTTGAAATGAACCAGACCTTCGATTGTGTTTTCCAGTTGAACAAATAATCCAAAGTTAGTTACAGATGAAACTAACCCTTCAAACTCATCTCCTATATGTTTAACCATGTATTGAGCCTTCTTAAGATCATCTACTTCTCTTTCAGCTTCCTCAGCTCTTCTCTCAGTCATGGATGTTTGTTCTGCTATTTCAGGAAGAATCTTCTCAAGTAAATTCATTTTCTTATCAGTTAATCTTCCGTGTAGATAATCCTTGATTATTCTATGAATCTCAAGGTCAGGGTACCTTCTTATTGGAGAAGTAAAATGAGAATAATACTGGGCAGCAAGTCCAAAATGAATTCCCGCTTCAGCACTATAAACAGCCTTTTGCATTGTTCTCAGAAGTAAGGTGGAAATTACAGGTTCTTCTTTTTTACCCTTGATCTCTGCAGTTAGAAGTTGAAAATCTTTTGAGTGTAGTTCTTTGCCCTTTATTGAATACCCAAATCTATGGATAAATTTAATAAAATCAGCTACTTTTTCAGGATTAGGATCTTCATGTATTCTGTATAAAAATGGTATTTCAGCCCAAAAGAATCTTTCAGCTACTGTCTCATTGGTTATTAGCATAAACTCTTCTATAAGTCTATTTGCTATTCTTCTTTCAGACTTTCTAACATCTATTGGATCCCCATTTTTATCAACTTCTATATAACTTTCTGGGAAATCAAAATCAATACTTCCTCTTCTATCTCTGTGTTCCCTTAAAATAACCATTAGTTCCTTCATCATAAAAAGTTCATCTTTAATGAGGCTTAGCTTTTCTTCAGCCTTTGAGTCTGTCCCCTCTAATAGATCTGATACATCATCATAAATAAGTCTAGCCTTACTATTTATAACTGACTCATATATTTCATTATTTAGTACTTTGCCATCCTTATTTATTTCCATAAAAACAGTCATGGTAAGCCTATCAACGTTTGGATTTAAGGAGCAAATACCGTTACTTAACTCATGGGGAAGCATAGGTATTACTCTGTCAAGTAAATATACAGAATTTCCCCTTTTTAATGCTTCCTTATCCAGGGGGGAACCAGCTTTTACATAGTGAGAAACGTCTGCTATGTGAACACCTAGCTTATAGTTTCCATTCTGAAGCCTCTCAATGGATACAGCATCGTCTAGATCCTTTGCATCAGCACCATCTATGGTAAATGATTTTAAATCCCTTAAATCAAGTCTTGAGGCTATTTCCTCCTTGCTAATGCTACCTGGTACATTTAATGCTTCTGCCCTAACCTCATCTGGAAACTCCTCAGGTAAATTAAACTGTCTAATTATTGATAAAATATCAGTTCCTTTCTCTGATAAGAAACCTAATATCTCAACAACTTCTCCTTCAGGATTTCTTCTGAATTCTGGCCATCTTTTTATTTTAACTACAACTTTTTGCTTATCTTTTGCATTCAAAGTCTGGGCTTTGGGAACAAATATATCAAATGCTATTTTATGGTTGTCAGGAACAACAAATCCGAAACTACCATTATCTTCAAAAGTTCCAATAACTGTTTCATTAGCTCTTTCTAATATCCTAACTATTTCTCCTTCTTGTTTTTTGCCAGGGCTTTTCCTAGAAATTAGATTAGCTATAACAGTGTCACCATGCATAGCCCCAAGCATACTATCTGCAGGAATAAATATATCTTCCCCTGGGCGATCCTTGGACATTACAAAACCAAATCCTCTTTCGTTTCCTTCTAATCTCCCAACTACTAAGTATTCAGAGTTAAGAAGATTATACTTATCATTATTAAGTCTAAAAATTATACCTTCTTTTTCCATTTGGTTCAAAATGTTAAAAAAGTCTTTAAATTCACTCTTATTTATTCCAAGTCTCACAGCTAATTCTTCTCTAAACATTGGTTTATAGCTTTTTTCTTCCATTAATTCAATTATCATATTCTTTACTCTCATAATATCTCCCTCCCGCTCATAAGTAATATGTACCCTTTTTGAAGAAAAAAAATGTAAGATATTAAAAATATCCTACATTTTACCGCCTTTTGAGCCATAAATTGTTCTATTAAGCAAATTAGAATCAAAAGTATACATATTTTCATTTTTTTCTCTGTGTGTTATCTCAGCAATATCCATCATCTTATTTATTAGAGTCTTAAAGTCATATCCTCTGCCTTCCCACAAATAAAATGCTACTGATCCAGGTAATGTGTTTATTTCATTAACAAATACATTTCCATCTTTATTAACTAAAAAGTCAATTCTAGCATTTCCTCTTCCGTCAATTGTAGTAAAAGCTCTTTTCGCAAGATCTTCAATTGTAATTCTTAAGGCATCGGGAATATCAGCTGGTATAGATCTTTTGGAATCAGATGATTTTTCTGATTTACTTCCCTTTTTAACATACTTATCTTCAAATGATAGAATATCAGTCCAACCAAGGGGCTCTTCACAAAGAGAAGTTTCTACAACATTATCATATCCTATAACAGCACAATTGATTTCTCTGGGATTCTCGACTGCCTGTTCAACTATTACTTTTCTATCATAGCTAACGGCTATATTAATAGCTAGCTCTAATCCTTCTCTATCTTTAGCTTTGCTTATTCCAATGCTAGATCCTAAGTTTGATGGTTTAACAAATACTGGATATCCAATTTCTTTTTCTATTTTAGCTATTAGAGCTTCCTTGTCACTTTTCCATGCTTTTCTATAGAACCATAAATATGAGACAACAGGAATACCATTAGACTTATAAACATCCTTCATTAAAATCTTATCCATTCCTACTGATGATGCCAATACCCCTGCACCAGCATAAGGTATGTTATTTAATTCCATTAGTCCTTGCATAGTTCCATCCTCTCCATTTGTACCATGGAAAGCCAAGAATGCCATATCAATTTTATCTACTACTTTGTTCTTTGTAAACATTCCAATCTCATCTGGATGCAAGTATAAATTATTATCATTATGATTTGGAGATAGGATTATTCTTTTTGCATCCTTAAAATTACTCTCTTTATAGGTTATAAAATTAAGAAGTGATTCTCCAGTTAACCATCTACCATCCTTATCGATATAAATTGCTACTGGTGTATACTTATTTCTGTCCATATTTTCGATTACTTGCATTGCAGTAATTATTGAAACTTCATGTTCAACACTTCGACCGCCAAAAAATACCCCTACTTTTTTCAAAGTAATTCCCCCTTACTCACTGTAGTTATCAGGTAGATCATTCTCAAACAAGACAACATCCTTAGCTCTTGCGATTAGTCCAATCTGCTTTGTTGCTTCATCAAGATTGTTAACAACAAATATATTGTCCTTGTTAAAATTAACATCTAGTAATCCATCATATATTGGTTTTGTTCTCTTCTCACCAACAAGTATAGCATAATCACAAACCTTACCAATATTAGTTCCAAACTCTCTATTTGCAGACTCTTCCATATCTCCTAATTCTATCATTCCAGGTGTCACTATTATTTTTCTACCCTCTCTAAACTGACCCAGAACCTCTAAAGCTGCTTTTGTACCAATTGGGTTAGAGTTAAATGCATCATCAATTATTATAACTCCATTTGGTGAGTGGATAAGGTTAAGTCTATGTTCCACAGGTTCAACCCTTGCAATACCACGACTGATTTCTTCGAAGGTAAGTCCTAAGATTTTCGATGCACAAGCTCCAGCAAGTAGATTATAAATATTATGCTTTCCTAGTAATTTCGTTGTACACTTAATGCTGTTTCCTTCTTTGTCCTTTAAAGTAAATGTTGACCCTAATTCATTTACAATTATATCTTCAGCATACATATCAAGATTCTCATTTTTCTCCAAACCATATAGCATTTTTTCCTTAAAGGTCTTATCAGCTAATTTTTTTATATATTCATTATCATAATTAAAAATTGCTACTCCATCCGTAGGAAGTTCTTCTATTAGTTCATATTTAGTCTTCATGATGTTATCTATATTCTTAAAGGTCTCAATATGAACTGGCCCAATTGAAGTCAGAATTCCAATTTTAGGTTGAGCAAGTTCTGCCAATTCTCTGATCTCGCCAATTACCTTTGCTCCCATTTCCGCCACAAAGATTTGATGATCAGCATTAAGTTGGTTATTTATAACCTTTGATAAACCCATGGGAGTGTTGTATGATTCAGGTGTATTTAATACACTAAACTTTTCAGACAAAATTGTACCCACTATAAACTTAGTGCTGGTTTTACCAAAACTTCCTGTAATACCAACAACTGTCAAATCTTCCCTAGATTTGATCGTGTTTTGAGCCTTTGAGTAAAAACCATAGTTTACTCTCTTTTCTATTGGTGCCATAAGCCCTACTGATAAACTCATTATAAATGGCTGAAAATAAAAAACTGCTGCCATTGCTAAAACTAATACTACAGCTGTTACTAAAATATGTCCTGCCATAGTTCCAAGAACAATAGTTGGTATTATAACTATTATCCAAGACAATACATAATTACATAGATAAAGTCTTTTAGCCCTATCAGTCATTACCAATGGTTTTTTAACCGGTTGCACTGATTTTTTTGCCGAATATGCTCGTTCCTTATTCTGTTTTAACCACTTATCATAATGCTCCTTATCATATCCCTCAAGCTGAGCCATATGAAGTGACTCTTTTGCTCTGTTGCCATTAAAATGCTGAAAAATTGCACCAATTACCATGGCAAC
The DNA here is from genome assembly GCA_964575895.1 of uncultured Tissierellaceae bacterium. Lineage (GTDB taxonomy): Bacteria > Bacillota > Clostridia > Tissierellales > Tissierellaceae > Gudongella. The sequence goes on along the minus strand of CAZNTE010000010.1, from coordinate 72,516 downwards.
TAATATCATTTGAAAATCCATAATACCCTCCGTTTATTTACTTATTTAATGTTAAAGTATGATTCTATAACTGATTTAAATCTATTATATTGGTCTAAATATGAATAGTGACCTGCCCCTTGAAATACAACTAAACCACTATCCTTAATCTCTTCCTCCATTATTTTTCCTTGATACACAGGTGTAGCATCATCATTGCTTCCCCAAATTATTAGAGTAGGTGCCTTAACCTCCCTTAAAATAGGTTTTAAGTCTTCATTTACTACTCTAACTAGTATTTTTCTCATTACACCAGACGAATTTTGATAATCATCTGATCCAAATCTACTGTACAGCTTTTCCATTTTCTTCTCATCTGCTTGCCAAAATACTAATGTCTGGTATAGTTTTTTAAATATTTTAAAGCTTTTGACCCTTAAATGATACTTAAGGGTTCTCTTAGGTATTAAACCTGCACTATCAATTAAGACTACTTTATCCACCAATTCAGGATACTTTGAAGCTAATATTATAGATAATTTACCTCCAAAGGAATGTCCGATTAGAGATACAACTTTAATATTCATCCTATCAATAAATTCCTTAACTACATCAGCATAATTAAATGATCCATATACTTCTTTCGGCTCTTCTGATTTACCGAATCCAGGGAGATCAAGTGCATATACTTTATGGGTTTCTTTTAGGATATTTAAAATAGGTACAATTGTTTCAATATTGGCACCCCACCCATGTAAGATGAGAATATTATCTCCTTCTCCTTCTACTATGTAGTTTATATCCATATTATAAATAGAAATCATCATGAAAAGTCTTTCCATCCTTTTATTTTCAATATTGTACCTATGAATTATATCATATTCTCAAGAATTTATACAGTAAAAATGAGCTTAAAAAAATCCCTCTTAAAGAGGGATTTTAGTAGATTTCTTAGAATAATATTCCACCGTAGTTTAAGAATACTTGTGAAAATACTAAAGCAACAATTGTCATAAGTTTTATTAGAATGTTCAATGAAGGTCCTGAAGTATCTTTGAATGGATCTCCAACTGTGTCTCCAGTAACAGCAGCCTTATGAGCTTCACTACCTTTTCCACCATGGTTTCCTTCTTCAATATACTTCTTAGCATTATCCCAAGCTCCACCAGCATTAGACATAAATATTGCCATTAATACTCCAGTTACTAGAGCTCCTGCTAATAATCCTCCCAATGCCTCTGAGCCTAATAATAAACCGATAAATACAGGTACAGCTACAGCTAATAAACCAGGTATTACCATCTCTTTAAGTGCTGCTTTTGTACTTATATCAACACAAGTTGCATACTCTGGAGTTGTTGTTCCTTCCATGATACCTGGAATTTCTCTAAACTGTCTTCTTACTTCTTCAATCATTTTAAATGCTGCTTTTCCTACTGCATCCATTGTCAAGGCAGCAAATAGGTATGGAAGCATACCACCTATGAATAATCCTGCGATTACTGTAGGTTTTGTTACATCTATTGAAGTTAACTGAACTGCTTGTGTGTAGGAAGCAAATAATGCCAAAGCTGTTAAAGCTGCTGAACCAATTGCAAATCCCTTTCCAATTGCAGCTGTTGTATTTCCTACTGAGTCAAGTTTATCAGTTATTTTTCTTACTTCTTTCGGTAATTTACACATTTCTGCTATACCACCAGCATTATCTGCAATTGGACCATATGCATCAACTGCTATTGTCATACCGGCTGTTGAAAGCATTCCTACAGCTGCTAAGGCTATACCATAAAGTCCTTTTGCTGGATCAGTTGTTCCACCTGAAGCATAGAATGCCACAAGGATACCTACAGCAATGATTATTATTGGAACAGCTGTTGACATCATACCAACTGAAAGACCACCAATAATATTAGTAGAAGCACCTGTTTCTGACTCTTTTGCTATTCTTCTTACTGGCTTATAATCTGCTGATGTGAACATTTCAGTTACTTTTGCAATGGATAATCCTACAACTAGACCTGCAATAATAGCGATAAATGGTTGGAATGATCCAAGTATAGAAATACTTAAGAATGCTCCAATTATCATTGTTATTGCTGAACTTACCCAAGTACCCTTATCAAGTGATTTTTGTGGGTCCCCATCTCCTCTTACAAAGAATGCTCCAACTATAGAAGCTAGGATACCAACTGCTGCTAAAGCAAATGCAAAGTTTACTCCACTTTCTCCAAAAGCTATTAATCCAAGTGTTATTGCTGAAATTATAGCTCCAACATAGGACTCAAATAAGTCAGCTCCCATACCAGCTACGTCACCAACGTTGTCTCCAACGTTATCTGCTATAACTGCTGGGTTTCTTGGATCATCTTCAGGAATTCCCGCTTCAACTTTACCAACTAAGTCAGCTCCAACGTCAGCTGCTTTTGTATAAATACCTCCACCAACTCTTGCAAATAATGCAATTGATGAAGCTCCTAATCCGAAACCGGTTATAATTGCTGGATCTTTAAAGATCATATAAGAAGTTCCTATACCAAATAAACCTAAACCAACAACGCTCATTCCCATTACTGCTCCACCTGAGAATGCAACATTTAATGCTTTTGTCATTCCACTTTCCATAGCTGCGTTAGCTGTTCTAACGTTAGCCTTAGTTGCAACTCTCATACCAAAGTATCCTGCCATGATTGAGAATAATGCACCATAGATGAATGTTACTGCAGTAGTAAGATTGATTAAAAATGCCAAAATTACAAATAAAACTGCAATAAAAATAGCCAGTGATTTATACTGTCTAGTTAAGAATGCCATAGCTCCTTGTTGAATATAAGTTGAAATTTCAATCATTCTGTCGTTTCCTGGGCTAACTTTATTAATTGATGATGCTTTGTATAATGCGAACAACAAAGCAACTACTCCCACTAATGGAGCAGCGATTAAAGCGAAATTCATTTTACCTTCCTCCCTTTATTATGCTGCTAATGCAATAGCAGATATTATAAAAACCACTGCTGATACAATAGTTACTTTCCTTAACATTGCCTGTCTACTAGTTCCAATGCTCTTGCCAAACATTGAATCCACACTTCCTCCACCCATTGCTCCTAAACCTTCTTGTTTACTTTCTTGTAATAAAATACTACCAATTAATGTGATGCTTGAAATAAGCATCAAAATTGAAAACAAAGTTGTCATGCTACACCTCCTGTATCTCTAAAAATATATTTAATCCCATATCTATAACATTAACATTTTAACACAGGGGTAATTTAAAAGCAATGCCAAATCGTATTATATCCAATTGTCTTTTACTAGCTTTACCTTTGGCATTCAGGACAAATTCCCCTTATCTCAAGATTGTGTTCAAGTATTATATAATTGGTTCTCTTTACCAATGCTTTCTCATACTCTTTTAAAGGACAACCACTTATGGGAATGATCTTGCCGCATTTTACGCAGATTAAGTGATGCCTATGTTCTTTATGATTGATCTCAAATGTTGCCTTCCCATCTATATTTAAATTTGATTTTATAACTAATCCCTTCTTGGTAAAAAGAGTAAGAATTCTATATACTGTTGATATATTGATATTGCTATCATCATTTTTTATTAAATCTAAATATATATCATCAGCACTAATTGGTTCTCTCTTATTATTTAATAATGAATATATCAGCAGTCTTTGTTGTGAAAATTTAATCCCATTCCGCTTGAAAAGATCTTTGATTTTAATATTGTCCATAATCCTTCTCCCTATTCTATATCTTAATTAATTTTTTCAAACTAACAAACAAGATAAATAAAATTGCATTAACCATAACTATACTTGCACCTGAAGGGAAGTTAAAGATATAAGAACCTATTACACCTAGGATAACTGCCAATACAGATACCACTGCTGCTATTAAAATTGTTGATTTAAAGCTCTTTGATATTTGAAGAGCAGTAACTGTAGGAAAAACTATCATGCTTGAAATTAGCATTGTGCCAACTACCCTAATCCCAAGAACTATAGTAATTGATGTTAATGTAGCAATAAGATAATTCATCCTCTTAGTCTTTACCCCTATTACACTGGCAAAGGATTCATCATGGGTAACTGCAAATAAGTCATTGTAGAAGAAAATAATCATTGATATGACCCCGAAAGCAAGAGCAATTGAAAGATACATATCAGATTCCTTGATGGCTAATATACTTCCAAAGAGATAACTGAATAAGTCAACATTAAATCCCCCTGCAATACTTGATATTAAAACTCCAAGCGCTACAGAAAAAGAAGATACCAGGCCAATTGCAGCATCTCCATGTATCCCCGCTCGCTCATTGAGTTCCATAATAAATATTGAAGCTATAACAACTATTGGTATAGAAACTAACATTGGGGATGTCCCTAATAGAAGTGCAATAGCTACTGTTGCAAAGCTAACATGAGCTAATCCATCTCCAATCATGGAGAATTTCTTTAGAACCAAGAATACTCCAAGTAAGGAGCTACTTATAGCTATTAGAGTTCCCACAATCATTGCTCTTTGCATAAAATTATAGCCAAATGCTTCCTTTAATATATCTATAGTGTCCATTAATTATTTACCTCCATATGGATGTGATCATGTATTCCTTCAACAAAATTAACATTTATGCTGAAATCATCAGAAGGTCCAAAATACATCAACTCTCTATCAAGTAGCATAATTTTCTTAGAACATTTCTTTATACTTCCCAAATCATGGGAAACTAGCAAAATACTTGTATTGTCATTCTCATTTATATCTTTGATTAATTTAAAAAACTCGGTTCTTACCTTTGGGTCTAAGGCAGATGTAGGTTCATCAAGAATGAGAAGTTTAGGTTTACTCACCATTGCCCTTGCCAAGAGCACCCTTTGTTGCTGCCCACCTGACAAATCCCCAATCTTCTTATGCTTAAGTTGGAAGATGTCAAGTCTCTTCAAAATATCATCAATTTTTAAATTATCTTCCTTGTTAATCTTTTTAGGGAATCTTTTTGAACCCATTAAACCAATACCTACAATTTCATGTACTTCAGCTGGAAACAATGTGTTACCAGTGACAGCAACTTGAGGCAAGTAACCAATACCCTGCTGAAATTTGTCTGCATCAGAATACTTAATACTTCCCGATGTCAATGGAACAAGACCAAGTATTGCTTTAACCAATGTAGTCTTTCCAGAACCATTTGCCCCAACAAGTCCTATATAATCTCCTTCTTCTATGCTAAAAGATATATCCTTTAACACTTGTTGTTGACCATAGAATATATTAAGATCCTTTACCTCTATTATCTTACTCATTATACCCCAACCCTAACTTTAGATTTTCCAAATTCTGATACATTATTTCTATATAGCTAATTCCTTTTTCCAATTCATCTTTAGAAACATTATGGGTTCCATGTAGAAGTAAGAGGTCAACACCTGTTTCTTCTACAATCGTTCTACCTACCTTTGGATCAATTAACTCCTCGTAGAATATGGCTCTTACATTAGTTTCCTTAATTTTATTAATTAAATTAGTAATACTTTGTGGTGAGGGTTCAGCATTTGGCGAAAATCCACTGTATGGAGACATATGCTCTAGGTTGTAGGCCTTAGCAAAATAACCAAAAGCGAAGTGCCCTCCAGATATAATGGTACTTGATTTTGTTTTTGAAAGAGCTTCTCTAATATCCTTATCTAAAACAACTAGGTCATTCTTTAATTCTTCACCATTTGACATATAAATATTGCTATTATCTGGATCCAAAGAAGTAAATGCTTCAACTATTGTATCCACCATAACCATTGCCATATTTGGATCTGTCCAATAATGTGGATCAAGCCCCTCATCCTCATGGCTGTGATCATGATCATGATCATCACCTTCCTCTAATTCAAGTAAATGAATGTTTTTGCTTAAATCAACAACCAGTATATTTTCACTTTCTAGATTAGAAACAATATTTTTTGACCAGGGCTCCATAAGCTCTCCTGTATACAAGAATAAATCCGATTTTAAAAGTCCCACTATGTCTTGTGGAGTTGGTTCAAATGAATGAGCTTCAATTCCTGGTGGTAATAATAGTGAGGTTTCAACCAATTCCCCACCAATGGTTTTTGCAAAATCATATTGTGGGAACAGAGTCGTTATAACGGTTATTCTTGGTTCAATAGTTTCCCCTGGTTCAATTGTCTCTTCAGACTTTATTTCTTCTTCAGCAACTTCATTTGATGAAGTACATCCTGTTATTGAAATTACTAGAATCAATAATAATATTAAAAGAAATTTTCTCTTCATTTGTATCCCCTCTTTATATTTAATGTAATGTAATTTTGTGAATTTCTTTGTAGTTATACCCACAAAAAAAATAATAAAACGCAAATGCAATTAATTTGCAAGTGCGTTTTATTTTACATCATTTTTTAATATGCTGTCAATACTATTATCCTTTTATATTGTAAAATGTTTTAATCCCATTATATTTAGACATTTCACCTAAGCCATCTTCAATTCTTAATAGTTGATTATACTTAGCTACTCTATCAGTTCTTGAAGGAGCACCAGTCTTAATTTGACCTGCATTTGTTGCAACAGCTAAATCTGCAATAGTAGAATCTTCCGTTTCACCTGATCTATGAGAAATAACAGCTGTATAACCGTTAACCTTAGCCAACTCTATTGCATCTAGAGTTTCAGTTATTGTACCAATTTGGTTAAGTTTAATTAGGATTGAGTTTGATACTCCCATTTCAATACCTTTTTGAAGTCTTTCTGTATTTGTTACAAACAAATCATCTCCAACTATTTGAATCTTGTTTCCTAGTCTCTCAGTCATTAGTTTCCAACCATCCCAGTCATCTTCTCCAAGACCATCTTCGATGGAAATTATTGGATATTTATCAACTAAATCTTCATAGTATTTGACCATTTCTTCAACTGTCAGGATTCTTCCTTCACCTTTTAAGTTATATGTCTTATCTTCTTCATTGTACATTCCTGAAGCAGCAACATCCAAAGCAAGGACTATATCTTCACCAGGAGTATATCCTGCTTTTTTAATAGCTTCAACAATAGTTGATAAAGCTTCCTCATTACTGGAAAGATTTGGAGCAAATCCACCTTCATCGCCTACTGATGTACTTAAGCCCTTTGATTTTAGTACAGCTTTTAGATTATGGAATATTTCAGTACCCATTCTCAATGCTTCTTTAAATGATTTTGCACCTATTGGCATTACCATAAACTCTTGAATGTCAACGTTGTTATCTGCATGCTCCCCACCATTTAAGATGTTCATCATTGGAACTGGCAATGTTTTTGCGTTTACTCCACCAATATACTGATATAGAGGTATTCCTAATTCATTTGCTGCAGCCCTTGCAACAGCCATTGATACGGCAAGTATAGCGTTAGCTCCTAATTTTCCCTTGTTATGAGTTCCATCAAGTTCAATTAACACCTTATCAATTAATACTTGATCAAATACTTCCATTCCAATAACTTCATCTGCTATGATGTCATTTACATTATCTACGGCATTTATAACTCCTTTACCAAGATATCTTGACTTGTCCATATCTCTTAACTCAACAGCTTCATAAATCCCTGTAGAAGCACCTGATGGGACAATTGCTCTTCCAAATGCATCAAGTTCCGTCCACACCTCTACCTCAATTGTTGGATTTCCCCTTGAATCTAATACTTCCCTTGCATATACATCTGTAATAATACTCATTTTTATCACTCCTATCTTCTTAATTCTTGATTGTGCACTATTAAGGATTTACCAGTCATTTCCTTGGGTACCTCTAATCCTAATAATTCCAATAGTGTTGGTGCTATGTCTGCTAGTATTCCTTCTCTTAAAACCTTATTTCTTAGACCCACTAAAACCAAGGGAACTTCATTTGTTGTATGGGCTGTAAAGACACCACCTGTTTCTTCATCTATTAGCATTTCTGAATTACCATGGTCTGAAGTGACAATAATTTTACCATCAACCTCTTCCATTAGTTTAACTATTTCACCAAGACATGTATCCACAGTTTCAACTGCTTTTATAGCAGCAGGTATGACACCTGTATGACCTACCATATCTGGATTGGCAAAATTTAGTATTATTAAGTCATATTTCTCCATCTTTATCCTATTGATTACTTCATCCTTAACCTCAAAAGCACTCATTTCAGGTTTTAGATCATATGTGGCAACCTTCGGAGATGGTACTAAGACTCTATCCTCATTTTTAAATGGCTCTTCTCTGCCCCCATTGAAGAAAAATGTTACATGTGCATACTTTTCAGTTTCAGCAATTCTTAGTTGATTTAAATTATTCTTACTTATATATTCACCTAGTGTATTTTCTAAACCATCATTCTTGTAAGCAACATGTACATTTTTGATTGTTCTATCATACTCTGTCATGGTCACATAGTAGGTGGATACTTTTTTCTCTCTAGTGAATCCATCAAATTCTTCATCAACTATGGCTCTTGTTATCTGTCTAGCTCTATCCGGTCTAAAGTTAAAGAATATAATTGAATCATTATCTTCCACAACTCCAAGTGGTTTATTATCCTCAAGTATTACTACAGGAATCATAAACTCATCATTTATTCCCTCTTTATATGAATTTTCAATTGCCAAAACTGGATCAATGTTATTCTCACCTTTTCCAAGGACAATTGCATCATATCCTAGTTTTGTTCTTTCCCATCTCTTGTCTCTATCCATTGTGTAATATCTTCCAGATACAGTTGCAATTTTCCCTACTCCAATTTCACTTATCTTTTGTTGAAGTTCTCTAACATGAGTACTCCCTATTGAAGGAGCAACATCTCTTCCGTCAAGAATCACGTGGATATAAACATTTTTCACATTTTCTTTTTTCATTAGTTCCAATAATCCATACAAATGTGTGTTGTGACTATGAACACCACCATCTGATACCAGACCAATTAAATGAACTGCAGAACTATTGTCTTTTGAATTTTTAATAGCATCTGAAAATTCTTTTTTAAGAAAGAATCCACCTTCTTGAATTTCCTTTGATATTCTAGTTAATTCTTGATATACAATTCTTCCAGAACCAATGTTTAAATGCCCAACTTCTGAATTCCCCATTTGACCTTCAGGTAGTCCAACTGACATGCCACTAGCTTTTAAAGTAGTATGGGGATATTCACTTAAAATTCTATCAAAATTTGGAGTCTTGGCTAATCTTACAGCATTTCCTGGGTAGGCTTTTCCCAACCCAAAACCATCTAAAATCATTAACATTACAGGGTTTTTAGTCATAATAAACCTCCGTTAATAATTCAAAAGCTTCAAGAAATCATCAGCTTTCAAACTAGCTCCACCTACTAGAGCACCATCTATATTATCTTTTCCCATTAATTCTGTAACATTATCAGGTTTAACGCTTCCACCATACTGAATTCTTACACTATCTGCTGTCTCTTCATTGTATTTTGATTGGATAGTGTCCCTAATTAATTTACACATTTCTTCAGCCTGATCTGAGGATGCGGTTTTACCTGTTCCAATTGCCCATATTGGTTCATATGCTATTATTAATTTTTTAATCTGGTCTGCATCAACTCCATCAAATGCTTTAATCACTTGATTTTTAACTAAGTCAATGTGTATTCCTTCTTCTCTCTGTTCTAATGTTTCTCCTACACATACTATTGGAATTATGTCTTCTTTGATAGCAGCCTTAATCTTCAAGTTCACAGTTTCGTCTGTCTCATTAAAGTATTGTCTTCTCTCTGAGTGACCAACTATAACATACTCAACTCCCAGTTCCTTGAGCATCACAGGCGAAATTTCTCCTGTAAAAGCACCCTTTTCTTCCCAATGCATATTCTGAGCACCAATCTTAATATTTGTGTCTTTAACTAGAGTATGGGCACTCTGGATACTTGTATATGGAACACAAATAACTGCATCTACACCTTCTTTTAATTCTTTACTTACTAACTCCTCTATTAATTCTTTGCTCTGGGTAATTGTGTTATTCATCTTCCAATTTCCAGCAATTATTGGTATTCTCAAAAAAACTCCTCCTTACTCACTGATAGCATCAATTCCAGGAAGTACTTTTCCTTCCAATAGTTCTAAGGATGCTCCTCCCCCAGTTGATACATGAGTGATCTGATCTGCTAATCCTGCTTGTTCTATGGCTGAAGCTGAATCTCCACCACCTACGATAGTAATAGCTCCAGAATTAACCATAGCATGACCTATGGCATATGTTCCCTTATTAAAGTTATCCATCTCGAACACACCCATTGGCCCATTCCATATTATTGTTTTTGCCTCTTCGATTACTTTTTGGAAAAGCTCTATTGACTCATCTCCAATATCTAATCCCATCATATCCTTTGGAATATCTTCAACAACTACCGTTCTAAATTCAGTGTCACTTTTAAATTCTTTTGCTACAACTACATCTATTGGTAATACTAAGGCAACTCCATTTTCTTTAGCTTTATTAATAAGCTCAGATGCCAGTTCAACCTTGTCATCTTCTAATAAGGATGTTCCAATTTCATATCCTTTTGCTTTAAGGAATGTAAATGCCATACCTCCACCTATGATAATTGCATCAACTTTATTAATGAGATTCTCAATTACTCCTATCTTATCAGATACCTTTGCACCTCCAAGTATAGCAACAAAGGGTCTTTCTGGATTATCCAAAGCCTTACCCATTATGGATACTTCTTTCTCTACTAATAACCCTAAAGCTGATGGAAGATACTTTGAAACTCCAACATTGGATGCATGTGCCCTATGGGAAGTTCCAAATGCGTCATTTACATAGATTTCTGCAAGATCTGCTAATTCTTTAGCAAACTCATCATCATTTTTTTCTTCTTCTTTTCTATATCTGGTATTTTGAAGCAACATAATATCCCTTGGCTTAAGAGATTTTGCCATATCTCTCACTTTATTAGTCACAACAAGATCCTCATCTGCAAAGATGATTTCCTTTCCCACTAGTTTAGATAATTCTCTAGCCACTGGTTCCATAGAGTATTTAGCTTTTGGTTCTCCCTTTGGTCTTCCAAGATGTGACATAAGAATTATCTTTGCATCATTCTCTAGGAGATAGTTAATAGTGGGAAGTGAACTTCTAATTCTGATGTTATCTGTAATATTCAAGTCGTCATCCATAGGGACATTATAGTCAACTCTCACTAGCACTGTTTTCCCAGATACATTTATATCCTTTAATGTTTTTTTCTTAAACATATTAACACCTTCTTCTTATAGTATTAATCTAAATTTTCAATTTACAAGTCGGGTCCTTAGACCCGACTCATTATTTTACCACTTAGAAGCTATTAAACTTGCAAGATCAACTACTCTACTTGAATATCCCCACTCATTATCATACCAAGCAATAATCTTTACCATATTATCAATAACCATAGTTGAATCAGCATCAACTATTGATGATCTTTCATCTCCAAGGAAATCTCTTGATACCAAAGGCTCTTCTGAATATCCTAGTATACCTTTCATTTCATTCTCACTAGCCGCCTTAAGGAATCCATTTACTTCCTCAACTGTAGTAGGTCTATCAACTTCAAATACAACATCTACCATTGAAACTGTTGGTACAGGAACTCTAACTGAGAATCCATTTAGCTTACCCTTAAGTTCTGGTAATACTAATGAAACAGCCTTAGCAGCACCAGTTGTAGTTGGTACTATATTTTCTGCAGCAGCTCTAGCTCTTCTAGGGTCCTTATGTCTTTTATCTAATATTTGTTGATCATTGGTATAAGCATGAATTGTGGTCATTAAACCTTTCTTAACTCCCAATTTGTCAAGGATTACTTTTGATACTGGTGCTAAACAGTTAGTAGTACAAGATGCGTTTGAAATAATATTGTGCTTTTCATGATCGTATAAATGATCATTTACTCCTAATACAATCGTTATATCTTCGCCTTTTGCAGGTGCAGTTATCATTACTTTTTTAGCTCCTGCTTCCAAATGCTTTGATAAGCCTTCCCTATCCTTAAATGCACCAGTTGAATCAATTGCTAAATCCACTCCTAAATCCTTCCATGGAATTTGAGAAGGATCTCTATATGCTACTACTGGAATTTTCTTGCCATTAATAACAAATCCACCTTCGTAAGTGTCTATCTCACCATCAAATTTTCCATATAAACTATCATACTTAAATAAATGGGCTAAGTCTTTTATGTCCCCAGAAGCATTAATTGCAACGATTTCAAAATCTTTTACATCATTCTCTGCCCAAATTCTAACTACATCCCTTCCTATCCTACCAAATCCACTTAATCCTACTTTTAAAGTCATAATTATTTCCTCCTTATTTTAAGTTAATATATTAATTATTTTGTTTCCAACAGCCTCATCAATTATTAAGGTTATGTCTTTTCTAAGGGATGATAAGGCAATAATTGCTTCAGCCTTATCTTCTCCCCCTGCAACACCTATAATCTCATTAATCTTCATGTAATTGTCTAAGGTAATTCCAACAGTTTTATATTCCCAAACTTCATTGCCACTTATGTCAAAATAATGTCCAAAAGCTTCTGCCACAGCCCCTTCTTCTAATAGAGATTTAATTCTCTCCTTAGATAGGTTCCTTCTGTTTGCCATAATATCTGCTCTTCCAATACCAAATAGTAGAACACTCATATTTTTAATAAACTCAAGAGATTCTTTTATTTCCTGATTCTTAAGAACAGCAGTAAGTGCATCTTCAGATAAGCTATCAGGGATATATAGTAACCTATACTTTGCTCTTAAGCCCTCACCAAGTTTAGCTGCAACTGAATTTGCTTGTGTATTGAGATCAATCCCTAAACCACCTCTAGCTGGTATGACTGTTACATTAGGAAACTTACTATCGGTGTTTATTGATTCAGATACATTTGCCATGGTACTACCGCCAGTTACTCCCACAATATCATCATCTTTTAAAATTTTTACCAAGTAATTTGTGGCTGCCTTACCCATGTCCTTAAGAACAAGCTCATCCTTACCTGAATCCCCTGGAACAACCAGGATTTTCCTTAGCTTAAGTTTCTGGTTTAATTTTTTTGTAAGTTCAGGGATTCCCTTAAGATTCTTATAGAATTCATCAAGATCAACTATTAATCGACTGCCTTCGTCTGTAACATACATACCCATATTATTATTATTTAATAACCCTAAAGTCTTTAGATTTTCTATCTCGTTTCGTACTAATCTCTCCCCCATATCCAACTCTCTAGCTAGAGATCTTCTGCCTATTGGTTGCCTATAATTTACGGTTCTTAGTATCTCATATCGTCGTTCTATATCAAAAATTGACTCAGGAGATAATTTCCTTATTAAGTTTAATAATTCCACTTCATCTCCTCCAATCCGGGACTTTTTTAGTCCCTCTATAATCATTTTGTCCCGCTTACTATAAAAAAAATAGACCTCATGATTATTATAACCCATGTAGTCTGCTTTTGCAAGCTTTACATGGGTTAATATCTTCTTCTCATGGAAGAGGAGGCTATATTTAGTTCATCCCTATACTTAGCTACTGTTCTTCTTGAAACAATCATTCCTCTTGCCTTAAGAGCATCAGAAATTAATTGGTCACTTAATGGTTTTTTTGGATTCTCCTCATCTATCATTCCCTTGATTATTGACTTTACCTTAATTGCAGAAACATCTCCATTGGAACTGGATAGTCCCGTTGTAAAAAAGTACTTCAGCTCAAATACTCCTTTTGGCGTTTGAACATACTTTCCATTTGTTGCCCTGGAAATTGTTGACTCATGCATATCAATATCTTGTGCAACATCCTTGAGAGTTAGTGGAACTAACTGTTTCTCTCCGTACTTAAAAAAGTTCTTTTGAAATCCAACTATGGACTGTATCACTTTATACATTGTCTGTCTTCTTTGTTCTATGCTTTTTATGATCCATAAGGCTGAATTTAACTTATTTTGCAAAAACTCTGATGTCTTATCATCCTTGCTACTTTTTATTAGGTTCTTGTAAAATTCATTAATATTTAATCTTGGGCCTGTAATTTCATTAATAAATATAACATACTCTCCATCTACTTCTTCAATAGATGCATCTGGAATTATATACCTTATGTCATCACCATCTCCTCTAAATGTCCTCCCTGGTTTTGGTTCAAAAGTTTTTATGATATCGCAATATTCCTGCGCTCTTTCTATGGATATGCCAAGTGTTTTTGATATATTTATTAATCTATTAGTTGCTACATCTTCTAGGTGATTTTTAATTATTAAATTTAACTTAGAATCCTTTATTTCCTTACTTTGAATCAGTAGACATTCCTTTAAATCCCTTGCTGCTACTCCAAGGGGTTCAAATCCTTGAATTACAGTTAGCATCATTTCTACTTCTTCTAAAGATACCTGCAATATAATAGCTATCTCATTTAAAGAACCTTCTAAATAACCATTGCTATTGATATTTTGAATAAGGTATTCTGCAATTGTTTTTTCCCTATTCCCAATTGTGACCATGTTCAACTGTTCTAGTAAAAAGTCCTTTAACGATGGAGAATAACTTACATAAGACTCGATGGTATACTCCTTATGATTTCTATCTACTTCTGTCTTATAGCTTATATCATCATATTTTTCGATAAATTCTTTCCAGTCTATATCTTTCTCTTCGCTTAGACTTTCAATATTTTGCAATTCCTCAATTGGTCTTTCCATCTCCAAAAGAGGATTCTCTTCCAATTCCTTAGATAAGTACTCATTTAACTCAAGGCTAGTATATTGAAGTAATTGAATTGCCTGCCTCAACTCAGGTGTCATTATCAACTTTTGGCTTTGTTCAAGATTTAAATCATAGTTTAGCTTCATATTTCTAACCCCCCTCGCCACATTTCTAATTATATCAAATTAAGTCTTAATGTACAATTAGGCGAAAAAAAGCACTAAGAAAAAATATCTTAGTGCTTAGTTATTGATTACTAGCAATCCTCTGCTTGACCTACTTCATAACCAGCTTTTGCTAGTATGCCAAGAGCATTAGAAACCTTTGACTCATGAACCATAACTATTGGTCCAGTACATCCCATTCCTGACTCTGCATAAATTCCATTTTTCCACAGAACTGCGACTGCATCATCAAGTTCCATAATATCTATTCCATCAATTGTACCAGTTACTGGCTCTTTCTCTGGAGCTTTTATCTCTTCTTGACTTGCTTCTTTTTTCACTTCCTTAGTTAATCCAGCTAAAATTTCTTTTAAACCAGCTTTGTTAGCCTTTTCAAATTCAGTCTTAGCCACTGTTAAAGCTTCACCCTTAACTAAATCCGCAGCATAACTCAAAGCATTGGCAACAACTGGAGAACCTGATGCCCTGGATAATATCAATACTAGTCTATCATAGCCCTCTCCAATTCCAGGACCATATCCATAGCCCTGTGACTCATAGCTGCCACCTGTAGTGTATGATGAGAATACCTTCATCATAATATTACCAGTTAAGGTGTCTGTTACCATAACATCTGGTGTTCCTGCCAATAGATCGTTTCCTCTCATTACAGAACCGCCATCAGCTCTTGTTGATTCCGTAAATTTTAGATTGTATCCCTTTGAAATTAGATCCTTAAATGCTCTTTCTACCTGTCTAGCACCATCTACATTTAGAATACCTAATGTTGGATTCTTCAAGCCCATAGCTTTTGCTGTTATAATCCCATAGATTCCATTTTTAACCATAGCTTCAACTCTGTGAGAAGAAGATGTTCCTGTAGTAGTTGCAATAAACATTTCTTTTCCTTTTCCAGGAGTTATAACCTTACCTACTGTTGAAACACCTATTGGAAAACTATAATGAAGGGTTACACATGCTCCAATTTCTTTGCTATCCAACATTTTTTCCATTACCTTGTAGCCTTCTTCTTCTGTTTCAACAACAACTTGTGTTAAGGTTGAATCTACCTTTGGTCCAATTAAGACAACTTCCATTGAGTTATCTCTCTTTTGAGCCATTTCCGCTCCCAAGACCATATTTTCTACACCTAATTCACTCCCAAAGGTTGTTATACCAACTCTAACCTTTTGCCCAAATTGCCCTGTTTCCATTGCATTAGCAATATCATTAAAAACCTTGCCAATCATTGATTTTACATTGTTTTCAGACATATTATCACCTCTAGCCTTGAAGTAGATGTGAAGCAAAATCCCTCATAGCCTCAGCTACTAGACTTCTAACCTCATTTTCTGAGATTCCCTTGCTTTCCTCCATCACTCCAGGATTCTTTTCCATAACTATTGAAACACCATCGAATAGGTTGGTCATTCTTCCTAGGAATAAACTTCCTTTACCAACTATCATTACTCTATTTACTCTTCCTGCTTCTATATCTTCTTTGGCAAATCCCACATAAGGAACTCCTGAAGGTATATGTCCTTGAGTTGGAGCCCATCCTTCCATTCCATGTTTTACTATAAAGTCATTAATAGCCGTTCTTTCCAATTCCCCACGCTTTACTCCAAGAGCAGCTATCATCTTGTAGTTTGCATTTGGAACATCTCCAGCTCCTGCTGGTTTTGTTACATCTGGATTTTGCATTTCCACTGAATATTTATCAATATCAGTTATTTTTAAGTTTCCTCTATCAAGGGGTTCAGTAACCAATGAAGTAATAACAGCTTGTGGTGATGATCCAGTACCAACAGTATGTCTACCCACAAGATCAGTTCTTAATATTGGGCTTGATCCATCATTCTCGCTAACAAGTACTGCAAATCCTCCTATTACATCCTCAAGTATTGGAAGACCTTTTTTTACATGGTCCTTACCATTCATACCTAGCTTTGCAGTGGATCCACCTGATACTATTAGTACATTCTTAAATGTTCCAGCCTTTACCATAGATGCTGCTGAAATCATTGCATGTGTTGGAGCTGCGCAGAAACCTCTTACATCTGATCCTGAAGCATTTTTCAATCCAGCAACTTCAGCAATTGCTTTTGCGAAATTACCGCCACCTCTTTGGTTCATATCTCCACATGCTTCTTCAGAGCACTCAAGAACATACTCAATCGCCTCTGGATTTATATCTACTTTATCTAGTAAATGAAGTGCAGCTAATACTCCAGATGCCTTGGAAACTAAATTTTCAAAAATTACATGTGCATTCAAGTTAACATCAACATCATGTGCTCTCTTAACACACCCAACTACTGAATTATTTGAATATATTGGTTCAGCGCCTTGCTCATTGATGAATTTCTCAATGTCATTTATATCGTCCCCATCTTTAAGTTTAGCAACTAGCTCTTCACTAACTAATGGATGGTTTGTTAATTCTTTTTTAACTTTCGCCGTGAAATCTTTAGTCAATTTAACTAAATCAAATGCATCTACTATTTTTACTAATCCAATAAATTCATCTTGAGGCATAATTTCACCAAATTTACCTTCTCTATTTGGGTTATTTAAACCTAGATCAACCCAAGGTTGTGGGTTTTCTCTCAATGACTCTGGACTATAATTTCCTATATACACTTGGTTTGGCAAATAATCAACAGCTTTTTCAAAGCTTCTTAAGCTATTTGGTAAATTCTTAAGATACTCTGAGTTTGGATTAAGATACTTTTCCGTTGTTTGGGTAGTACCATTATGAAGTACCATATCCGGTGCTTGCACTAATACATAGCTTGTACCTTTTACTACTGAATAACTCAATTGAGTCACCTCCATAAATTATATATTATAGGAATGGGTGATTCTAAAAGTATCACCCATTCAATGTCAATTACTATTTATCAAATACTGTTTGTTCACTAACTTCAACTGTTAATGCATTAAGAGCTTTTTCTACAATCTTTCTTCTTAATGATTTTTCCTCTGCTGGATCCAAAGCTGGATTTCCAAGGGGATGAGGAATTGCTATTGCTGGAACAATTCTATTTGCACCAACTGTCAATGATATTGGTACTACAGTACAAATATGAACTACAGGAATTCCTGCTCTTTCAATTTCTTTTACCATCGTTGCACCGCAACGTGTACAGGTGCCTCAGGTTGAAGTTAAAATAACAGCATCTACGCCATCAGCTATAAGCTCCTTGCTAAACTCAGCAGCAAATTTCTTTGAGCTTGCAACAGCTGTTCCATTACCTACTGTTGAGTAGAAGTATCTGTGTAATGAACCAATTTTACCTTCTTTTTCCAAGTCTCTTAAAACATCCACTGGCAATACTCTGTCTGAATCTTGGTTAGCATAAACTGGGTCGTATCCACCATGTGCTGTTTCATATGTCTCTGAAGTTAAGTCCATAACTCCATCAATGTCATACTTTCCATATTTTGATGCTGATGATGATTCTATATGATCAGGATTTCCTTTTGGAACAGTTCCTCCTGAAGTAACTAAGGCGATTTTAGCCTTAGATAAATCTCTTACAGCTGGATTTGGATCTACCCTATCAAAGTTTGGCATTGGATATTCAGTTACGAAATCTTGCCCTTTAAGTTTCTTAAGAAGCATATCAACTGCTCTTTCTGAACCTCTTTTTTCTGTGAAGTAATTCTTCCTCAATCCTCTTTCAAGATATCTCTCTTCAATTGGTGAACCAATTATACTTCCATTAACTAATTTTCTAGCTAATGGCACCATACTACTAACAGCATCCTTCATACCTGCTGCACTATCTTTTGTAGAAATTATATAAACTGACTTTTTAAACATATCTGCTCCTGGGTTTTCTATATACATTCCAGTTAGTGCAGGTATATTAAGTTCGTTTTGAACTGCCTCAGTCATAGTACCACATGCGAAACCATATCTTCCTGCATTAAAGGCAGGACCTGCGATGAATAAATCAGGATTATATTGTTTAATTAATTCAAGAACTTCTGCTTTAGCCTCATCAGTATTTTCGCCAAAGTAGCTATCACCACAAATTACAGTCGCTACTATTTCAGCTTCTCCACCAAAACCTGCTAATAGAGCCATTCCTGGGCCAACTGCGCCTTCACGTACTTCAGGCTTAATATCAGCTTTATCTTCTCCACCTATTCCCGCAAAGAACTGGTTTAGGTAGTGTACTATTCTAATTTTCTCCATTTGGTTCCCTCCTCTCCTATATTATTGGGAGTATTAGTATTTTCCGTACTCACTTCTCATTTTACTTACTTCTTCAACTATGGCATCAACATCCAACACCATTTCCATCATACCTATTTGATCGTCGTAAACATCTGCGTCTACTGACTCTTTGAATTCTGGCTCTACTGCATGGTATACTTTAAGTCCCAACGGAACTCCTGCTAATGGACCTGCGAATGTAGGGTCTCCTGCAGTTACTGTCTCAGCTGCTAATCCTGCTGATTCTGCTTCTGCTCCACCGATTAATACTACAACATTTTCTGCTCCGTATTTTTCAGTTAGGTCTTTTACCCTCTTTTGATTCTCTAAGTCCATTGCTCCTGCAGCCGTTCAGACAAAACATTCAGTTGCTGAAAATACTACCTCTGCAGGAGTGGTTTTTATACATTCTTCCATGGCTGGCCCTGGAATACCGTCTCTGTCTCCTATAACGATTACTTTACTGTTCTCGTTAAATATTGACATTCCTCCACTTCCTTTCTATATTTATCTACTCTACAATTTCAATTCAATTAGTACTTTCCGTACTCACTTCTCATTTTACTTACTTCTTCAACTATGGCATCAACATCCAACACCATTTCCATCATACCTATTTGATCGTCGTAAACATCTGCGTCTACTGACTCTTTGAATTCTGGCTCTACTGCATGGTATACTTTAAGTCCCAACGGAACTCCTGCTAATGGACCTGCGAATGTAGGGTCTCCTGCAGTTACTGTCTCAGCTGCTAATCCTGCTGATTCTGCTTCTGCTCCACCGATTAATACTACAACATTTTCTGCTCCGTATTTTTCAGTTAGGTCTTTTACCCTCTTTTGATTCTCTAAGTCCATTGCTCCTGCAGCCGTTCAGACAAAACATTCAGTTGCTGAAAATACTACCTCTGCAGGAGTGGTTTTTATACATTCTTCCATGGCTGGCCCTGGAATACCGTCTCTGTCTCCTATAACGATTACTTTACTGTTCTCGTTAAATATTGACATTTCTCCACTTCCTTTCTATATTCATCTATTATTATATATCTTAGTAAGTTCTAGCTGACATTTTATTAAATCCAATTTCATTTGTAGCTCCAGTAATTGCTTGAATCTCAACAGTGATTGTTCCATCTGCCGCAAGTGATCCATCAAATCCTCCAGCTATAATATCAGTATATGCTAGAGTTCCAATTACCTTATCCATTGGAGGTAATACTATTACTTCGTTTGCATTTCCACCTGTTACTACTGCATCAGCTGATTTATCAGCATCAGCTAGGGACTGGCTCGCACCATCTCTTCCTGCATATTCGTCCGTAATAATAACAGTTTTAATGCCTTTAGCTTCGATTTTCTTACAGTTCATAATAAGGTCTGTATCTGGATTTCCAAATCCCTCTTGAGAAATAATAACTCCATCAAGATTTAGATATTCAGCTAATTTCGCAGTCCAATTTGAAGATCTTTCCTTGTCTGCTAGATACACGTTTTCATTGGTAATGATTACTCCAACAAAGTTAAACTCCTTGCCATGAGCCTTTAACATGTCGTGGATAACTGGATTGTTTAAGTGATGATAAGTTGTATTCTTATCACATGCAGATACACAGTTTCCAGAAACAATTGCCCCATCCATCATCTCAGTTGGATACATGATAGTTGGAACTATTTGTTTAGCATCTACTCCATATACATAAGTGTCATGAAGGAGACCTTGAGTTTGAAGCATCTGTACATATCCAATTCTTGGAAGTAATGGATGTTTCTTGATTCCTTCAACAAATGTATCTACTTCGTAAACCTCTACATGATCAGGAGTTAATGACTTTGCAGTTTCAGCTAAATATGCTGCTGCCTTAAATCCTGCAAATCTAACTGCTCTTTCATGATCGTGTTGCTTTAATCCTGCAACAGGTTCACAATTTAAAACTATATTGATAGTCTTTGAAAAAGGAGTATATTCTGCTCCTGGTCCAGTCATATCAACTATTCCTTCTTGGAATCCAACGATTTTACCAGTTGTCATAATTGCACAACCTTTTAATACATTGGTTTTTCCTGAACCTACAACATCAACTTTTGATAGTACCCCTGGGAAAACTCCTCCAGGACCTTCTACCTTAACCCTTGGTTCAACTACGTCTTTTACAGGTGTAATTCTTACACTTTCACCTGGTTTGGCGATATCAATATCCACAGTAGCTAGGTGTTCATCTTCCTTTATTAAGTCTAATAACTCAGATTTATTTATTGTAAGAACTCCATTTTGTAGTTTTGTAGTATCGCCGAATGTAACATCTTTAATTAGTACATGCCCTAATTCTAGACGCATTAACTTCACCTCCTTGAATATTTGGTTGATCTATCCTAAACCGGCCAATCCGGTATTTTAGGTATTACTAGCAATACTTAGTGATTAACTCTTCAACTGATTTTGAAGTTGCCTCATCTCCAACAACTGAATCAATTCTTTCGCCGTTTTGGTAAATAGCAATAACTGGCAATCCCAATACTTTTTGACCAATTGCAACTCTTCTTGCAACTGTTATATCTAATGAAGTAAATTTGATCTTATCACCATATTTTTCTTCATATTCATGAACATGTGGCATAAGTGCTTTACATGGTTCACATGAAGGTGACCAGTAATCTACCAACACTGTTCCTTCTGCTTTTAAAACTTCTTCTTCAAAATTCTCTTTATTTAACTCGATCATTTTTCTACCTCCTATTTAAAAGTTATCTTCTATATATTTTTCAGCTTGAGTAGCTGCTATTGCTCCATCTGCAGTTGCAGTAACAACTTGTCTTAAAGACTTAACCCTGTTATCACCAGCAGCAAATATTCCAGGAACATTAGTCTTCATGTTGTCATCAGTTATTATATACCCACCATCCATGTTTAGAACACCTTCAAAAAGTTTTGTGGCTGGATCATAACCTATAAATACAAATACTCCGAATGTTCCATCATTTTCATCAGCAAATATTTCTGTCTCTTCATTGGTTTTAAGATTTTTTACTACTATTGATTCAAGTAGCCCTTCTCCTTTTACTTCAGTTATCACTGAATCCCAAAGATACTCAATTTTTTCATTCTTAAAAGCTTTTTCTTGTATTGACTTTGCTGCTCTTAATGAATCTCTTCTGTGAACTATTGTAACTTTTCTTGCAAACTTGGTTAAGAACATAGCTTCTTCTACAGCAGAGTCTCCTCCACCTACAACGAAAACCTCTAAATCTTCAAAGAATGCTCCATCACAAGTTGCACAATATGATATTCCTCTACCAGTTAATTCCTTTTCTCCAGGACATCCTATGTGCTTAGGGACTGCTCCAGTTGCAACAATGATTGTCTTAGCTTGATACTCTTCCTTCTCACCCTTTAACACTTTTATCTCTTTTGAAAAGTCCACTGAAAGAATAGTATCCGAAACTCTCTTTGCCCCAAACTCCTCTGCTTGTTCAACCATTCTAGCTACTAATGATGGTCCTGTTGCGTGTTCAATGGAGCCTGGATAATTTGCAACTTCATCAGTAGTTGCTATTTGTCCTCCCGCAGCTTCCTTCTCGATGATTAAAGTGCTAAGTCTAGCTCTAGCAGCATACAATCCGGCTGAAAGTCCAGCAGGTCCTGCCCCAATAATCACTACATCATAAATCATCTAATAACCTCCTTCTTATATTTAGTTAGGCCATATAACTTAAAATCTGTTAAAAAAAACAGAATAAATAGACCTTTGCCTATTTACTCTGTTTATTAACCTGAGAGATTCTCTGTACCTATAAAAAGCACAAATTGCTCCTTCGGTGAAAGACGCTTTCCAGAGTTCTGTCCTATTACGGTCCTTTTGCCTGAGAGGTTCCTGGTAGAGGGGCTAACTCTATCAATTTCTCCTTCGGCGCCACTTTGGGTCTCTCCCGCAATAATCATTCAGAAGTTTTCAGAATTTTGAATCTTGTTTGTTACATTTTTAACAACTCTATCATGGACATTATACTCCATAATAACACAAATATCAATAGATAATATTAAATATTTGAATAAAAACTTATGTCTCATTGAAAAAACTAATAATACCCGAAATGCTCTTTATTGCTGTATTTGATTAGTGTGATCTTGAGGCAAAATGAAACCTCTAGCACTTGCACTAAAGGTTTTTTTCTAATCAATATTTATTACATTTTTTCTAATCTTTGAACTTATCTAGGACATACATTGCTATATTTCTAGCATGATCTGAAACTCTTTCAAGATTACTAATAGCATCTAAGAATACTATCCCTGAACCTGTTGAACATAACATCTTATTTAGTCGGTCAATGTGATTCGCCCTATTTTGTTTTTCTAATCTGTCAACTTCATCCTCGAGTATTAGTACCTGCCTTGCAAGAATCTCATCAGTATCCTTGTAACTTGTCAATGCAGATTTGAAAACTTCATCACACACATCAAACATCTCTCCCATTTCTTTAACGGCCTGGGGAGTGAAATATAGGTTGTTGTCTGATTTATATTGAGCTAACTCTGTTATGTTTTCTATGTGGTCCCCAACTCTTTCAATATCTCCTATAACATAAAGCATTGCATTTACATCAGCATGTTGTTCATCTGATAATGATGCATTCGATAATCTAACTAAATAATCGGTTATTTCTCTTTGAATCTTATTAATGGATTTTTCCCTATCGAAAATAGCATCTACACCTTCAATTTTATCTTCTAGCATCACAACTCTACAAGCAGCTAGATTCTCTAAAACTAAATTACCCATTCTATTAGTTTCCCTTGCTGCCTGACCTAAGGCTATGGAAGGAGTTTCAATTATACGCTTATCCAGGTATTTAGATTCTGTTATATCTTCATCATTTCCCCCAGGCACTAACCACTCAGCAGCCTTTACTATATATGAGGCAAATGGGAATAGAATAATAGTATTAATTACATTAAACGTTGTATGTGCATTTGCTATCTGCCTTACTACATCATCTGGAGTAATTCTGGTTACAATTGCTTCAATAGGATATCTAAGTAAGGTCATAAAGACTAATGTACCTATAACCTTCATTAAAAAGTGTATCATTGCAGCTCTTTTTGCTGTCCTATTAGCTCCAATACTAGAAATCAAAGCTGTAGTAGTAGTACCTATGTTTTCACCAAATAGAATGGGGAAAGCCATGTTCATATTAACAAACCCTTCGCCTGCCAAAGCTTGTAGTAATCCAATTGATGCCGAGCTCGATTGAACTATAGTGGTAAGACCAAGTCCTACCAACATTCCCATTACTGGGTTGTTTAGACTAATTATTATATTTGTGAATGCAGGAAGATCAGCTAACGGTTTTAGTCCATCACCCATCATATCCATACCAATAAAAAGAATACCAAATCC
Source organism: uncultured Tissierellaceae bacterium (assembly GCA_964575895.1). Lineage (GTDB taxonomy): Bacteria > Bacillota > Clostridia > Tissierellales > Tissierellaceae > Gudongella. The sequence continues at coordinate 48,017 of CAZNTE010000010.1, read as the reverse complement.
TATAAGTATTTCTGCGTATGTCTTAGCCTTCTTATTCTTTGCAACCATCCAAATTGCAACACCAACAGCGACTGCAAGAGGCGCATAATCAGTTAACTTGAATGCTATTAATTGGGCTGTTATTGTTGTTCCAATATTTGCACCCATTATTACACCTATTGCTTGGGGTAGTGTCATTATACCAGCATTTACAAATCCAACTACCATTACTGTTGTGGCACTACTACTTTGAATTAGCATAGTAACAAATATCCCTACAAAAATTCCTTTAATCCTATTAGATGTAAGTGCCTCAATCATCTTCTTTAGCTTATTTCCTGCAGCTTTTTCCAGTCCACTTCCCATGGTGTTCATACCAAATAAAAAAAGTCCCAACCCTCCCAGTACAGGAAGTAATAAGTCCATATTGTCTCCTCCTTTGTTTAGTCACTAAAATATATTATCACATTTAGTGGTTTAAAAGAACAATAATTTTTCTATTCAAGATTTTCAAATCCATGTTGTCTAAGCACCTCATATATTATTATGTTTGCTGAGTTAGACAGATTTAGTGATCTGGCTATATTCTTCTTCATTGGAATTCTTATAGCTGTATCAATATTCTTATCAATTAAATCCTTTGGCAACCCTTTGGTTTCCTTCCCAAAAACTAAAAAAGTGTTGTCGGGATATTCAAACTGAGCATAGTTATTCTTAGCCTTAGTAGTGGCATAATAAAACATTCCATCAGGATTCTTGTCCATTACTTCCTGAAAACTATCGTAATATGAGATCTCAACCAAATGCCAGTAATCGAGTCCTGCCCGTTTCATGTGTTTGTCATCTGTTGAGAATCCCAATGGTCTAACTAAATGGAGTTTAGCTCCCGTTAAAGCACAAGTTCTGGCAATACTTCCTGTATTGTGTGGAATTTCAGGTTCAACTAGTACTATATTTAAATTCATAAATTATCACTCTCTTACAAAACAAATTTTTCTATTGCTTTTGCCACTCCATCATCTTCATTTGTTGCAGTTATATACTTAGCAGCTTTTTTTACAACATCTTCTCCATTTTCCATGGCAACTCCAAATCCGGCATACTTAATCATGGATAAGTCATTCTCATTATCCCCTATAGCCATTACTTGAGATCTACTAATCCCAAACTGGTTACATAGATACTCAATACTATTTCCTTTTGAAGCACCTTTTGCCATAACTTCAATATTATTGTTCCAACTACTTGATATATCAATGGTATCCATATCCACTAACTTCTCTCTCAATATTTTAAGTTTATCCTTATCATTATCGATAAACAAAAACTTATATATAGATAAATCTCCAATACAAACGATGTCACTTATTTTGTCATATATTTTTATTCCGATTGCTTGACTCTGAAATTTTTTAGTTGTAGGAGTATAATAATCTATTACTTCTTGAACAAGAGTTTTTGTGAAAAATGTATCTTCGTTATAAAAATGAAAATAAATTCCCAAACTATGTCCTAACTCCATAACCTTCTCCAGGTCTCCTTTGCCTATAGGTTTTTTAAGTACTGGAGTACTAAACTCATCTACTACAATAGCTCCATTACATGCTGACACATAACTATCAAGATTCAACTCTTTTGAGTAGTGAAGAGCTGACTTCAATACTCTTCCTGTTGCTATTACAACCTTTACTCCTTTTTCTTGTGCCTTGTTAATTGCATTAAATGTCCGATCTGTTAATTGATTTTTACTATTTAGTAAGGTTCCATCCATATCTATTGCTATTAATTTTATGTCGTTCATCTTATACCTCCATATACAATCAATATATCACACACGAGGTGAAAATTAAATAATTACCTACCAAAAAATAATAGAGCCATTAAAATGCCTCTATTACTTTAATTCTTCAATTATATCATCAATATTTTTAATAACCTTTATGCCTTTTGCCTTCATACTATCCAAAATGGTTGTAGCTTCTCCATTTGTAAAGTCAAAGTTCTCATAGTGGTCTTCTTCATAATAAATTATTTTTTTCCCCAGTTCAATGGATCTCTCTGCTAATTTTAGGTTAAGGAGATTTCCTGATCCAATAGGTACATTTGTCATTATAACTATGTCTGATTCTTTCACTTTATCTAATGCTTTTTTGTATGATTTATCAGAAATACTAGAAAATGGTTTTTCTTCTACTATCTCTATCCTTAAACTCCTACCATGTTGCCAGTCACTATCTCCTACATTGAGCACTCCAAGACTTAGACTATGCCCTTCCCCATATAGACGATTTATTAGCTCCTGCCCCGTACCACCACCTGATATAATATGGATATTGTAATACTTTTTATCCTTGATTCTATGCTTGATCTCTATTGGAGTTAGATATATGTGATCAGTGTACTTATTTCTTTCTATTGCGACATTCATTCCATAAGATTTTTCAATATTTTCTATACTTATAACTTCCTCTGGGTTTCCTAATCCAATGACTTCTCCACTATCCAAAAGTAGGATCCTGTCAGAATATCTACTGGCTAAATTAATGTCATGGATTACTAGGACTACTGTTATTCCATTTTCTTCATTCAATCTTTTTAGAAGGTTTAAAATATCCATCTGATGATTAATATCTAAATGGGATGTGGGTTCATCAAGAAGTATAATACTTGGTTTTTGAGCTAATGCCTTTGCTATGAATACCCTTTGTCGTTCTCCTCCTGAAATTTCGTTGATATACCTGTTTCTAATCTCCAGTGTATTAGTCAATTCCATGGACTGGTATATAATGTCCTCATCTTCCTTGGTTTCTTGTTGGAATCTCTTCTGAAAAGGATGTCTACCCATTGCCACTACCTCTTCTACCCTAAACTCAAAATCAACATTAGTATCTTGAGGGACCATGGCCATATACTTAGCTAAATCTTTCTTCTTATAGTTTTCTATAGGTAAATCTTTAATCAGAATTTGTCCTGACTTAGGTATAAATATATGGTTTAATGTCTTTAGCAAGGTTGACTTTCCTGATCCATTAGGTCCAATAATACTCAAGAATTCTCCTTCTAGTACATCAAAGGTTATATCTCTTAATACATCTTTTTTATTATATCCAAACAAAATATTCTTTACAGTTATAGCATTTATAATAACCACCCCCTAAATACTCTTCTTCTTAAGTCGAAGAAGGTAGATGAAAAATGGTCCTCCGAATAAAGCAGTGATGATTCCTACCGGAACTTCCATTGGACTTATTGCTGTTCTTGCTATTGTATCTGCAATTATCATAAATGTTCCACCTGCAAATGCTGATGCAGGAAGTAAAATTCTATGATCTGGACCAGTTATAAGACGAACAATATGAGGGATAATTAACCCAACAAAACCAATTATACCACTAACGGAAACGCTAAGAGATGTAAGAAATGTACCTAGTATTAATATGTATATTTTAGTCCTTTCAACATTAATTCCTAAACTCTTTGCAGACTCTTCCCCTGTAAGCATTACATTAAGGTCTTTTGCAAAAAATGTTAGTATTATCATTGTTATAGTTAATGGAACTCCTAATGTAGTAATCGGTGTCCATCCTTTTCCAGCTAAGCTTCCCAATGTCCAATAAATTATCTTTGTCATATCCTTATTGTATATAACCATTAAAAATGACATGATGGCAGTTAAAAATTGTCCAACTGCTACACCTGCCAATAGAAGGGTTGTGACTGGAACCTTGTTCTTAATCCTACCAATATTGTACACAGTAAATACCGCTAATAATGCACCAATAAAAGCTGTTATTGAAACAAAGGAAAAACCAAAGAATGAAAATGTAACTTTTGTAATAATAGCTATTGAAGCTCCCAGAGCAGCTCCAGATGATATCCCAAGAATAAATGGATCTGCCATGGGATTCTTTAATAGCCCCTGAAATGATGCTCCGGAGATGGCAAGACTAGCCCCAACTAAAGCACCTAAAATTACCCTAGGAAGTCTAACATTCCAAATAATTGTATGTTGACCTAAGGTTATATCTCCAATATCAATTGTTCTACCTATGTAAGGAATTTTTGAACTTATAATTCTAAATACATCATAAGTTGAAATGCTGGCAGAACCAATATTAGATGTTATCATAATTGCTAGTATCAATGTTATAAACATTGATACTAGCACTACTGCATAGGATTTTCTTCCTAAAATCTTCATATTATCACTCTACTTTTATTTTTCAGGGTGGATTGCCTCAACAAGTGCTTCCAAGGCATCAATAATTCTTGGACCTGGTCTAGACATTACATTTCCATCTAGTATATAGACTCTGTCATTTACAACAGCATCCATATTTTCATACCCACTTCTTTCTTTTATGGACTCCACTGTTTTTTCTGGAAAATCATAGGAAGTTAAGTACACTTGTGGATTTCTTTCAACTAGTTGTTCTAAGTCATAGTTTGGATAAGGACTATCAGCATCAAAGGCTATGTTTTCTCCACCTGCCAATGTCATCAATCTATCAATAAAAGACCCTGGACCAGCTGTCATAAGAGGTTCATGCCATATTTCATAAAATACTCTAACTTTTTCTACACCCTCAACCTTAGCTAGAGCAGCTGCTTCTCTTTCTTGTAAACTTGCATTTAATTCTTTTGCACTATTTTCAACACCAGCCAATATACCAATTCTCTCAATTGTTGAATAAATTTCATCAATACTCTCTGGCATAAACCCAATAACCTGGATCCCTGCTTCTTCTAACCGCTGATTTTCTTCTTGTATTCCTTCACCATAATTAATAACTAGATCTGGTTCCAGCTCAATAATTCTTTCAAGATTATTCCCATTAAAATCTCCCACTTTTTCTATATCTACTACCTCTACTGGATAATCATCAAATGTAGTAACACCAACTACTCTATCACCAATACCCAGTGCAAATAATATTTCAGTATGACTTGGTGCTAAGGATATAATTCTCATTGGAGCTTGATCAAAAGTGACAGTTTTTCCGTAATCATCTGTTGCTTCCAAAGCTGTGGTTTCTAAACTCTGGTTACCTGGATCCTCTACTTCAACCTCATTATCTGGTTGTTCATTACTACATCCTGCTACTAAACTAAGTACTAAAATCAAAGCTAATAATCCTAAAATCAATCTTTTTTTCATCATCATTCCTCCATTTTTTTAAATATAAAAAGCCTATCCGAAGGATAGGCGTAAACACACAGTTAAACATCCCTCCCTCCGAGGATATATTACGATCACTTTTCACGGGCAGATATCCTGACTTGCAATTCATCCTACTCTCAGCGCCTTCCCAGAATTCCAGTGGCTATTGCTGATTTTGTCTTTGCTTACAGTAGCGGGGGCTGTAGTGGATTCTAACCACTTTCCCTTTTAAATCTCTTCGAGATACCTATGAAAATATTAAGTTCTACTTAATAATACCAGATAGTCTAAGTTATGGCAAGGTAACTTCTTCATCTTCGTCAATTACCTCAACAGCCTTAGGTCCAACATTGTAAATATAATCTCTTTCCCTATAATAGTCAGACGATATCTTTTCCTTGCTTATTACTTTATTATCTTGAATAATTGACTTAAATGTAGAAACTTTATAACCGGTTCTACCATCTTGGACTAAAACCCTAGCTCCCGGTTCTAATGTGTCATCATAAATTTCTCTTACTTTATAAGGTATAGTACCTACAAGCTGAGTTTCGATTTTAATTGTGTAATCTCTATTTTTTAAATCACCATAAATTTTAAAGTGAACATTGTTTCCTTCAACATATGAATCTATATAAATTGGGTAATCAAAATTATTCTTAAATCTAAGATCCAAGTAACCCGTTGCCACAGCTCCATCTGTACCCCTTGGGACATAAGCCGGTGCGATTGAATGAGGATGCCTTTCCACTATCTCTAAATCAGCAAGTAGCAGGGCATTATAAAGGGTTGTTGAAGTCTGGCATACACCTCCACCCATCCCTGGAGTAAGTTCACCATTCAGTATAACAGGAGCTTCTTGATATCCGAATTTCTCTTGCCTTGGGCCAGTGGTTTCATTGTATGATATTACATCACCTGGCATAATCAACATTCCCTTAAATGATGATGCAGAAAGTTTTATATTATGAATCCTTCCTGGTGCACTTCCATAAAAATTGGTTGAAAATTCACCTATTACCCCATTGATCTTACCATAATATTCATCCATCTCATTAGCAGGAATATAACTTACAGGAATTTCAATTTCCTTTATTCCAGGAAATCCATCCTCTAATTTTTTATACATTTTATCAACATCTACAATTCTTCCATCATGGTGCTTGGTTATAACAATTTCTCCGTCCACAAAGCTAAAGGTTGAATCTATAGGTTCTGTGTTTATGTCCTTTGCAATTTTTGAAAACACGTCTTTAGCTACGGATAAATCATATGTTGGTGTTAAAGCATAAGTTCTTTTGTTTTCCTCAAGATCTTTTACTGCCCTATACCTATCCAGTACATTTCCTTCTCTACCAATTTTAAATGCCTCTGTTGCAATTTCATTAATATTAAAACTATAACCAAGATCACTATAGTTTATATAATACTTGCCTGCGTAAAATTCTTTAGTACTTATTTCAATTCTACTTTCTAAGACATCCCTTTTTAACTGATTTAGCTTTTCTATCCCTTCCTCAAGGGATAATCCACTCATATCTAATCCTTCTATTTCAATACCTGGGTAGAATTCATCCTTACTTATATAGTTATCTAAATACCTGTAACCTCCAAAAATGCTCCCGGCCGCCCCTAACAATAAGACTAAAAAAATTATAATTGCCCTTTTCATATCTTTTCCTCATTTCTATAGTACAAGCAATAAGTATTTAAATTACAGCTAATACACGATGGATTTCTAGCCTTGCAAACTCTTCTACCATGGAATATTATCATATGATGTGCTTTTGTCCACATATATTTTGGAATAGCCTTTTGCAAATCCTTTTCAGTCCCATCAACATTTTTGCTATTAGCTAGTCCTATTCTATTTGATACCCTGAAAACATGAGTATCAACCGCAATTGCAGGTATTCCAAAAGCATTGCTAGCGACAACATTAGCTGTTTTTCTTCCTACCCCTGGAAGAGTCATTAATTCTTCTATTGTAGTTGGTACATTTCCATTGTATTTTTCAACTAATATTCTACATGTTTCTACAATGTTATTACTTTTACTATTAGATAAACCACAGCTTCTGATTCTCTTTTCCAGTTCACTTGTGCCCAGATATATATAATCCTGTGGAGCTTTTAATTCTGAAAATAACCCTTTAGTAGTTTTATTAACCCTTACATCTGTGCACTGTGCAGATAATATAGTAGCTATTAACAATTCAAAGGGATTTGTAAAATCAAGTTCAGCCCTTGCATCAGGATACATTTCTTCTAAAATTTCAATAACTTTTAATTTTTCTAATTTAGTCAACTTTTTCTTCATTTTTGCTCCTAGAATATCTCAGTATTTTGATTTACAATTTCAAGTCTGTTATCCCCGTCTATAAATTTTATAACATTACTTATTATACTCTGAACATGACTTGTTGTATTTGATACACAGGAAAATCCAATTATGGAGGAATTCCATCTTTCAAAATTATCAACTTCAGCAATTGAAATATTAAACCTCGATTGTAATCTTCCAAGCAAGCTTTTTATAACATGTCTTTTTTCTTTTAAAGAGTTAGATTCAAATATATGCACTTCTATCAAACAAGTCCCTACAATCAATTTAAACCCTCCCAAAAAGATTTAAAAATTGCAGAGGGATAATCCCTCTGCTAATCTTATAATATTCCCATTTCTTCTCCGACTTTCTTGAAGGCTTCAACTGCTTCATCGAGTTGTTCTTTAGAATGTGCTGCTGTTACCATGCATCTAAGCCTTCCTGTTCCTTTTGGAACTGTTGGGAATACAATTCCTGAGACGAATACACCTTCTTCTAGTAATTTTTTGCTAAACTCCATGGTCTTAGCTTCATCACCTATAATAACTGGAGTAATTGGAGTCTCACTGTTTCCAATATCAAAACCTAATGTTCCCATTTTAGATTTGAAATACTTGGCATTATCCCATAATCTATCTGTATATTCTGTTGATTCCATTAACATATTAATTGCTTCAGTTATAGCTCCAACTGCAGCAGGTGGCAATGATGTTGAAAATAGTACAGGTCTAGCTCTGTGATTTAACCACTCATACATTGTCTTTGAACCTGCAACATACCCTCCCACAACTCCAATTGCTTTGGATAAGGTTCCTATTGTAAAATCAATTCTTCCATGTAAGCCAAAATGGTCAACGGTTCCTCTACCACTTTCACCTAAAACTCCTGATCCATGGGCATCATCCACATAGGTCATAGCATCGTACTTTTCTGCTAATTCAACAATTTCTGGAAGTTTAGCTATATCACCATCCATGCTAAATACTCCATCTGTTATTACTAGAATATTTCTATACTTATCTCTACTTTCTTTAAGTATAGCCTCTAGGCTATCCATATCTGAATGCTTATATATTCCTCTTGCCGCCTTGGATAATCTTGTTCCGTCTATTATGGAAGCGTGATTTAATTCATCAGATATAATAATATCTCCTGCTTCTGTTATAGCCTGGATTGTTCCTGCATTACAGTTAAAACCAGATTGGTATACAAATGCAGACTCTTCCCTCTTAAACTTAGCAAGAACTGTTTCTAAATCTTCATGTAACTTCATGTTTCCGATTATTGTTCTAACAGCACCAGAACCAACTCCAAACTCTTCAACAGCTTTTATAGCTGCTTTCTTTAGCCTTGGATGGTTTGCAAATCCTAAATAGTTATTAGATGATAAATTTATAACCTTTTTGCCGTTTAGTAGGACTTCTGCTCCACTGGCGGATTCAAGTACTGGTAGCTTTCTATATACTCCTTGATCCTTTAATTCTTCAATTTTTTCCTTTAAAAATTTTAGTTCATGAACATTACTCACTAAAACCCCTCCTTCTTAAAACATAATCTATTTATTTCTCCATCAATTATACCATAACTAATCCCTTACTGAAAATTTACTTTTAGGTCATATCCTCTAACCTTTTAATATATTCATCAAGTAGAGGACTTTTCTTAGATTTTAATTCATCTAATAATTGTCCATTTCCCTTATAGGAAATATTGGCTAAAGCAATTAGTGCGTTTCTTATTAGAACATTCTTTCCTCTCCAACTTCCTGACATAGATCCATACTTTTCTTTAAAGTCATTTTTTGTCATAAATATAAGTTCCTCTATATCAATCATTCCCTGGGTTTCAGTTGGAATAAACTCTGGATTTATATTTTTGAGTTTGTCAATATTCTTGGGGCAAACTATTTGACATGTATCACATCCATATACTTTTATACCCATTTTCCTTGCCAGTTCTTCAGGAATCAAGTCTTTTGTCTGAGTTAAATAGGAGATGCATTTTTTTGGATTCAATCTAAACTCATCCAATGCTCCTGTTGGGCAAGCGTCTATACACAATGTGCATTCCCCACATTCACTTGGCAGATTCCCCCTATCTGATTCAATAAATATATCTGTGAGAATATAACCTAAAAATATAAAGGAACCATAGTCCTTGTTTATTATGCTACAGTTTTTACCATAATAGCCAATTCCAGACTTATACGCTAACTCTCTATCAACCAATGGACCAGTGTCTGAAAAAATCATGAAATTCATACTCTCATCTTCTAATATTCTATTAACCAGTTTCTCCATCTTTCTATGCAATACTGTATGATAGTCCTCACCCCAGGAAGATTTTGATAAGGAGCCTTTGATTTTTACTTTCTTTTTTGATTTGTATTCTTGATTGTAGCTAACTCCCACAACTATAATGCTTTTACACTCTGACATCACTTCCTTGGGATTAATCCTCTTAGAAATTACTGATTCTTCAAATTCAGTTACAAGGTTATTTTCTACCCTATTAAATAAATATTCTTCAATCCTATGGAGTTGTTCAGAGTCAGTAACAGCTATAATATCTATTCCAACTTCTTTTGAGTATTCAATTAATTTTATCTTATCCATTTTCTCCACCTAAATTTCGAATGTAACTCTTTATTCTTCTACTTATACTTAATATAATATGTTATAATAGTCAATGATGTAAAGGAGAAATGATATGTTTAATTTAAGGAAAAAATCATTCAAAAAATTTGATTTTATATTATTAATTACTGCTATATTATTGAGTATTTATGGGCTTGTAATAATATATAGCGCTACTTACAATATGGAGAATATTAGATTTGTAAGAACTCAGGGAATATCTACACTTATAGGTCTATTTGCAATACTTATATTAGTCTTTTTTGACTTTCAGTTCTTAGGTAAACTATACATTCCCATATACTTATTATCAGTAGGGTTGCTAGTTGCTGTTTTAGTTCTTGGAGTTGGAGATGACCAGTGGGGGGCAAGATCTTGGCTATATATTGGTGGATTTGGTTTTCAACCTGCTGAATTTGTAAAGGTAGGCCTTATTATTTCCCTAGCCAAGTATATGGATAAACACAAGGAAGACATTAACTCACCCTTTGTTCTAATAAAGACTCTACTAATGGCATTTATCCCTGTGGTATTAATTTTATTGCAGCCAGATGCTGGTACAGCAATGGTATTTATTTTCTTTATTGCAGCCATGTTATTTGTAGCAGGAGTTAAATGGAGATACATATTAATGGCTTTTACAATTGGTATACTGAGCTTGCCTGTAATATGGATGCGCTTGGATCAATTTCAAAGGGAAAGAATTTTTAACTTCTTGGATCCAGAAAGGGATACTTCCAATACAGGTTTCCAGGCACTGCAAGGTAGAATAGCTATTGGTAGCGGGAAAATATTCGGCAGAGGATTTCTTGAAGGTACCCAAACTCAGTTTAATTATATTCCAGAAAAACAGACTGACTTTATCTTTGCAGTTCTAGTTGAAGAATTTGGATTTCTAGGGGGAGCATTCCTAATCCTTCTATATTTCATATTGCTTAGTAGAATAATTAGAATAGCTAGAAATAGCCAGGATAAATTTGGCTCATTTATGTCTATAGGATTAGCAGCAATGTTCCTGTTCCATATATGGGAGAATATTGGTATGACAATTGGTTTAATGCCAATAACAGGAATTCCTCTTCCCTTTATGAGTTATGGGGGGACATTCCAATTGATAAACTTAGTTTCTATAGGAATAATACTAAGTGTTGGTCTTCACAGAGAAGGTTTAAGTTTTGAGTAAAAAAAGAAGATTAAAAATCTTCTATTTTTTTATTTCAGTACCTTGCGTTATAAGGTAGCATGTGTTATATTATACTTGTGGAAAGGAGGTTGCCTATGAATATTCAATTTAAAAAGGGAGTTCTTGAACTTTGTGTGCTGAGCTTACTAGATAAAAGAGATTATTACGGGTATGAATTAGTTGAAAATATATCAAGATTTATAGAAATATCCGAAGGTACAATTTACCCTCTTTTAAGACGATTTAGAAGTGATGGTTATGTTTCTACTTATTTGGAAGAATCTCAGGAAGGGCCTCCTAGAAAGTATTATAAGTTATTGGATAAAGGTAGGGATGTCCTAAATGATTTAGAAATTGAATGGGAAAGTTTTGTTGATGGAGTTAATCATTTGTTAAGGGGTGATTTAAATGACAAAGGTTGAATATCTAAATAGATTAAAGTCTTTCCTTCACTACTTACCTGAAAGTGAAGTGAGAGAAATATTACTTGATTATGAAGAGCACTTCATAATAGGTAAAGAGAAGGGCAAAAGCGAAGATGAAATATCTAGAGAATTAGGGGATCCAAGAGAAGTTGCAGAAAGTATAAGATCAAGTTACAGTTTTTCTAACAAGAATGACACAAGTTATAATACATCAACCAATAAGAGCCCTAATGCAATCATTCTCATCTTACTCATAGTAATGAACCTAATATTTGTATTTGGTCCCTTCATGGGAATTGTAGGATTATTAGTCGGTTTTTTTGCAGCAGGCTTTGGGATTTCAATCGGAGGAATTGGTTTATTGCTTAGATTCCCTGTAAATTTTATTCTTTCAACCTTTGTCCCAGGAATTGTTACATCAACCGCATTTGGGATTGGGCTAATTGCACTTGGAATATTAATTGTGATAATTACCATATTATTGTCTAAACTCTTTTACAAACTTTGCGTCCTTTATGTACAATGGAATAAAAAATTGGTATATAGCTAGGGGGTTGGAAGATGAATTTTAAAAAAATAGGTATAGTTTTATTTGGTGTGATGTTAATATCCTTTGGAATCGGATTCTACTCTCTTTACTATATTGATAACTTCAGACTAGAAGATTACTTAGTTGGAAACTCAGTTATTATATCTGAGAAGGATAGTACAGTTAAAATTGATCCTGAAGGTATTCTTGTACAAGATGGGGATAAACTAGTATCAATATCTTGGAAAGGAATAGTTGTAGATGATGGTAATAATAAAACCACAATAGGAATTAACAATTTAGAAGACTTATTCAACAATATAAATATTGGTAGCACTGGAAAAACTTATTCAGAAGATTACAAGGGTGAATTCCCTCCTGATGATATAAAAAATATATCAATTGATACCATATTTGTTGACGCAAACATCTATAGCACCCAGAGCAAAAATATAATCATACTATTAAAGGGGACTTATTCTTCTAATAAAAAGTTTGAATTTGATTTTAGTAAGACAAATGATACCTTAAATATTATTAGTACTCCTAATTCAGGTAGCTTGACTATCGCAAATTCAAATTTGAAGCTTGATATTCTAATCCCAGAGGTTACGTTAGAAGAAATCCAGTTTGTTTCTTCATCTGGAGACTTGAGTTTAAAGGATCTAAAAGTAAATTATATTAACTTCCAATCAAGCTCTGGTGGGTTTACTTCAAATAATACTATTGCTAATAGTTTCGAGATTAAGTCATCCTCTGGTGATATTTCAATAGACCCACAAAACGGTACTGCCAATCTTAATAGCAGTTCAGGAGATATTGATTTAGTTGTAACTGAAAATACAAATAATCTAAAGATAAATAGTAGCTCTGGTAATATTAGAGTAATCAACAGTATTTACTACAATGGAAGTATCTCTGCAGCTACATCCAGCGGTGGTATTTTCTACGAAAATTCCCGTGCACCGGGTAATTCTTTTATAATTGATAAATCAGGCACCAACTATTTTATGGATATTAAAACATCATCAGGTAATATAAACATAGAATAAGGACCCTCAGGGGTCCTTATTCTATGAAAGTTACTTGATTCTTATTAACAATTTTTTCTTCTTCTCTCTTTTCCATTACATAACAGGATCTACAAAGGGGTTCGTATTCTTTAGTTGCTCCAATTACAACCCTTTCAAGTGCCTTTGTTTTTCTATGACTTACCCATGCATCTGTTCCACACTTTACACAAACTGCATGATGCTTAGTAAGATAATCAGCTATAGGCATTAATTCCTTTAAAATTTCAAAAGGTTTGCCACTAAAATCGATATCTAATCCTGCAACAATTACGGTTATATCTTTTTCTAGTAATCTATTGATTCCCTTAATTATTTCTTCAATATCTCCACCTAAAAATTGCACCTCGTCTATGGCTACAACCTGGGGATTTGTCTTTTCACACAGATCCAAAATTCCTGATATATCTTCCACTAACAAAGCCTCCAGCGCAGTCTTATCGTGGGATATGATTTCTGTACTAGGATACCTAGTATCTACTGATGGTTTGAAAGCAATAGTATTATAACCTGCAATTTTAAACCTTTTAACGTCTTTTTCTAAACTTGAAGTTTTCCCAGAAAACATTGACCCAGTATGAATAATTAGTTTTCCTTTATATTGATGCATAATCTCCCTCCTAACTGATGACTTATATATTATAACATGAAGATGGTATAATTAGGAGTTCAAATCGAAATCTTTAGGGAAAATAACGCTAAAAATTGTACCCTTCTCTTTAGATGATTCAACTTCTATACTCCCTCCCAATCCAGAAACTATATGTTTTGATATGGCAAGTCCTAACCCTGAGCCAGTGGATATATTTCTTGAACTATCAATTCTATAAAATCTTTCAAATATTTTATCTAGTTGATCTTCAGGTATTCCTATACCTGTATCTTTAACTTTAATTTTTATATTACTATCTTCTTCCATAACATTAATCCAAATACTTCCTTTAAAAACATTATACTTTATGCTATTTTCTACTAGATTTATTAAAACTAGTTTTATAAGACCCTCATCACTTCTAATGGTGAATTTTGAATCTTCAAATCCCACATTTACATTTAAGTCCTTCTCACTTATCTGTTGACTCAACACATTTATAACTTCAGTAATAATCTTGTCAATATCAACAGCCTTTAGAGACTTTTCTTCTCTCATACTCTCAACCTTAGAAAGAATAAGTAACTTGTTTATTAATTCTCTTAATCTCAAGCTTTCAGCCTCAATAATATTCAGAGATTTAATCTTGGTATTTTCATCCAAGTCTTCTTTTTTAAGGGTTTCTATAAAACCTAGTATGGATGTAAGGGGGGTTCTCAATTCATGAGAAATATTAGCTACAAAATCCTTCCTTATCCTTTCAACTACCTTCATAGAAGATACATAGCTATTTAATTCTTTAGTCATTGAATTGAAACTAGTTGTTAAGTCTCCTATTTCATCATCTGAATCAATCTCAACAGTTTGAGAAAAATCTCCTGCAGCTACTAATTTTGAAGTATTGGTTAATATTCTCAAAGGTCTTATGAGGTTTTCTACTGTTATATATGATAGGATCGATGCGATTATTAAACTTCCAAAAATAGCTATCATAAGATATAAAAGGAAATTATCAATTAATCTGTCCGTGCTATCTATGGTTTCTCCAATTCTTAATATTACACCATTGTTATTATCAAACTTTAGTAATGAAGAATAATAGTGGTAATTTTTTCCCATTTCTCTACTGTATTCACTATATAATTTAGAATCTTCAATCAGAGCATTTTTAAATCCTTGAGAATCAGAAAAATTATCAAATATTATGCTATTATTGTCTGAATCAGCCAATGGATATCCATCGTTCCTTATAAATGTTACTCGGGCTGATGTTAAATCAGAGTAAAATTGAGCCATTCTAAAATAATTCAAGTTATTAAAGTCTTCATTACTGCCCAATATAGAGCTTTCAATAAGTTTCATATTAGATATATACTTGTCTTCTTTTGATTCTAAATGGTTAACTTTTATAGTATAGTAAGCGATATACCCTGTTAGAAATGAACTGATTATTAATATTAAAATGTAATTAAGTAAAATTTTTTTTCGCATAATTATTTGACCCTATATCCTATTCCTCTTACTGTTTCGATAAACTCGTCCCCATCAATTTCTATCTTCTTCCTAATGTTTCTTATGTGGACATCAATAGTCCTTATATCAGTCTTATCCTTGTCAGAAGAGATCACATCCATCAACTCTTCTCGTGTATAGACTTTATTTGGATTCTCAAATATTTTGCTCAATAGTTTAAACTCGCTAAGGGTTAAGTCTGCTTTTAACCCACCCACCAGCACTTCATACTTATCTTTATTTATATATAATTTATCTCTTTCTTCTATTGATAGTTTATTCTTTTCACCAGCATTACTTTTGCTTCTTCTTAATACACTTTGGATTCTAGCTTCTATTTCTTTTATACTAAATGGTTTTGTGATATAGTCATCAGCTCCGGCAATTAGTCCTTCTATTTTATCTTCTTCCTCACTTTTAGCTGATACCATTATTATAGGGATATCTGATGTCTTTTCATTACTTCTTATCATTGAACATATTTTAATGCCATCACTGTCAGGTAGCATTACATCCAATAGAATAAGATCCGGTGTATCTGTGGATGTTAACGTAATAGCCTCCATTCCTGTATAGGCAGATATAACATCATATCCATATCTTTCTAGATTAATCTTAAGTAATTCTACTATGTTCTTTTCATCATCAACAACAAGTATTTTTATCTTACTCATATTCTCACCACCCTATTTAATTATACCACTAGATAAAAGGATTAAAAGACCAATATTATCCCCAGTACAAGAAATCCTAAATGGATTAAAAGACATGAATTTCTATTCAATACCAAAAGAAGGATATGTACCAACCTATACAAGAACAGATTTTACAGATGCCTTGCATGAAGTATTCGGATTCAGGACAGACTATGAGATAGTCAGTACAAAAATGATGAAAAATTATTTTAAAGAAACAAAAAAGAAGAAAATATTACGCAAAACTTAAGAGAAACATAAAACCCTGAAACGCACTATTTGCAATGTGTTTAAGGGTTTTATTTTGTTTCAACTGTCAAACTTGGGAATATATCATTAACTTTGTTAATATTCAACATAAATTTTACATATTTTATTAATATTCTATTAACAAAGAAAGTATCGAATCCTAAATATGATTCGATACTTTCTTAACTGGATTCTTAAATGAACATGGTAAATCTACTAAACACTTCCCACATACTTCAGCGCTTCCCAAACTACTATAAATCTCTCCATTTTCAGTGCACATCTCAAAACATTTATGCCTATCAAAGTGTTCTAAACTTAGTGCTCCATTTACGCATCTATCAAGGCATTTTGTACAATTATATCCTGCTTTATTAAAGCAAAATTCATCTTCACTTCTCTGGGTTGGTTCAATATACAGGCTAGTTATAACATTTCCAAGCCTACCACAACACCCTTTTGATGTTATTAACATATTATTGATTCCGAACTTTCCTAAACCGGCTATATACCCCACATGTCTATTTGACCATACACTGGTAAGTTTTTTATAGTCCATGTTCTGCTCTGGAGGTAGTTTATTAGTTCTATATCCCATTTCTGTTAGGTACTCTATTAAATGATCATTTATTAACTGGATAAGTATGTTTGTCTCAACATATGCCTTGGCCCACTTTTGCGATGAATTTCTATCTGCTACATTACTATTTGGTATCTCCTCGTCAAAAGGTAGAAAGTATGTAATAACGGTTTTACCTTCAGGGTTAATATCATAAGGTGAAAGATGTAAAGGATTTGCAACTTTTTTTAATACTTCAAAAGTACTATCTTCACATGATGCAAATCCTATTACTGGTTCTTTCCATCGAGAAGAGACTTCTTCTCTACCCTCATAATCAGACATAACATTTTTGATTTCATCCAATATGAGTTCTTTCATGATTTCACCTTAATAATTTACAATTTCAATTTTTTCTATCACCACTGGTTTCATTGGTTTAGAATTACCATCTACCTTTAAACTGGCAATATTATCTACCACATCCATCCCCTCAAATACTTGTCCAAATACTGTGTGTTTAAAATCTAACCAGTAGGTACCACCATGTTCTTTATAGGCTTCTATAACTTCATCAGGATATCCTTTATTTATACCTAAAGATTTCATTTGATTTAAGATATTTCCTTCTACTTCTCTTTTCTGAACAATAAAGAATTGGCTTCCATTTGTATTAGGACCTGAGTTTGCCATGGATAGCGCTCCTCTAAAATTTCTGTAATTAGTATCAAATTCATCCTTAAAAGGTTTCCCCCAGATACTCTTTCCTCCTCTACCAGTTCCTTCAGGATCTCCCCCCTGAATCATAAAGTCACTTATAACTCTGTGAAAACTAATTCCATTGTAATAACCATTTTTAATGTGTGTAGTGAAGTTTTCGACTGCTTTTGGAGCTACCTCTGGAAACAATTTTATTCTTATTTCTCCATGATTTGTAGTCATTACAACAACTTCTTCATTTTCTTGTGGCATACTTAATTGATTTAGCATTTACATTCCTCCTAATTATTACTTAAAGATTTATTATCATACTCAATTGACTTTATATCCTTTATTCTGTATAAATCGTCAAAGAGTTTATTCTCATCAAGATTCATGGGTACTTTAATATAAAACTTTATTTCTAAAATTACGGGTTTTACTTCTTCTTCATTTTTTGTTTCTATATTAATATTTCTGATAGAAATACCATACTTTCCAAGTTGAGTTCCAATATCGCCTATTAAACCTGCACGATCCAATCCGTTTACTATTATAATTTTGTTTGCACCTCTTAATACTTTCTTTTCAAATTTACCAAGAACTACTAATGATAATATAACGATAATTGCTGTTATAACTCCCCCTAGGTAAAATCCTGAACCAATGGCAAGGCCGATTCCAGCACACACCCAAAGGCTTGCTGCTGTAGTTAAACCCTTAATATGATTTCCTGTTCTAAGAATGGTTCCAGCACCTAAAAAACCAATCCCACTTACAACTTGAGCAGCTATTCTTGCTGGGTCTGCACTGCTAGGAACCCCATAAATTGATACTAACATAATTAAAGTAGAACCTACACTAACTAAAATATGAGTTCTGAAACCAGCTGGTCGATTGCTTGCCTCTCTTTCAATACCAATAGCTCCACCAATTACAGCTGACAAAACTAATCTAAAAACAAGTTCGAAAGTATCCATTCTAGACACCACCTTATATAAGTAGTTGATTTAACTATCCCTTATTTTCGTTTTATACCCACTTCTTGAAATATTATGGTTATGATATAATAAATTAGAGGTGTTTAATGTGACAAAAACGAGTTTACAGTGTAAAATCTGTAGTGTTCAATGTAACTTAACTATTGAAACTCAGGATGAAAATATATTAATAACTGGAAATAACTGTGGTAGAGGTTTAGATTATGCAAAATCTCAAATATCTAAAGATAAAACCATCCTTAAGGGAAGATGTATACTCTTAAAGGGTTCTATGGGCAGATTACCTGTTATCTCTAGTGAACCTATTTCAAGGGATTTATTAGATAGTGCTCTTGAATTAATAAGTAATACTAAGGTACTAGCTCCAGTAAAAAAAGATCAGGTTATAATTTCCAATATATTAAATACTGGTGTAGATATCATATCACAAAGACGGGTTAAATAGGTGCTTCATTAACTCTCTTAAGGACAATTCTAAACCACAAATAAATCAAGATACCCTTTGCTATTCCAGTCCCTGCTATGGACCACCATATTCCAGATAATCCTAAGATGGCATCTTGGGATAGAATCAATGCTAAGGGTATTCTAAGGGCGTTTAAGCTTATTCCACTAATGGTGGGGGGAATTGTCCTGCCAAGTCCATTAAAGGCACCAGCAGTTCCAATTTCAATACTCATAAAGAATTGTGAAACGCCTAGTATCCTTAAGTAAACTATACCTTCTCTTATAGCTATTTCATCGTTTGGTGTAAATATTCTAAATAGATGTTCTGCTCCTAAAATAAGAATAATAGATGCTAATACACCTAATGATCCCAATACTCTTATCCCTTTATGGTATCCTTCTTTTACTCTATCCATTTTATTGGCACCATAGTTTTGACCCACAAAAGCAGATATTGCAGCTGAAAATCCCTCAGCAGTCATCCAAGTTATGGATTCAATTTGGGATCCTATGCTTTGAACTGCTATAGGTATGGGACCAAATCTTGCAATTATTCGAGTTAGAATCATACTAATTACTGCATGGGCTCCTGTTTGCATTGAAGGAGGCAAGCCAAGTTTTACAATTTGCTTAATTCTTTTTAATTCTATCTTTTGAAATATATTCACATGTGAATATATTAGATTAGCTTTCTTTCCTAAGTATATAAAAAGTAAAGATACAACACCTTGGGAAAATATAGTTGCATAAGCAGCACCCTCAATTCCCATCCCAACTATAGGACCAATTCCAAATATTAATATAGGGTCTAAAACCATATTGGTAATTAAACCTAAGGTATTAATCTTAAAAGGTGTTAGACTATTTCCAGATGAGTTAAGAGCTGTTGAAAATATTGGATTTAAAAAATGAAAAATAATTCCCATACCTATAATTCTAAGATAAGACTCTGCCATTGCAACTACTTCTAAATCATCTAAATTAAAGAATCCAATTATATTTTTTCTAAAATAAAACAAGCAAAATCCATATATTAATGCAATAACTATATCCAGTTGAAATCCTGATGCAATATACTTTTGAGCTTCCTTATACTCACTTCTCCCATAGTTCTGTGCGACATTAACTCCTACTCCAATCTGAGATATCAATATAAGTCCTGCTCCAAACCACAGAAAAAAACCTCCAGTACCTGCAGCTGCAACAGCACCAGTACTAAGTCTTCCCAACCACATTATATCAGTTAGATTATATGCCATCTGAATAAATGATGTCCCCATAATAGGTAGTGCTAGTTTTGTCAGGGTACCTAATATACTTCCTTGAGTTAAATTGCCTTCTCTTCTCATGTCTACTCCTTTTGCTAATAGTATCATCTACTAATTTTACACTACCTTTTTACATATAACAACAGAAATATAGGACAAAGGCCAAACCCTTGTCCCTAATTATCCTATGCGTAATACTTCATAATTTCTAAGGCTATCTTTGCGGAGTTTTCAAGATCTTTAATGTAAAGATGTTCCTCAAGAGTATGAGGTTTTCTCTCTCCAATGCCAAGATTTATTGCTTCTATTCCATTAGCATTAAAAATATTGGTGTCACTACCTCCACCTGAAGCTTTCTTCACAGCTGGCAATCCAAGCTTTTCACAAACAGCTTCAACTGACTTAACTAAACTATGATCTTCAGCTATTTTAAAGGCTCCATATGCATTATCTATACTTACTTCAGCCTTTCCTCCAAATTTCTCTGCAGCTTCTTCACAACACTTTTTCATGTGATCAGACTGCAACTGAAGTTTCTCATTGCTTAGGCTTCTCGCTTCAGCATGAATTACTACCTCTTTTGTAACGATATTTGTTGGTCCTCCACCTTCTATGGAACCTAGGTTAGCAGTTGTCTCTTCATCAATTCTTAATAGTTTCATTTTACTAATTGCTTCACCAGCTATTTGTATAGCACTGATTCCTGTTTCTGGAGCAACACCAGCATGGGCTTCCTTGCCTATAAACTTAATATCTATCTTATTCTGAGCTGGACCTTGAACTATAATTGTCCCTGTGTCTCCGCTACTATCTAAGACGAAGGCTTTTTTAGCTTCAATCTTTGAGTAATCGAGATTCTTAGCGCCAAATAATCCACCTTCTTCAAATATAGTAAATGCTACTTCAATTGTTCCATGGGGTATATCATTATCTTTTATAGTTTCTAAAGCTTCCATAATTGAGGCAATTCCAGCCTTATCATCTCCACCTAGGATAGTTGTTCCATCACTATAGATTACACCATCGCGTATAACAGGTTTTATACCCCTGCTGGGAGAAACTGTATCCATATGAGAGCTAAATAGTATTGCTTCCCCTTGTGTAGTTCCCTTCAATCTTGCAACTAAGTTTCCAGAATTACTTCCTACTTTTTCACCTGCATCATCCATAGTTACTTCAAGTCCAAGATCCTCTAATTCTTTTTTTAGAACTAGAGCAAATTCCAACTCCTCTTTAGTTGGACTATCAATCTGAACATACTTTAAAAATCTCTCTAAAAGTCTCTTTTCATTAATCATTCTTTACTCCCCTTTCCATTCCTTGATACCCAATTATTAAATATTTATTGAAAAAAATGAGGCTTTCGAAAAAGCCTCACTTGTATTTCTATTAAATGTGAATAAATGCTTCTGGACCAAGTGGTAAGTTTGCAAAATACCAAAGAGCCATTAAAGCTGTCCAACCAATCAAGAACACTAAAGAATAAGGAATCATTGTAGATATTAGCGTACCAAGTCCACTTTCTTTATCGTATTTCTTAGCAAATACAACTATCATTGCAAAATAACTCATTAAAGGAGTGATAATGTTAGTTGTTGAATCTCCAATTCTGTAAGCTGCCTGAGTCAACTCTGGACTTAATCCAAGTCTCATCATCATGGGTACAAATACTGGAGCCATTATTGCCCACTTAGCTGATGCTGAACCCATAAATAGGTTAAGGAATGCTGATATTAGAATAAATCCAAAGATTAGTGGAAGTCCAGTAAAACCAATGCTCTCAAGGAAATCTGCTCCCTTTACAGAAAGGATTGTTCCAAGATTAGTTCTTCCAAAGTAGGCTACGAATTGAGCTGCAAAGAATGCAAGTACTAGGTATCCACCCATACTCTTCATAGCATCTGTCATAGACTCAACTAGATCATTACTATTATTTATCTTACCAACTGTTTTACCATAAACAAACCCTGGAATCATAAATACTAGTAGAATCATAAATATTAATCCGTTGCTTAGGAATTCATTAATAGTCATTTCCCCAGCAGCATTAGCTGTCTTAAATACAGCATTAGCTGGAACTGTTAAGAATAACATAAGGGCACCAAATGCTAGTAATGATAACCCTGCGTTTCTTAATCCTTTGTTCTCTAAATCAGTTACTGATTCTTTACTTGGCATATAATCACCAGTGTAAGCTCCAAGATTCTTCTCAACGATCTTTTCAGTAACAAAAGTACCTAAGAAAGTTAAAAGGAAGGTTGATGCTATCATAAAGTAATAGTTAGCTGTTGGTAATATGCTGTAATCAAGTCCAGCACTTCTCAAAGCTTCATTGGTAATTCCTTGTAGTAATGGATCTAATGTTCCTAATAATAAGTTAGCAGAGAATCCTGCAGAAACTCCTGCGAAAGCTGCAGCTAAACCTGCTATAGGATGTCTTCCTGCCCCAGCAAATACAATAGCTCCCAAAGGTATTACTACTACATAACCAGCGTCTGATGCAATATTTGACATAATACCAGCAAATACTACAACTGCTGTTAGTAATCTTGGGTGTACGTTAGTTAATAGCTTCTTTAATGAAGTATTTATAAGTCCTGACCATTCTGCTACTCCAACACCAAGCATTGCTACAAGAACTGTTCCAAGTGGAGCAAATCCTGTAAAGTTTTTTGTTGCATTATTGAAAATATAACGAAGACCATCTGCTGATAGCATATTTACTGCAGATACAGTAACTTCAGCACCAGCTCTTGCATCATAGTATGTTACACTTGTACCCATTTGAGCAACAATAAATGATATAACAACTACAGCTGCACTAAGAATAACAAAT
Source organism: uncultured Tissierellaceae bacterium (assembly GCA_964575895.1). GTDB lineage: Bacteria > Bacillota > Clostridia > Tissierellales > Tissierellaceae > Gudongella. Next base: position 24,851 of record CAZNTE010000010.1, on the reverse strand, counting down.
ATCATTGCAGGATGAGGCATTGCGTTACCAACACGTTCAATACCTTTAAGAATACCATTTTGTTTAGGTGTATCTTTTTTGTTTTTTGCCATAATACTCCTCCTTAAAAATATTTCGATACCAGAATATTATACATGTCTATAAGCTTAGTTGTCAACCCTCTGTTGATTTTAGCTAACAATCACTTTGCTGTATTACTATGCAAATACTCACTTTTACATTTAATTGCAATTAAGTGTAAAATCTAATGTGCTTATTTTCTGAATTTTATCTATTTTTCGATCAAAAAAATACTCCTTTCTATAAGGAGTACCTGTAATGATCTTTATATTCTATGCTAAATAAATAACTATCCCGGCAAAGTGTGTTATACTAGCTGCCAAAACAAACAAATGCCATATTCCATGATTATAGGGTATCTTTTTAACTCCATAGAAAATTGTACCGAGAGTATAGAGCAAACCTCCTGCCAATATATACAAGAAGAAAGACCATGATGTTGCATTAATTATTGCCTTTAAGGGGATTATGGCTAACCAACCCATACCTATATATAATATCAAGGACAGGGCCTTATACTGGTCAAACTTTCCAAAGGTAAAGATCTTGAATCCTACTCCACTTAAGGCAATTGACCATATTCCAATTAGTATAATCCATTTAAATGCTCCTGTAAGTGTTAGTAAAACTATAGGAGTGTAAGTTCCTGCTATAAAGAGAAATATGGATGAGTGATCAAATACCCTTAATATTTCTTTAATCTTTTGTTTAGCGAAGCTATGATATAAAGTAGAAGACAAAAACATCAATATAATACACGAACCATATATAGTAAAAGCAACTGTAGCTGTTATATTTCCAGATCTTATGGAATTATTCAACAATACTATAAGAGCAATGATCCCGAATAAAACTCCTGCTCCATGGGTTAACCCATTAAATATCTCTTCTTTTTTTGTATATGTCTTTGCCATTTTAATCCTACCTTTCTTCTCCTTGGTCAGTAAGTATTATCGGACCATCTTTTGTTATGGCAATGGTGTGTTCATATTGAGCTGATAATTTACCATCTGTCGTTCTAGCTGTCCACTTATTATCATCCAATTTCATGTTATATAGACCTTCATTTACCATAGGTTCAATTGTTATTACCATACCTTCCACTAACCTAACTCCTCTACCTGCTTTCCCATAGTGAGGGACTTGTGGGTCCTCATGCATATCCTTACCTATTCCGTGTCCAACAAAATCTCTAACCACGGAAAATCCCTTGGACTCAACGTGTTTTTGGATTGCATTTCCTATATCCCCTAACCTATTACCAACTAAAGCTTGCTCAATTCCTAGATATAGTGATTCTCTTGTGGTATCAAGGAGTTTTTTTGCTTCTTCAGAAATATTTCCAACACCGTAACTCCATGCTGAATCCGCTAACCAACCATCGAATCTTACAACCATATCTATAGCTAATATATCTCCATCTTTGAGTTCTTCCTCCCTTGGAAAGCCATGGCATATTTCATCATTTACAGAAGCGCATGTTGCATATGGATACCCATGATAACCTTTTTGTTCAGGATAAGCACCTCTTTTAATTAAATAATCTTCCACAAATCTGTCTATTTCCATGGTGGTTATTCCTGGCTTGATCATCTTAGAAATCTCCTTATGTAGATTTGCTAAAATCTCGCCAGCCTTTTTCATTTTTTCTATTTCCTCTTGTGTTTTAATAATTATCATTCTCAATATCCTTCCTTACATTATTCTTTACATTGATCAATATATTAATAAATTCTTTGTCTTCTCTCAAACAATCCAGGTCTCGATCACTTTCAACCCATTTTAAAAGTTTCGGTGAAAGTTCAAGACATTTTCTTATGTCATTAAGGGCTTCTTCTCTATTATTTAGTATAGCATATGAACAAGCTCTATTGTAGTATAAATCATGATTGACTTTACATTCTGCAATTCCTTTTGTTAATACATGGATAGATTTTAAATAGTCTTTTTTTTCAATATAAATCGCTGAAAGATTTAAATAAGTATACTGATAGTCCTCTTTTAAGCTTAAAGACTTATTATATTCAAATATTGCTTCCTCATCTCTTTTTAGTGCCTTGAGAATAACACCTAAATTAAAATGAGATAAATAAAAATCATCCTTAATGTCTATACTTCTATTCACGTACTTTAAAGCTTTTTTATACTCTCCTCTTGATTCGTACAATGACCCTAAATTATTCATTGCATAGCTATTACTGGGATCTAGTCTTATGAGATTTAGATAAATACTTTCAGCTAGATAATCTCTTCCCATTGTATCGTACAATACAGCCAAATTATACAGAGATAATTTATCTTCAGGATCAATTCTTAGTGCCCTTCTATAGGACTTAATTGATTTATTTATATCTCCCACATCTTCAAACAGTAGACCCAACTGATAATAGGCGTCCTTATAATTTTTGTCATTTTCTAGAACTTTTTTGTTGTAGTATATGGCCTTTCTAATATTTCCCATTTCCCAAAATATGACACCTAAATTAAAAAGGATTAAACAAGTGTCATCTACACTTCCCCTGTAAGTTAAAGCTTTGTTATAAAACTCTATGGCAGATTCTAGCTTTCCATTATAGTAGAATTCTTCTGCTAATATCCTATAATTATTCCTATGATTATTCACAATATCACCTTGCTTGCTTATTTAAAAAGTAGAGGTTTCCCTCTACTTTTCTTATAGTTTGTACTTCCCTATAAATCTATACTTATTATCTTTATAAATTTCTTCCCTATCTACTAAATCCCATTTATTTTTCATGCCCAGGGCTCTAGCAAGTTCTTCAAAGTAGTACATTATTATACCTGCATCTTCATAACAGACTTTATCATTGTCTTCTAATAATGCGAGTTCAATAATATCATCAAATACAATAAATCTCCATGGTTGTTTATTTAAGGTTGATGGTGCGAATCTAATGTAGAATAATAAGTCTCCTAAACCTCTCTTCTCTAGTTCATCCATTGAAATTGGATTTCCTAATTTTTCTGAAAATACCATTTCTTCAACCCCAATTCTCTCACTAAAAGGCTCGTGGATAAATGGATTCTTAGGTTTTGCATAACCAATTGCTAGTAAATAGTCTATTCCCTTGGCATCTTCTCCGAATATAACTTTTTTTCTTTCATCTTCTATGTCATTCAAACTTACCCAACAGGTTCCAATACCTGCATCATTTAAATGAGTTACTATCTTCTCCATGAAATAGCCACTGGCTATTAAGGTATCTCTGTTCTTATCTTTTAAATCCAATCCAATATAATGAGGGCTATCAATCATTACACCAGAATATCCTCCTACACCTTTTAGACTGTCATAAATCCTTTGTCCGTACTCAAAAAGCTTGACTTCCATATTCTTTTCTTCTAGCTCGATATTAGACTGTGCAACAACATCCTTGATCTTTCTTAGATCTATGTCATTTACATTCTTACGCTTAAATTCTCTAGTTGACTTTCTAGTCTTTAAAAAATTCATCATATTCATGGTTAACCCTCCTTGTAATTTATATATTAGATTAATTTTAAATATTAAATGCTACATACGATTAGTTTATACCCAAAATCGATCCAAGTCTTTCAACATAATTTATAAAATATAGGTAAACAGCTAAACTTGCAAATACTCCTATAAAAATACCTGCTGCTACATCTGTAGGATAATGAACTCCTAAGTATACTCTACTCATGCCTATGATAAAGGCAAGCACCAGTACAAAAACTGCAGTCCTAGGCATATTAAGGGCTATGGTAGTAGCTAATGAAAAGCTAGCTGTTGTATGACCTGATGGAAAAGAGTAATCTCTCATTTCTATACCGAAGGTATGAAGGTGTTTCAATATCTTATATGGTCTCTCTCTACTCATAAGTTTCTTCAGAGATTGTACAAAAATCTGCCCGAAAAACAAAGCAATTATTGCTTCTACACCAATTAGTTTAACCTTTGAATTTCCAACAAGTACTAATCCCAATGCAAATATTGATGTGAAAACCGCGCCACCTAGGTCTGTAATCCTATACATAATCTTATCTAAATACTTATTTTTTATCTTAGAATTAATCAAATGAATAAAAAAATCATCAAATCTCTTTAAAATATCCCTCATGCCAATCACCTCATTTCAACTACAACAATTATAATACATAATTACCCTATTATAAAGAATATATTTAAAATCATTCTACTGAATTGGTAATTGTGGTAGAATTATATAGGATTACTAAAGGAGGATCAAAATGCGATTAAGTAATGAACAAGTAGCTTCAATAAATCATTTATCTGGGCCTGCTTTGATATTAGCTGTTCCTGGCGCAGGAAAAACCACCGTTCTTCTTCATAGAACAAGAATTTTAGTAGAAAAGCATAAAGTAGATCCTACTAGGATCTTATCAATAACCTTTAGTAAGTCATCTGCAAATGATATGAAAAAAAGATACAACAATGATTTCTCCAAGGGTGATCTGTCCCCTCATTTTATGACTATTCATGCTTTCTGCTATACAATTGTTAGAGATTTTTATAGGGTAACTAATAAAAAACTAACCTTGATTGAAGATGAGTCTATCCAACACAATAAATACCTAATCATTAAGAGTCTTTTTTCTAGGATTAATAACCAACCTATTACAGAGGATAAGCTTGAAGCTTTTTTTAGTTACTATGGTTACATTAAAAATAAGATGCTTTCCCCTAGGGATTATTCCATGGATAACCGAATAGAAGTTGAAAACTTTCAATTATTATTTTCTGAATATGAAAAATATAAAAACGATCATCAATTACTAGATTTTGATGATATGCTGACAATTGCCTATGATATTTTAAAAGAAAATCCTAAAATTCTAAACATCTACAGAAGTAAATTTGACTACTATCAATTAGATGAAGGGCAAGATACATCAAAGTTGCAATTTGAAATTCTAAAATTATTAGCATATCCCAACAATAACTTGTTTGTAGTAGCAGATGACGACCAGTCGATATATGGGTTTAGAGGTGCAAATCCTCAGGAGCTCCTTGATTTTAATAAGGTCTTCAGCAATGCAAAGATATATTACATGGTTGACAATTATAGATCTTCAAAAAATATAGTTACTGCTTCAAATGGCTTCATACAAAGCAATACAAAAAGATATAGAAAAACCATTAAGACTTCAAACCCACCGACTGACCCTGTGGAAGTTATAAAGCTGAAAGATCAATCTTCTCAATATGATTTTATTATGAAGGATATTCTAAGAAATAAGGGTAAGAGTGTTGCAGTATTATATAGAAATAACCTTTCTTCAATTGGTCTAATAGATTATTTCGACAGGCAAAGTATCTCCTTTGTAACAAATGATACTAAACTTAAGATATTTAATCATTGGGTATTGAAGGATATAGTAGCCTTTATTTCTTTTTCTGATAGTTCATTTGACTATGATTCTTTTTTTCAAATCTACTACAAAACCAAGGGTTATATATCAAAAGGCATGCTCCTTTGGGCAGCTAGTAATCATATTAATCTTAATGTATTTCAAAGACTACTTAGGTATCCTGGCATTTCTGAGTTCTATAAGAAGCAGATACGCGAATTAGAACTTGATTACAGAAGGATAAAGAAATTGACAATAGATATGAAGATAAAATATATTTTGGATACCATGGGATATGATAAATATCTAAAAGACAATAGTATTAAATATGGTTACTCCTACAAGTATCTTAGAAGTATTCTAGATAGCTATATAATTATTGGCAAGTCAATCAAAGATCTTGATTCCTTTAAGAGTAGGCTCAAACATATAAGTACTTTAATAAAGAATAGCTCAACAATTAAGTCTAAGATAACATTTTCAACAATTCATTCAGCGAAAGGTTTGGAATTTGATCATGTATATATTATTGACCTAATAGAAGGAGAGTTCCCTTCTATTACTGAATCAGTGAAAAATAATGGAAATAATTTAGATGAATTAGAGGAAGAACGGCGAGTCTTCTATGTGGGTATGACCAGAGCCAAACACAATTTGAAACTTTTATGGTATGCTAATAATGGCAACTCCAAAGCAAATCCTTCACTTTTCATAAAAGAACTTTCAAATAATATAACCCTAACAAATTAATTGATTTGTTAGGGTTATAATTATCTTAATACTCCTTTATACCGTTGTAATTTACTATGAATTCTTCTCCTTCTTTCAAGGCAATATGACCAGATTCATAAGGTTTCCCATCTATTGTTATATAAACGCTGTCTGTATCGAAAAAATCACCTAAGGTGTTAACTATGCTTTTTAGCAATTCAGCCTCTAATGATGACCCTACATTCCATCCTGGTATTAATTCCTTGGAAAAATCAATCTCAACTCTCCAAGTATTTCTTTCAAACCTAATACTATTTATTACAGTATCCTCTGATATCAAAGCTATCAAGCCATCCTTAACGGGATACTTGAATATATTTTCAAATACGCTTTCTAAACTATCATTAGTGTTAAATAATAATTTATGATTTACAAATACAGTGTCAAATTGTTGACTATCCTCTGGATAAAAAACTACTATATCTCTTTCCATGGGGCCATTAGTTATATCACTTAATAGTGTTTTAACCTGAGTTCCATCATTTGCAGAGTAAATAGTTGCAACAAGTCCAATACCTTCCACATAGTAATTTATTGATTTTGCTCCACCATCTAGAGTAGTGGTTACCTCCACAGCATTAAAACTATCATATGGTGTTTCAATTTCCACACCGACTCCTGTAATTTCACGTTTGTATGAGTTTTCTACCATCCATGAATTCCCTACTTCAACTGGTTCCTTAATAGCAATAATATCCTTAATAGGCTTTACACTTCTCATATCTTCAATATGATAAAATTCACCTTCATAATAGACTTCTTTTATTTGATCAGATGTTTTTTGCAAAATTCTAATAGAATTTGTTCCAGGGTTAATTATTTTCAACTGAGCCATGTTCTCATCAATATATTCAAAGAAAACTTCCTGACTAGCAAACTCATTCCCATATCCTTCGTATATAAGTTTAACATTCTCTTTAAATGGTATTAAATCTGAAACTTTAATATTTGTATTTTCTTGATCATTAATTTCTGGCAAGTCAGCAGGTAACTTAGGGCTAGAACATGCAGTAAAAAAAGTTAATGAAAGTACTATTATTATATAAATCATTTTTCTCATTATAACACCTCTTTTAATCAATCTACCTCTCATATTGATTATACTATATATAAGGTGTCAATAATTTACGATAGTATTACAAATATAATTATTCCATTTCTATAATAAATCAATATCAGCCTTACATTTATAAATTACATTTTTTCTTTCAACAATTATCTGTATTCTCCTGGATAAAATTTCATCCGCCTTAATCTCCAATATAAGTTCTTTGTTGGGGTTAATTGCCACTGGGTTACCCATTCTTCTTAACATTGACAAATCTCCAGTTGTATCTCCATAGGCATAACTCCTCACAAGATCAACATTGTATTTAGATATTAGGTCATCAAGTACTTTCTTCTTACTCTCAGAATCCCACATTCTTATAATTTCACCTGTAAATTTATTATCACTATCAACTATATATTGGGTTCCTTTATATTCTGTAGCACCGTATTTTTCTGCCATTTTAGAAACTAAAAAGTCTGGGCTTCCTGATATGAAGAATACCTTGTGCCCTTGATTTTTATGCCATTCTATTTGATCTCTTGAATACTTATATACCATATCCCAGTTAATGTCTATTACATGATTAGCCACAAATTCAATATAATCTTTTCTAACACCTTTCAATTCTTGCAAGTAGACTCCTGCTAATATTTCAAGATACTCTTCAAAATCACCATATCTTCTCTCCCATTCATCATAGGCTTTCTTAACCTTGGTATACCAAACTTCCGGATCAATAAGTTCAAATGTAATGAGTTTTCTAAAGTGCTCAATCATAAGTGAATTTCTAAAAATTGTGCCGTCTATATCAAAAAAAGCTGCAATATTCTTCATTCTAACCCTCCGTTCTTTTTTGTATTATAAATCCAGATATATACCCTGTCAACAAAATTTGGTTAAAAAGAAAGGCAGAGAATATCTCTGCCTAAAAAATTACCCAAACAAGTAATGCTATAAAAAGAAATATTCCTAGTAATGCAGGAACCATATAATAGGCTAAGGCGAGCATTATAGCTAAAAAATCACCCTTCTCTAGTTCCACATCTGCATTATCTTTTAAATCCTTCTTTTTTAAAATATCTTTAATCTTCACAACGATTTCCTTTCTATTTCACCTTAAATTTCACCAGCAAAGTGGCAAGTTACAAAGTGATCTGGCTTAACTTCTCTATACTCAGGTACTACTTCCTTACATATATCTTTAGCATAAATACATCTTGTGTGGAATTTGCATCCAGGAGGTGTATGAACATTACTTGGAATTTCACCAATTATTGCATGCATTTCCTTCTTCTTAGTTGGATCAGCCACTGGTATTGCAGATAACAAGGCTCTAGTGTATGGATGAAGTGGATCATCGTACAAGGCCTTCTTGTTTGCCAACTCAACAATAGATCCAAGATACATTACACCTATTCTATCACTGATGTGTTTAACTACTGAAAGGTCATGGGATATAAATAAGTATGATAATCCCATCTCTTGCTGCAAGTCCATCATTAAGTTTAGAATCTGCGACTGAATAGATACATCCAAAGCCGATACGGGCTCATCAGCTACAATGAAGTCTGGATTAAGAGCCAATGCCCTTGCTATACCAATTCTCTGTCTCTGTCCACCTGAGAATTGGTGAGGATATCTATAAATATGATAGTCTGAAAGACCACATCTTTCTATAACCTCTACTACCTTCTCCTGGAATTCTTTTCCTTTTTTAACGATTCCATGAGCAATCATGGCTTCTCCAACTATTGTACTTACGTTCATTCTTGGATTTAATGAGCTATAAGGATCTTGAAATATTATTTGCATGTCTTTTCTAAGGTCTCTTAACTTTTGACCTTTAAACTTAGCAATATCTTCTCCCTTATAAATAATTGAACCATCTGTAGGTTCATATAACCTCACTATAGTTCTACCCAAAGTAGATTTTCCACATCCAGACTCTCCTACTAGTCCAACTGTCTCTCCCTTATGTAATTTAAAGGAAACATCATCAACAGCTTTAACATAGCTTCTTCCACTGTCAAGAAAACTCTTCTTTACTTCAAAATATTTTTTAATTTTATCAACTTCTAGTATTATTTCGTTTTTCATATTCTTTTCCATATCTCTCTCCTATTCCTTATAAAGATAACAGCTTGCAGTGTGAGTATCATTTATCTTATAAGTTCCTGGATGTTCAGTCCTACAAATATCCATTACATGTTTACATCTAGGAGCAAAATAACAACCTTGAGGTAATTCAAATGGATTAGGAACTACACCTTCAATACTGTTTAGTCTTTCTTTTTCTTGGTCAAGACTTGGAATAGACTCTAATAAGCCTTGAGTATAAGGATGTTTTGGATTCTGGAATAATTCAAGAGAAGGGGCTGCTTCTACAATTTTACCAGAATACATAACTATTATCTTATGGGCCATTTGTGCTACAACTCCTAAATCATGAGTTATTAGCATGATAGCAGTATTTGTCTTATCTTGTAAATCTTTCATTAGCTTTAGAATCTGAGCTTGAATAGTAACATCAAGTGCTGTTGTAGGTTCATCAGCTATAAGAATTTTAGGGTCACATGCTAATGCCATTGCTATCATAACACGTTGCCTCATCCCTCCTGATAATTGGTGGGGATAGTCTCTTGCAATTTTTTCGGCTCTTGGAATACCTACTAAGTCCAATAGCTCAACTGCTCTTTTCATAGCTTCGTCCTTTTTCATTTTTTTATGAAGTAAAAGGGACTCAATTATTTGATCACCAATTCTAAATACTGGATTTAGGGATGTCATTGGCTCCTGGAATATCATTGATATTTCGTTGCCTCTGAACTTTCTCATTTTACTCATTGGAAGTCCAACCATCTCTTCTCCATTGTATTTAATGGATCCACTAACTATTTTCCCTGGTTTCTCAATAAGATTAAGTATACTCATAGCATTAATACTTTTTCCACATCCGGATTCCCCAACAATACCAAGAATCTCTCCTTCGTTAAGAGTATAGGAAACTCCATCAACAGCCTTTACTGTACCTTTATCTGTAAAAAAGTAAGTTGCTAAATCTTCAACACGTAATATCTCTTTCATAGTCTCTACCTACTTTCCTTTGGATCAAAGGCATCACGTAGACCTTCACCCAATAAATTAATACTTACAACTGTTAACATTATCATTACTCCAGGTGGTATCCACATCCATTGATATGATCTAAAAACTCTTTGGTTTCTAGCACGCTCAATCATATTACCCCAAGTAGGAGTTGGAGGAGTTACACCTAGTCCAAGGAAGGACAATCCTGCTTCTGTAAGAATTGCACTTGCCATACCAAGAGTAGCACTTACAATAATATATGCTAGTGTGTTTGGCAATAAATGTCTTGCAATACGTGAGAAATCGGATAATCCAAGTGCTTCAGTTGCCAGCATAAATTCTTGCTCTCTCAATGAGAGTATTTGACCTCTTACAATACGGGCTAAGCTTGGCCAACTTAATATACCAATCAGAAACATTACCAGATACATTTTGTTCTCTGATGATACCCTGAACATCAGAGCCGCGGATATTGATATTACTGTAGGAGTAAATGGTATGGAATAAACAATCTCAGCAAATCTCATCAGTAGGTTGTCAACCCAACCACCATAGAAACCTGCTATACCACCAACAATTGATCCAAGGATAATGGTTACACCTGCAGCCATTACACCAACTCTAAGTGAGATTCTTCCCCCTAGCATAAGTCTTAATAACACATCTCTACCTTGTTCATCTGTCCCAAGTAAATGTTTTGATGTAGGTGAAAGGGTTTTTTCAGCTAAGTCAAATTGTGACATTTCATAAGGTGAAAACATTGGGCCGAAAGTAACAAAAAGTAGAACTAATATAAATATAAATGCTCCTGCTACAGCAACTTTATTTTTCCTAAATCTATCCCAGGCTAATCTCCATGGTCCAACGGCCATGGACTTTTTCTTTATTGAAGTATCTATAGTTTTATTTTCAGTCATATTTTCACCCCCCTATTTAACCTTGACCCTTGGGTCAACTAATGCATAAGAAATGTCGGCCAAAAGATTTCCTGCTAGCATTAAAACTGCATAGAAGACATTGGCTGCCATAACCATTGAGTAATCACGATCAAGTATAGATGTATATAGTATATTACCTATTCCAGGCCATATAAATACTGTTTCAAGGAGAATAGAACCACCAAATAATCCAGGTATATATAATCCAAGAAGAGTTACTATTGGAAGTAATGCATTCCTAAATGCATGCTTATAAATAACAACTTTCTCTGATAATCCTTTAGAACGAGCTGTTCTTATGTAATCCTGATTAATAACCTCAATAACTGAGTTTCTAACATATCTTGTTAAACTTGCTAAACTTGAAATTGTAAGAACTGTTACAGGTAAAATCATGTGTTTCCCAATATCAAGAATTTCCGCCATTTTTGATGGATATCCTTTGGCTGCCATAATTGCTGTTCTCATTCCATTTAAAGGAATCCATGGAACAGGTATGGCGACGAAAAACACCAGTAATAAGGCAAAGAAAAATGATGGCATGGAAACTCCGGTTAGTGAAAATACTGTCCAGAAATTGTCAAATAACCCGTATTTCTTAACAGCAGATTTTATTCCGACGGGTATTGCTATGGCAAAAGCTAAAATCATTGCAACAATATTCAATCTAAAAGAATTCCATATAAATTGACCAATAACATCGACAACATCTCTTCTATATTTTAAGGACTTTCCAAAATCACCAGTTAAAACTCTCTTTAACCATAATCCATATCTAACTACTGGCCCTTCATCAAGACCAAGTTGTTCTCTAAGTCTTTGTTGTTGCTCAGGTGTTGTTCCAGATCCAACTCCTAAATATGCATTAATTGGGTCTCCTGGCATCATCTCAACAATCGCAAAGATTACTATAGATATAATAATAATTACTGGGATCAAATGGAGGAGCCTTTTTCCAATATATTTTAACATTATTTCACTCCTTCTCTTATGCTGACTTCACTCGCTTTACTTTAATGTAATAAATTATATTAGTAGAGGCAGCCTATTTAAAATAGCCTGCCTCTACTTTCTAATCAGTTTATTGAATTTCTTATTCTACTACTTTAGCATCCTTCATCGCATCTACCCAACCATAAAGTGAGCTTGTTACGAAGTTAGTAAGCTTTGGATTGTATAGATCGAAATAAGTGTTCGCATATACAGGCATCATAACTGCTTCTTCATTTAAGATTTGAACTACTTCTTGGTAAACAGGTTTTGCTTCCTCTTCACTCATGATAGTCTTACCTAGGTCAAGTAATTCATCAACTCTTGGATTAGAATATCTACTTGTGTTATCTTGTCCGCTTCCGATGTAATCAGAATGGAAAGAAGTATATAGTGTATGAGGATCTGGTGTAGTTATTGATGTTGCTAGGAAGAATAAACTCCACTCTTCAACATTTGCATCTGAGTTGTAGATTACGTAGTCAAGAACTGTATTAAACTCAAGGTATGCGATATTAAGAGTAATTCCTAATTGCTGACCCCAGTCTCTTTCCCACATTGGAATTAATGTAGCAAGGATATCATGATCTGGCATTGCTGCGATATTTAAAGTCATTACTTGACCGTCTTTCGCTCTCTTACCATCTGCTCCTACTACCCAACCAGCTTCATCTAATAATTCTTTAGCTTTTTCTATGTTGTAATCGTAATTATCTAATGTAGCTACAAATGCATCATCAAGTGCCCAAGAAATTTGTGAGAATGGGTGAGCTTGAGTTGACGCTAAAACTGTATCAGTTTCTTCATCATAATAGTAGCTGTTTACGAATTCATCTCTATTAAATGCATAGTATAGAGCTTGTCTAACTTTAACATCTGAAGTTGGACCCCACTCATTATTAGTTTTAACATATCCATAACCACTTCTTGGATATGAGTTTATTTCCATTCCAGCTGCTCTAGCATCTTGTATTTTTAGCGGATCAATAACTCCAGCAAGTAGATCAACGCCGCCAGTTGTTAATTCAATGATATCTGTTGTTTGGTCAACAAACTTAAGAATAAGGTCTTCTACCATATAACCTTCATCAGTAAATTGGTCATTTCTTGTAAGGTAAACTAACTCTTTTTCTCTAAACTCTACAACTTTGTAAGGGCCAGAACCTATTGGTGCTCCAGTTATTGCTTCAACTCCAGCTGTGTTACCATAAGCAAAATCTGCTCCATAGTAATGCTTAGGAAGAATTGCATAACCAGCGTTTGTAAAGTTAACTCTTAGAGGCTCTACAAAGTTGAATTGAACTGTGTAGTCGTCAAGTGCTACAACGCCTTGGAACTCTTCAGTTTCACCGTTGAAGTACTCTTCATAACCTAGCATATCTTTTACAGCTGCACCATATCTACCTGAGTAGGATGGATCTGCCAATACTTGGTAAGTGAATACAACGTCATGAGCTGTCATTGGTGTTCCGTCTGAGAATTTCTTGTCTTCTTTCATTTTGAAAGTTATTGTTTTATCGTCATTTGAATATTCCCATGACTCAGCTACTGCATAACCTTCTACAAATTCTCCATCAAAGTTTCTTCCAATTAAAGCCTCGAATGTCAAATCTACTACATATCCATCATATGCTGATGAATAATATAGTGGGTTAAAGTTACCTGATGCTTCAGTAATTCCTACGATTAATGTTCCACTTGGTTCTTCAGCTGGTTCCTCACCTGGTTCACTTGGTTCAGCTGGTGTTGATGGTTCAGCAGGTGTTGATGGTTCAGCAGGTGTTGAACATCCTGCAAGCATTGAAAGAACCATTGTTAATGCCAATAACAAAACTATACTTTTTTTCATCATTCTTGTCTTTCCCCCTTATTATTCTTAAGTGACCCAGTGATCACTCCTTAAGTTTTTTTGTCGGCCTTTCAGCCGACTGCTGGTACACTATATTGCTGGTATAGTTATTACCTTGTATTTTATATTATTTTCACTATAAATTCAATATGTTTTTAATATATATAATTGTCTGAATATTGTCAATCCACCTAAATAGCTAATTCCCATACTTCTAAAGAAGAATGTAATGTCTGATTAAATTAAATTAACCAGACTTTTCTCATTATTGTATTAATTTAAAACTCATAACCACTGGATTATGGTCCGCATATACAAAATTTGTATCAGTTCCAGATATACCAGTAATTTCTAAGTTATCGGAAACATAAAAGCCATCTATCACTGCCCTGAAATTTTCACCCTCTACATAGTTTTTTTCAAGTGTTCTTACAGTTGGTGTTGAATTATCTATGATCCAACTAAAACCCTCTATATAAAAGTTTTCAGGAAGATCTTTTAGCCAAAATGGCCATTCTTCATTTGTTGTAAATTTTGATGGATCACTACCAGGTAGATTATGATTCCAATCCCCACCCACAATAATATAGTTGCCCTTTTTATGTTCATTTTCTATGTGAGTTTTAAGATATAGTAATTGTTGTTCTCTTATTAATCCTCCTTCATCAAAGGCAGATAGATGCAAATTGATTAATATTAAATCCTTATCTCCTATTGTATTGAATCTAGTTTCCACGAAACATCTATCTAGTTCAAAGATTTGAACTGGCCATTTTTCACCACCTGGAAACTGAAATCTATTAGCATCATATGCATTGTACTTCGATAGGGTTAATAGCCCTGACTCTACACTACCCATGGGATTGAATAATGGTACTGGCACCCATTTGACATTATAATTTCTTCCAAATGAATATGAATAATTCGGATACAGATTTTTAATAAATTCTATTTGGTTTATTTTATAACTCCTGCTGGCTTTTTTGTCTACTTCCTGTAATAACATAAAGTTGGAATTAGTAGAATCTAATACTTCAACTATTGACTGTAAATTAGACATTATCTCTTCTTCACTAAAAGCTCTAGACCTTGTTCCTCCATCAGCAAAGAAGTCTTGTTCTTGTCCTAATCCCCCATAACCAATATTATAGGTTGCTATGATTAGTTCTTCATTCAAGGGGACTGTTCTAACCTGATTATTGACAATAGGTATTCCCATTACTTCATCAGGCTTTTCATCAATAAATGTCATAATACCAACAAATGACGCAAATCCAAATACGACTACTAAAATGACTCCCAAAAGAATTCTAATCCATTTCATACTATCCTCCAGAAATATCTATATTTTATTCTTCATGAAAAACAGTGCTAGGGTACCAGGTCCAACATGAGCTCCAATTGAAGCACCTATAGAATTTATAATAAACTCTTCTGTACCATATTTTTCTGCTATCAGATCTCTAAGTTTTTCTGCACCTTCTAAATAATCTCCATGTGTAATCACAACTGTAGAATTCTTTAGGTCAGAATCCATCTTCCTCTCATCCACCAGCTCAGACATTCTTTTGAGAACCTTAGCTCTACCTCTAACCTTCTCAATTGGAACTAATTTCCCCTCATTAACCTCTAAAATAGGTTTAATATTTAGCATCCCACCTAGTACTGCACTAGTTCTTGATACTCTACCTCCTCTATATAAGTACTCAATATCATCAACAGAAAATACTTGATCCACTCCAGCGATATATTTTCTTGCTAAACTTATTAAGTCCTCTTTGGCCATACCTTTATGGGCTGCTTTTGCTATTTCATAAACTATTAAACCATAACCTCCAGAGGCTGCTTTTGAATCAATAACTTCAATTGAAAAATTACCATACTTTTCCTCAATAGCCATTTTTGATAATATTGCAGATTGGAAGGTTGCTGATAAACCTGAGGAAAATCCAATATATATACACTCCTCATCATTTTTAGCTTTTTCTTCAAACACCTCTTCAAACTCCACCGGCGTAATTTGAGATGTCCTATAAGTAATGCCCTTTCTCATTCCCTCATATACTTCCCTTGGGTCTATATTCACCTGATCTTTAAACACATTATCTCCACATATTACATTGATAGGTAATACTTCTAGGTTGTATTCTTCAATTATTTGTTTAGGCAAATCACAAGCACTGTCGCAAATTATTTTTACTGTCATACTTACCCTCCTTACAATATCTCTTAATCTATTATATGCCCAATTTTCATAATTTTATACTGACTTTTAAGTATTTTTGACATTTTTGATGCAAAAAGTAAAAGGTAGTGTAAAATATACTTGAGGAGGGATAAAATGAGAGACAAATTAGTTAGCAGATTTTTAGATTACGTAAAGATAGAAACAACTTCTGATGAAAGTTCAACAAGTGTTCCTAGCACACCTACTCAATTTAAGTTTGCAGAGAAATTGGTAGAAGAATTAAATAGTTTAGGCCTATCTGATGTGAGCCTAGATGAAAAAGGTTATGTAATGGCAACTCTACCTAGTAATTCAAAAAAAGAATTGGCCACAGTGGGTTTTATAGCTCATATGGATACAAGTCCTGATATGTCAGGTAAAGGGGTTAATCCAAGAATTATTAATAGTTATGATGGGAAGGATATAATTTTAAATGATGAGTTAAATATTGTAATGAAGGTTGAAGACTTTCCTGAGCTAAGTGATCACAAGGGTCTTGATTTAATAGTAACAGATGGTACTACCTTGCTTGGTGCAGATAATAAAGCTGGTATTGCTGAGATAATAACAGCTATGGAATATCTAATTCAAAATCCAAATATAGAACACGGTACTATAAAAATTGGATTCACTCCTGATGAAGAAATTGGAAGAGGGGCAGACTATTTTGACGTTGAGAAATTTGCAGCAGACTTTGCATACACCATGGATGGAGGCCCTGTGGGTGAATTAGAATATGAGAATTTCAATGCAGCCTCTGCAAAGATATTTATTCAAGGTAGAAACGTTCATCCAGGAACAGCTAAAAATAAGATGCTAAATTCAATTCTTATTGCCAATGAATTAAATAATCTTTTGCCAGTAAATGAGCGTCCTGAGTATACTGAAGGATATGAAGGCTTCTTTCATTTAGTTCATTTTGATGGTTCTGTAGAAAAAACAAATATAGCCTATATTATTAGAGACCACAGTAAAAATAAGTTTTCACTAAAAAAACAACTCATCACAGAAGCTTGTGAATTTATCAATAAAAAATATGGAGATATAGTAACGCTGGATCTAAAGGATTCCTATTACAACATGGAAGAAAAGATCCTGCCTGTAATGCATATAATCGATCTTGCCAAAGAAGCCATGAAGAATATTGATGTAGAACCTGTTATCAAACCAATACGTGGTGGAACTGATGGGGCTAGGTTATCCTACATGGGCTTACCTTGTCCTAATATATTTACTGGTGGCTTAAACTATCATGGGAAATATGAATATATATCGATAGAAGGTATGGAGAAGGCGGTGCATACCATTCTTGAAATTATTAGCTTAATAGAGAAAAAATCCTAGGTTTTAGCCTAGGATTTTCCCTGTTAACTTATTATATTCATTAAGTATGTTTTTAATAATTTTATTTTCTGCTGAATTTATTTTTAAATCATCAACACTATTTACCGGAAGTACACCTATACTCGTACCAGAAATGAACATTCCATCAAGACGATTTAAATCATCCACATGAAGTTCCTTTTCCACCAAATTTAGTTTTAAGTCCTTAATTGACTTTATAATATGCTTTCTGGTTATCCCAAGAAGTACCATGGAAGATGGAGCTGTATACATTGTATCTCCAATTAAGTAAAACATGTTTGAGCGACTACCTTCGAGAATATATCCAGCCTCATTGAGAAGTAAAGCCTCGTAGGCATTTGATTCCTTAATTGCATTCGTAACAGCTACTTTATAATCCAAATGCTGAACTTTAGCATTTGGATTATCTCTTGTATGCTTAAAAATGATAGTCTTAATCCCCTCTTTATATACACTGTCTGGTGGATAGTAACTTTCTATTGCATAAACCATAAAAATTTTTCTCATATCATTAAGCTCAACAGCTAATAATTTAATATTGTTATCTTTTATTTTATTAATCCTTATACATTCTCTTGCAAAATTTGTAATGTCTTCTTGACTATATGAGTTTTCATAATCAAGTAATTGAAATGAATCAAACATCCTTTGAATATGATCTTCTATAAACTGCTCTTTTCCCCCTATAACCCTTACTACTTCATATATAGGTGATTTTTCAATCTCCTGGAAAACATTACATTCTTCTACTTTTTTAACTTTACCATCAAGTAGTAAAAATTCCATTATAGCTTCCTTTTGCAATTCTACTCCCCCCTAAAGTATTGGTGACAACAACCTAGAAACTGACTCTTTTATCTTTATTATCCTAGATCTCTTTTTGTATTCTTCAAGTGTAATCTCTTTGCAATTGTGTAAATCATTTAAGAATCTTTCAGTCAATTTTCCATTTATGTCCTGATCGTATATAAACGAGTTAATTTCAAAATTAAGTTTAAAGCTTCTAATATCAATATTTGCAGTACCAACAGAAGAAACTAGATCATCCATAATAACAACTTTTGAGTGCATAAATCCCCTCTTGTATGTGTAAAATCTTACTCCTGCTTCAAGTAGCTCTCCTATGTAGCTTAAACCAGCCCAATATACAAAGGGGTGATCTGGTTTATTAGGTATCATAACTCTTACATCTAAGCCTGATAGTCCTGCTATCTTGAGAGCCTCAAATATACTATCATCTGGAATAAAATAAGGTGATTCTATATAGATCTTATCCTCAGCATTTGTAATCATCTTTAGATAACCATCCTTGATGCTTGGCCACTTTGAATCGGGACCACTATTTACAATCTGAATTCCGATTTTACTATCATCTATAGTTTCACTGATATAACTTTGACATGCTTTCATTTCTTGCTTAGTAGAAAAACGCCAATCCAAAAAAAATTGCCACTGAATAGAACTAATGGCTGAGCCTCTAATTCTAATATGAGTATCTCTCCAATACCCAAACTTTTTAGAAATACCCAAGTACTCATCACCAATATTGAATCCACCTAAGTAAGCTTCCCTTCCATCAATTATGCAGATCTTCCTATGGTTTCTATAGTTAAGTCTAACATTAATCACTGGAAAGAAAGGTGGGAAAAATGTAGTAAATTCTCCTCCAGCATCAAGTAAGGGCTTAATGGTTTTTTTATTTAACCATCTTCCACCCATCCCATCAACTAGTAATTTAACTTCCACACCCTCTTTGGCTTTTTCAGCCAGGGCTGAGATAACTCTTTTACCAAGACTATCTTTTTTGAAGATATAGTATTCCATATGGATATATTTTTCTGCTCTTTGAATACTATCAAATAAATCTTTAAACTTGTCTTCCCCACTAAAATATAATTTCACATCATTATCTAGTGTATATACTGATTTTGCACTCATCATGTTTAGTTTAACTATATCATCATATCTCTTATATTCTGGATTGTGTTTTAAGAAGTCTCTTCCCTCAAAACTTCTCTCTTGATCAGAAACTAGGACATCAAAACAATCATCCTCTTCTTCCTTGGTCTTAAACATTTTTTTCTTTGACATATCTTGACCTAGGAATAAATAGAGTATAAATCCTATTACAGGAAGAAATACAAGTGTCATTAACCATAACCAGGTTGATGTAGGATTTCTTCTTTCAAAAAATATTAGAATTATTGCAAGTATAATATTTATTATAATTAGATTACTAAATATCCAAGAATAATCCGAAATAAATTCAATCATGAGAAATCCTCCATTTGCTATTTTTTGGACTTATATCTCCTATTTGCATCCAGTATTCTCTTTCTAACTCTTATGTTTAAAGGTGTAATTTCAATTAACTCATCATCTTCAATAAACTCTAAAGCTTCTTCCAAACTCATATTCTTCGGTGTTGATAACCTCAAGGCATCATCAGATCCAGAAGCTCTAACATTGGACTGTTGCTTCTTCCTAGAAATGTTAACTTCTATATCTAGTCCCTTTGGATTGGATCCAACAATCATACCCTCATATACTTGAGTACCTGGAGATATAAATAGAACCCCTCTTTCTTGTGCTGAGTATAATCCATAGGTGGTTGCTTCTCCCGTTTCAAAAGCAATAATAGATCCAGATTTTCTTCTTGGAATCTCGCCTTTAAATGGCGCGTAGCCTTCGAAAATAGCATTTAATATCCCATTACCCTTAGTATCAGTTAAAAACTCCTGGCGGTATCCTATTAGCCCTCTAGATGGTATGATAAACTCTAGCCTTGCATAACCTCCAGTTGATTCTGACATTGATACTAACTCGCCTTTTCTCTGGCCTAGTTTATCAATTACCGCTCCAACATATTCAGTGCTTACATCCACTGTTACTTTTTCTATTGGTTCATTCTTTGCTCCATTTACTGTTTTATACAATACCTCTGGCTTTGAAACCTGGAACTCATATCCTTCTCTTCGCATATTTTCAATTAAGACACTAAGATGTAGTTCTCCTCTTCCAGAAACTTTGAAGGCATCAGTAGAATCTGTATCTTCAACCCTAAGGCTAACATCTGTATGAAGTTCCTTATATAGTCTATTCCTAAGTTGTCTGGAAGTAACAAACTCTCCTTCCCTACCTGCAAAAGGACTATTGTTAACCGAAAAAGTCATTGCCAACGTTGGTTCTGAGATCTTTACAAAAGGAATAGCCACAGGGTTTTCTATATGACAAATAGTATCTCCAATCTCTAAGTCACTTGGTCCTGTCAAAGCTACTATACTTCCCACGGTTGCATGGGGTACTTCAATCCTATTTAGTCCTTGAAATTCATAAAGCTTATTAATCTTCGCCTTTATTTTTCTCTCAGGATTAGCATCATTCAGAATAGCTACTTCCTGACCGGCATATACTGAGCCTTTATCTACCTTTCCAATTCCTATTCTACCAGTATATTCATTATAGTCAATTGTGGATATTAAAAGTTGGGTTGGTCCATTTTCGTCTCCTTCTGGAGCAGGGACATATTCAATTATTGTCTTGAACAAATCTTCCATTGTTTCTTTCTTGTCACTTACATCCAAAGTAGCACTACCGATTTTTGCGGATGTAAATACAAATGGGCAGTCTAATTGAGAATCCTTTGCACCAAGCTCAATAAAAAGATCCAATATTTCATCTATTACCTCTTCAGGTCTTGCTTCAGGTCTGTCAATTTTATTTATAGCTACAACAACAGGTAGTTCTAAATCCAGTGCTTTTTTCAATACAAATTTAGTTTGAGGCATTGGGCCTTCAAAAGCATCTACTAGAACAACTACACCATTTACCATTTTTAGTACTCTCTCTACTTCTCCACCAAAATCAGCATGTCCTGGAGTATCTACTATGTTTATCTTAACTCCGTTATATACAACAGCTGTGTTTTTAGCAAGTATGGTGATTCCTCTTTCTTTTTCTATGTCATTTGAATCCATAACTCTCTCTTCAAGAACTTGATTTGCTCTAAAGATTCCTGATTGCCTCAACAAACTATCAACCAAAGTGGTCTTTCCATGATCAACATGGGCTATTATTGCTACATTTCTTACATCATTTCTAATCATATTCTATTATAATTCCCTTCTATATTTAATTGTCTCATGCTTAACTGTATAATGATATCATACTTTCATGAAAATGTATAAAAAAAATTACATCTAGGGTTTACCTAGATGTAGTTTTTTTACTTAAATACAAAGTTATATATTATACTAGCAGCATCTTCTCTCTTCAATTCATATAGTGGTTTTATTAATCCACTACCATCTCCAACTATTATTCCCAGTCCATATGCTAAGTTAACATATCCTTTCATCTCTTCTTTAATAGAGTTTGAATCTGGGAATATATCTGCATAAATCCTTGGAATCTCTGCTATTTTACCATAGTTCATTGCTCTGATTACATACTTGATAGCTTCTTGCTTTGTTACTATTCTAGTTCTATTAACCTCTTCGTCCTTAATGATACTAGTACCAATTAATTCATCATAAACAAGATCTATTTGATCCTCACCTTCGTTTCTATAGGGATTAATGGCTTTCCAAAGTAGATAAATAAATTCACTTTGAATTATTTTATCTTTAGGTCTAAAGCTCTCTTCATAAAAACCTATTCGATATTCAGCTAGGGTTAATATCTTTTCTTTTGCGTAGGATGAATCAAGATCACTATAAGCTATATTCTTTGTGTCCACATATGGTTTTCCAGAGTAGTCAAGTACTTCTCCTGTATTTGCATCAATTATGGCTGGTTTATTCTCACTTAAACCGTATACTAATTTTATGCTTTTTGATTCAACCCCTAGAGAATCATACTCATAATACATCTTATACATTAAGCTGTAGTCTATTTCATCAAATAAAACTTCATACGCCTTTGCAATATCAATTACAGAATCCGTTTTTGGCAACTCTTCTTTATACCACGCTTTGTTATAGGAGAAGACTTCTTTATTAACTGAATTCACCCCAATTGAAATTCCATCATTCTCAACATAATAACCATCTAGATATCTCTCAAAAGTGAAATAGAAGGATAAATCTCCATCCTTTTGATATTTATCATCTTTAATTACCAAGTCGCTTATGATACTTGGATTAGTTTCCTTTAAATAATTGTTGGCTATTTCCAATGCTTGATCTTTTGTTATGACAGCTTTATCGGTTTCTTTATAGTCATAGCTTTTATAAAAGCTTAGTAATTCTCCAGTCATAGCATCAATTGATATATCGGATGAAAAGATCTTGTTTTCTTCTATTTCTTTTACAAAATACATGTTCCACTGATATTGATCCTTATTTCTCCACGTGTTATATAGATTTATATTTCTAAGAACATAAGTGTCATCTAATCTTAGTTTGTCTCTTCCAATTTCTTCTGCTTTCTCTCTGGTTATTAAATCTTTTAGTTTTTCAATTTCAGCTCTTTCTTCAGGAGTTATTATAGGTGCTTGGGATGATTCTTCATTAACAGCACTATCTTTACCTCCACCTTCTAAATAAGGTCTATAATAAGATAGTTCAACAGCCTCTCCTGTCTTTGCATCAATCCCTGAATATTGACTTCTTATTACATAGGCAAGATAGTAGTCCATCTCATCACCATTAATATCTACTGGTCGTGGGTAATAATAATTAGCCTTATAAACTAATTCCAAGCCTATTTTTTCTTTGAAAGCTTCCTTAGCATCATCTAATGATATTATTTCTGTTGGTTTTGGGAATGATAAATCTCTCTCCCAATTACTATTGTAATTCATAACTTCTCCAGTATTCTTCGAAATACTTATTGACACGTTGTTTTCTCTAAACAATACACTGTTGATTTTTCTCTGGTAATTGAAGTTATAATTAGTATCCCAAGTGCTTGTATAGTAATTATCCTCATCAAATACCATTTGTCCAAACATTACCGAATCAATTTTCATCATAAATCTTCCTGCAATACTCAATGCTTCTTCTTTTGAAAACTTGGGTATCTTATTCTCCTGGGGCTCCATGTTATTGTAATACTTGTTGTAAGATTGGATATTGCCAATTTCATCAGTAGTTATGTTTATTGTTGGCAAAACTCCATCTGGATCCTTCCAGTTTAAACTGAAATATGTGTCCTTATTATAAGAACTTACCTGAGATGTAAAGTCCTTATAATCATTGCTTATTTCAAACATTTCTTTGGTCTTAAGAATTACCTTCTCCAATTGAATTTGATAGTCCTCCTCCCCTAACGCAATAAATGGTATCATCACATTTAATAAGAGTGATAATACCATTATATAAGATACTTTCTTTAACATTTTAATACCTCCTAACAGATATTCTTTACTGACACAACCCTATTTCTATCAACGTAAAATTCATCTGATAATCCATTCACTAAAACTAGACCCCTACCCCAAGATTTTAAATCCGTAGGATTATACTCGGTGGGATTATAATTTATACCATTTCCCTCATCTTCAACTTCTATTGTTAATTTATTCTCATTCATCTTAACTGTGAGGCTAACACATTTAGTTATCATACATTCATTTCCATGGAGTGCCCCATTTACAATAAGCTCATTAAGAATAACGCGGATGTCAAAAATAATATCCCCATTATTAATTATTTCTCCTAGTGTTTTAATTGTCTTATCAATAAAGGATCTTATAGTCTCTAAATCACTACATACTGTCCCTTTATAAATGTAGTTCATCTCTATCACATCCATTTTTTCTTTTCATAAGTATTTTACCCATTTATATTTGGATTAATCTATATAATATTTTTCAATTTTTGTTTTTTTTGTTTATTAAATGTAATTATATGGTATAATAATCTCACTAAGTTAAATTCAATATCGAAAGGAGAATGTCAAATGGATAAATGGGTATGTGGACCATGCGGTTATGTTTATGATCCTGCAGAAGGAGATCCAGATGGAGGAGTAGCTCCAGGTACAGCTTTTGAAGATATTCCAGAAGATTGGGTTTGCCCAGTTTGTGGAGCAACAAAGGATATGTTTGAAAAAGAGTAATAGTACTTATTAAAGGCCAGTGAACTTTCACTGGCCTTTTCGTTTGTATGACGGGCATGCCTTCTGTCTGTGGTGAAAGTCCACAAGGGGCGTAGT
>CAZNTE010000009.1:0-93774 GCA_964575895.1 uncultured Tissierellaceae bacterium | reverse complement strand
TTGTAAAAAAGTTAGTTATTTCAACGGTTAAAAATTATGCAATTTGCTCAATTATTATTTCACCTTAATTCCTACAATTATTACTTTTGTATAAATAAATTATAATTCCAAATGAAATTAATGTTAAACCAGTCATAAATATCATGCCAAAACTATAATCACCTGTTATATCAACGAATATACCTAAAATAGAAATTCCAATAGCTGCACCGAAATTTAAAAAGATCTGTGATAAGGTAAGGTTCTTTTCAATGTTTCTTTTACTGAATAGCTCACTAACCCATACAGCAATGGGAACAGTTCCAATTGCTGGTCCAATTCCTATGATAAATGAGTAAAGAACAACTAGTATAATACTTTTATCTAATACGAAATATAATAATAGGGTTAATAACCAAATAGGAAATGTTATGATGATTGTTTTATAGGTTCCTAATTTATCCATAATAAATCCATATCCCATTTTAGAAATAACCATGGACAAACCAAATATCGACACCATATTCATGGCTAAATATGAATCTACTCCTTTACTAATAAGGATTGAAGACATATGGGATACAGTTGATTTAATGGGTATAGATAGGATCACTAATACTACTAATAGTAAATGAAATCTATTAGTTTCCTTATCTGTTGTCTCAAGATACAAGTATTCATCTGAAAAATCTTGATTTTGACTTTTCACTTTGTTCTCATCTTCAATAAACCCGTAGGGTAATAAACCTTTATCCTTCGGATAGTCTTTTATAAGTAGTGCTGCAAGAATAGTAGTTGTTAAAATTGAAATAGCCAACCCAATATATCCAGCCCTTAATCCAAATTTCATTATTATATAAGTAAATATGGGAGATCCAATGATCACAGCTACACCAGAACCAGCATAAGATAAGCCAATTGCAAATCCAATGCTCTTATCAAACCATCTAACTATAAGCATTGAAATTGGAATTGTGGAACAAAGACCTAATCCTAATCCTATGATTAGACCTCCAACATAAAGTATTATAACTGATTTTAAAGTAGCTGTTATTAAAGTTCCTATAGTAATCAATAATCCCCCAATAAATATAGTCCTTCTAATACCAATTCTATTTATTATTGGTCTAACAAAGAACATGGCAAACAATCCAACAAATCCTGACAAGGTGGGAATTAAAGACACTTGAGAATATGATAGGTTCATTACATTGATCAGCCCTGGTAGAAAAATGGTAAATGTTCCCCCAGACAAACCTGCCGATAGGAAAAACACTAAACTAGCTCCTAACGTTACAACCCATGAATAATGTATTTTTCTATATTTACTGATTCCACTCATTATTTCCCCTACTTATTAAGTAATAGTCACCCAAGGAGGTGACTATTACTTAGATTTATTTTGTTTTTCCCTAAAAACTAGATTTCATCATATGGTGATATATATTCGAAACCACCTAATGTTTCTTTAAATTCCTTATTTGCCTTCTCAACTAACTCATTGTCCTTTAGCATATCATAAACTGTACCTGCCATTGCTTTTGAAGCAAATACCATAGCATTTAATCCTATACCCGAACCAGAAGCAGATGTAGCCTGCCATGTGTGAGCAGCAGTTCCAATTGGCCATGTAGCAGCAGTTATTTGAGCTGTTGGCGCTATATAACTTACATCCCCTGCGTCTGTGGAACCTGCCATTATCTTATCTCTATCATCAACTTTTATAACCTTATCTGATAGTATTACATCTAAAATATCCTTAGGTGCAAAATATGTTGACATTACTTTTTTCTTTTCTTCCTTTGTTGTCCATTGAGATAATTCTTTAGCTAGAGCGAAATCTTCATCAGAGAATTTTGGTCCCCCAACTTCCTCCATGTTTTTATGCATTAAGTCACTCATAACTCTATTGGATACTACATCATAGCAACCTGCTACTAACTGGAATTCCATCTTTGTTTCAGTCATTAATGCAGCACCTTCTGCAATTTTCATCAGTCTATCAGTTATTTCCTTAACATCAGCTCTTCTAGGTGCTCTTACATAATACCATACTTCAGCATCCTCAGGAACTATATTTGGAGCCATACCACCATTTGTTATTACATAATGCATCCTTGCTTCCTGAATGATATGCTCTCTTAAGTAGTTTGAACCAACATTCATTAGCTCAACTGCATCCAGTGCACTTCTACCTGCCTGTGGTGCAGCTGCAGCATGAGCAGGAACTCCTTTGAATCTGAATTTCATTGAATTCAAAGCTAGAAAACTACATCCCCATACTACATTTAAACTAGAAGGATGCCATGTTACACTTGCATCTAGGTCATGAAAAACCTTTTCTCTAGCCATATGAACCTTGCCTGATAGAGTCTCTTCAGCAGGACAGCCATAATATCTAATTGTTCCCTTGATATTTTCTTCTTCCATTGCCTTCTTAAGAGCTAGTGCAGCTCCTACTCCAGCAGTTCCTAAAAGGTTGTGCCCACAACCATGTCCATAAGCTTCACCTGCTATGGGTTCCTTCTTTCCTGATATTGTTTGTGATAAACCTGGTAGAGCATCAAATTCTCCAAGAATTCCAATGATTGGATATCCTTGACCAAATTCTGCTATAAATGCGGTTTCTACATTAGGAACATCTTTTATTGTGAATCCTACAGAAGATAAGAAATCTCTTTGTAGTTTGGATGATTTTTTTTCAACAAAAGGACCTTCCGCAAACTCCCAGATCTTTTTTGCCATTTCTTTTAATTCAGATTCGCTTTGGTCTATATAGTTAAATAGTTTCTCCTTGTTCATATAAAATCTCCTCCCAAATCTATACTAAACCTTATCCTTAAACATCTGCTTTCCAATTAAAATACTACCAAATACAGCTACTATAATAATCGCATATGCTGGGTTTCCTGGCAAGAAAGCTAACATCCCCAACTTGTTTAAACCAATCATTCCTCCAGCTAGTATTGCAGCAACAACTCCTATTTTAGGATTAGCAATAAATTGTTGCCCAAACATTGCACCAAAAAGTGCTGGTAATATATTGTTAAGTGCTGCTATAACTCCAGCTGGCAATCTACTAAGAACTGATGCTCCTAGAATAACTCCTATTGTTAACATTACTATGTTTACTATTATTGATATTGCAACACCCATGGTAGCTATTATTGTTCCTTCATCAGTTCCAGGAGTTACTCCTGCTGCTTCTTGAGCTGCTACAGATGCTGGCAATCTAAGATTCCCAATATTTCCTGATAGGAAAGACATATATGTACCTGGAACTCCTAGAACAGGAAAATATGAGATTGGCTCTACAAACCAGAATACTCCACTAACACTTGCCTGCATTATAAATCCAGCAAATACGGCACTTATTGGAGGTTTATAACCATATATAAAAGTAACAACTATAGCTGGTAAAAATGCAAATAAACAACCCAGTAAATTTGTAATTGTACCCCACTTGACAATATAAGACATGTAGTCTCCTTGAAATCCTTTTGTACTTGTATTTTTTGTGGTTTCCATTTTAAACCTCCTATCTAAAATATAATTGAAACAATCATGCCAACGAACATTGATATTGTAAGTGCCCATTCTTTGATCCACTGCTTTTTCTTTGTCTTATTATATATCATAAAAGCTGCCATTACTCCAAAACCAACTACAGCTGCAATTGTTTGGATGTCAAATCTAAAAACTCTATCTAAACTTAAGTAAGCAAATGCTCCACACATTGCACCAGCTGAAACTATAGGTAAAAGAGCTTTTCTTCCACCAGCAAGAACATTTCTAAACTGATCTAACTTTGGAGTTGCAAGCGCTGTAAATAACACCCAACCTATTGATCCTAAAGTCATTACCCAAACACCAGCTGCAAAGGCAGTTGCGTTCATGTCTGGTCCTCCAAGGGTAACTCCTGTTGCCTCTGCACCAAAGCCAGCTGCCATTAATTCATAAGCAACAGATCCAATAAACGAAAGTCTAAACCAGGAAATTGGGCCGCCCATAGCAACTAGTAATGATACCATTCCCGCTAAAATAGCTAATGATGGACCTATAGATGCTGTAAAACTACTTTTCAAAGCACTCTTAATTTGATTGTCGCTAATATTCATTTCTTTACTTACTGATAGTGATTTCCTAACAAATAATAATGATTGAAACAATACCAGTGCAACACACAATCCACATGCTAGCCACATCAATGGGCTATTTGCTACTTTTAAATATTCCATTTAAATACCTCCCTTTTTATTGTTTAAACCAGTCTCCTCTCAAAAGACTAGTCTAAAATCTTAGCAAAAAGATACCACCAGTCTCCTGGTCTAATTACTGGTACAGACCAGAATCCTATTACCACACCTCTGTAAGGAGCAAATAACTCCTCTATCTTGTTTCCAAATACATCATAGATTTCTCCCATTAACTCCCCCTCTTCAACAATATCGTTTTCCTTCTTGATAAGTTTTTGAATGCCACCATTTCTGGAATGAATATAGTTAAGTTCTACTGTCATCTGGTCATCTCTAACTACAACTTCACCTTCTAACATCTCTAAATATTTCATAACATTTAAAATACCTTCATAACAAATCTTTACGTTTTTCTCTCTACTCTTTAATCTATCACAGTGAGAACCAACTTCTGGAAGAATTGTTGGAATCCCAAATGCTTTTTTGTACTCCAATGCGGAAACCCCTGTAAATGGTAAATTTTGCATCTTCCAATTGTACTTTACATTGAAAGCTTTAGCCATTCCTAAGGCTACTTCTGAAACGGAATCATCTCCAGGTAAATATCCTATTATGGGTTCTAAGTGCAACACATCACCACCCCCATGGAATGTTATTACCTGATCTACATATTTCACTACTCTTTCCATGTAGACATACGCTAATCTATGGGTTATGTAAGTATTATCATTTCCAGGGAAAATCCTATTTAAGTTAAATCCATCAGTAATTGATGCCCTTGATATTTCAGCAAATGCTTCAAAGTTTAAAGCAGGAACACCAATTAGTTTTCCTCTAAATCCTCTAGTTTCAAACTCATCCATTATTCTTAATATGGCCTCTGCCCCCTCATACTCATCACCATGAGTGCATGCATCAATAAGCAATGTGGGTCCTTCTAATTTACTATCAACAATTATAACTGGAATCCTAAAATTTGATCCATCAGGCTTCTGGCCATAATTAATAAACCCATTAATACGATTACCAGTTTTTAATACAACATCATCTAGTTTAATCCCTTCCATTTTAACTTCCTCCTTTTCTCACTGTACAGTTATAACTATATAATGCATTTTTTGTGCCAACATTTTAAGTTCAGATTCTTCTGTTAATTAGCCCTTTAATTTGCTATAATTTAATTGTAGTCCTATTTAGTCGTTTTATGGGATGATATTTGGGTTTTTAGGTTTAATAACAAACCCATTAATGGAGGTTTATCATGAAAACTATAAAGATTATTGCCCTTGAAGAGCTAGCTGTTGATATGTATTCTAAAAATTTAGGTGTCTTTTTTGAGGAACACTTTAAGATTGAAGGTATTAGCATCAAAGGAAAATCATTTGAGAATAATATCAGCGCTGATTTAATAGTCATATCTAATAAAATTATACATAATTATGTTAAAAGTGTAATTGAACCCAATTCTGAAATTCTTTACTTGGAGTTTTCGTTCAAAAAGGATGAAGTGAACAAACTTAGAGATATACCACCAGGATCAGATGTATTGATCGTTGATTATACAGAATATATGGCTATTACACTAATGTCTCAACTAAACGAATATGGAATTCAGCATCTAAATCTCATACCTTATTCTCCCGATACTGATTTGAATAACATCTCTAACTATCAGTATGCTATTACACCTGGTTTAAAGTGGTTGATCCCAGATTCTATTGACACAATTTTTGACATAGGATATAGGCAAATTGATGTAAATAGCATTACAGGAATAATTTCAAGATTTGGACTACCTCATACCCTATTTGATAATAAGATACTAGATTATTCAAAAAAGCTAATACATAAAAATAAAAGTGTTGAAGATTTAATCCACACTTTAGAAAAAGAAAAAGTTCACATTGAAGCTATCATGAATAATATAGATGATGGAGTAATGGTAATAGATGAACATAAGAGAATTAGACATTGCAGTAAACATTTATGTAAATTACTAGGTGATAAAAGTGGCAATTGTTTAAATGGACTGGGCATCTTTCATGAATGCTGTAATCAAATCATAGAACTGGGTGAAGTAGAAAATAAGATAATAGATTTACCTGAAATAAATACTTCAGTTGCTATTAGCAAAAGAAAGTTGGAATATGAATCTGAGAGCTACATAGTATTAGTTCGTGATCTTAGAATAATAAATGATATTTCAGTTGGAATAAGAAAGAATCTGGTTTCTAAAGGACATGTAGCAAAATATCAATTTGAAGACATTATATATCAAAGCAACACTATGAAAGATCTTGTTCATAGAGCTAAAAAAATCTCAACCTTTGATTCATCCGTTTTAATAAACGGAAAGACTGGTACTGGAAAAGAACTATTCGCTCATTCTATTCATAATAGTTCCAAGAGAAAGAAGGAACCATTTTTGGCAATAAACTGCGCTGCCTTATCTGAGACACTATTGGATAGTGAATTGTTTGGATATGAAGAGGGGTCCTTTACTGGAGCGAAAAAAGGTGGTAAAAAGGGCTTGTTTGAATTAGCACACCAGGGAACCTTGTTTCTAGATGAGTTAAGTAGCATCTCCCCTCATATGCAAGTCAAACTTCTTAGAGTTTTGCAGGAAAAAGAGATAATGAAAATAGGTGGAACCAATATTATACCTGTAGATGTTAGAATCATAGCATCTTCCAATGAAAACTTGGCAGTCTTAATTAAACAAGGAAAATTCAGAGAAGATCTTTATTATAGGCTTAACAGTTTTATGATTAATATTCCATCCTTGAACCAAAGAGTTGAGGATATTTTCCCTCTAATAGACCACTTCTTAAGATCAAGTGCTTCCATCATAGAACTTGACGGACCATTAAAGAGCTATTTAACTCAGTATGAGTGGCCTGGAAACATAAGAGAGTTGAAAAATTGTATAAACTATATGATGCTAATGTGTGAATCTGATACTCTCTCACTTAAGGACCTCCCCCAGTATATGCTTCAAGATACCTTTGAAGACATTAATCTATTATCAAAACCTAATGTCCTGTTTGATGAAGAAGAAGAGATAATGAATTTTATTCTGGACATCTTAAAACAAAGAAAACTAGGAAGAAGAACACTATTAACAATTCTTAATAAAAATGGATACTTGATTACTGAATATAAGCTTAGAAAGATACTTGAATTAATGAAAGATAATAATATGATAGTAATAAACAAGGGTAAAAAAGGTATAAGTGTAATATAAAAAACTATCATTAAACAAGATAGTTTTCAACTAAGTATATAACTACTTATAAATACAGAGAGCGGATTTTTTAAAGTGCACCCCAAATGTTAGACAAAAATCTAATATTTGGAGGTGTGCTTTTTTATGACGAAATTTGATGAAAAGACAAAAAAGGAATTTATCGAGTTAATTGAAAGTAATAAACATTCAATTACATCCGCATCGAAAGAACTTGGGATAGGCGTATCAATAGGTACAAGATGGTGGAAGCTGTATTCCATACATGGGTTTGAAGGACTTCTTATGAAATTAAGAACATATTCTGGTGAGTTTAAAGCTAATGCTGTAGAATATATGCATAGCAATAAGCTTTCAGGTGAAGAAGCATCAGCACGGCTTGGAATTCCATCAACTTCCACTTTGCTTAAATGGGAGCGCATATATTATGAGGAAGGAGTTGAAGGGCTGCTTTATGAACGTCGGGGGCGCCCAAATAAAAATATGACTAAGAAGCCGAAAAATCCAACAAAAAAGATAGAGAAACAAGTTGAAGAAGACTTGATATCAGAAGTTCAAAGGTTAAGATCGGAGAACGCCTATCTAAAAAAGTACAATGCCTTGGTTCAGGAAAAGCAAGACTTACTAGCAAAGAAAAAACAAAAATAGTAACTGAATTAAGGCCAGAATATAATCTTGATTTGTTGCTTGATATTGCAAAGCTTGCAAGAAGCACCTACTATTATCATTTAAAAACCATGGAGAAACCAGATAAATATAAAGATGTAAGAGAATCTATCAAGCAAATATTTCATGAAAATAAAGGTAGATATGGATATAGAAGAATCAAGGATGAGCTTGAAAAATCCAACCTAAATATCAATCACAAGACAATCCAGAGACTCATGAAAGAGCTAGGACTAGTTTGTCGAGTGAGAATGAAGAAATATAAATCCTATAGGGGTGAAGTTGGTAAAGTTGCTCCAAACCTTCTCAATAGAGACTTCGAAGCGGAAAAACCAAATGAGAAATGGGTTACAGACATAACAGAGTTCTCGCTGTTTGGTCAAAAACTATATTTATCACCTATACTAGATTTGTATAATAGGGAAATAATTAGCTACTCCCTAATGGAAAGACCAGTATATGGGCAGGTTCAGGAGATGCTGGAGAAGGCATTTGACAAGAATCCTGATTTAAAAGGTTTAGTATTTCACTCAGATCAAGGCTGGCAATATCAAATGAAAAACTATCAGGCTAAACTGAAAGAAAAAGGCATCCTACAAAGCATGTCTAGAAAGGGTAATTGCCTGGACAACGCAGTTATGGAAAACTTCTTTGGATTTCTGAAATCTGAGCTTCTATATTTACAAGATTTTCAGAGTGTGGATCACTTTAAGCAAGAGCTAGTAGATTATATAGAATGGTATAATACGAAAAGAATTAAGCGCAAACTAAAAGGACTGAGTCCTGTTGAGTACAGGATTCAATCCTCTATAGCAGCTTAACTAATATGTCTAACTTTTTGGGGTCAGATCACAAATACCTTCCCCTCATAAATTAGATTATTAATTACAAAAATAAAACCCCACGCTGAGTGAAATCCAGCGCAGGGTTTATAACAACTGTAATCTCCTCCAAAACTTATATAGCTTACTTGGGCCATCCAAATGCTGTCTTGGGAAGAATAATCAACATTTTACATTTATTGATGTAAAGTATTAAATTGTTCTATGTCAATAGTTTGACAAATGAAAATAATTTTTTCAATATTTTTATACATTTATTTCCAAATATTTGTTCTAAATTAGTATAAATAAACCTCCTTAATTATATTGTTAGCTACACTATAAATCTGGTTATGTTTACTAAAACAAATAATGGCAATGGACAATTCAATCATTGCCAATTACCATTACTCTTTAATTCAAAATTATATTTACTATTCGTAGGTACCTTTAACTACTACTTTTCCTTTTTCCATAAGAACCTTTCCTTTGGCAATAACATATTCTAATTCTAGATCCTTATTAAGTAGGAGAAGATCTCCATCACTACCTTGAGAAATATTTCCCTTCCTAGGATATATTCCAAGAGCTTTAGCTACGTTAGATGTGAAAAACCTAAGGGCTTCTTCTATATCCATACCGTACTCCTTGACTAGCATGACCAGCTCCTTATGCATACTATCAACTGGAGATACACCTATTCTTACCAAGTTTCCCTGTTCATCATAGTCTGACCAACTTCCATAGCCATCAGAACTAATTGTTATGTTGTTTAGGTCAATCCCCATCTTTTTAGCTTTAACTATGGTATCATATGATTTCTCGTCTTCAGCATATCCACATGTCAGGTCAATTATTCCTCCCATTTTTGCATATTCTAGTGATTCTTCAAGGAGTTCTTTCTTTCTGTTAACATGGGTCGGTCTTATGGTTTTAAGTGGAATATCCCACTTCTTAATAATATCAAATACGGGTTTTAATCCTCCATCTCCATCCCCCATGTGGGTTATAACTATACCTGCTTTCCCAGATATCATACCAGCTACTCTTGCCTCTGATGCCAATCTGGCCAACTCCTCCAAAGATAAACTGGAAGACCTGTGATCAGATATGGCAACCTTAACACCCACCACTTCATCTATAAAAGTGATGTCTTTTTTAACAGATCCAGTTACAGTAACTGATGGATATCCATAGGACCCTGTTACTACAAGAGAAGTAATTCCCTCTTCATTTAAGGCTTTTGCCTTTGCTACTAAATTTTCAATACTTCTAGTAGTTCCATCTGTTCCCAGTAATCCTAACACTGTTGTTACTCCACCTTGAATGAGTTTTGAAAGCATTATCTCTGGTACTCTTGTTTTGAAACTGCCTTCACCACCCCCACCTGTTATATGAACATGTCCATCAATAAATCCTGGAATCAGTATTTTATCCTTTCCATCTATTACTTTCATGTCATCATTAATAGGAAGTAAGTCTTCGCCGATTACGGTAATCTTGTCATGGGTAATCATAACATCTTTCTTCCCTAAACTTTGTGGTGCAAATACTTCTACTCCTTTAATAAGTATCATTTTACACTCTCTCCTATTCTAATTATTATATAATTATTGGGTATACTAGTTAAAAGTATACCCAATAATTTCTAATATAAATGTTTTCTATCCTACTTAACTAATAGCCAGATACCCACAGCCGCTGACAAGGCGGAGAATAGATAGAAAAATATAACTGTTCCACCTTCACCTAATACTTTTCTAAACATCTTTATTTTTGCCATATTCCAGATTCCCTCTGGTTTCTTTACTGTTATAAATACCACTGCTGCTGCATAAATAATTAGTAAAATACCCAATAATCCTAGTCCATTCATTTAAAATACCTCCTTAATTTAATCCCCTATTTATTCTCTTACTTAAACCCATGAAAACTATAAATGTAATTCCAATTATTATACCTGAATTCATGATAATCATTCCCCAAGTGGCTTCCTTTAGGATTATTGCATCCATTGATTTAAATGCCCAGTAAAAAGGTGACCAATAGAGGAAGGGATGCCATTTTGCACTTAGGAATATAGCACCAAATATCGATCCTAGCACTGGTATAAATATCATCTTTAAAGATGATATTCCAGCTAAGATGTTGTCATTTGTAACACCTATTGAGAATCCAATAATTACACTTATAAGTGCAATGGATATTGTAGTTACAAAAACCATTAGGTAGTCAATATTACCAAAGTTTAAGAGTAGTAGCATTCCTATGGAATGAAATATTGGCAGGATAAATCCCATAAGGCCCTTTCCAAGAACAAACTCACTTCTCTTTGTTGGTGATACGTTTATAGCTGTTAATGTTTTTTCAGTTTTCTCCTCAATCAGATTAATGAGAATTACCATACCCCCTAAAACACTCATGAATATAGCAAGAAGACTACCCCCATATTGCTTAAGAGGAGATAATTTCCAATCAATATCAGAGATTCTAACATCAATTGGCACCTCCAAGTCCTGATTATCATAAGATGTTACTATTAAGTCTAGAATATCTACAGTACCTTGAGTTTCATTTCCCTGTTGATACACCAGATAACCTCCATCCTTCATGGTCAATCCAAAGATGTCGTCAGTTCGATTAACTCTTTCTCTCATCTTATCTAAGGAATCAAAGGTCTCAACCTTAGCATAATCCTCTAGGTAGAGAATCATATCTTCACCAATAGAATCATCCACAGCAACATTCACTGTTATACTCCCCACTGAAGTTGTCATCATCTTCAATATGAAGGCTAGTATAAAGGGGAAGATAATTATATACAGAACCATATAATCTCTCATACCAGACTTTATGTCCCTTTGTAAAATTCTAAATATTTTACTTAGCATCTTCACCCCTCCTTAGGCTGTTAATGTTTTCTTAAATCTCTCATTGGCTAATATGAAAAATACTACCGCTAGTATAAAGAATAAAGCTGTATATGTGTATACATATCCCAGATCTGGTTTTTCTAGAAATACTTCCCTGAAGGCGAATAACATTGGATAAGAAGGAAGTATTCTAATTACTAATGGTGTGAAACTTGGCATATAATAAGAAATGGTTGCAAATGCAAATGTAATTATGGTTATATATAAGGCTCCCATTGCTTTGATTATATTATCATAAAAACTGGCTATAAAAAGTCCAACTGCTGAACCAAATACATTTGATGCAATTAGTAGAATTATTAAATGCACATAATGAACATTAAATCCTGCCACTAATACAGCTGTTAAGAGTCCTGTCATTAAACCAGTAACAAGAATTATCCCTAATTTACTCAAGAGATATTCCCATACCCTTGAAGGAGTAACTGCAAAGGCTTTTATAGTCCCCTCATCCTTATCCATAAATATATAAGCGGCAATTATAAACAGTCCCATAAAAGCTGAATTTATAACTAGAAATACTGGAAGCATATTTATCCTATCTGACAATCTCTCACTACTTTCTCCCAATGTCTCTATGGATACTTTGGACTCATAATCAGGTAATTGCCTTACCATATCAACAGTTAAAGCCTTTTCAATAACATTTCTAAATCTTTCACTTTCATAGCCTTGTAGGGTTAAATCGTATACCATTTTACCATTTTCAAGTAATATGGCTCCTCCAACAGAGTTTCTATCCTCTTCCATCAATCTTGGGATATCTTCTTTATTATCAACTAGAACAATTTCATCCAAGGTGTTACTTGTTAATTCTTCCCCTAATTCCGTCTCTAGTAAAGCAGGGTCTAAATATATGAATGCTTTAGCACTGGATGTAAAATTCTCAGGGATAACAAATAATAAGACTAATACTATTATCAAAGCCATAATAATTTCAATGTAAATATAAAATGTCTTAAAAGAAACTTTTAAATCTTTTAAAAAACTGGTAAGAAGATGCATTATACCAACCCCCTACCTGTAACCTTTATAAAGATTTCCTCTAAAGTAGCCTCCTTTGTGTGCATAAGTTCAATCTCATAATTGTTGATTATGTGATTTAATTTATGCTTGTCCTCTTCCTTAATTATAGATAGGGTTTCCTTCTTGCTTTTACCATCTTCCTTATACTCTATATCAACGAATTTTTCCCCATACTGTAATTTTAAATTTCTTGGAGAATCGACTAGTTTTAAGACTCCATCTATTATGAAGCCAACCCTATCACACAATTCATCAGCTATAAACATATTATGGGTTGTCAAAAAAATTGTTTTCCCTTCCTTATGTTTATCCTTGATAACATCTTTTATCTGACTAGCTATTGAAGGGTCAAGCCCTGTTGTTGGTTCATCTAAAAACCATACTTCAGGATTATTTATCATGCTTCTTACAAAAGTAAGTCTGTGTTTCATTCCTTTTGAAAAAGTAGAAGCCCTCTTATTCGCAACATGATCAATGCCTGCAAGTTTTAGAAGTTCCATGGAATCAAGGGTTGGAACATCAAATAATTTTTTATAGAACTCCAGGTTTCCCAGTGCTGTTAACTTATTGTAAACATTTGATTGTTCAAAGCTTACACCAATCTTATTAAACATTTCTCTTGGGGGCTTTTTCATATCATAGCCCGCCACGCTGGCTCTTCCCATTTGTAAGGGAAGTAGCCCCGTTAATATTCCCTGAGTGGTAGATTTACCTGCTCCTGATGGTCCTAAAAACCCAAACACTTCCCCCTTTTCAACTTGAAAGTTTACATCTTTTACTGCATAATTCTCATCCTTGGTATAGGAATAAAACAAGTTTTCAACTTTAATCACTTAAATCCCCTCCTTTGGGATTTATCATCCCATATTGTATGAAATCAATGAATTTATCTATAGTTACCATCATATCTTTTGTGTACTCATGTTTTTTTGTTTTCTTCATATGATAATCAGAAACTGCTATATTTAAGTTTGTAAGTAAATAGGATGCCATCTCCAGATCTAAATCATCTCTAATCTCCCCTCTATTCTTAGCTCCTTGAAGTATCAACAGAAATGTTTCATCAGACTTACCCTTATTCTCTTTTATCACTTCCTTATAAATCTCATGATTTGGATCCAGCAACAATTTATTGCCTATATCTAGTAATTTAGGATGACTTAAAGCAAAGGATAACCCAGATTTATACATTTCTCTCAACAAAGTAAATACATCTATTTCAAATGGATTCGCTATAGTGGGAGACATATATTCTAGCTTCTTCTTGACAATAATATCCATAATATGTTTATATAAGTCCTTTTTATCCTCGAAGTATTGATAAAAGCTACCTTTTGCAATTCCAGCACTTTCTACTATTCTATTTACACTGGCACTTTCATAATTATAATCTGCAAATTCATTAATGGCAGCCTCCTCAACTCTTTGCCTTTTCTCCTCTGGTAAGTTGAAAAATGTATCCTTGGGCATGGTCTCACCTCCTGTGACTTTGTGGTCATATGACTTCTTGGTCATATTTTATCACCCCATCTAATTAAAGTCAACAAAAAGGATGAAGCTTCATAAAAATAAATGAATTTCATCCTTTAGTTAATTTTATAATTCTACAGTATTCAATTTTTACCTATACTTATCATTAATCTCTTAGTTCAAGTTAATCTTTAGTGGAATGTAGAATTCTTCATGCCACTTAAGATAAGGATAGGTTTCTCCAGGTACTATTACCCATTTATTTGAAAAGTCAAAAG
Source organism: uncultured Tissierellaceae bacterium (assembly GCA_964575895.1). Lineage (GTDB taxonomy): Bacteria > Bacillota > Clostridia > Tissierellales > Tissierellaceae > Gudongella. The sequence goes on along the minus strand of CAZNTE010000009.1, from coordinate 79,161 downwards.
CAGAAAATGATACTGGATTTGTCATTTCTTCATTTGTTAATGGATTTCCAATGCCTGAAATACTGGTTTTACTTAGGTCAGAATTGTAATATGAATTATTTACTGTCATCTCAGTTGGTCTACCAACCAATCCATCCTTTAAAAGACCTATTATTTCACCTGTGGAGTAGCTTCTATTCATAACACTGGAATTAATGGTACCCCCGGTATTATCATACTCCGATCCACCAATAGCACCACCCACATGATTTATTCCTTCAACTACACCTGTATTATATGAGTCAGCTATTCCATCTCTGATAAATCTTCCCACTAGACCCCCAACAAAGTCAGATCCTTTTACATATCCAATATTTACAGCTTCAGAAATGCCATCAACTCCATAATAAAAATCTCCTGATGAACGACCAGCTACTCCACCTACATTATTTCCTCCGAGGATATTACCCTCATTGAAAACCTTGCTTAGCAACCCTCTAGAATTATTGCCTACTATTCCTCCAACTCCATCGATTCCAGTCACATTTCCTTTATTATTAGAAAGATATAGTTCCCTCATGTGAATGTAATTTTCCATATGGTACTGCCCTACTATACCCCCTACATATATCTCCCCAACTACATCTGCTTCATTAATAATCCTTCCCATGAAATTATCTCTGGTAAAGCCGATTACTCCTCCAACAAAATTCTTGCCTTGAATAAGAGGATTAGAATTTGGCGACTTCAGAACCTTTATGTTTTGAACAGTATCAACCCAATGATAACCTGACAATGCTCCTACATAATTATTACCTCTTACAAGAGGATCTACTAAATTAAGGTCTCTTAATTGACCTACAGTACTACCGAATAATCCAACGTAATCTAACAAACTATCAATTTTTAGGTTTTTGACTGAGTAGTTGTTGCCATCGAAGACACCCGAAAATCTATTTGTACTATCTCCTATTGGAATCCAATTTGAAAAAGTAGATAAATCAATATCACTAACTAAGACATAGTTACTTAATAACCCTCTTGTAATATATTGTCTCTCCCATTTTGTTCCTTGTCCAAAAAGCTCCCCTTCTGGATATTCATTTCTTATTCTATTTAATTCATCCCCATTTGCGATTGGAATAAATCCCATATTTTCAATTAAACTATCAGCTTTTAATTCTTGTTCACTTGGTTCTTCTGGATCACCTGGATCCTCTGGGTCTACTACATTTGTTTCAAGTTTGAAATTCTTCAACTTATTTCCATCAACAACAACACTATAAACCCCTGCTTCATTATCTGTATCGCTAAATGGAATTAATTCATATAGATTAAATAACAAACTGCCACTAGCACCAACTTCTATCTTTTCAGTTCCAAGTATGGTTCCCTTGCTTCCAGGAGCTTTTACTACAAGATCATATGTTCCTGGCATGAAATTACTCAAGCTTACAAACACACTACTTTTATTTTCAAACAGTGGATTGTTACCCTCTACATTCTCATCTGATGATACTAGATGTATGCTACCAGGAGACTTACTTGCAAAAGTTACTCCCATACTTAATATCATTGCAAAAATTAAAACTAGGGTTAAAATACCTCTTTTTTTAATTAACACCTTACTTCCTCCTCCTATTATTTTATAAAACACTTAGTAATTCTATCCCCTTGTTTAAGATCCCCTAAGCTTCTTTGTGAGTGTATTTTTTATGTACTGGATAAAATAATAGGTTACTGCAGAATATTCTGTTATTTTAGACTATTGTATATATTAATTACCCTTTGAGCTATCATGTATTCATTGATGCATCGCGGTAATATGTAAAGTTTTTGTAATATCTAGTTAACATGTGCTGAAATATATAAAAAAAGAAGATAGAAAAAAATCTACCTTCTAATCATTTGCTTTAAGTGAATCTACCATCTTTATATTCTTGATCTTCTTGCTCATAAATATGTTTACGATAAATGAAAACACCAGGGTAACAATCATGGATAAAGCATAGCTACTAAAAACTATGTCCCTTCCAAACATAAAATCTGGATTTTCAACTGTTACGATTATAAAGCTATGGAGAAACTTACCTAGAATTAGTCCAACAAGTATTCCAAATATGGTTAATATAGTTATTTCCTTAAATATATAATTGGATACTTCCCTTAAGTGATAACCAAGTACCTTTAGGGTTGCCAGCTCTTTTTTTCTTTCGTTTATATTTATATTGGTCAGGTTATATAAGACTATAAATGCCAGTAATCCTGATGCAAGTATTATAACAACAACTATATAGTCTATACTCTCCACAAGATTAGCAAATGTATTTCTAGCCTGTGCAATTATTTCTGCATTCAATACACTTTCCAAACTTAATAATTCACTTATTAAGTTCTCTTTAGATTCAAGATCATCCAGGGATGTTTTAACAAATACATTATTATAAGCTATATCATCACCCAACACTTTTTCAAAGTTACTTGAAGTCATATAGATGTAATTCCCAAGGTAGTTTTCAGTAATACCTCCAACAGTTAAGCTAAATGTTTTGTCATTTGTAGTTTCGTAACTAAGCTCATCTCCTAATTTAAGTCCTAAAACCTCAGATAGCTTTTCACTTATAATTACCTCGTCTTCCTTTAATTGTAATTTTTCTCCTGTCTTTCTATTATTAAGTCTAATAAATGAGTCAATTTCAGATTGGGATTTTGGAACGATCAGGGTAGCTTCCAAGAACTCATCTTCATAGCTTGCACTTCCCTTATTTGTGTAAACCATAAGGTAGGAATCTATGTGTGTTTCATCTTCAAGTATACTAATCAAGTCACTATCATTGGCTTTTTTATCGTCTAATTCAATTTCGATATCATAGCTAAATATACTTTCGAACTGGGTAATGGCTAGATCACCAATGGAATCCCTTAAGCCAAAGCCCGTTAATAATAGAGCAGTACACCCTGATATTCCTATTATGGTCATATAAAAGTGCTTCTTGTATCTAAATAAGTTTCTAGCTGTCGCCTTTTGACTAAAACTCATCCTTTTCCAGATAAAACTTACTCTTTCAAGAATGATTCTCTTACCTGCCTTTGGAGCTCTCGGAAGCATCAAAGTAGATGGTTTTTCAGCTAGAGCCTGATTTACTGAGTAGACTGTTGCTCCCATGGTTGCCAGTATGGCAAATCCCGATGATATTAATGAGATTCTGAAATTGTACTGGGATAAAAATGGTGGTAAATGATACATTATCCCATAGGCATTCCAAAGAACCAGTGGTAATAACTTAAATCCAACTAATTGACCTGCTATGCTTCCTAAAACACTTGCCAAGCCGCTATATATTAAATACTTGAAAGTTATGGTCTTTTTCTTGTAGCCTAAAGCTTTTAAAACTCCAATTTGGGTTCTTTCTTCTTCCACCATCCTGGTCATGGTGGTTAAGGATACTAAACCAGCCACTAAATAGAAAAATATTGGGAAAACTTTAGAGATAGCTGCCACCTTATCTGCATTAAGGCTAAAACTCACAAAACTTAGATTATGATTTCTATCTAGAACATACCACATTGGCTGTTCAATATCTTTAATCTCATCTTCTGCATTTAAAAGCTCAATCCTACCTTCTTCCAACATTTCTCTAACTTCTATGATAGCATCATCGTATTCTTCCCTTCCATCTCTAAGTTCCCTAACTCCTTTTTCATACTTTCTAATTCCATCTTGAAGTTCAATCTCAGCCTTTGATATCTCAGCTTCTGCCTTTTCCATTTCTTCTGAGAAAGTTATCTTTGCATCTTCAAGCTTACTTAAACCATCATAGTATTCTTCCCATCCAGCTTCTAAATCAGCTTTGCCTTTCTCGTATTCCAGATAACCATCCTTTAGTTCTATTTCTGCTTTTTTTAATTCTTCCACTCCATCATCTATTTCCTTCTTAGCATCATCTAACTTTATTTTAGCCTCAGCTAATTCTCTTTCGCCTTCAATGATAAGTTGTTCATTTTCTTCAATTTGCCTTCTACCATCTTCAATTTCCTTTTCAGCTTTTTGAATTTCTTCGTATCCAGCATTTAACTCTTCAACACCCTTATAATAATCTACCCACCCCTTATCAAGCTCTACCCTGGCATCCTGCAATTGTCTTTCCGCCTCTTCCAAAGCCCCATAACCAGAAACTACTTGATCAATACCATCTTGTACTGATGTTATCTCAAGTTCTAGGCTGTCCAGCTCCTCATATAAGCCTGGTAATAAAGGTTCTAGTCTATCAAGTTCCTGCTCCAGTTCCTCAATCCTAGTTAGGGCTTCTTCATCAAGATCAGGATTTGCTTTTAACTCATCAAGTCTCTCTCTTATATACTCTATTTCATCAATATCATCTCTTACTTGATAGAACTCATCTCTCAATTCTTGAAGGGCTTGATCAATTTCTGTGGTATCTCCTGGATCATAATCATCTGCCATCTGTATAAGTTCAGGAACAGAGACTCCCAAGGAGTCTGCAACTGGAGTTAATACTCTATCAAGCTCTGCCCTGGCTTCCTGAACCTGTTCTAATCCACTTTCATATTCCTCTTCACCAGCTTCAAGTTCCAATCTTCCAGCATCCAGTTGAGCTTCTCCATCTGCTAAGCTTCTTTTACCCTCTTCAAGTTCAGCAATTCCATCACTAAGCTTTAATTTAGCATCTTCCAACTGGGCTCTTCCTTGGGTAATCTCCTCTAGTGCTAGATTATATTCATTAAGACCATCCTTATACTCTTTTTCCCCTTTACTTAAATCTTCCCTTCCTGAATTAAGCTCCCTCTCTCCATCCTGAAGTTTAACAAGGGCATCACCTAGCTCCCTATCACCCTTTTGTAGCTTTACCAGAGCATCCTGTAATTCTTCTTCTCCTAGGGCTATTTCCTCTAGGGCTTTTAGTCTATTTTCTTCAAGCTCATCTTTTCCATCATTAAGCTTATTTCGTCCATCTTGAATCTTAAGATAAGCATTAGTTAACTCCCTCTGTCCATCAAGTAGTTTCTCTTCTGCATCAGCTAGTTCTATTTCCGCTTCAAGTTTTCCTTCCTCAAGTTCTCTGTAACCATCCATTAATTTGTCATAGGCTATATTTTTGATTTCATGAAATCTTAAGGTGGATCTTTCTTCCCCAACTTCTTTAAGATTCTTGGTGATCTTACTAATGTAGTTCTCATAAGCACTTGAGAAAGAATTCAAACTAGTTGAGTCCCTTGCTGTTATATAGAAGTCAGTAAAAACGTCCAGATTATAGCTGCTCCTATCAACATAAATTATTGCACCTAATCTTCCATTTCCAATATTTGTAGTCTCTCTTTCCTTTGAAAAATGAAATGTGTTACCTACCACACCTACTATTTCAACATACTTAAAGCTATAGGTATCCTCTATATCTGAATAATTCTCATTTTCTTTTGAAATGGTTAGCACAGTTCCAATATCTATTTGAGATAAAAATGGGCTTCCTCTTTCTATTAAAGCTTCATTTTCATTTTCAGGCAATCTTCCTTCTAGCAATACTAACCTATTTACCTGCTCCTCTTCCCTTGCATCAACTATGGGTAATCCATAAACTCTAGTTGCTAGAAGTTCATTATTACTAGTCTCCATCAGTGTATCAGTAACATAGGTAGGCATTATGTCTTTAAGTTCCTCAATTTTTCTTACCTCTTCCAGATCACCTTCTGTCAAGCCCATGGTAGCTTTAATAAATATATCTGCCATGTTGTTACTTCTATAGTAATCATCAACAGAATTATGCATGTCAGGAGTTGTAACTAATAGACCAGACAAAAATCCAACACCAAGTGCAACTATCCCAAAAATAGCTGCAAACCTACCAAAACTTCCCTTTATTTCTCTCCAAATTACTTTTATATATGTCTTTTTCACTACCACTCAATCCTTTCCACAGGGGTAGGATTCTCATTCTTATACATTTTAGATACCTTACCGTTTCTAATGTGAATTACCCTATCTGCCATATCGGTAATGGCCAGGTTGTGGGTTATGAGAATAACTGTTTTACCAGTGATCCTACAGCTATCTTGAAGTAGTTTTAATATATTTTTCCCAGTATTATAATCTAGGGCACCCGTTGGTTCATCACAAAGGAGAATCTTTGGATTTTTTGCCAAAGCCCTAGCTATGGAAACTCTTTGTTGTTCCCCCCCGGATAGTTGGGCAGGAAAATTATACATTCTCTCGGATAATCCCACCATATTCAAAACCTCTTCTGGATCAAGGGGATCTTTACATATTTCAGAAGCCAGTTCAACATTTTCTATTGCAGTCAAGTTTTGAACAAGATTATAAAATTGAAAAACGAAACCCACATCATGTCTTCTATACTCAGTAAGCTGTTTTTCATTCAAGGAGCTAATCTCTTGATCTTCCAAAAAAATTTTACCCTCATCTGTTGAATCCATTCCACCTAGCATATTCAAAACAGTTGTTTTTCCTGCTCCAGATGGTCCTACAATAACACAAAATTCACCCTTATCTATGGTAAAGCTAATTCCATCAGCAGCAGCAATCCTGTGTTGACCCATCTGATAAAATTTATATACATCCTCAAAAGTTACAAAACCCTTCATTACTCTTCCTCCACATTTGAAACTATCATATTTATAAGTCTAAAAAACTCCATTGCGTCCTTTTCTCCCAACTTATCCACAAAGTCCAAAAAATATTCTTCAACCTTTGTCTTTTTCTCTTCAATAAATCTTAAGCCTTCATCTGTAATATTAACCTTTTGCTTTCTTCTATCCTCTTTATCTATACTTGTAATCACATAACCCTTACTCCTTAAGGTATTAATGGCAGCAGTTACCCTTGGTCTAGTCATATGTAGGCAATCACTTAGAAAGGAAGGAGAAATTTCAGCTTCCATATTCTCTGATAGAAAATGAAGAACATATTGTTCTCCTTGCAGGAATTCAGTTAATTCCTGAAAAGCTTCCATATAATAAATCTTGGTTAATGATTGAATTAGCATATCTTTCATTTTTATATTATCCATAGTTCCCTCCATAGTTAATACTATTAATTGTTAACACTGTTAATTATATTCCTTTTGTCACTTAAAATCAACATAAATTTTACCCTTCTCTAATTTATTAAACTGCTAAAATATGGTATAATCTTCCTAAATACAATCATAGGAGGTGCCACCTTGAAATTAAATGTTAAAAGAACTTTTTTCCTGGGACTTGCTTTCTTATCAATCTCGTCCTTTTGGCAATTGTACGATAATATTATCCCTTTAATTTTACAAAATACCTTTGGAGTAGGTGAAACATTAACTGGTACTATAATGGCCCTTGATAATGTACTAGCCCTATTGCTTCTACCTATTTTTGGTGCAATGTCTGATAGGACTGACACTAAATATGGTAAACGAACTCCCTTTATTGTGGTTGGTACGGCTATTTCAGTTGTATTCATGCTGATAATTCCAGTTGCAGATCAAAGCAAGAACTTTGTTCTATTCTTCCTAGCCCTAGGAGTTGTACTTTTATCCATGAGCATTTATCGTTCTCCGGCTGTTGCTCTAATGCCTGATTTAACACCAAAACCCTTAAGAAGTAAGGCTAATTCAATTATAAATCTTATGGGTGCAGTGGGTGGAATTTATGCACTGCTTATGATGAGCCTATTAATTCCAATAGTTGATAAGCCAAGTTACTTCCCAGTATTTTTAGCAGTCTCCATCTTAATGGTAGTAGCAGTTATTACCCTTCTCTTTACAATAAAGGAGAAAAAACTATCAGAAGATATGAGAGTCTTTAATGACCAGCAAGATGTTGAAGACAATGGAAATACAAATTCTAATGGGGACATGCCTCTAGATGTTAAGAGAAGTTTATATTTTCTTCTTGCTTCAATATTCTTGTGGTTTACAGCATATAATGCAGTTACAACGGCATTTTCCAGATATGCAGGCAGAGTATGGGGTTTAACTGGGGGTAGCTTTGCAAATGCACTACTTGTAGCTATGGGTGCTGCAATAATATCGTTTATTCCCATAGGTATTATCTCCAGCGTCATTGGTAGAAAAAAAATGATCATCATTGGTATTCTATTAATGAGTGCTTCATATTTAGCAGGCTTTATGTTTATCCAGTACTCTCCTTTAATTAACTTAGTATTCGCCTTTACAGGTATTGGATGGGCATCTATAAATGTAAACTCCTACCCAATGGTTGTAGAAATGAGTAAGAGTAGTGATGTAGGTAAATATACTGGACTTTATTATACATTTTCCATGTCAGCTCAGATTTTTACCCCAATCCTGTCAGGGTTCTTACTTGAAAATGTTAGTTACAGAACACTATTCCCCTATTCAGTATTTTTCTCACTTGCATCTCTAACAACGATGTTGATGGTCAAGCATGGAGATTCTAAACCTCCTAAAAAGGGTAGTGCTTTAGAACATTTCGATGTAGATGATTAGAAGACAAGGAGACTTAATATGTATATAAGCTTATTTCTTGGCATAATGACCCTTTATCTTTATTTAATTATGCCTAGAATATTAAACAAAAGAGACTTTTCAAAGTTTATTAACAGAGATTATGCCCATAGGGGACTTCATGATAACAAATCAGCTGCTCCTGAGAATAGTCTAAAGGCAATAAGGAAGGCTGTGGACTTAGGTTACGGAATAGAATTTGACATACAGTTATCAAAGGATGATATTCCAGTTGTATTTCATGACTTCAACCTTAAGAGAGTTTGTAGGCTTGATGCCAAGGTAGAGGATCTTAATTATAGTGAATTAATTGAGTTAAAACTATTTAATTCCAGCGAGAGAGTACCAACTTTAACTGAAGTCCTAGAAATTGTAGATGGAAAAGTTCCAATAATTGTTGAGTTTAAATCAAATAAAAATACTGATACTAAGGTTTGTGATATTGCTGCACCACTCTTGGATGAATACAAGGGAGATTATATGATAGAGTCATTTAATCCCTTCCCTGTTCTTTGGTACAAAAAAAATAGACCAGGAGTTATCCGCGGTCAACTATCATCAAATTTCTTGAAGGAAAGAAAAAATTCCTTTATTCTGGATTTTATGCTTACAAACTTAATGTTTAATTTTTTAAACAAACCTGATTTTATTGCCTACCATCATCCAGATAAGAATAATTTGTCTCTATTTGTAAATAAATTCTTGTTTAGAACCCTTACTGTAACCTATACAGTAAAATCTCAAGATGAGTATGAGAAGAATAAAGATTTCTTTGACTTATTAATATTTGAGGGTTTTATACCAAAAAGAGATAAAGTATAAATATTATACTAATAACAAAAGGATTTCTAACCAAGAAATCCTTTTCCTTTTAACTATTCTTTTTCTATTATGCCAAGTTTTTCAAATACAATCTTATACCCATCAGCACCATAGTTCAAAGACCTATTGATTCTACTTATTGTAGCAGTTGAAGCACCAGTTTCCTCTTCTATCTCATTATAGGTCTTGTTGGCCTTTAATAGTTTAGCAACCTCTAGTCTTTGAGCTATAGCCTGTACTTCCTTAATAGTACAAATATCTTCGAAAAATCTATAGCATTCATCCATTGTTTCAAGCTTCAAAACTGCTTCAAAAAGGCTGTCAGCTTGTTTGCTTTTTATCTTTGAATTATAGACCATTATACCCTCTCCTATCTTTTTTAATTTAGCTTACTTATATATTACTGTATAAAAGTGTAATTGTAAATAAAAAGCTGGGAATTTCACCCAGCTATATTTTTTATATTAGAATAAACCTACAATCTCTCCACTTTCCAAAATATCAATTGAATCTGCTGCTGGAACTTTTGGTAAGCCTGGCATAGTCATTACATCTCCAGTTAAAGCTACTAAGAATCCAGCTCCTCTTGAAACCTTGATCTCTCTAACTGTTATTTTAAATCCTTTAGGTCTTCCAAGTAAAGTAGGATCATCACTCATTGAGTATTGAGTTTTAGCCATACAAATTGGCATCTTATCAAAGCCCATTTTTTCAATATTAGCTATTTGTTTTTGACAAGCTGATGTAAAGTCTACTCCATCTGCTCCATAAATTTCCTTGGCAATTGTTTCTATCTTAGTCTTTATAGAATCATTAACATCATATAGAGTCTTGAAGTTTGCCTCACCTTTTTCTACAACTTCTACTACTTTCTTAGCAAGATCTTCTCCACCTTCTCCACCTTTGCCCCATACTTCTGAAAGGACTGCAGTAGCTCCTAGTTCTTCACACCTATTAAGAACAAAATCAAGTTCAGCTTGAGTATCAGTTGGGAATTTATTTACTGCAACAATTGCAGGAACTCCAAACTTCTTAACATTTTCTATGTGTTTCTCAAGGTTTTCAAATCCTTTTGCAAGTTGCTCAAGATTCTCAGTGCCTAATTCATCCTTCTTAGCTCCACCGTGGTGTTTTAAAGCTCTAACTGTAGCAACAATTACTGCAGCATTTGGCTTTAAGTTACCAAATCTAGCCTTGATATCAAAGAATTTCTCAGCACCTAAATCAGCTCCAAATCCTGCTTCAGTTACTGTATAGTCAGCTAACTTTAGAGCAAGTTTTGTGGCTAGCATAGAGTTACATCCATGAGCTATGTTAGCAAATGGCCCACCATGAATTAATGCTGGTGTATTTTCTATTGTTTGTACAAGGTTTGGTGCAATAGCATCTTTCATCAATAATGCTACAGCTCCTTGAGCGTTTAAGTCTTTAACAAATACTGGAGAACCGTCGAATTTGTATGCTACGATAATATCTCCAACTCTTCTTTTTAGATCTTCTAGATCATCTGCTAGACAGAAGATAGCCATGATTTCAGATGCAACAGTTATGTCAAATCCATCTTCTCTTGGCATTCCATTAGGTTTTCCACCTAATCCAACTACAACACTTCTTAAAGCCCTATCATTCATATCAAGAACTCTCTTCCAAACTACTCTTCTTGGATCAATTCCAAGTTTGTTCCCTTGGTGGATATGATTGTCTAATAGTGCAGAAATTAAATTGTTTGAAGTTGTTATTGCGTGGAAGTCACCTGTAAAGTGAAGATTAATATCTTCCATAGGTACTACTTGTGCATATCCTCCACCTGCAGCCCCTCCTTTAACACCAAAACTTGGTCCTAATGACGGTTCCCTAATAGCTGTTATGGCTGATTTGCCTATTTTGTTAAGTCCCATGGATAATCCTATGTTTGTAGTAGTCTTTCCTTCTCCAGCTGGTGTTGGATTTATTGCTGTCACAAGAATTAGTTTTCCATCTTCTTTGTCTTTAAACTGATCAAATACATCTAAAGATACTTTTGCTTTGTACTTACCATAATTTACTATGTCTTCTTCTTTGATTCCCAATTTAGCTGCAACTTCTACTATTGGGATCATCTTGGCTTCCTGTGCAATTTGAACATCTGTTTTCAAGCGATCTCCTCCTCTGGTTTAAACTGTGTCAATCTTATTGAAATATACCCATTCTGGTACATGTTTAACCGAATATTTTCGGTTTTGTAATTATAACTCATACTTCTTAATAGTATAACAGATATTAAGTGTATTTAAAATAAGAATCATCGTTAAATAATTCTCTAGCCCTCTAAAATACCTATATCTCTCCTGAATCCCATCTCATTAAAGTTTATCTTTTTTATGTTTTCATAAATCAAATCCCTAGATTCGTCCATATCTCCTAAGGATGTAATTGATAAAACTCTACCTCCATTTGTAAAGAACTTATCTCCTAAGTTGGATGTTCCGTTGTGGAATACAATTAAGTTATTATTGATTTCTTTTAATCCCTTAATTTCAAATCCCTTTTTGTAATACCCAGGATATCCACCTGATGTTAGAACCACAGTCATACATGCCTTATCATCCCAAAGTATATCATCACTACTTAAATTACCAACTATAGCTTTGATAAAAATATCGAATAGATCACTTCTAAGTCTAGGCAATACTACCTCTGTTTCAGGATCTCCAAATCTTACATTGAATTCAAGAACTTTTGGTTGATTATCTTTTATCATAAAACCAATAAAAAGAATCCCAGTAAAGTCATGTCCTTCTTTTGCAAGTCCTGCTTCAATTTTTTCTAGAACTTCTTTCCTGATAATTTCGTTTAGGTCCCTTGTAAATAATGGGCTTGGCGAATAGCATCCTACTCCTCCAGTGTTAGGTCCCTTATCTCCATCATAAATCTGTTTGTAATCCTTGGCGCTTTCCATGGGAAATAATTTATTGTGGGATACAAAGCAAAGTAAACTCGCCTCAGTTCCTTCTAAAAATTCTTCGATCACTACTTTGTTTCCCTCTTTTCCAAAGATCTCATCCTCTAATACTTCCTTCAAGGTCATCTCAGCCATATTTCTATCTTCACAAATTACAACTCCCTTGCCAAGACATAGACCATCTGCCTTAATTACCAAAGGATATGAAAAATTATCAAGAGCTTTTATGGCATCCTTATACTCAGTATAAGTTTCATATCTTGCTGTTGGAATATTATTATTTACCATAAATTTCTTTGCAAAGTCCTTACTTCCTTCAAGTTTTGCACTAAATGCACTTGGTCCAAAAATATTTAGGCCCTCTTCTTCAAACTCATCTACTATTCCCAAGACAAGTGGTTCTTCTGGACCAACTATTGTAAGGTCGATTTCATTTATTTTAGCAAACTTCAATAATCTTTCTATATCATTGGCAGCAATATTAACATTAGTGGCAACTAGTGATGTTCCACCATTTCCTGGTGCGCAATATAATTCCCTCACTTTTTCAGATTGGGACAGTTTCCAGCACAAAGCATGTTCTCTACCACCACTTCCTACAACTAGTACCTTCATATAATCCCTCCTAATGTTTAAAATGCCTTATCCCCGTTAATACCATTATCATTTTTTCTTCATTGGCTTTATCAATTACTTCCCCATCTTTTAAGGATCCACCTGGTTGAATAATAGCCTTAATACCAGCTTTAGAAAGTGCTTCTATTGAATCGCTAAAGGGGAAAAACCCGTCAGATGCCAAATAAGCATCCTTTGATCTATCTCCTGCTCTTTTAATTGCACCTTCAACTGCAAAAAATCTATTTACTTCCCCTAATCCTATCCCTAGGGTGGCTTCATCCTTTGAGATTACTACTCCATTTGATGTTATATGTTTAGCAACCTTCCATGCAAATATTAATTCCTCAATATCCTGATCATCTGGGCTTAATATACTTGCGATCTCCATTTCATCCTTAAACATATCCTGATTCTTATCTTGGACTAATAATCCCCCCTGGATTTTTTTGAAATCCAAGGTCTTTTTATATGGAAGACTTATATCTTCTAATTTAATAAGTCTTATATTCTTCTTATTTGTTAAAACCTTTAGTGCTTCTTCACTAAAGGAGGGAGCAATTATTATTTCAAGAAAAATTTTATTTAACTCCCTGGCTAAGTCTTCTTCCACCTGTCTATTTAGGGCTACAATTCCACCAAAGATAGATTCTGAGTCACATTCATATGCTTTTTTATAGGCTTCAAGAATTGTATCTCCACAGGCAACCCCACATGGATTTGCGTGCTTTATGGCAACAGCAGTAGGTTTGTCAAATTCCTTAATTATTGAAATTGCTGCGTTTCCATCGTTTATATTATTGTATGAAAGTTCTTTACCATGAAGTTTTTCACCATTTAATATACTTCCACTATCTATACTGGGCTCTACATAAATACTAGCTTCTTGGTGAGGATTTTCCCCATATCTAAGCTCATCCTTCTTTTTATAAGAAAGGGTCAGATAATCTGGAAATTTAACATTGACCAATTGATTGAAATAATTGGAAATCAAGGAGTCATAGTAGCTGGTGTATGAAAATACCTTGGCTGCTAGATATTCTCTTGTATTAAAGCTTGTTTCTCCCTCTTTAATTAGTTCAGCAAGTATCAAATTATAGTCCTTGGGATCAATAACTACAGTTACATCATTATAATTTTTTGCAGCTGCTCTAATCATGGAAGGTCCACCGATATCTATGTTTTCAATTATTTCTTCATGACTTACTCCTACTTTTTTAACGGTTTCTTCAAAGGGATATAGATTGTTTACAACCATATGAATGGGAAGTATCCCCAAATCCTCTATTGTCTTTCTATGCTCTATATTATCTCTCTTAAAAAGTATCCCCCCGTGTATTCTAGGATTAAGAGTCTTAACCCTACCATCAAGTATCTCTTTAAATTTTGTTATTTCATCCACTTCAAATACATGGATGTCATTGTCCCTTAATAACTTATATGTTCCACCGGTGGATATAATATCCCAACCAAGTTTTTTAAGACTTAAGGCGAATTCAACTATTCCTTCTTTATCATAGACGCTTATAAGTGCTCTTTTCATCTCTTCCCCCTAATTACATAGAATTTTTAGTGCTTCCACTAAAAGTTTATGTTCTTCCACAAGAACCCTCTTTTGTAATGAACTAATTGTATCATCATCCATTACCTCCACAGCTTTTTGCATGATTATCTTGCCTGTGTCTGTGCCCTCATCTACGTAATGTACAGTGACACCAGTAATTTTAACACCCTTATCCAGTACAGCTTGATGAACCTTTTCTCCATAGTATCCTTTACCACAAAAGGAAGGAATTAAGGATGGATGAATATTTATTATCCTATTTCTATAAGTACTGATTATTTCTTGTCCAACTACTTTTAGATAGCCTGCAAGAACTACTAAATCAACCCTTTCTTCTAAGAGTAAATTCAGCAGTCTTTTATTATAACTATCTGTATCCATATTATTATAATCAATGAATTCATTTCTTATTCCGTTTAACTCTGCCCTTTTAAGGCCATATGCATCTTTTCTATTGGAAATAACTATTGCAATTTCACCATTAATATCTCTATTCTTTATTCCATCAATTATTGCCTGTAGGTTTGTCCCTCCACCGGAAATTAGAACCCCTATTCTCTTTACTGACATAGGGTGACTCCCTTCTCTCCTTTAACAACCTCACCTAATAAATATACTTTTTCTCCTCTATCTTCAATAAATTTCATTATCTTTTCTCCATCTTCCAGGGAAGCTACTAAAACCATACCCACTCCCATATTGAAGGTCCCGTACATTTCTTCCTCTTTAATATTTCCCCATTTCTGTAGCATTCTAAATATTGAAGGAGTATTGATATCCTTGGTAGTAATCTCAGCTCTATGTCCTTCCTTCAGCATCCTAGGAATATTTTCGTAAAAACCTCCACCTGTAATATGACTCATTCCCTTTATGTTAAAGTTTTCTAAAAGAGGATTTATAATATCAGCATAAATTCTAGTTGGTATTAGAAGTTCTTCACCTAAGGTTTTCCCCAATTCTTCAATATATGTTTCAGTGGTGAAATTCATCTTATCAAATATTATTTTTCTGATTAGTGAGAAACCATTGGAATGAACTCCGCTGGATGGAAGACCTAAGATTACATCTCCTTCTTTTACAGACTCACCAGATATGATCTTTTTCTTATCCACTACCCCAACGACAAATCCAGCCACATCATATTCGCCTTCTTGATAAAATCCTGGCATTTCAGCTGTTTCTCCACCGATTAAAGCACATCCTCCTTTAACACAACCATTTGCTATCCCCTCTACTATGCTTGCCATCTTTTCTGGTACAAGTTTTCCTGTGGCAATGTAATCTAGAAAAAATAGAGGTTTAGCTCCCTGACAAAGAATATCATTTAAACACATGGCAACACAATCTTCCCCAATGGTATCATGTTTATCCATCATAAATGCAAGCTTTAGTTTTGTTCCCACTCCATCAGTTCCAGAAACTAAAACAGGTTCTTCAAGTCCCTTCATATCCAGTTGAAACAATCCAGAAAATCCTCCTAATTCAGATAAAACCCCTGGTGTATAGGTCTTTTTAATAAACCCTTTAATCATTTCTACTTCCTTATAACCGGCTTCCTTGTCTACTCCTGAATCCTTATAGGTTAAAGACATTTCATAACCCTCCTAAATCTTATTCTTACTTATATTATATACTGCAAGAAAAGAATAGCATATGCTATTCTTTTATGACTGGGTAGTCTCCATTAAAACACCCTTTGCAAAATCCATTGTCTCCACCACATGCCTTAACAAGCCCTGGCAATGTTATAAAGTATAAAGAGTCTGCACCAATTTCCCTTGTTATTTCGTCTACACTCATGTAGCTTGATATTAAATGCTCTTCACTTGGTGTATCAACACCTAAGTGACAACTATGAATAACTGGTGGAGAAGAGATTCTTACATGAACTTCTTTTGCACCGGCATTTTTTAACATTTCAACGGTTCTTTTTATTGTAGTTCCCCTTACTATTGAATCATCAACAAGAATCAAGCTTTTTCCCTTAATGTTTTCCTTTAAGGCATTAAGTTTTATCCTTACACCTTGTTCTCTAATTTCTTGTGTTGGTTCTATGAAGGTTCTTCCTATATACCTGTTCTTTATTATACCCTCAGCATAAGGGATCCCAGATGCTTCTGCATAACCAATAGCTGCTACTATTCCTGAATCAGGGGCACCAATTACTATGTCAGCTTTTGTATCTAGTTCTCTAAAAAGCTGCTTGCCTGCTTCAAATCTTGCCAAATAAACACTTCTATCATCTATAATACTATCTGGTCTGGCCAAATAGATAAGTTCAAATATACAAAGGCTTCTCTTCTTTGGGCTGTCAGAAATTGTCTTTAATCCATCCTTATCTACTACCACAACTTCTCCAGGTTTAACATCCCTTATAAAATCTGCACCTATTGTATCAAAGGCACAGGTCTCTGATGCGATAATATAGTCTTCACCTATTTTACCTATGGAGAGAGGTTTAATACCATGAGGGTCTCTGGCAGCTACAATTCTATCATTGGTCATTACTACCAAGGCATAGGATCCTCTTATTTCACCTACTGATTTTATTATGGCATCATTAAGTTCATCCTTGTGATACCTTGCAATTAAATTGGCAATTACCTCAGTATCCAAGTCAGTCTGGAAGATTGAGCCTGAATCCTCCATATCGCTTTTGATCTTTTGAAAGTTCACAATACTTCCATCTAAAGAAATCGCCAAGGCACCTTTCTTGTATCCTACAACCAGAGGGGATGCATTCACCTTATCCTTTGCTTCAAAAGTAGAGGCATATCTAACATGACCGATGGCTATATTTCCCCTTAGTCTATTGATTGATTCATTGTTAAATACATCATGTACTGTTCCTAATTCCTTTATATAATCAACAAATCCATTGTTGTTAACTGCCATACCGGTACTTACCTGTCCTCTATGTTGCAGTGCATAAAGTCCAAAGTAAATTCTAGGAGAAACATGGTTATTATCCTTGCTAAAAACTCCAATTACTCCACTCAAAATAATTCCCCTCCTATTTAAGGTTTAATTCCTGGTCAGCTTTTATTGTTTCTTCAGCCATTTTTATCTTATATGCTTTAAATTTTTCTCTTAGTTGAGGATATTTAACAGAAAGAATCTGTACAGCCAATAAGCCCCCGTTTTCTCCACCATCTATTGCCACTGTAGCTACAGGAACTCCTTTAGGCATTTGTACTACTGATAGTAATGAATCAAGTCCATCCATAGTTGATGACTTTGCAGGGATTCCAATTACAGGAAGTGGTGATAATCCTGCTAATACTCCAGCCAAGTGAGCCGCTTTCCCTGCTATAGCAACAATGACTTCCGTTCCATTTTCCTCTGCTTTTTCTGCAAAATCTTTAGCTACATAAGGTGTTCTATGGGCTGATATAACCCTAAGTTCACTTTCAACACCAAACTCATCCAATACTTTAATAACTTTATCCCCTATGGGCTTATCTGAAATACTTCCCATTATTACACTTACTTTCATTTTTTCTCCTCCTATATAAAATAAAAAAGCTCAAGCAGGTAGGTTCCAGCGAAACCTACCCGCCTGGGCTTTTATCCCTCCGGTGTGATGCTTTTAGCACCTGTACCGCTTGGACCAGCTGAGAAAACTCCCACGGAACCCTAGGTACACTTTCACTCATAGACAAATGATTTACGGTCATTTTGTAGAAACATCTCCCCCCTATTGGGAGATTTATACGAGCATTAATCCTTTAACATTATCTCTTCAAGCTTAAGAGGTTCAATATATTCATCCCCTCTGTAGGCTCTCATATTACCTCCAGATATTTCATCAATTAAGGCAATATGTTTATCTTCTCCAACTCTGCCAAACTCAAACTTTATATCGTAAAGTTCTAAATCTTTTTTTGCCAGTTCTTCCTTAACAACAGCTCCAATCTCCTTGGTTAAAGTTGTAAGGGTTTTATACTCTTCCTTTGACATAATTCCCAACATTTCAAGAGCTTCATCAGTTATTAATGGATCGTTTCTGTCATCATCCTTTAAAGTTACTTCAACGTATGCATCTAACTCTTGACCTTCACTTGCATACATTCCATATCTTCTAAGAAAAGAACCCACTGCTCTATATCTGCAGATAACTTCTACACCTTTTCCAAATACAGTTGCAGGAAGAACAGTCATTGTGCTTTGTTCAATATTTGAGCTGATAAAGTGTGTTGGTATACCTTTTTCATTTATTTTCTCAAAGAAGAAAGTTGTCAATCTTAATCCAGCCCTACCAGCCCCTTCAATGCTTAAACCCACTGTGTTGGCACCAGGATCAAAAACTCCATCTGTTCCTGTAACATCATCTTTGAACTTCAGTAGGAAATTACCATCTGATAATTGATATACATCCTTAGTCTTACCTGTATAAACAAGCTTCATGGAATAACCCCTTTCTACATAAATCCAAACTTAATTACGAACAATATTGCTAGTAACCACATAACTTTTGAAACTTCTTTAGTTCTTCCAGATACAAGCTTTAATACTACATATGAAACCATACCAAATACGATACCATCCGCTATAGAATATGCAAATGGCATCATTACTATAGTTAAAAATGCAGGTATTGCTTCTGTGTAATCAAAGAAATCTATTTTTGTTATAGGACTCATCATGAATAGTCCAACAATAACAAGGGCAGGTGCAGTTGCAGCTGATGGAATCAAGGTAAATAGTGGTGCAAAGAATAATGCTATTGCAAACATTACAGAAGTTGATAGTGCAGTTAAACCAGTTCTTCCACCTTCAGCAACTCCCGCAGCACTTTCAACGTATGTTGTAACTGTACTGGTCCCTAAACAAGCTCCAGCAACTGTTGCAACAGCATCTGCCATAAGAGCTTTCCCTACTCTTGGCAGTCTGCCTTTATCATCAAGCATTCCAGCTTTAGATGATACTCCTGCAAGTGTTCCAACTGTATCAAATATATCAACGAAAAGGAATGTAAATACTACTACAAGCATTTCCATAGTAAATATCTCTTCAAAACCTACAAATTTAAATGCTACCTGTGATAATGA
The DNA here is from genome assembly GCA_964575895.1 of uncultured Tissierellaceae bacterium. Taxonomy (GTDB): domain Bacteria; phylum Bacillota; class Clostridia; order Tissierellales; family Tissierellaceae; genus Gudongella. Next base: position 59,694 of record CAZNTE010000009.1, on the reverse strand, counting down.
TGGAGGTAGACTTACAGGATTGAATCCTTCTGGGATAATTGTAACTCCCATAGGAATTCCAATAAGAGTTGTAGCTATAATTCCTATTAATATTGCTCCTTTAACATTTTTAGCCAATAAAAATCCAGTAATTAAAATACCAATAATTGCAACTAGTGGTCCACCAGAACTCAAGTCTCCAAGGGCAACGATAACTCCTTCTCCTGATCCAACAATTCCTGCTCCACTTAATCCAATAAATGCAATGAAAAGACCAATACCTACAGATACTGCGTGTTTAAGATTCAATGGAATAGAATCAAAGATAGCTTCACGAGCTTTAATAAATGATAAAAGAATAAAAATCAGACCTTCAATAAGTACTGCGGTTAAAGCAAATTCCCATGATTTTCCCATTGGTCCAAGAACTACAGTAAATGCAAAGAATGCGTTAAGACCCATACCTGGTGCTAATGCAAATGGATACTTAGCATAAAGTGCCATTATTAGAGTACCAATTATTGATGCTATTACAGTTGCTGTAAATACTCCTCCAAAATCCATTCCTGTTGTGGATAACATGCCTGGGTTTACTGCCAATATGTATGCCATTGTCATAAAAGTAGTAATACCAGCCAGTATTTCCGTCTTTGCATCGGTGTGATTGTCTTTTAGCTTAAAGAATTTTTCCAACGATAATTCCTCCCTTTAATTTTATCGTAGAAAAAAATATAGCCCAGGTGGGTAGGTCTAGCGAAACCTACCCGCCTGGGCTTTTATCCCTCCGGTGTGATGCCTTTAGCACCTGTACCGCTTGGACCAGCTGAGAAAACTCCCACGGAACCCTAGGTACACTTTCGCTCATAGTTAAATGATTAACGGTCATTTCCTAGATACATCCCAACCATATTATGGGACCTATATGAGCCATATTTCTTTTTACATTTTGAGTTTAACAGTTAAAAATAGTATTGTCAACATCTAAATTAATAACATTATTCCTTATTTTTAGCCTTTTACTGGCATTTTTCAATGGATATGTCAGAAGGAAATGATATTAAAGAAAAAAAGTTGACAAAATATTTTTTTTATTATATTATATTTTATACAATATTATTTTATGCGATATATAAGGAGGCAATATAAATGAATGTTTATGATTTTACTGTTAAAGACGGCGCTGGAGAAGATGTAAGCTTAAAAAGATATGAAGGTCAAGTTTTGCTTATAGTTAACACAGCTTCAAAATGAGGTTTTACTCCCCAGCTGGATGGCTTGGAAGAATTGTTTGAAGCTTATGGACCTGATAAATTTCATGTATTGGCATTTCCATGCAACCAATTTGCCAATCAGGAACCAGGAACTCAAGATGAGATTAAGACCTTTTGTCAAGTAAACTTTGGAATCGAATTTCCTATATTTCAAAAGATTGATGTCAATGGAGAAAATGCTGACCCCCTTTATGTTTACTTAAGAGAGAACACTAAAAGCTTCTTAGGTAATAGAATTAAGTGGAATTTTACCAAATTCCTAGTTGATAGTAGGGGAGTTCCAGTAAAAAGATATGCTCCAAAGGTAGAACCTAAAGACTTAGTTAAGGATATTGAGGCTTTGTTAAAATAAGGAGAGGTGGAAAATGGATTATGATGTTTTAAAGTTGGATAATCAAATATGCTTTGCTCTTTATTCTGCATCAAAATCAATAATCTCCCTGTATAAACCCTTTTTAAAGGATCTGGGTTTAACATACACCCAATATATCACCATGCTTGTTCTATGGGAAAATGATCCTCTTCCCATTAAAGACATAGGCAATAGACTAGATCTTGATACAGGAACTTTAACTCCCTTATTGAAAAAGCTTGAAGGGATGGACTTAATTCAAAGGCTTAGAGATGATGGGGATGAAAGAGTAGTAAATGTTTACCTAACCACAAAAGGTAGAACTTTAAAGGAAAAAGCTCTTAAGATCCCAGAAAAAATATTTCTTGCATCAGGAGTTTCAGTTGAAGATGCCTTGGAATTGAAAAGAGTACTAGATAAAATATCCAATAAATAGTTTAGATGGTCTTCATTTGAAGACCATCTATTTTAATTTGGTTTATACTTTAAAACCCTAGATGCATTTAATACTGCAATTAAAGCAACCCCCACATCAGCGAAAACCGCTTCCCACATACTGGCATGGCCACCCGCTCCCAGAATTAGTACTACTGCTTTAACTCCAAGGGCAAAGATTATATTTTGCCAAACAATCTCTCTGGTTTTTCTTGCTATTTTCAATGCACTTGGTAGTTTACTAATTTCATCAGTCATCAATACAATATCAGCAGCTTCTATAGCTGCATCAGATCCTAGCCCTCCCATGGCGATTCCTATATCTGCCCTAGCAAGTACAGGTGCATCATTTATACCATCACCTATATATGCTAATTTTTTCCCCTTTTTAATCTTGCCTTGTATTTCTTCAAGGATCCTCACCTTATCATGAGGTAATAAATTTGAATATACCCTATCAATTCCTATTTTGGATGCAATATCATCTGCTACTGTTTTATTATCTCCAGTAAGCATAATTGTTTCCTTAATTCCAAGGGCCTTTAATTTAGCTAAACCCATCTTTGCATCATTTTTAATTCCATCTGATATTACAATACTTCCCTTATAAATACCATCTACTGCTATGTTTATAATCGTGCCTACTTTATCTATATTGGGAATACTAATATTATTGTCCTTAAAAAGTTCATGATTACCTAATATAATATCTTTTCCTTCATAGACAGCTTTTATCCCCAAACCTGCAAACTCCAGGTAATCACTTATTTTTTCCTTCCTAAGATTACCCTTGAACTCATTAACTACAGATTGTGCAATAGGATGAGTTGAAAAGCTTTCAATATTAGCAGCTATTTCCAACAATTCATCCTTGGTTAAATTGCCATTGGTTACTATTTCTTCAACGCTAAATTTACCCCTAGTTAAGGTTCCTGTCTTATCGAATACAATTGTATCCACTGAGTTCAATGCTTCTAAATAATTTCCACCCTTTATTAGAATTCCTTCTCTAGATGCTCCTCCAATACCTCCAAAGAAGCCCAAGGGTATTGATATAACCAGTGCACAGGGACAACTTACTACAAGAAATACCAAGGCTCTATATATCCAATCAGGAAAGGTTGCTCCATCTATAAACAAAGGCGGAATTATAGCAATTAGGGCTGCAACTGTAACTACAAAAGGAGTATAGTATTTTGCAAACTTTGTTATGAAGTTTTCAGTGGGTGCTTTTTTATTTCCTGCGCTTTCCACCAATTGAAGGATCCTTGAAACTGTGGACTGTCCAAATTCTTTCTCTACTTTAATCTTTAGTAAACCTTGTTTGTTTATAAATCCACTTAAAACATTGCTTCCTACATTTACATCTCTTGGTAACGATTCTCCAGTTAGAGCTGATGTGTCCATGGATGATGTGCCTTCGATAACATGTCCATCTAAGGGGACCTTCTCTCCTGGTTTTACAAGTATCATCTCTCCAATACTAATACTCTTAGGGTCTACTTTCATCTCTCCAGAATCAGTAATAAGGTTAGCATAATCAGGTCGAATATCCATCAATTCAGCTATTGATTTTCGAGATCTATTTACAGCTAAACTTTGGAAGTATTCCCCTATTTGATAGAATAACATTACAGCAACCCCTTCTGGATATTCTCCAATTAGAAAGGCTCCAATTGTAGCAATGGTCATTAGAAAGTTTTCATCAAAGATCTGCCCTCTTCTTATATTCTTATATGCTCTAACTAATACCTCTCCCCCTATTAATATATAACTGACTATAAATAGTCCAAGTCTTAAAAATTGTTGGTTTTTAAATATTATAGCCAGGGCAAATATTATGCTTCCAACTACAACAAATTTCATATCCTTTCCACTGTGATGAGAATGATCATGACCCTCATGATGATCATTTGTATGATTGTGTTCCTTGATTCTACCTTTTTCTACAACATTCACATGAGGTTCAAAAAATTTAACTATTTTTTCTACATCTTTTATTATTCCATCTCTTTCTCTATTTTCATGATACTCAATTAAAAGAATGCCATTTGCAAAGTTTAAACTTCCTTGCTTTATGCCATCAAGTTTTTTTACCCTATCTTCTATCCTAGAAGCGCAATTAGCTCAGTCCAGCCCTTCTAGATATAACTCTATTGTATTCATAGTATCCTCCCCTATTTGTGACTTAAGTGAACTAATCCTTGATCTAAAATATTCTTTACATGATCATCATCAAGGGAATAGTAAACTACTTTCCCTTCTTTTCTATTCTTAACTAGTCCAGCGGCCTTTAAAACCCTTAATTGATGGGATATTGCAGATTGGTTCATATTAAGGACATAGGATATGTCACATACACACATTTCAGACTCGAAAAGAGCATGAAGTATCTTAATCCTAGTCTTATCACCAATGATCTTAAAAAAATCCCCTAAATTACCCAACAATTCATCTTTTGGCATAACTTCTATAACTTGGTTTACAATATCTTCATGAATTATATTACATCCACAAATACTTATATCTTTCTCTAGATGGCCCATAGTATCCTCCTTATATGAATACTTGTTCATATATTCAATTATATTCTACAATATAATTGGAAGAACTGCAATAAAAAATACACCATCAACATTAGATTTTTTGTCTAACATTTGAGATGCACCTTAATTATCCTTCTATTTCTTCTGTCCATATTCTTGAAACTTACCTTTCATTCTCTCCATTTCATCCTCTGGAAGAATTACAGGGTTACCCATTGATTTAGTTCTTGTGAATATTTCCGCAACAAATTCAATATCTTCAGCTATTTTAAAAGCTTGCTGTATTCTACTACCACCAGCTAATAGCCCATGGTTTGCCAATAATACTGCATTTCTATCCTTCATGGCCTCATATGCATTTATTGCCAGTTCTTCAGAACCAAATGTTGCATATTTGGCGCATCTAACATTTTCCCCTGCTACAGCTATCATATAATGAACAGGTGGCAAATCTAAATTCATACATGCAACACTTGTGGCATAGATTGAGTGAGTATGTACTACTGCATTTATGTCTTCTCTGTTTCTATATATTATTAAATGAAGCATTAATTCTGATGATGGCTTCTTATTACCATCAACTACCTGACCCTTTAGGTCTACCACAACAACATCTTCAATTCTAGTCTCAAAGTAGTCAATCCCTGATGGACTTATTGCCACCAATCCCTTATCTCTATTGAAAATGCTTATATTTCCGCCTGTCCCTGTTGTTAGTTTATTTTTAATTAACTTTTTACCATATTCTACAACTTCTTCTCTTTCTCTAGCCAGTAACATAATAGTATCACTCCTTATGAAACCATATTAGCAAAGTAAGCAATTGTCTGTCAATTCTCATGAATTTGTAACCTGATTGTTACACACAAAAGCCCCTAATTGTGTATAATACAACTAGAAAGGAGCATTATCATGAAAAGCAAATCACTCCTTCTCATAATTATAATTCTAGTTATTGGTATCATAATCTCTGCTTGTGGCTCTACATCCAAAGATATGACTGTAGAAGCTCCCATGGAGATGATGAATACAATGGCTGTAGATAGTATTGAATCGGACTTGGTACTACCTATAGATTCATATCAACTGGAATCAGATGAAATGAGATATAAAGTAGAAGAGTATCTTACTACTCTAAACAATAAATTGAATATTGCTAAGGGTCATTATGCCATCGGTGATATAGACGGGGATCTAATTTCTGAAATAGTATTATTTGTCGAAAGACAACCTGATAATGTTAATGATCCAGGATATCTTCAGATATATAAGTTTACTGATAATACTTATGTAATGCTAGATAGTATATCCATGAATTATGACAACACCAACTATAGCATGAACATAGGAAAAATAAGTGATAATACATCTGGTGTATATCTCAGTAACCAAGTAGGTTCTCAAGCTGGTATAACTTATGGTTTTAAATTGGAAGATGGTAAGCTGGTTTCTATATTAAACCCTAAAAAAATCAATCTATTTTCTGTCTCCACAAATAATGGAATAGAGGACATAGATGGGGATGGAATCTTAGAATTTAGCATATACACCATAGATCCAGAAACTTCTGAGAAAAACACTAAAGATGCAGATAAAATTCTTCTTTGGTATAAGTGGGATGGGAAAGATGGAGCCATAGTAGTTCAAAGAGATTGGGTTATGCAATTTGCTAGTGCTACCACTGAAAGCTCAAGAGTTGGTATAATGGCTATAGAAAATCCACCCCCTAAACCAGGTGAAAATGACTATATTAAAAATCTAGAATCTGACTTAGCTCAAATGACAAAACAAGATGTTGTAGATTCTTTGGATAAACATATAAATGCCTTGATATCGGAATCTACCTATAAAAGTCTTGATGTGTCAACACTATTTAACAGATACTTCGAAGATTTTAGTTTTGATCTTGTATTTGAGAGATATGGCTTATCTCAAGATAGATTAAACGATATAGATTATCTGAGTAGAGACAAGGTTTTAGCTTCTGAACCTGATCTTAAGAGTATCTTAATAAAAAATCTTAATCAAGGATATAAGTTGATCATTGATAATGGCAGATACATGTATTATGTAGATTATGATAGATTCTTGAATAAATTTAGCGATAACCTTACAAATGAATATAGAAGCTATCTAAGAATAATGGGTAAAGAAGTCACTCTTCCTCATAAAAAATCTAATTTCGCTACTATTGCAAAGGATAGGCTGGCTGATAGGTTAGCTGAAATTGAAAGGTTTAGGTTAACTTATAATTACTCAAATAAATTAAATAACACATTAGCATTATATGAGAACTATGCTTATACTCTACTATATGTTGGAGAAACCTTAGAAACTTTTGATGAAAATGGTAGGTTTGTAAAAGAATCAAGAGAAGAACTGGTAAGCATAGCAGAAAGGTACAAAGATACACATTTTTCAGATATAATTATAAGAATGATAACTAAGGTAGATTTAACTACCAATAAGATCATAACAGATGAAATAAAAGAAGAAATAAGCTCAATGATACCATAAATCCCAAAGGAATACCTTTGGGATTTGTATATTTTACTCATAAAATTGTTCATAAATTCCTGTCTTAAAATCTCCTCGTAAATGCTCATATAACTTTACAAATGTAGCCCTCTGGTAAGGGTTAACAAAGATACTTCCTATACCAAATAATAACCCTCCAAGCAAATGCCATCCTATAAATGATAGGTCAAGAATTAACATATCTCCTTTTTCTCCATCAGTAAGCTTTGAGCTTATCCTTATTGCTTCGCTTAAGGATATTTCTGGATCTTCTGCTAATATGTATGGGACAAACTTATATTCATAGGACTTGATAATTCCAGGAATTATAAATAATAAAAACCATAAAAACAGATATAAATCCAGCAAAAACATCTTGCCAGCTAACCTTGCCCATTGGCCCTTTTTCATAGTTGAAAATACTGTTGATACTTTAACTTCTTCTCCTTTAAAAGAATTTATAAAAAACCGTTTCTCCCCGACAATTAATAGGTTGCCAATTATAATTACTAAAACCATACTGATTAAACCAATTAAGAGCACAGTCCCAAAACCTCCCACCCTTAAAGTAAAAGGGTTCTCAAAAAACTGATCAAAAATAATTCCATTGGGTCCTGGTCCTAATTCCAAATAGTATTCCTCAGTTTCCACTGTAGGTATAGTAGCATTGACATCATAATGGGTTTCTTTTTTTGCATTCCCTCCGGAAGTAAATATTGATGCTATAAGACAAACAATAAATGCCTTCCAATAAAAGGACCTTAGAAACCCTTTCGCTTGGTATTTTAAATCACTTCTAGTCCACATAAATACACCTCCAATTACTATAGTAACACACATTAAATAAGATTGCCAAAATTTTGGCAATCTTATTAAGTAATACTAACTGTAATATTGTTATTTATTTTTTCGTCAATTTCAACCTTCAAGCAGTTAATATATTCTTCTGTCATCTTTTCCTTGGCAACTGCAAGCATGAGTTTTATTCTATTTTCTTGATTAACTCTAGTTGCTCCAGGATCATAATCAATAGAGACAATATTTGCTTCAGGATACTTCTTCTTGATGTTTGGAATTACACCCTTACCAACTATATGATTGGGTAGACATCCGAAGGGTTGAGTACAGACTATATTATCATAACCTTTACTAATAAGCTCAACTATCTCCCCTGGAAGCAACCATCCTTCACCCATTTTACAGCCCAATCCTATTACATCCTCCACCAGGTCTTTTAAATGGTTAAAGGGTGATGGTGCTGTAAAGTTACTAAAGTTCTTGATAGCTTCAATCATGATCTCCTCTATAGATCCAAGATAATCATTTATCTTCTTCATCACAATACTTTTAATCTTCCCTTTCCCATAAAGTTGATGGTCAATAACACCATTTTCTATGGTATACATTATAAATCCTAACAATCCTGGAATCATAACTTCACACTGTTCATTGTATAGAAATTCCTCTAAGTTATTATTACCTAGGGAAGCAAACTTAACATATATCTCCCCAACTATACCTACTTTTACCTTTTCACTTTTTTCTATTGGTATTTCTTTAAATGACTTTACTATATTTTCCATATTTGTTTTGATTGAACTAATCCCTACCCCTTTATTTCTTGAAAATTCATCTCCAAAGTATTTCAACCATTTTTCAACATTAGTCTTTGAATCACCCTTATGGATTTCGTAGGGCTTAACTTGATTATCAAGTAGCATCAATAAATCTCCGTAAGCAAGAATTGCAACTGCTTGTTTTATCATTTTAATAGGAATTTTAAATCCACTATTCTTCTCAAGACCTCCAGCATTTAGTGATATTACTGGTACATGACTGTAACCGCCTTTAATCAAGGCTTTTCTTAAGAGGTGGATATAGTTAGATGCTCTACATCCGCCTCCTGTCTGAGTAATCATTAAGGCTACCTTATCAAGAGGATATTCTCCACTATTTAAGGCATCAATCAGTTGCCCAATTACTAAAAGTGCTGGATAGCAGGTATCATTGTGTACATTCTTCAAGCCTGCATTAACTACAGCTTGTCCTGTATTTTTAAGAACTACTAAGTTATAACCAAAATTTCTAAATACTCTTTCCAATAGATTAAAATGTATAGGTGCCATATCTGGGCAAAGAATTGTATATTCCTTCTTCATTTCTTTGGTAAATTCGACTCTTGTTACTCTACTCATACCATCATCATCTCTCTTTCCCTTTGTTCAATGGCAGCAAGCAAACTTCTTATTCTGATTTTTACAGCCCCTAAATTAGAAATTTCATCTATTTTTATCTGAGTATATATCTTCTTATTCTCTTCTAAAATCCCTTTTACTTCATCTGATGTTATGGCATCTAATCCACATCCAAAGGAAACCAGTTGTATTAGTTGAACATTATCTAATTTTGATATATATTCGCTAACTAAATACAATCTTGAGTGATAAGTCCACTGATTTAAAATGTCCGTTTTTGTCCTTCCAGCCAAGTGACTTATTGAGTCCTCTGATAAAACCACTACATTATATTCAGTTAATAGCTTTCCTATTCCATGGTTGATCTCTGGGTCTATGTGATAAGGTCTACCTGCTAGAACAACAACCTTCTTATCTTCCATTTTAGCAAGTTCTAGAAACTCTTCACCTTTTTTTTGTAGTTTCCCCATGTATCTCTCATACTCTTTTTTAGCTCTATATACAGCTAAATTAACTTCATTTAGTTTTATATCCTTATGGTCAGCCTTTAATATTTCATGTATCCTCTTTACTAATAATTTTATGTTATCAAACCCTAGATAATCGAAAATAAATTTGGTCTCTTTTATTCTTCCCACATTTGCTGCTATAACTTCCGGATAATAAGCAACTACAGGGCAGTTAAAGTGATTATCACCTTTCTTCTCATTGATATTATAGGTTAAACAGGGGTAGAATATTTTATCAACCTTTTTATCTAGTAGATACTCAATATGACCATGGACTAGTTTTGCAGGAAAACACACAGTATCTGATGGGATAGTATGTTGACCCCTTATATATGTATCCCTATTTGAATATGGAGATACTATTACTTCAAAGTCAAGCAAGGAAAATAGAGTATGCCAGAATGGAAGTAATTCAAACATATTCAATACCATGGGTATTCCAATTGTACCTCTTCTTCCCAGGAGAGGTTTATACTCACCTAAAAGCTTTAACTTTTCATCATAAATATTATAGCTTGTATCACTTAAACGATTCTTTATGGGTTTTTCACATCTATTCCCACCGATAAACTTTCTTCCATCACCAAAGTTGTTAACTGTTAGTCTGCAATTATTCTCACATAGGTTGCAAAGAACAACTTTAACCTTATGAGAGAAATTCTCTAAATCAAGTAGTCCTAAATGTTCTCCCCTATGATCTATTTGATTTTTGCCATATATAGCTGCACCATAAGCTCCCATTAATCCTGAGATGTTTGGTCTAATTACCCTATGCTTAATTTCATCTTCAAATGCTTTTAATACTGAATCGTTATAAAAAGTTCCTCCCTGAACTACAATACGCTCTCCCAAGTCCCTAGCTGAGTTTGCTCTAATAACCTTATATAATGCATTTTTGATTACACTTATGGACAAACCTGCTGATATATCTGCTATAGTAGCCCCATCCTTCTGTGCTTGTTTCACAGATGAATTCATAAACACAGTACATCTTGAGCCTAAGTCAACTGGATTTGTTGCATATAAACCCAATTTGGCAAATTCATCTATGGAGTAGCCCAAAGCTTCAGCAAATGATTGGAGAAATGATCCGCATCCTGAGGAACATGCTTCATTTAAAAATATTGAATCTATAACACCATCTCTAATCTTAAAACATTTAATATCCTGACCTCCAATGTCTATTATAAAGTCGACATCCTCCCGATATTTTTTCGCTGCAGTATAATGAGCTATGGTCTCCACAACTCCATAATCAAGATTAAAAGCATTCTTCATCAATTCTTCTCCATAACCCGTTACTGCTGATGTCTTAATATTTATATGTGGGTAATTCCTATAAAAATCCAGTAAAAATTCCTTAACCAGGGGAACTGGATTTCCCTGATTTGATCTATACATTGATGATAATATATTCTCCTTCTCATCTATTACAACAGCCTTAATGGTGGTACTTCCTGCGTCTACTCCTAAGAAGGCATCCCCATTATAAAGATTAGGATCAACTGAACTAACTATCTCTCTATCATGTCTATCCTTAAAGCCTATGTAAGTTTTTTCATCATGGAAAAGCTTATTTAATCCTCCAAAGGTTTTTATCTCATCTGATCTTTTAAATCTCAGTAGTAAGTCCTTAATGTAAATTTTCTTCTCCATAGGACTCAATGCTGCCCCCATGGCTACAAAATACAAGGAATTTTCTGGGCAAATTCCAATTAACTCCAAGGAAGAGTTAAAACTTTCTCTAAGTTGTGAAAAAAAGGTTAAGGGTCCACCTAGATAAACTATATTTCCTTTTATAGGTCTTCCTTGGGCTAGTCCACCTATTGTTTGATTGACAACTGCATTGAATATTGATTTTGATATATCATTTTTACTAGCACCTTGATTTATAAGAGGCTGAATATCAGATTTAGCAAAAACACCACATCTTGATGCTATTGTATATGTCTTATCATAACCCTTAGCTAATTCATTTAAATCAGTCAAACTAACTCCCATTAGTGTTGCCATCTGATCAATAAAGGCTCCTGTTCCACCTGCACAGGATCCATTCATACGAACTTCCATTCCTCCAGATAAAAATAATATTTTAGCATCTTCTCCACCTAGCTCAATAACCACATCGGGATTATTGACCATCTTTAATACTGCCAATCTCGTAGCATAAACCTCTTGTATAAATGGTATGTCAAATCTTTGAGCTAGTCCCATTCCTGCTGAACCTGAAATTGATAAATAGAAGTTTTCAACATCTGGAAACCTACTAGTAATTTCTTCCAAGAGTACAATGGTTTTTTCCTTGATTTGAGAATAATGTCTTTCATATGAACTAAAAAGTAAATTCTCTTCCTGATCCATTACAACACACTTAAGGGTAGTGGAACCAACATCAAGTCCAATTTTCATCATGATCACCTTAATTCCTCATATAGTGTAAATATGACTTAATTTTACTACAATAGTCTTTAAAAGTATAGATGGATTTGCATATGAAAAAGGACCTGCTTTTAATCAGATCCTTATAGCTTATCCTCTTTGATAATTTGGTGATTCCTTGGTTATTGTTATGTGATGGGGATGATTTTCAACTAAGGTAGCTGATGATATCTTTATCATCTTTGCTTTTTCTTGTAGCTCAGAAATATCTTTTGCTCCAACATATCCCATTCCTGATTTTAATCCTCCTATTAGCTGATAGACAACATCACCTAATTTACCCTTATAATGAACTCTTCCTTCAACGCCTTCTGGAACATACTTCTTGGTTCCTTCTTGGAAGTATCTATCCTTACTACCTGAATCCATTGCTCCCATGGAGCCCATTCCTCTATACTCCTTATACCTTCTACCTTCAAATAGAACCTCTTCACCTGGACTCTCTTCAGTACCTGCAAACAAAGAGCCTGCCATTACAATGTTTGCACCGGCTGCTATGGCTTTTGTTATGTCCCCAGAATATTTAATTCCACCATCTGCTATTACTGGAACATTAAATTCATTTGCTGCTTTTGAGCAGTTAATAACTGCTGTTATCTGTGGAACTCCAATACCTGTTACAACTCTAGTTGTACAGATTGATCCAGGACCAATTCCAACTTTGATTGCATCTGCTCCTGCTTGTATTAAATCATATGTTGCTTCTGCTGTGGCAACATTTCCTGCTATTACTTGTAAATTAGGGAAGTTATTCTTAATGCTTTTCACAGCATCTAATACTCCCTTGGAATGACCATGAGCTGTGTCAAGAACTACAACGTCTACTTGGCTTTTAACTAAAGCTTCTACTCTCTTTAGCATGTCATCAGTAACACCAACAGCTGCTCCAGCCAGAAGTCTACCCCTCTCATCTCTGGCAGAGTTTGGAAACTCAATGGATTTCTCTATATCTTTTATAGTAATTAATCCACTTAGTTTAAAATTATCATCCACCAATGGAAGTTTCTCTATCTTATACTGTTTCATTACATCCAAAGCTTCATCCATGGTTATATCAATTTGTGCAGTTATTAGATTTTCCTTTGTCATAACATCATCAATTTTTTGTGTTATGTCTTTCTCAAATCTAATATCTCTATTTGTAAGTATTCCAACTAGTTTGTTTTCTTCATCTACAATTGGAACTCCAGAAATTCTATATCTTTCCATAAGTTCTAAGGCATCTGCTATAATATGGTCTCTTGATAGAAAAAATGGGTCTGTTATTATTCCGTGTTCTGATCTTTTAACCCTATCCACTTCAAGAGCTTGTCTCTCGATTGACATATTCTTATGAATAATTCCTATTCCACCTTCTCTTGCCATGGCAATGGCCATTCTAGATTCTGTTACAGTATCCATTCCTGCACTCATCAAGGGTATATTAAGCTTTATCTTTTTAGTCAAGTATGTGCTAACATTGGTATTTCTTGGAAGAACCTCTGACTTACCTGGTAATAAAAGTACATCGTCAAAGGTTAAACCCTCACCTGCAAATTCCAAATCAATTCCTCCTTTAAGATTTCCCTGTTAATATTTTCTTACTAATGTAACAAACCTAATGACCAATGTCAAGAAAAAATATAATTACTTTACTCCGTGATAATAAATGAATCTTCCCTGCTAATCTTATCCATCTTTTTTATAATTACTTTTTCAACCTTAGCCCTTATTAATCCTTTCATGAATTCTAGAAGAAAATCTATTTTTTCTCTTTCTCCCTGAACTTCCATTAGAACTTTTCCATTAGGAAGATTTTCTGCAAATCCAGTTAATCCTAACTTCTTTGCCAGAAGATAAATCTCCAATCTAAATCCAACCTTCTGTACTCTTCCTGAAAATTCAACTTCTAATCTCTCAATTTCAGACTGATTAAAATCAGGAAGAATTATTCTTTCAACCTGTTTATATACATAATTATTCTTCCATATCTTGATTTTCTTATTTATGGTCATATTTCCCTCCAAAATAATAATAGGAAGATGGTAATCCACCTCCCTCTTATCTTATCAAATCTAAACCTTCATTTGCAATTCTTATTACATCATCCAATTCTTTTAAGGCCATTGCTTTGTTATGGAAACCTTCACTGTTTTCAACAAATACAAAATCCCATTTAAATTGAGCAACCCTGTGCTTATATCTTGCTTCTTCAAGTACTTGATCACTAACTGTTTGAGAGTTAGTCTCTTTTACCAATTCACTAATCAGCTCTTGCAGAACTAATGAGGCTTCCATCATTCTAGCTTCAACTTGCCCTTGAACTCCTTCAACCCTTGCTATAAGAGAACTAGTGGTATCACTTTGATGACAGCCTAAACATGACTGTTCAACTGTTTTAAGAGGGCTTGTCCAATGATGAGATTTTATAGTTTCACCACTATTTCCTTGAACTTGAGGCATATGACAATCAGTGCAAGATAGGTTGAATCCGGAATGTAAGCTCCCATTGAAGGTTTCAAATTCTGGATGTTGAACCTTAAGTAGAGGAGAGTTAGTTTTTGGATGTACCCAATCTGAGTATTCAATAGAGTCAAAATACTGGATCATTCCATCAGTCCCTAAACCATTGTGCCAAGGTAGAGTAACTTCTCTAGTTTCAGGATCTTGATAGTACTCAACATGACACTGACCACAAACCATATCATTTGGCTTATACTCTTTGTCTAAATGTGTTAATCCTTCTGTGAAGTGACCCCTGGATACATTTATTACACCTGGTGTATTTTCATGACAGTCATAACAACTAATAGTATTTATCATACTTGGGGTAACTTCTTCAAAGGTCATGGAATGAACTTTATCTCCTTCTTCAGTTACAAGTTTTAAGTAATCAGGGCTTTTACATGCAAAACAACTAGCAGCAGCCTTTGGTCTTTTGGTATGTATAACATCTTCTAAGGCATAAACGTGGCCCCTTGCCCTTAAATACTCAATACTAAATCCATAGCCATCATAGAATACCTTCAGCTCAGGATACTTTTCCAAATAATCAATGGGCACGGATCCTCCAAAGGTAGTCTCTACCATTTCTGAATTGCTCATGTAGGAAGCAAAAATATCAGAATGTTGATCTTTCCAGTCTTCAGCAGTTTTAATTTCTACTTCTTCAACCTTACTTGCACAACCTGTAAGTACCATCAGAATGATTATAACTAGCACCATAAATTTTGCTTTCACTTTATTACACCTCCTCCTATTTTATATACCCAAATATTTACTGAATTTTCAATTATTTTAGTTTAAAAAAAGGGGTTACCCCCTATTTCATCTTCATGCTGACCTTTAAATTTTCTTCCCATACTTTTGCAATTGGTCTAATAATCTGAGGCCCTATTTTAGAAATAACAACTATTTGCTGGCTCCCTCTATCTTTACTCTTTGTAAAATCTATTTTCCTACCCACAACATCTATTTGATTCCAACCATCTTCTAAAATTGCAAATCCCTTTATTCTGTATGCATCATTTTTTATCTCATCGATAAATTTAATAACTTCTTTCTTTTTCAAAGGTTCATTAAAGTCTATCAATATTGTCTTAGGCTTATTTTCCGGAGCGTTAGTTGTATCTTCAGTTTCACTCCAGGAATACTTTAATAAATCCTCATCTAAAAACTTATAATCTAATCTTCCAAAACTTGCTGTTTCAATGGGAACTATAGGGTTTATACCCCTGATTTTTTCTATTGTTTTGGTAAGGGTATCATCATCAACTAGGTCTGTCTTGCTAAGCACTGCTAGATGACAATGCTTTATTTGTCTTTCAAGAGTTTCTATATCATCCACTTGATCTAGAAAGTTGTTAGTATCAGTTATGCACACTGCTCCCTTGTAGTCATACACATCTCCTTTAACTGATTTGACACCTTCTAATATCTCCCCAATATTTGAAGGATCTGCCAATCCTGAGGATTCTACAAACAAGTACTTAAGATCCTTGTCTGCCATTTCCACCATAGCATGGGCAAAATTCAATTTTAAACATGAACAAAAGATAGATCCCCTATTTAACTCAGTTAGTTCTAATCCATCTTTTTTTATTATTTCACCATCTATACTAACTCTTCCAAACTCATTCATTATGACTCCCACCTTATGGTCCTGCAAGTCATTTAGAATATTAGTAAGGAATGTTGTTTTTCCAGCCCCTAAAAATCCTGTAAGTAAGTATAAGTCAATTTTTCTATTCAATTCAAAACTCTCCTAACTTAATATCTTTACAATTTGCAAATCTTTGTTTTTCTATGGCATATACAGTTTTCTTTTTCATTAGTCAAAAAATCTATGTAATCTGTCAAATCCTTTATTGTTTCTTTGTTAATAGAGTAGTTTACCCACTTTCCGGCTTTCTTTCCATTAACTAACCCTGATTTTACGAGAATCTTCATATGGTGTGATATGGTTGGTTGGGTTAACTCCAATCCATCCATAATATCACAAGCACACATTTCTCCACAGGAGAGCATATCCAATATCAACAGTCTGTTCTTATCGCCTAAAGCTTTTAATACATCAACTCTTCTGTCCATACCCTTACCCCTTTATATTTAAATTTATCTATTTGTATGTTAAAATAATAACCCACTTTCGTGGGTTTGTCAACATTATTTCCAATATTTTCATATTATTTTAACAATCTTTTATAATCATCTAAAGTGGCTACTCTTCCTGTCATAACAACTTTTTCATTAATAACTATTCCTGGAGTGCTTAGAATTCCATACTTCATCATGGTTACAAGGTCTGTTACCTTTTCTACCTTAGCCTCTATTCCCAATTCTTTTGTTGCCCTTATAGCATTGTCATATGATTTGTCACATTTATCACAACCTGTGCCTAATATTTTAATTATCATTCTTTACCTCCTAATTAATCGACTCCATGGTATAAGATCAAATATTACGTTTCTAGGTTGAACACTGCCTTCTACTAATTTAGGATTGTAATTGTTTAGAATGTAATCCTTCAAGTAACCTGAGTATATAAAATTCAAGTTTTTATATCCCATTATATCCATTGGTGAAGTAAGTCCAGGATTCTTTTTGGTTATAGCTACTCCACTCTTCAAGAGTAGTTCCGAAACGAACTGAGAGCAGAAGTAACTGTATTCTCTACTCATTGGATAGTGAAACATTGCAGTTATTACTCCCAGTAGATTGTAGTTATACTTCTTACTTTGACTGGTAAATCTATCCAGTTCCTTTATTAAACTAATATATTGTTCTTCAGTTATGTCCAATGAATATAGGGCACATTTAGTCCTTGGGAATCTCTTGATGGTTCCAAATTCTATGTCTTCTTTTACAAATCCCCCAATTACTGGATTATATGGTTTCAATCTACCAAAGCTATAGATATCTTTTAACTGGCTATCGAATGCTATTGATATATGAGTATATGGATCTCTGGTATAGGCATTTATTGCCTTTGAAAACATTGAGCCACTATGGGTTAATAATAAATATATGGTATAAGTTCTGTTCATTTCTTTCATCTCCTACTACTTATAATTGCTTTAATATAATATACCTTTTTGACCTTTAATGCAACATAAATATTTCGCCCTTTAATACATAGACTTCACATATTTTAGCCATTCTTTAGTTGCTGTTGACTTATACCTAACATTGCTCCATACCATAAGAAGGTTTAAGTATATGTTTGGATCTTTTACTGGTATTATCCTTAAATTATGGTCAACTATTGATTGTGTAATAATTTGAGGAAGCAGAGTTATTCCAAGATTTGCCTTTACCATTTCCAATATAAAATCTCTTTGAGAGCTATTACAAATAATATTGGGATGGTAGCCATGTTTTAAGCAACCTGCAACAATTTGATCATATAAGCTAAAATCTTCTTGAAATATTACAAATTCCTGATTCTTCAACTCTAAAAAGCTAATCTCATCCTTGTTAGCTAGTGGATTAGACTGGTTTACAACTAGCATTAAGGGACTTTTTACAAATTCCATTGTGCTAAAACCAAGTTCTTCTTCTGGGTATGAGCATACTACTCCAATATCAAGAGATGACTCTTTTAATAATTCAATAATGCTCTTTGAGCCTTCCTCCACCAATCTAATATTTATTTCTGGAAAACTTCTTTTAAAGTCTCCAATGAGTTTTGGAAAGAATGATGCCCCGATTATTGGAGGTATTCCTATATGTATATTTCCTCTTGGATTTCTTTGATATTGAGATATCTCCTCAGGTATACTTTCCACAAGACTAATAATTTCGATGGATTTATCTAAAAATTCTCTTCCAACATCTGTTAGTTCTATCTTTGGACTTCTGTGAAAAAGTACACTTTCTAGTTCATCTTCCAATGCTTTTATAATCTTACTAACAGAAGATTGAGTCATAAAAAGCTCTTCTGCAGCTTTTGTAAAATTCAATGAGTTAGCTACTACTATAAATGTCTTGATTTGTTTTATATCCATACTTATCTCCATTCGTATTTGGAATCTATTCTTTGATTGTTATGAATTATGTTTATAGCCTAATTATAGCACATAAGTTTTGTAAATAGAAGTTACGAAAGGATTAATCCTATGGTTTTATTCCCTCTAGGAATGTATATTATGAAATATATGAATTTTACTATCTATTAAAGATAAAGTATTATTTATATAAGGTTTAACAATATAAGTAAAAGTTCAGAAAAGGTACGGGATACAATCTCAAAGGACAAAGATCTGAATAAAGAATAAATACAATTTAGCTTAAAGGCATTTTGCCCCCCATTTATCCACTTAACCACTGTAACCTCTTTGTCCTTATCCTGGCAGTGAAAATGTAATCCCCCCACATTTATGTGGGCTAATCTAAAATCCTCACCATGTAATAATTGGTGAGGATTTCCCTTATTTCTTTATATTTGTCAATTGGTACTTTAAGCCCTTGCTTGTACTATACCACACCAGCTTTCCCTTGCCGAAGTTAGGTATTCTTAATTGTAAATTCCACTCAGGGTATTGTTTTTTAAGCATAATACTATCTCCAGTTAATAGAGCTACAAAACTAATGTAATTATCCTTAGTCATTGGATGGTCAGAAGTTATATAGTAGTCATGTTCAATTAGCTGAATTTCTAATTTTTCTTCTTCACTTGCCTTGTCTGGTATTAATTCACTTAACTTCTTTCCACAGCATGAAATTTCTACATCAAGTGTTGAGGTGACAATATTACTGCAAGACTTGCAATAATAAAATTTTAGATTTTTCATATTTCCTCCAATATTATCGTTTATTTCAAATTCGCCCTGCATAAGACTATCAAGTGTTATTCCCAATTGGTTAGCCAATAAAGGAAGAATGGTTACATCAGGCAGTCCAATACCTCTCTCCCATTTTGATATAGTCTTATCGCTAAGGAATAGTCGATCAGCTAAATTCTTTTGAGTTAAGTTCATCTCTTTTCTTCTTCTTTGAATTAAATTGCCAATTTTATCACTATCCATAATATCTCCTCCAAACAATACTATATCAAAGAAAGAAATAAATTGAAATAAACGTATGGTAGAATTGAAAAAAGACAAGGTTCCAACCTTGTCTTTTTTCAATTCATTGAGTATGGACTACATCATGCCGCCCATTCCGCCCATGCCACCCATTCCTGCCATAGGATCTTCAGATTCTATATCAGCTACTGCACTTTCAGTAGTTAAGACCATAGCTGCTACACTAGCTGCATTTTGTAATGCTGAACGTGTAACCTTTGTTGGGTCAACAATTCCTTTATCAATCATATTTACATACTCTTCAGCCATTGCGTCAAATCCAATGCCAACTTCAGCTGCTTTGACTTTTTCAACAATTATTGAGCCTTCTAGTCCTGCATTTGCTGCAATTTGTCTTACAGGTTCTTCTAAAGCTCTTAGAATTATTGAGATACCAGTTTTTTCATCGCCATTTACAGTGGCTAGAAGCTTCTCTACCCTTGGAATAGCATTTAATAGTACTGTTCCTCCTCCAGGTACGATTCCTTCCTCTACAGCCGCTCTGGTGGCTGCTAGTGCATCTTCAATTCTTAGTTTTCTCTCTTTTAACTCAGTTTCAGTAGCAGCTCCTACTTGTATAACTGCAACTCCTCCAGATAATTTTGCCAATCTTTCTTGAAGTTTCTCAGCATCAAACTCAGATTCAGTTGCATCCAACTGTGCCTTTATCTGTTTAACTCTATTGTGAATTTCTTCTTGATTCCCTTCACCATTTACTATAACTGTTGTATCTTTATCTATTTTCACTTTAGCTGCTCTACCTAACATTTCAAGAGTAGCTTCTTTTAATTCATAGCCAAGCTCTTCAGATATTACAGTACCACCTGTTAGGATAGCAATATCCTGTAACATTTCTTTTCTTCTGTCACCAAATCCAGGAGCTTTTACTGCTACACAGTTGAAGGTTCCTCTTAGCTTATTTACTACTAGGGTAGCCATAGCTTCTCCTTCTATGTCTTCAGCAATAATTACTAGTGGTTTACTTAGTTGTACAATTTGCTCTAACACTGGTAGGATTTCCTGAATATTGGAGATCTTTTTATCAGTAATTAATATATATGGATTTTCATATTCAGCAATCATCTTCTCAGTGTCTGTTACCATATAAGCTGAAACATAACCTCTATCAAACTGCATACCTTCAACAACGTCTAAAGTAGTTCCCATGGACTTAGACTCTTCTACAGTTATTACTCCATCATTTCCAACTTTTTCCATAGCATCAGCAATCAGATTACCAATTTCATCATCACCAGCAGAAATTGAAGCAACTTGAGCTATGGCTTCTTTTGACTCAACTGGTACAGATGCGTTCTTAATTTCAGTAACAGCTACATCTACAGCCTTTCTTATTCCCTTTTGTAGTACCATGGGATTTGCACCAGCTGCAACATTCTTAAGCCCTTCTCTAATTATTGCTTGAGCTAGTAATGTTGCCGTAGTTGTTCCATCACCTGCTACATCATTAGTCTTGGTTGCAACTTCCTTAACTAATTGAGCACCCATATTCTCAAACTTATCTTCTAATTCAATCTCTCTTGCTATTGTAACTCCATCATTTGTAATTAGTGGAGCCCCAAACTTCTTATCTAATACTACGTTTCTTCCCTTTGGTCCTAAAGTAACTTTAACCGTATCAGCAAGTTTATTTATTCCTCTTTCCATAGATCGACGAGCATCTTCGCCAAATTTAATTTCCTTAGCCATACTATATAACACTCCTTTTAATTAATCTTAGTCTTCTACTACTGCTAAAATATCCATTAGTTTTAAAATTGTAAGTTCTTGACCATCAACTTTAACTTCAGTTCCTGCATATTTGGAGAAAATTACCTTATCTCCAACTTTTATCTGTTCTTTCTTCTTTTCATCATTTAGAATTTCATCACCAACAGCAACTATTTCTGCCATAAGTGGTTGTTCTTTTGCAGTTGAAGGCAATACTATACCACTTTTAGTTTTTTCTTCAACTTCTACTTTCTTTATAATTATTCTGTCTCCCAATGGCTTAAGATTCATTAAGATACCTCCTTATAATTTTTCGTTTTTGTTAGCACTCTTCTTAATCGAGTGCTAACATCTATTTATAATAATACTCGAAAATCATTTGCTAATCAAGTCTAAATTTATCTCAAATTAAATATTTTTAGCAAAATTTTCGAGTATTATGGTGTTTTTCTCAAGTTTTCTAATTATTGCTACTTTATTCTTTGATTATTATACTTAAAATAAGTTTAATATAATATAATAAATTACTGGTATAAATATAGCTGGTAGCATATTTGCTATTTTGATTTTCTTTAAGCCTAAAATATTTACTCCTATTGCCATTATTAGAATACCGCCCACTGCTGACATTTCAGTTATAACTACTGGCGTAAGAAAATCCTTTACAGAACTTGCCAATAAGGTTATGACTCCTTGGTAGACAAACACAGCAATTGCTGAGAAAGCAACTCCTATTCCCAGGGTTGATGCAAATATTATAGCTGATATTCCATCAAGCACAGATTTTGCATAAAGGGTTTCATGATTTCCACTTAATCCTGATTCTAATGCACCAAGAATTGCCATTGCACCGATACAATAAACCAATGACGCCATAATAAAGCCCTTAGAAAAATTAGAATCTCCTTTTCCAAATCTTTTTTCCATATTATTGCCTAGGTTTTCAAGTCTTTTATCTAAGTCAAGCATTTCTCCTATTAGACTACCTGCCACTATACTTGCTATTATTAATATTAGGTTATCCATCTTGATGGCACCCATAATACCAATTACTACTACAGACAATCCCATTCCATCCATTATGGTCTTGGTATATTGTTCCTTGATTCCCTTATTTAATAAAATTCCAACAAAAGCACCTGCTATTATGGCTATACTGTTTACTATTGTACCTAGCATATTATCACCTATCCATTCATTTAGATTACTACAGTCAATAATATACTATTTTTAAGTTGATTTCTAGCTGTTTTTCAAAAAATAAAGCCCCTAAAAGGCTTTATTTTACTATAAAACTATCCGTCCATTCTGGCATAGATGGGTAATTTCCAGACTTAATCATCTCCTGCCATTTTTCATCTGTAAGTCTTGTCACACTTAAAAATTCATGAAAACTAAACACAGCTCCTCTAGTTAATACTAATTCACCTTCTATAGGTACTATAGCGTAAATCTCATAAGCTGGGCCAACTCCTGCATGCATCATCCCATCTCTGCCAACTGTATGATAGTCTGCTATAACAGCCATATTCTTATCTGTTTCAGAAGTTATTTCATGCCAACGTCCAACATTTGAAAATGATAAGGTCAAATCCTCAAGAATTCCTCCAAATATAGTAAGTCTAAAGTACTCTTCTTGAGTTAAGGCCTCTCCTTTAAGTTGCTTCTGGGAGGCAGTGATTAAGAAATCCAATAGCCACTGGAAACGCTCCATTTTTATATCTATATCGTCAATTTCCAAGTTCATTTCCTTTAATAATTCCCTTGATCTATCAGTTAACCATAGTAATCTTTCATACACTTCTATAGATGGTTCAACATAACCTTTAGTCTCTTTTATCATGTCTCCACCCATTTCTGCTCCAGATGGCTTTCCATACAATACAGTGTCATGCTTTAATTCAGCCCAAGATGATAAGGCGGTATTTAGATTTTTATCTATCCAAGCCTCATTTTTCATAAAGTCTGGATGTTCGTCCCCATATTCGTTTTGGTTTAAAGCACTTAGAACCCACATCCAACCTGTATACATATTCTTTTTCCAATCTGCTTCTGTGTAGTGAGAAAATTCCTCAATCAGTTCTTCCATAACTATAGGGTAATCTTCCCACATTTGATTTATTGGATCATTAAGTTGAATTTCCTTGGCTCTATTTGATCCAAGGACAGCCATTACATCAAGACCAGATGGAATAGGTCTTAAGATTGGATATACAAGTCTTTGGATCATTTCTGAGTCCATAACATATCGTTGACCCATAAATCTAAACTGCTTGCCTACTGGTGAATCAATACCATTATAATTATCACTCTTTGGTAGGAATCTTGCCATTATCTTTGGCATTGGCAATTTATCTGCTTCCTTATAGAAAGCATCTATCTTATCATTATCCTTTAGTTGATCTATGCTACTGATATCCTTGTAAACATTACTATATATTGTTTTATAATCGTAAATGTTAAGATCATCGCTGCTTCCTACAAAATGCTCAGTTGGTTGATAGATTTTCTTCCACGTGTTAAAAATTTTCCCATCATTACTTAATATATCAGTAATTAAAAGAGCTTGATAGGTTTGATCGTAGTTTCTTTCTTCCTCATTCTTATATAAGGGTAAGGGTATTTGTCCATACCACATCATAGTTAGAAAATAATCTCCCAGGTCCTCACTTCTTGTGTAGTGTCCCCTTATTATATACTGGCTATAATCAATTTCAAATGGGAAAATTTCAGATTTTTCATAAACTTGTTTCTCCATTATCTTCTGATACTCCCTATTTGCCATATTCAATGATCTTGATGGTATATTTTCTGGTAATTCATTTTTTATAAGCTTATTCGCCACAGTAAAAAATGCAATGTTCTTAATTGAGCTTTCTTTTAACTCATCATCACTAATAAGTTCGTACTGCTTAATAGATTCTACTAACATGTCTTTTGATAAGCCTCTTGCCAATTGAATCAATCTTTGTTCTTCTAAGGTTCTTAATGTGTAATTATAGAAAATATGGTAAACTTGTAAAACTGAGTCAGTTGTTACAAATGATGGAATTTCCTGGTATTCATTGTGTTCATAAATGAAAAATAACTGTTCTTCATCAGATGGCCTTACAAAAAAATTAGCTTCTGAAAGCATCTTTAATTCATCATCACTAAAACTTTCAAAATCATCTAGATTTATTACATTGGATAGGTCAGCTTCCAAAGATATTTTTTCTATAGGTTCAGGTTCCTCCACAGGCAAAGGTTCCTCTATTGGTTGAGGCTTTTCTATGGGCTCTTGAATTTTAGTAATATCCTTGTTTGTACATCCTGCTATAAGTATTGAAATAACTAATATAATAGCTCCCACCTTTAAATACTTTCTATGCATTTTCTTCCCTCACTTTCTTATTCAAAATTAAATACTTTTGTTTTTAGGATCATATCATTATCCTTAGTGATAGCGTATAGTTCTCCATCTAAGGATTCTAAGTAATCAAATGGAATATTCTTATCACTTTCCATAAATCCTTCAAACCCAAATCCTTTCCATTTATAACTATTTACAATGTGACCACCATCTGCTAATTCTTCCACTGAAACTATCTCATAAATTTCATCTTGATCCACATCAAATAAGAGAAAGTCAGTAAATGGTCTTGATAGTCTTGAACCCCTCCATTTTGGCACTAAATCTTCACCATCAAAATTATATATAAATGGTCGCTTTGCCATAATAGGATGAAGTGGTGACTCCTTGTAAACTCCTATGGCAATTTCGAAATGAGAATCTCCATCAACATCTCCAAGCTCTATCTTCCAGGGCTTTAAGTGGGATATATCTCTCCTAAATATTTCTTTTTTCCCTTCATCCAAGGAATATATAATAATCTCTTTTCCGTATTTATGCCACTTTCTACCTGTTAATACTACTAGGTACTCCCTATCTTCTCCCATTAAGTAACCTGTCTTGTAATCCTTTATGTTCTCTAGTACATACCCTGATAAAAAAAACATAAGGGTGAGTACTAGCAAAAGAAATACTATTTTTGTTCTCTTTTTCAAAGTTCTCACCCCCTCTATTACTTTATTCAATTATAAGTATATCAAGATAAGACTCTTAGTTGGTTACATTAGTGTGACAAATTAGTATCAAAACAGAAAAACCACTGTTTCCAGTGGTTACTTGCCAATTCCCATTTCTCTTGCATAATAAAATAGATACTGCTGGGCAAACCCAGCTAAACTTCCAAATAACTTCTCCCCTGATTCCTCCAACTCTTTTTTTGTGGCGTTTCTTTTAAAATAAAAGTATTCCATTACTCTTTTGACCCACACATCCACCGGAAAAGCCTCTGACTTATCATAGGCGAATAATAAAATACAGTCACTAACCTTTGGTCCAACTCCAGGCAAGGTAGTTAATAGCTCCTTACCCTTTTTGTGATCAAAATCATATATACACCTATGATCAAATTCACCTTGGGCAATCCTTCTACTTACTTCTCTAATCCTATCAGCTCTAAACCCAACTCTATACTTCTCTCTTATATATGCCTCACTTTTTGAAGCTAATTCTTTTGGTTCTGGAAAGCTATAGTAATCCTTTCCCTTAAAACTAACTACAAAATCCCCTAGGTCATTGGATATTAATTCAACAGCACTTTTTATCCTGGGAATTTGATTGTTGGCTGATATTATAAAAGAAATTATGGTTTCATAAGGATCCTGATTTAAAAGTCTCATACCATACCCAAAACTTATTGCTTCTTGGAGTATTGGATCCACGGAAAGTTCCTCTTTTATTTGTGAGTAATCTCTATCCAGATCAAAATAATGATGCCAAAACTCCTTCCACTCCTCAATGCTACTCCCTCTTACAATAAAATTATCCTTATCCTCTATAATATTTATAACCCTTCCTGATGCAATGGTTGTATAACTATTATCATCCTCTTTTTTCCACCTAAAGCACTGCCCACACTCAAATATATGGCTGGGTTTAAAATCCTTAAGTTCAGAAATAATCAAGCTATCTTCTCTGTTTTCAATTTTATATGACATAGTTTATCTCCTCATAATTCATAATAAGGATATTATACCCTAAATAAAAAAAAAAGGACAGAAGCTAAGCTTCCATCCCCTATTCTAAAAATTAGTACCAGCCTCTTAATTTCATTGCAGTTGCAACTTTCTTAACTGAATGCATATAAGTTGCCTTTCTCATTGGTACTTTATATTCTTCCTTAACTTTCCATACATCATTAAATGCGTTAACCATAGCAATTTCTTCTTTTTCTTCAACCTCTGCTTCACTCCAGTAGTAGCCATATAGGTTTTGAACCCACTCAAAGTAAGAAACTGTTACTCCACCTGCATTTGCAAGAATATCTGGTGCTACTACAATACCTTTTTTCTCAAGAATTTCATCAGCTTCTGGAGTTATAGGCCCATTAGCTGCTTCAATTACTAGTTTAGCATTTATCTTATCAGCATTATCAAGGGTAATAGCATTTTCCAATGCAGCTGGAATCAAGATTTTAACATTTAGTCCCCAGAACTCATCTAAGCTAATCATTTTAGCTTTTGGATAGTTTACTAGATTTTTGTTTTCCTTAACGTATGCAGCCATCTCTTCGAAGTCTAAACCATCTTCGTTATAGATAGCATATGTTCCATGATCTCTTGCCCACTCAGCTATAGCAACAATTTTTCCTCCAAGTTTTTGAACGTTTTTAACTGTGTAGCTTCCAACATTACCAAAACCTTGAACAGCTATTGAAGCACCTTTCATATCAATACCAACTTTTTTAGCAGCTTCTCTAGTAACAACAGCAACACCAAATCCAGTTGCTTCATTTCTACCCTTTGATCCGCCCCACTCAACTGGCTTACCTGTAATTACTCCAAGTTCCATGTGACCAGTAAGCTTGTTGAATTCATCAACCATCCATGACATGATTTGGCCATTAGTATTAACATCTGGTGCAGGTATATCAATTTTTTCACCAATGTATTTATGCAATCCTTGAATATAACCTCTTGATAATCTTTCCAATTCTCCTTTTGATAAAGTAGAAGGATCAACTATGATTCCACCTTTTCCTCCACCATATGGGATACCAGTTACACAGCACTTGAAGGTCATCCAAATTGATAATGCCTTTACTTCATCAGCATGAACTCCTGGATGAAAACGTATTCCACCTTTACCTGGTCCTACTGCATCACTGTGCATTGAACGGAAGCCTTTAAATACCTTTACACTACCATCATCCATAATTACTGGGATTGAAAGCTCAATAAATCTCTTTGGTTCCTTAAGTAATTCATATACTGATGGCTCTAATCCTAGTGCGTCGCAAGCATCTTTTACTTGTTTCTGAGCACTTACTAATGGATTTAGATTTTCTTTTGACATTAAAACTACCCCCTTTAAATTAGCTGTGAAAAATATATTCACAAATACTATTAATCTCGAAAAAATTATATCATACAAATATTACCTTAGCAACCCAATATAGGCTCAGAATGCTGCTAAAAAAAGATATAATCATATGATCTTCCTTTCATATAATTATATCTTTAGATTATTTATCGAATTTTGTCTTAAGAAAATAAGAAAGAATAAATAAACTCTCGTTCAATCTAACATTCTCAATTACAATATCATCTGGTACTTGTAAATCAGTGGGTGCAAAATTCCATATACCTTTTATTCCAGATTTAATGTAAATATCTGCAATCTTTTGAGCACTATCCTTAGGTGTTGTAATAATTCCGATTTCCACATTGTGTTCCTTTATGAACTCCTCAATATGTTCCATGTCTCTAATTTCAATGTCTCTAATCTTAAGACCAATTACCTTGGGATTTCTATCAAATAATGATAATACCTTAAAACCTGCATCTTCAAATCCTTTGTAGTTTGCAATGGCTTGACCGAGATTACCTGCACCTACAACAACTGCGTTATAGTGGGTATCCAATCCTAGTATTTTACCTAGCTCTTTTTGTAAATCCTCCACATTATAACCATATCCCTGCTGACCAAATCCTCCAAAGTTGTTTAAGTCCTGTCTAATTTGAGAAGCAGTAAATCCCGTTAACACACTAAGTTCTTGAGATGAGATTCTACTGATTCCCTTATCAATTAGTTCTGTTAAATAACGATGGTACTTTGGCAATCTTCTTATTACTGTTACTGACACTTGAGACTCTCTATTCAATTATTTCACCACCTATCATTTTATGTAAACAATTATATCATCAAAAAAAATATGTGTCAATTTATTCACATATCCAAAACTTATATTTTCAAGGCTTGGGTGGGATGGTCTTCACTAATTAATGATATAATGTTAGAATTAGTGTATGACTTTTAGGAGGATTTAATATGCCTGTATTATCTGTAAGTAATTTATTTAAATCATATATTGTAGAAACCATTCTTGAAGATATTAATTTCAATCTTGAAGATGGGGACAAGGTTGGAGTGCTTGGACTTAATGGAACTGGGAAAACTACCTTAATCGAAATCATATCTGGAGCATTGGACTCTGATTCTGGAACTATCATGCTTCAAAAGGGTCTTAGTCTTGGATATCTTAAACAACATACTAAGATTGAAAGTAGTTTAACCATTTTCAACGAGTGCCTTAAGGTGTTTGACGACCTTATTCTTATGGAAGAAAGAATAAGAACCTTGGAGGTAGAGATTTCAAGCTTATCAGAAGAAAATCCACAATCCTTGGAAAAACCCATGTCAGAGTATGGTCATTTGCTGGAAGAATTCAATTCCAAAGGTGGTTATGAATACAAGTCCAGAATTAAAGGAGTATTAAAAGGTTTAGGATTTATTGAAGAGGATTTTGATAAAAATGTTGATATCCTAAGTGGAGGACAGAAATCCAGGGTTTCCCTAGCTAAATTATTGCTTGAAAATCCCGATTTATTACTTCTAGATGAACCTACAAACCATTTGGATATTTCAGCCATTGCCTGGCTTGAAAAGTTTTTAAATGACTATTCTGGTGCTGCATTAATAATTTCTCATGATAGGTATTTCTTGGACAATGTTGTAAATAAGATATTCCTCATGGAAAATAAAAAGCTTTATCAGTACAATACCAACTATTCAGGGTTCATGGTACAAAGAAAAAAAGATCTTGAACTTATGAATAAGCAATTTGAAGATCAACAGAAGGAGATAAAAAGACAGGAAGAGATTATTCAAAGATATATTAGATACGGTGGGGAAAGATATATAAGGCAAGCAAGAAGTAGACAAAAAATGCTTGATAGAGTAAAGATCCTCCCTAAACATCAAGATAGTAAAAAGACAAGACTGAAGTTTGATCCTGAAATAAAGTCAGGTAACGATGTGTTATTTGCAGAGAATATATCAAAATCATTTGATGATTTCAAGCTAATTGAAAATATTAGCTTAGCAATTTATAAAGGTGATAAAATTGGTTTAATTGGTCCAAATGGAATAGGTAAGACTACTCTATTCAAGATCATACTTGGTGAAATTTCATATGACAGTGGAGAAATTAGAAAAGGACACAATGTCCAACCAGGGTATTTCGATCAAGAGATGGAAGGTCTTAACCCTGAAAATTCCATTGTAGATGAAATATGGGATAGTTACCCAAGTCTTAACCATTACCAAATTAGAACTTATCTTAGCCAGTTTCTATTTGTTGGTGATGATATCTTTAAGGAAATTGGTGATTTAAGTGGTGGGGAAAAGGCCAGAGTAGCCCTACTTAAATTAATGTTATCCAAATCTAATCTATTATTAATGGATGAACCTACTAATCACTTGGATATAGACTCGAAAGAAGTTTTGGAGGATGCCCTAAATGATTATTCAGGAACCTTATTTGTTATATCTCATGATAGATATTTCCTTAATCAAGTAGTTAATAAAATTTTTGAATTGACACCTGAAGGTTTAAATGAGTACTTGGGAAATTATGATTACTATGTAGAAAAAAAGCAAGAACTCAATTATATTGAAGAAGATGATGATCCTAGAACTAAAACTCAAATTAGGCTTGAGAAGAAAAAAGAAAAAGAATTAATTCAGCAGCAAAGAGATAAAAATGCCAAGATAAAAGAAATAGAAAATTGTATAGCAAACTATGAGAAAGAGCTGGAAAAAATAGATGAAAGTTTGTCAAATCCAAATATTTATGAAGATCATCAAAATGTACTTACACTAGGTAAGAATAGAGAAAAACTTAAACATAGATTGGATGACTTATACGACCAGTGGATGGAATTAACTGAGTAATCCCCAGGTTATGCACAGTACCCACATCTTATCCACAGTTTTGCATGGGATAACTAGGCGATTTTCCTTAATTTCCCACATTATCCACAGATCCCTAAAAAAATCATCCCCAAATTCAAGGGATAATTTGGGGACTTTATTCTAAAAAACCAAGATTAGGCATCACTTTTAAATCAAAAGGTGATGTCTTTCCATTTATATAATTGTAATATCCTGCTGATCCTATCATGGCAGCATTATCCGTGCATAGCATAGGTGATGGATAATATATTCCTACATTCTCCTTACTTCCTCTTTCCTCCAGCATATTTCTCAATCCCTTATTTGCAGCTACCCCTCCTGCTATAACGATTTTATCCCTACCAAGTTCTTTTGCTAACCTGAAGGATTTTTCAACTAGTACATCTAATACTGCCTGCTGAAAGCCCGCAGCTACATCCTTAATTTCAACTTCTTCCCCTCTTTGTTTAGAAGCATTTAAATAATTGAGTACTGCTGTTTTCAATCCACTAAAGGAAAAATCATAGGTTTTATCATCTAAGAAAACCCTTGGAAATTCAATCTTTCCCTTATCTCCTTCAGCAGCTAATTTATCTATAAATGGTCCCCCAGGATATGGAAGTCCCATAGCCCTAGCAACCTTATCAAAGGCTTCTCCAGCAGCATCATCTCTAGTTCTTCCATATAGGGTGTAGGTATTGTAGTCTTTAACATCAATCAGATAGGTATGTCCTCCAGATACGATAAGGCATACAAATGGAGGCTTTAATTCCTTGTGTTCGATGTAATTTGCACAAACATGTCCTTCTATGTGATTAACTCCTACCAAGGGAATATCTAGACTATAAGCTATTGATTTGGCTGCGGATAGTCCAACCAACAAGGCTCCAACTAAACCTGGTCCTTGTGTTACACTTACAAAATCTATATCCTTGAAACTTACTTTTGCATAATCCAAGGCTTCTTGAATAATTAGGTTTATGCTCTCCACATGCTTTCTTGAAGCAATTTCAGGAACAACCCCTCCAAATCTTCTATGTATATCAATTTGAGAGGATATTATATTTGAAAGAACTTCTCTTCCATCTTTAATTACACCACATGATGTTTCATCACATGATGATTCAATAGCCAATGTTAACATATTTTTCACCTCTAGCTCATCTTTCTCCACATTATAACTGCATCTTCTCCATTATCTGTATAATACCCTGGTCTTACTCCGTAGGAAGCAAATTTATGCTTCCTATATAAATTTTGTGCAGAAATATTTGATTCTCTTACCTCCAGGGTAATATTAGGAATATTGTTTTTCTCACAATAATCAATTATGCCAATAATTATAACATCTCCTACTCCTTTTCCTCTATACTCCTTTTTTACCGCAATATTTGTTATATGAGCCTCATCTAGAATTCTCCAAAATCCACCATAACCAACAACCTTGCCATCAACCTCAACAACCACATAAATCGCTAACACATTGTCTCTAATTTCGTTAATAAAGGCATCTCTTGACCAAGGTGTTGAAAATGATTCTTTTTCAATTTCAATAACCTGATCTATATCCTCTATTGTCATCTCTCTAATTATCATCTTCGTTTTACCTCTTTAGCTTTAGATTTCTTTCAGCCTGGGAATCCCTTAAATAATCAGGAGCTAGGGTATAAAAGTCATCACTGCCATCTTTTAAATATTTTATCAATCCCAGTTTGGCAACACTACTACCTCTAGATAGGTTTAGCTCTCCTGGGGAGAATCTTATGCTACCATTCAAACTGCTAGTCAATTCTTCTCTATATACTACACTGCCATCTCCCACTAAAGTTGCTTCACTTGCATCTTCCTTTAAGTAACTAATCAATTCAGTTATCTCAATAGCATTGGGTTTTAAAACTTCTTCCAGATGGTTTAGCTTTCTCCTGTAAATTGCTGTAAACACTCTATCTCTTCTTGCATCCATCATAGGGACAATGATTCCATCAACAAATATATTATTTGCCAATACTTCCAGTGATGATACTCCAACAATTGGTTTATTTAAAACATGAGCAAAACTCTTAGCTGTTGTAACTCCAATTCTCAATCCAGTAAATGATCCTGGGCCTGTTGACACAGCTATCAGGTCTAGCTCTTCCATTCTTAGTTTAAGATTATCCATCAATGACTTTATCATTGGAACTAGGGCTTCAGAATGACTCATGTCAAGGTTAAGAGAAAATTCTCCTAATAAAAGGTCATCTTCCATGATTGCACAAGTTGTCATAAGTGTTGAGGTGTCTAAACCTAATACTTTCATTTTTTCAACTCCTCTAGTAGCTTTATATATCTATTTCCAAAAGCTTTTATTTCAAGTATTCTCTTCTTATCTTCCTCTGTTCTAAATATCCAGATCTCCAGTCTTTCCTTTGGTAAGGACTCTTGAATATTTTCTGCCCACTCAACTAAGCAAACTCCCTTACCATAAAAATAATCATCAACACCAAGATCGAATAATTCTTCTCCACTTTCTAATCTGTATACATCAAAATGGTATAGGGGTAATCTTCCCTTATACTCATTTATAATAGTAAAGGTTGGGCTAGTAATGTAATCCTCTACCTCCAAACCTACTCCTATTGCTTTACTTATGGTTGTTTTCCCTGCTCCAAGGTCTCCATTAAGACATATTACATCTCCTGCTTCAAGTAAAGCTCCTATACTCTTCCCAAATTTTTCTGTTTCATCTATTCCATTTATTCTAATTATCATAATATCCTTCTTTCATAATTCATTGTATCAACTTTTAATTATAACAAAGTAGAAAAATTAATACAAGAAAATACCAGAGCATTTCTTTTGCTCTGGCACTTGATTTCTACCTGTGTAATATTGGTGATACCTTTTTATATAAAAGAATGGTTAGGGCAGTCAGTACAACACCCTTAAGCAGGTTAAATGGTACAATTGCATATATTACCATGGTCTTCATATCCACAATCCTTGAATTAACTGTTGTTCCCATCTCTACCAAACTCTCAATTGGCCATCCAAACAATTTTGCATAGAAGGGGAATATAAAGTAGTAGTTTGCAAATGAGATTACGATTGTCATGGCTATTGTTCCAAGTATCAATCCTAAAACCGCTCTATTAAATGTACGTTTCTTAAAATATACAAATCCAGCCGTATAAGCAAAAACACTTCCCACTACAAAATTAGCAAATTCTCCAACTCCACCTGTGGTTGATCCTTCAATAACTAAGTTTAAAATATTCTTAAGTAATTGCACGATCACTCCAACCATTGGTCCCATTGCAAATGCCCCTATTAGCGCAGGCAAATCTGAAATGTCAATTTTCATAAATGGTGGAGCTATCCAGACTAGTGGCATTTCAAAGAACATTAAAATAAATGCTATAACTCCTAAAACTGATACCTTTACCATGGTCCTCGTTGTCCATAGTTCCTTACTTAACGTGTACATAATAATCCCTCCATAAATTTTATTACTTCGGGATACAAAAAAGCCCCGAAGCAATCTTCGGGGCATAAAAAACATCAGAATACATCATCTTCTTTCATCCAGACTTTAACTGTCGGCCCTGGAATTACACCAGATCAACCTTTCGGTTCGCGGGCTTTACCGCCGGTGAGGACTTGCACCTCGCCCTGAAGATATATCTATTATTATAATATCGAAGCTCATCTATTTTGTCAACAAATTTATTTTAAAATCGTTAAATATTTATCTATAATCCTTTAACCTCTTGAACACTATCTGTATAATAGTCAAAAACAACCTTTATATATCCGCTCATCATCTTGTTAACTTCATCATCTCCAGTATCAACAAGTAAGGGTCTTCCTTCCAGTGAAAAAATCTTACTTCTTGGAGCGACGACAATAATGTTCTTTTTGCCTACTTTTTTAATAACCTCTGCACTTATTTGCTGATTCCCTCGCCCAAATATATAACCTTGTCCACCTATAACAGTGACAATTATCTTGGCAGGGTCATCTCCTATTATTTCCAGGATCTTTTTCTCATTTACATCAGAAGCCACAAGTTTTTTATCCTTGATTATATCAATCCCCAGTAAGGTATTTGGGATCCCTAATCCTTCCATTATGGGCCTAATTGTAGTTCCAGAACCTACAATGTAATATACTCCATTTCTCATCTCTTCAATTACTTTTTCAGCAATTCCCTCTATGGCTTCTCTTTCATCGGCGAAACCACTGGACTTTTGTGTTTGAGTAAGACTGGGCATGTGGGGAATTTTCATATATCCATAAAGCTTTGCAGTAACGATACCTTCTCTAAATCTATCTTCATCTATATCCATTACCTCTGCATCCTTTACCCCAATTTCAGGGTCAGATAGATAATGAAGAGCTATCTCTCCAGCATTTCTTGGATGTGATGCAAAAACTCCCGAATGAATCTTAACCCCTGCTGGTATACCTATGACTGGAGTTGTATCCTCAACTGCATTAAAAATATTTCTTGCTGTTCCATCTCCACCTGCAAATATAATTAAATCAACACCTAATTCTTTCATTTCTCTGGCTGCTCTTTCTGTATCATCTGGTGATGTTTCTTCACCTACTTTCCCTATAACCCTGGGATTCCAACCTAACTCTTTTAGTTCCCTTTCTCCCATTTCTCCAGGATATGAATAAATCTCTAGATCATTCATTGGCTTGAGTACTTCCAATGCCTTCATAGCTTTTATGGGTGATTCAGGTTTGGCTCCCATACTTCTAGCCTTTTTTAAAACTTCAAATCCATCAGTACCTTTAAGTCCTACCCTTCCACCCATTCCTGCTATTGGGTTTATTATAACTCCAAGCTTCATTTAATCTCCTCCTAGTTAGATATGTCCTTCATACTAAGGGAAATCCTCCCCTTATCCTTATCAACATCTATGATCCTAACCTTTATTATATCTCCAACCTTGACAACCTCTTTGGGGTGTTTTATATACTTATTTGACATCTGGGATATGTGAACTAGTCCATCTTGCTTAACTCCAATATCAACAAACGCTCCAAAATCAACAACATTCCTTACTGTACCATTTAAGACCATATCTTTATTAAGATCCTCTAGTTTTAAAATATCAGATCTAAGTATTGGTTTAGGCATTTCGTCTCTAGGATCTCTTCCAGGTTTTTCAAGCTCAAGAATGATGTCTCTTAACGTAGGTACACCTACATTTAACTCTTCAGCTAAAATTTCTATTTCTTTTGACTTATAATCAAGATTCATTAACTTCTTAGCTATATGGTAAGATTCTGGATGAACTCCAGTATTATCAAGAGGGTTAGTTCCCTCTGATATTCTTAAAAATCCAGCACACATCTTAAATGTCTTATCCCCAAGTCCCTTCACCTTTGATAATTCATCTCTGCTTTTGAATTTACCCATTTCTTCTCTATAACTAACAATACTATTTGCAACCTTTGGATTAACACCAGAAACATATTTAAGAAGTGATGGACTTGCAGTATTTAAGTCTACACCAACTCTATTAACTGCATCTTCCACTACTGCTGTTAATGACTCATCCAGTTTCCCTTGGTTTAAGTCATGCTGATACTGACCAACCCCAATATGTTTTGGATCAATTTTAACCAGTTCAGCCAGTGGGTCTTGTATCCTTCTTCCTATGGAAGCTGCTCCTCTTACTGTAACATCGTGATTTGGAAAATCTTTTAACCCTACCTCAGATGCAGAATAAATTGAAGCACCTGCTTCATTTACAATTACATAAGCTAAACTCCCCTTAATTTCTGATATTAAGTCAGCAACAACAGCTTCAGTTTCCCTTGAACCAGTACCATTTCCTATGGATATTAATTCCACCCTATGTTTTTTAATTAGTTTTTTTAAGGTTTCCTTGGATTCCTCAACCTTATTCTGAGGTTCTGTGGGGAAAATGGTAGTATTATCAACTAGTTTCCCCGTGTCGTCTAATACTGCAACCTTACATCCAGTTCTATATCCTGGAT
Organism: uncultured Tissierellaceae bacterium; assembly: GCA_964575895.1. Taxonomy (GTDB): domain Bacteria; phylum Bacillota; class Clostridia; order Tissierellales; family Tissierellaceae; genus Gudongella. Next base: position 22,899 of record CAZNTE010000009.1, on the reverse strand, counting down.
CGATGGCTAAGACGTTTTTACCCTTTATTGGTGGTTGCATTAATAGGGGTTCAAGATTTAATGAAAATACCTTAATAGCTTCTTCTTCTGCTCTCTCAGTTAAATCATTTCTTATTTCTCTTTCTATGGATGGAAAGAGTAGTCTCTTAAAACCATCCTCACATGCAAGTAATACATAATTTGTGGTAAATCCACTATTCCCCTTGATGCTTCTTTGTTTAATAATCTCAACAGCTAAATCATCCTCTACCACAATACTTGCCTTTAGGACCTTTTCTTTTTCTCCTCTGTTTATTGCCAGTACTCTATGATTAGGTATCTTTGAAATCCCTTCCCTATAATCATAGTACATTTCATATACTGATTCCTGCTCTTTTTTTGTTGCTTGGGTATAAATACTCCCATTCTTTCTTATGTGATTTTTTACCAATCTCCTAATATCAGGGTCATCAGCAATATCTTCTGCAATTATATCCATAGCTCCATTAATTGCATCTTCTATTGTTTTGACCTCTTTTTCTTCATTTACAAAAGTCTTGGCATAAGACAAAAATTCATCTTCACTCATCTCTTGAGAGAAGATGGCTTTAGCTAATTCCTCTAACCCTTTCTCTTTGGCCATTGTAGCTCTAGTCCTTCTCTTAGGTCTAAATGGTCTATAAAGGTCATCTACCCGTTGAAGACTCTCTGATTTATTGATTTCTTCTTCAAGTTCAGCAGTAAGTTTCCCCTGTTCTTGGATTAATCTAATCACTTCTTCTTTCTTACCTTGAAGATTTCTTAGATATGTCAATCTATTAAATAGATCCCTTAATTCCACATCAGTCATGGACCCAGTTTGTTCCTTTCTATACCTTGCTATAAAGGGAATGGTATTTCCTTCATCGATTAATTCGATTACATTTTTAATATATCCCTTGTTTAACTTTAACTCACTGGTAAGCACACCAATAATATCCACTGATTTCATCACTCCTTATCCTTTAGCACAAAAGCCCTTCTACTGAAGAGCTTTATACTTTAAATATTCATTTATAAAGTAGTCTATATCTCCATCCATAACCCTATAAACATCTCCTACTTCAGCATTTGTCCTATGATCCTTAACCATACTGTAAGGGTGGAAGACATAACTTCTTATCTGTGAGCCCCAGGCTATTTGGCTATAGGAGCCCTGCAAGTCTTCAATTTTTTCCTTGTTTTCTTCTTCTTTTAGACCTATCAACTTTGCTTTAAGCATATTAAGTGCAGTTGCCTTATTGGAATGCTGGGATCTTTCTGACTGACATTGAACAACTATTCCCGTGGGAATGTGTGTTATTCTAATGGCAGAATCAGTTGTGTTAACATGCTGTCCCCCAGCTCCTGATGCCCTATAGGTATCTATCTTAAGATCCTTTTCGTTAAGATCTATTTCCACATCTTCATCTATCTCTGGATAAACATCTATACTGGCAAAAGATGTGTGTCTTTTACCTGATGAATCAAAAGGTGAAATTCTAACTAATCTGTGAACTCCCTTTTCTGATTTTAAATACCCATATGCATTATAGCCTTCAATAAGGAGGGTAACTGACTTAATACCCCCTTCAGTATCAGATATCAGATCTAGGGTTTCAACCCTGTATTCCTTGGTGTCAGCCCATCTCCTATACATTCTTAACAGCATCTCAGCCCAGTCCTGAGCTTCTAGACCTCCTGCCCCTGAATGTATGGAAAGTATTGCATTGTTTTGATCAAATTCACCACTTAATAGGGTTTTTATCTTAAATTCATTTGAACTTTTTTCTAGTGAAGCAAGCCCTTTTTCAATTTCCTTATAATCAGCAAAAGTCTCATCCTGAAGCATTAATTCAATTAATACTTCCATATCATCTATTTCTTCAACAAGTTCCTCATATTGATCAATCTCTGATGTAAGTGCCTTGATCTCTTGCATTATCCCTTGTGCTTTTTTTACATCATCCCAGAAATTTTCCTTATAGGATAATTCCTGAAGTTCTTTAACTCGATTCTTTAAATATTCCAAGTCAAAGTGAAACACCCAATTCATTGACCATTTCTTTAATCCCTAAGAGACGTTCTCTATCTAGATATATACTTTCCATTTAATCATCCCCTATCAATTAATCTTGGTTCCTAGTAGGATCTCCATGACATTTCTTGTATTTTTTGCCACTACCACAAGGACATGGGTCATTTCTACCTATTTTCTTTTCCGTATTAACAACTGTTCTGTTTTCAGATTTTCCGCTGGTATTTGTAAGTAAGGGTGTGGCAACTCTTTTTCTTTCCATACCCTTATTTTCAACCACATGGAATAAAAATCCTACTGTTTCTTCCCAGATTCCTCTAGTCATCTCTTCAAACATGTCGAATCCTTCAATCTGGTAAGCTCTTACTGGATCCTCTTGGCCATAGGCTCTTAACCCTATCCCTTGGCGAAGTTGGTCCATTGCATCGATATGATCCATCCATTTTCTGTCAACAACTTGTAGAAGAACTATCCTTTCAATTTCTCTAAATCTTTCTGAGCTAAACTCTCTTTCTTTACTATCATATTTAGAGAATGCTTCTTCAATTATGATTTCTGTAAGGTTTTCTTTTGTTAATGTCTCCATGTCAAGATCATTAAAGACGCCTTTACTTAGTCCAAATTGTTTATTTACAAACGCTTCAAGGCCTTCAAAGTCCCATTCTTCTGGATACTTTGCCTGTCTAGTGTATACTTCAACATTTTCTGTTACTAAGTTTGAGATCATCTCTTGAATATGCTCTTTTAAATCTTCACCTTCAAGAACTTTTCTTCTTTCCCCGTACATTATCTCTCTTTGTTTGTTCATTACATCGTCATACTTTAGTACATGCTTTCTAATAGCAAAGTTATTACCCTCTACCTTCTTCTGAGCACCTTCTATGGTTTTGGTCAAAAGTGCATGTTCCAAGGGTTCATCCTCTGGCATGTTCATGCTGTCGATGATTCCCCTCATCCTCTCACCCGCAAATAATCTCATGAGATCATCCTCAAGGGATATATAGAACCTAGAGCTTCCAGGATCTCCTTGACGGCCTGAACGTCCTCTAAGCTGATTATCTATACGTCTTGACTCATGTCTCTCCGTACCGATGATATGGAGACCTCCTGCCTTGACAACTCTTTCATGTTCCTGCTTTGTTTCACTTTCAAATTTCTCCACTAGTTGATGGTAAACTCTTCTTGCTTCCAATATAATCTCATCATCTGTGTCGAAGAATCCATCAACAACTGCTATTATATCCTCATCATAACCTCTTTTTTTCATTTCATCTTTGGCCATATACTCATTGTTACCACCAAGAACAATATCTGTACCACGACCAGCCATGTTTGTTGCAATTGTTACCGATCCAAATCTACCTGCCTGAGCAACTATTTCTGCTTCTCTCTCGTGCTGCTTTGCATTAAGAACCTCGTGTTTTATACCCTCTTTTTTAAGCATTTTAGATAAGAGTTCTGATCTTTCTATGGTTATTGTACCCACTAGAATTGGCTGCCCTATCTGATGCTTTTCTTTAATTTCATTTACTACTGCCTTGAATTTCCCCTCTTCTGTTTTATATACATTATCGGGTAGATCAATTCTTATAACTGGTTTATTTGTTGGTATTTCAACAACATCCATATTGTATATTTCTCTAAATTCAGATTCTTCAGTTTTAGCTGTACCTGTCATTCCTGACAATTTATCATACATTCTGAAATAATTCTGGAAAGTAATTGTCGCTAGGGTCTTTGACTCACTTCTTACATCCAATTTTTCCTTTGCCTCTATGGCTTGATGTAAACCATTGGAATATCTTCTGCCCAACATTAGTCTTCCTGTAAACTCATCTACAATTATTACTTCTCCGTCCTTAACAACATAATCGATGTCCTTTTTCATAATACTTCTAGCCTTAATTGCTTGGTTTATGTGATGAGCAATTTCCATGTTCTCCATATCAGCAAGATTTTCTAAACCAAAGAAGCTTTCCGCTCTTTCAGTACCTTTTTCCGTCAAGGAAATACTCTTGGCTTTTTCATCTACTAGGTAGTCCACTGTTTCTTCCTTGAACTCTCTATTGAAAGGATCTTGTTTCTTCTCATTTGGATCAATATATCTAAATGATAGGGTTCTAGCAAAATTATCTGCCATTTCATAAAGTTTAGTGGATTTATCTCCTTTTCCAGATATAATAAGTGGAGTTCGTGCCTCATCTACTAAAATTGAGTCAACCTCATCTACTATGGCATAATATAGGTTTCTTTGAACCATTTCACTCTTGTAAATAACCATATTGTCTCTTAAATAATCAAATCCAAACTCATTGTTAGTTCCATAGGTTATATCCGCTTGGTATTGTTCTTTTCTTTGTGCACTTGATAATCCATGAACAACACATCCTACCTCTAATCCCAAAAACTCATAAACTTTTCCCATCCATTGACGGTCACGTCTTGCCAAGTAGTCATTTACTGTAACTACATGAACACCAAGACCAGTTATTGCATTAAGATATGCAGGCAAAGTTGCAACCAAGGTCTTACCTTCACCAGTTTTCATTTCTGCTATTCTACCTTGATGGAGTATTATTCCACCATAGATCTGAACAGGAAAATGCTTCATGCCTAAAACCCTATAAGAAGCTTCCCTTACAACGGCAAATGCCTCTGGTAAAATATCATCCAATTTCTCTCCACTAGTAAATCTATCCTTAAACTCTTGTGTCTTATTTTTTAATTTGTCATCACTTAATTTTGATATACTTTCCTCTAGGGAAAGTACTTTATTTACTATTGAGTCTAATTTCTTAAGCTCTCTATCACTATAAGAACCAAAGACTTTATCAAACAATCCCATGTGAATCATCCTTTCAAATTAACATCATTTTATTATACCATTTATCTAAACCATTGCCAAATACCTGAACATAAAAAAACTTCCAACTAGATAATCTAACTTTACTTAATTAGATCTTCTACTTTGGAAGTAGATTTAGTATTATTTGATTTTTTAAGGGCTTATCTATTTAACTTCTATTATTTTAAGATCGCTTCCAACTTTAACACTAATTACTCTAGTGTCTATGGCAGTGGATATATCCTCCCAAGATCTGTAATAACTAAAGGTTATATCCTCTACTCCTTCTTTTACCGTTTGAAAGACAAATCTTCTAATGCCTACTTGTCCCACCATATTTGTTGGTGAACTATTTTCTATAAAGTCATCATCTATAAGTTTTAATATGGTTCCATCGGCAAACTTCCAGTGCCAAGTATATCCTGTGGAGGGATTTTCATATAGATTAACTGTCAATTCATTATTTAAGAAAGTATACTCATCAGGTGCTATTCCAAATATCTTCATTGCCCTTACCATCATCGCCACAGCTTCTCCCCTTGTCAATCTATACTGTGGCATAAAGAATCCATTATTCCCCTCAAGTATTCCTAATACTCTGAGTCTGTATATATAACTTAAAACTTCATCTGGTATCAAAGAGTCATCAAAAAAAGATACTATGTCATCAGATATTTCATCCTCATCAATTCCAAGAGTTCTAGCTAACATCAAGGCAAATTGCAACCTTGTCAATGGTTCTCTTCCATATGTTTGGTTTTGTAGAGCAATACTTAGTGGTATTTTCTCAGTCATTTGTATTTTGGCCCAGTTTGGAATTAAAGTAAAGTCTAGATTATCTGCCTTGTAATCTTTAATTTCCCAATTGGTTAATTGTTTAGCAAGTCTAGCTAGTAAAAGAACGCCTTCTGTTCCTGAAATATTATTGTTGGGTTTAAAAGTACCATCTGGATATCCATTGATCAATCTCCAGTTATATCCAAAATTAACTTCATCCCTACTCCAATGATCTTCAAGGTCAGTAAACCTATTTTCAATCATCTCTCTAGTTCTTTGCATCATTTGTAAGTAAGCTTCCCCATCAATATGCAATCGGTTATTTATCTCCTGCCTTGCCTGTGTTTTCTCCTCATCACTTATGTTGCTTTGAACTCTATCCCTATCCTGAATCTGAGTTCCTACTTCCTGAGAATAGGAAAATCCAAGTGACAGAACCATACAAATTAAAATTATGAAAATTAATAATTTTTTCATGGTTACACCTCTTCCTCAACAAAAAAACCGACTAAAAGTCGGTTACGCTACTAGCTCATACGGGGAATAGGCGTCCAATTATACCCCGTATTCAAAGCTTCTTCTTACATGATAATTATACCCATTCAAATAGATAATCTTTATGTAAACTATTACATTTATATTTCATTTGTACAATTTAAAAAGACAGGGAATTGATCCCTGTCAGTTAATTTATCTATTAGAAGACCTCTGGTTCTATTAAGCCGTAATTACCATCTTTTCTTTTGTAAACTACAGATACATCTTCAGTATCAGCATCCATGAATACAAAGAAATTATGTCTTAGTAATTCCATTTGCAAAATGGCCTCATCAGCTGACATTGGCTTTAGACCAAATCTTTTTCTTCTTACTAGTCTTGGTTTATCATCCTCTTCCTCTTGAGTCAATGGAGGTACATTATCAAACCTTATTGTCTCGTTATTTTGGTATCTCTTCTGAAGTTTTGTCTTATGCTTTCTAATTTGTCTCTCAAGTACATCAACAGTTTTGTCAATAGAAGCATACATGTCATCACTAGATTCCTCTGCCCTTAGTATTGTGCCGGGAAGGTTTATGGTAACTTCGATGATCTTTCTGTTTTTCTCTGTACTGAAAGTTACATTCCCTGAGATATCAGTTTGGAAAAATTTCTCAAGCTTGCCTAGTTTTTTTTCAGTAACATCTCTTAGTGCATCAGTTACCTCCATGTTCTTTCCAGTATAATTCATTTTCATAAACCCAGCTCCTTTCATATAAGTTTTACAACTTATACTATTTGATTTTATTATACCCTTAGTTAATATCTAACTAACAAAATTTTAGACTTGATTAAGTAGTCTTGAAAGTTTGCAATTACTATAATCTATTGATTGTGGATAGTTTTTGTATTATTTTGTGGATAAGTTCATATCTTCTTGTGGATAGTGTGGGCAAGTCTGTGGAAAACATATAAAATAGCGACTTTTTCTGTGGAAGAATCTGTTGAACTTTTTTGTTAATTGTTATAAAGTATATGAAAGAATATACAATGGAGACTACGAAAAATGAATATTAGAAAATACAGAATTGGAATGCGAACAATTAAAACCGGTTTAGCTGTATCCATATCAGTGATGATTGCTGAATTAGTAGGCTTATCAAGCCCTCTATTCGTAGGAATAGGTGCAATTTCTACCATGCAAGCAAGTGTATCTGAGTCTTTTGCTATGGGTAAAAACAGAATACTTGGAACCATAATGGGTGCCTTAGTGGCTTTGGTAATGAGCTATCTATTCCCAAGTAATATTTTATTCCTGGCTTTAGGAATAATAATTGTAATTCACTTTTTGAATTTATTAGGTTGGAAGAAAAGTATCAACTTATCTGCAATAGTATTCTTAGCTGTCTTTTTAAATCATGAAGAAGCCATGATTCCATATGCCACTAATCGTGTTCTAGATACATTCATTGGAATTGTAGTTGGTATGTTGATAAACTATTTTATAGCAGCACCAAATAACGATACTGTCTTCTATAAGTTAGCTACTCCTTTTGTAAATGAAGTAAAGTGTTTAACTTATGATGTTGTTATTGGGAAAAAGAAAATGGATTTAAGTGTACTTAAGGATAATTTATCTGAATTAGTTAAAGTCCAAGATCTGATTGAAGACGAGACCAAACTTAAGGTATTAAACAAAAAAGACATAACTACTACAAGATCTTTATTAAGTATTCTAATGGAAATGGATAATGATATTTCCGCCTTGACCATGATGAATTATGTTGCAACCATAACACCAGCTAATCTTAGTGGCTTGGAAGAACTCTTTAAAATAAATACCTTCTGGGAGGAGAGAGCTGTTCTAAATCAGGATGATATAATATTCAACTATCATCTCCAGAGACTACTGAGTAATCTAGATAAGTGCAAAGAAAAAATGGCTAGCTTGTAGGGAGGCCACTGAAAACATAAGATTATTTTCTTAATTCTCAATCTAAGCAATAAAATTAAAGCGAACTAGCGATATTTATATGTCATTAGTTCGTTTTTGGTTTATAAAAGCATATAATTCAGGGTTTTACTCACTTAATTAATGTAATTATTCTTTTTAAGTTCACTGCGAATATTGTTAGTGCACCTTGCAATTCCATGCCAATTAGACCTGAAGATGATGCTACATCATATCCATGTCTGTGTTTTAATTCGCTATTTTTAGCCTCTATTTTATATCGCTCTTTTACTCTCTCTTTAAAATACTCTGTTTCTTGAAGATTCATTTGCTCTTGATGAGGTATAGATTTTATAGTTACAGAATATGTTTTTGTTTTTGAGTCTTCTTTATAGCATCCATCTTTATATGGACAACATTTACACTTTTCTATGTCAAAATAATATGTATTGACTTGATTTATTGATGAATCTTTTTTACCTTGGCGTGCTTTCCTCATTGCCATATGGCCTGCTTTGCAGACATACATTCCAGCATCCTTATTATATTCAAACTTGTCCTCATTTTTCCTATTGCCGTGGGATACTGAAGGATTTAGTTTCGAAATTAATCTGAATTTTTCTTCCTTAGCATATTTTATATTATCTTTTTCTGAGTATGCCGCATCTCCTATAACTTCATCTACTTCGATACCATTTTTACGTGACTTTTCTACTAAATCTTCTAATTGTTTACCATCATGCTTTTCTCCAGATGTTATGGTAGCTGCAGTTATTATTCTCTCTTCAGTCAATGCTATATGAGTTTTATATCCAAAAAATGATGTGTCTGCTGTTTTATGACCTACTTTTGCATCTTTATCATTTGTATATTTTAACATTTCTAAATCATCTTCAATTATTTCTTTTAATAAATTTAGTTTCTCTTTTACTTTAGGATATTGGGATATTATTTCATTATTTTCAACAACGGATATTAGTTTTTCGCAGTATTCTATTTCATCCTCTAAGATACCGTTATTTACTTTTGTTGGAAAATCTTGTTTTATAGATTCATCTACTTCATAAACGGATTTTCTTAATTTCTTAGAGTATTCAACAAGAATCTCTCTTTGTGATTTTTGGTTATATCTTGCTTTTGTATGCGTAGAATCCACGATAATTGATTTACTTTTTATTATACCTTTTTCTAAGGCGATCTCTACAGTTTTTCCAATAAGTAAATCCAATAGTTCTATATCTTTTAATCTTTGTTTTCTAAACTTTGTTAAAGAGCTTGGATTGATGACATTTTCTTCTGGTGTCATATTAAGAAAATATTTAAAAGACATATCATATCTTGAACGTTCTACAACATCAACATCTGATAGGTCATAAATTACTTTTAGAAGAAGATATTTAAACATTCTCAGTGGATCAATTGCACCTCTCCCATTATCAGGACAGTATTTTGTGATTAATTCATCATAAATGAATGAGAAATCAATCATTTCATTTATTTTATTAAGAATATTATCATTTGGAATAATCAAATTGTATATTTCACTATATGGACTTAAAACCATTTCAATTTGCTGCTTTAGCATTAAGATCACCTTCATCAATTAGTATATATATATTTTACAACAAAAGGGCATAACTCCTACAACTATTGTTGTAGGAGTTATGCCTTTAGTTCTAATTTACTAGGACTTTTTCAGTGGCCTCCTTGTAGGCTAGCCATTTTTAATACTGTGAATCATCCACCTTTTCAAGGTATGATTTTATTGGTTCAACAACTCTTCTTATAGTTCCATCCACAAATGGATTGTCAAGACCTGCCAATTCAACTAATTTAGTGAATGGCAAGCTTCCCCCTGCCTTGCATAGATTCAAGTAAGCTTCCCATGCTTTTTTTGAGTCTTCTCTGTTTTTTACCCAAAACTGAAATGCACAGACCTGGGCTAGAGTATAGTCTATATAATAGAATGGGTTAGAAAAAATATGACCTTGTCTAAACCAATATCCCCCTCTATTTAAAAGATCGTTGTCCTCATAGTCCTTGCTTGGTAAATATTTTCTTTCAATGTTCCTCCAAGCTTCTTTTCTTTCACCTGGAGTCATATTTGGATTATTATAAACTTCATGCTGAAATTCATCAACTGTAACTCCATAAGGAATAAAGCTTATTGCACCAGCTAGGTGTGAAAATTTATACTTGTCTACTTCATCCTGGAAAAAAGTATCCATCCATGGCCAGGTTAAAAACTCCATGCTCATGGAATGTATTTCACAAGCTTCTAAAGTTGGAAATTTGTATTCTGGCAATGAAAAGTCCATAGACATATATGTTTGAAAGGCATGTCCAGCTTCATGGGTTAGCACATCAATATCTCCACTTGTCCCATTAAAGTTAGAAAATATAAATGGTGATTTGTAATCTGGAATTACAGTACAGTATCCACCACCTCTTTTCCCTTTTTTGGCCTCTAGGTCCAATAACTCCTTATCCATCATGAAGTTAATAAACTCTCCAGTTTCCTCTGATAACTGCTCATACATGGTCTTTCCATTTTCCATAATCCACTTTGAATCACCTTTAGGAGTTGCATTTCCAGTTAAGAACTCCAAAGGTTCATCATAGAAATATAAGTTTGGAAGTCCTAATCTATTCTTTTGTCTTTCCTTTAGTTCTTCCACAAGAGGAACTAAGTCTCTATAAACCTGATCCCTATAAGCTTTAACCATGTTTGCATCGTAATCCGTTCTAGACAACCTCTTGTAACCCATGGGAATGTAGTTTTCATATCCAAGTTTTCTTGCCATGGCATCTCTTGTTTTAACCAATTGGTCATAAATTCTATCGAATTCTACTTCATTTTGTGCAAAAAAGTCCATATAGGCTTTAGCTGCAGTCCTTCTTATTTCTCTATCCTTTGATTCCATAAATGGTCTCATCTGGCTAAGGTTTCTCTCTTCTCCCTGGAAGTATATCTTGGCTGAAGCAATTAATTTATCATATTCAGTTGAAAGTTTATTCTCTTTAACTAAATCATCCATTATTTCTTCACTAAAGGTTTCAATTTGAACTTGAGCTAGATTAAACAACTGCTCTCCCCAAGTATTTTCTAATTCTTTTCTAAAGGGTGTTTTTATAAGCTCTTTATAAAATTTAGTAACCATATTCATGAATCTTGGAGAGTTCTCATCCATAAAGTTCTGTTCTTGTTCATAAAATTCATCCAAGGTGTTTATTGAATGCCTTATACTTACTAAGGTATGCATAGTGTCTAAATTGTTTCTTAGTTTTGTGATCTCCTCAATTATATGATCTTGTTCATCAGATGATTTTGCATCTCTAAATTTTGCCAATAGCTCCTCAAAATCACTTTCCATCTTTTCAACATCAGGTCTAATATACTCATAATCCTTAAATTTCATTGCTATACCCTCCTTCAAGTCTATGTTTTTAATATACCATACTTTCAACCTCAGTTAACACTATATTGTGATTTAACTACGCCTTAAAAATTTTACCGTAAGACCCAGAATATCTATTCACCTTTTACCACAATATATACTGCAATTATTATAATTTAAACTATATATGGTGTTTTATTACTTTTCTACATCCTTTTATTAAATTTTGTATCTTATTGGAAATTGTTAATGCTTATTACATAGGGTATAATGTATTTGTAACGAATACAGGAGGTATAAATGACAAATTATGACTATTCTTATATAGAAAGACTAGATAATTCCGTGACAAAAAAGCTTGTTAATTATATAAATAAAGATCCAGATATTGATTATATTTTTATCAATAAAAAAGGCATCTTCCCCTTAATTGAAAATCCCAATTTTAGATTGCCATATACAATGTGGTTATGTTGTGATTACAAGGATGGAGACAATAATTACTATATCGATAAACTTATAGCTGATGATAAGAACTTGACCAAAGATGAAATTAGTATCCTTATGGACAAAAAAGACTCTTATGTTTCCATATTTAGAATTAAAGCCATTAAGGGTTTAAAGACTATTGTATTTGATCACATTCTAAAGAAGGAGTATATCCTTGAGGATTACTTCCATTCAAATTCAATTAAGATTAACGATTTTATTATTGGTAGAATTGGAAAGTTATTAGGAAAGAATAAGCTAATTGGAGAAATAAATTTTGTAAACAAATCTGTGCTTAATAATATATTAAGACTTATAATAAAGGATTTAAATACTAAAAATATTAAACATACAAAAGATAGTATGTTTAATTATCTAAAAAATGAGAGTCTATCAGTTTATAGTTATTATTTGAAATCAAGTTTAGATTATCTGGAAGGTTCTGAAGATTACCTGCCTCCGATTTATTCTGAGTTAGAGTCCTTTAAGGGTTACCTGAATAATAAAAAAGATCCTCTTACAATTGATTCCTATTTAAAGGCATTATGGGAGATCAATGGGTTCTATCTTAATCAGAAGAATATAGAATTTGATGAAATTTATAAAATGGATTTAATAGACTTCTTCAATTATTCAATTATGTTTAGATTTATCTCCAATAAAGACGAGTTTAGAGTATTCTATAACGCCCTTAAAGAATTCTTGATTTTTAAACACAAACAAGATAATTCTCTATTCAACAATAAAATAGAAATGATTAAATCAATCGGTGAAAGTAGTTTTAAATATATAGATAGTTTTAAAGAACACAAAATTCTATCGGAACTTGACTTCTATACTTCAAGATTAATTCTAGAGTCAATAAATGACCAAGCTGTCTTTTATATTGATGATTTCAATACTATGCTATATCAAGTAATTGAACATGATGGTTTTGAGTTAACACCTAAAAAGGGCTTCATTAAGCTTTACAATATGGAAAGACTAATTACTGACTTTAATGGAGAGTATAATTTACTATTTTCTGTTCCCAAGAGGATGAAATATCCCATTATTGATTTGTTCTATAATATTGGGCTTAATATGGGCTTATTCAAATTAAGAGAGGGGATATTGAAATTAGCAGAAGGATCAGATGATTATTTTTTAATAAGCGATAGTAACAAACTATGGAATCATTTAAAGGTTTTATTTCATAATAGAACTATTGAAACCCTCCTAGGTTTAAATGGAGAAATAATACCTAATTTTAGGGATTTAATTTTTGAAGTTATGCATAAATGTCCAGTTTTTATGGTTAATGATTTTGATATATTTAACAACCAAGGATTTGAGCTTGACCACATAATGCTCTATATAAGGTACCTAGCCTTTATGGGATTAGTCAGTCAGGATAGTTATTATGGCAAAATAAGTTTAACCCCATTAGGTGAGACTTTACTACCCTTGCTTGATAAGCTCGATCAATCCTATGATTCCAATGTGTTTGTCTTAAAATAATTTTTCTAAATAGGAGGATAAAATATGGAAAATTTACAAATTAAAGATTTCTTGAGGTTTAAGTTTTTATCTAATATCTCATTATCGCCAGATGGAATGAATTTAGGTTTTGTAGTCAATTCTCCCAATGAAGAGGATAATGATTACAAATCAAATATTCATATCTATTCAAAGGATAGAGGAATCTTTCAATTGACTTCAATGGAAGATGGAAGAAGCTTTATCTGGAAAGACAATAGTACCGTCATATTTCCTGCCCTTAGAAATAAGGAGGATAAAAAGAAGAAGGAGGATAAAAAACCTCTTACTGTCTATAATGAAATTAGTATAAATGGTGGTGAGGCGACAAAAGCTTTTGAAATCCCACTGAATATTTCTAGGATTGAACTGATAGATGATGACAATATAATTGCAGTGGCAACTTTTAATAAAAAATATGATGGTTTTAACCAATTAAGTGAAACTGAGCAAAATGATAGACTAGAGTCTATTAAGGAAGAGGAAGATTATGAAGTCCTGGATGAAATCCCATTTTGGTCCAACGGTGAAGGATTTACAAATAAAATAAGATCCAGACTTTATCATATAAATTTGAAGAATGATCAAATTACTCCCATAACTGATGAGTTCACAAATGTAGACCATTTAGCTTTAAATCCTACAAAAGATAAGGCATTGCTAATAACATCCTCCTTTACTGATAAGCTTAACCTCTTCTCCAGTTTATATCAGTTGGATATAGGGACACTGAAATGCGAAAAAATATCTCCCATTTTGGATTTTAACTACTCTTATGCAAATTACTTAGATAATATGATTATTTTTATGGGTAGTGATATGAAACACTTTGGAATTAATGAAAATCCTAAAATATATATAACCGAAGATGAGGGCATAACTTATGTTAAGATCAATGATTTTGATATGAGTACTTGGAATTCTGTGGGATCTGATTGTAGATATGGTAGCAATAGGATGTTTAAAGTTGATGGAAAATATTTATATTTTATTTCAACTAGTGGCAGTAGTTCAAATATTCAAAGAATATCATTAGATGGTAAAATCGAGAATATTACTAATGATATAGGTTCTGTTGATGGCTTTGATATTGTCAATGACAATATATTTTTAGTAGCAATGAGAGAACTTAAAATCCAGGAAATATACTCTCTGGAAAATGGAATTGAAACTCAAATTACCAACTTCAACTCTTGGTTAAACAATGACAGAACCTTATCTGTTCCTGAAAATTTACATTTTATAAATGATGGAGTTTCACTTACAGGTTGGGTTATGAAGCCAGTTGGGTATTTAAAGGGTAATAAGTATCCAGCTATATTAGACATTCATGGTGGACCAAAGACTGTTTATGGATCAAATTACTATCATGAAATGCAAGTATGGGCTAATATGGGATATTTTGTTTTCTTCATGAACCCTAGGGGTAGTGATGGAAATGGGAATGAGTTTGCTGATATTAGAGGTAAGTATGGGACAATCGATTATGATGATCTTATGCTATTTACAGATAAAGTTCTAGAAACTTATCCCTGTATAGATAAATTTAGAATTGGCGTAACAGGTGGTTCCTATGGTGGATTCATGACCAACTGGATAATTGGGCACACCAATAGATTTAAGGCAGCAGCTTCTCAGAGAAGTATTTCCAATTGGATATCCTTCTTTGGCAATTCTGATATTGGTTACTACTTTACCAAAGACCAAGTAGGTGAAACACCTTGGTCTGATTTTGAAAAAATGTGGGAACACTCTCCATTGAAATATGCCAATAGGGTTGAGACTCCTACTCTATTTATACATTCAGATGAAGACTACAGGTGTTGGATTCCTGAAGGGTTACAAATGTATGTAGCATTAAAATACCACGGAGTAGAATCTAGACTTGTTATGTTCAAAGGTGAAAACCATGAGCTTTCAAGATCAGGTAAACCAAAGCACAGAATTAGAAGGTTGGAAGAAATAACTAAGTGGTTTGAAAAATACTTAAAGTAATCTTATTAGGTGGTGGGAAAATGGGAAATATACTAGAAAATCTTAAAAGGAAGAAAACTATTAAATTTATTGATCAATTAGCCTATAGATTCTCAAAGAACTATGTTGTTGGCTCGGGAGCTCAGTTGACATATTTTTTAATCCTTTCCATCTTCCCCTTTCTCATAGTATTACTTAATATTCTTAGTTATACTCCCCTGGCCAGGGAAGATGTAATTTCTAATATGATTAGATTTTTACCTTATGATATTCAACTTATAATAGAGGGTTTTGTTAATGATATAGTTTCATCTTCATCTCAAGGATTACTATCTATAGCTGCAATTGGTGGTATCTGGACTGCCTCATCTGGAGTTAAGGCCATTATTCGAGCAATTAATTCAGCTTATGATTATACCGAGAATAGATCTTTTATCAAGATGAAGGCTATCTCTATCATATTTACAGTTGCCCTTTTACTTCTAGTACTAATTGTATTTTTGACCCTAATAGCTGGGCAGGTAGTTGGGTATATGCTATTTGATGTTGTTGGGCTTGGAGATTTTTTCTCCACTTTATGGAATAATCTAAGATTTATAATTCCATTATTGTTTATGATAGTCTTCTTTGCCTTATTATATAAGTATAGCCCTAATGTTAAAAATAACGAGAAAATTAAGTTTGTCTCAACCCTTCCAGGGGCAATTTTTACAACTATTGGGTGGATAGTAACATCCTTGCTTTTTTCATACTATGTCAGCAACTTTGGTAGCTATGCCATAACTTATGGAAGTTTAGGAGGAGTTATTATTCTACTAGTTTGGTTATTTATAAGCAGTATAATAATTGTACTAGGAGGAGAAATTAACGCAACTTTGGAAGATTTGAGAAAAAACGGGTATAGTATTAATGAGAATAAAAGTGTCATTAACTCAATAAACACTAAAAAAAACAATGAGACCTAGTTTCTCATTGTTTTTCTATCCCCATTGTTGATGTTGTAGTAAGAGTTAATCCTGTAATACTTCTTGCCCCAGCTTCATGCAATATTTTACTGCATTCTATCAATGTAGCTCCTGTTGTAACTATGTCATCTATTAATAGGATGTTCTTATTCTTGATTTCTTGCCTATTTCTTATATTAAAGACCCCATTCAAGTTAATAAGCCTATCATTAAAATTAAGTCTACTTTGTGATCTAGTTCCGGTAGATTTTATTAGTATCTTGTTTTTAACTTCAAGTTCAGTGATTCTTCCAATTTCCTTGGCCAGCAAATAGGATTGATTATAACCTCTAATAGCTTCCCTCCTTCTATGTAAGGGGACTGGTATTATTAAATCTATGCCTTTTATGTCCCTATTTGTTATGGTATTTGACATAATCTGAGCTAAAGGTCTGAAAAGGTAGCTTCCTTCTTCAAATTTAAAGCTATGTAGAAGATCCTTAGTGATTGATGTATATAGGAGAGATGAATATACTCCTTTAAGATAATCCGATTTAATATGACGATAACTATTTATAATTTCAATCCTTAGTCTACATTCAGGGCATAGGTAATCTTCTATTTTATTTGATAATTCTCTACAAAAATAGCATATCTTATCCGTTGGATATATTAGTTTAGTAAGCACACTTAACCTCCTATATATTTTTAACTAGATGAAAATATTCACTGATTTTAGGTGCTAAGGAAGAATATCTATTTGTAATTAAATTATTTTTAATCATCTGATACATATATTTTCTGTCTCCTATAAGAACAACCAGAGCTTTGGCTCGAGTTATTGCAGTATACAAAAGATTTCTTGTTAATAGCATTGGAGGCCCACCATATAGAGGTAGAATTACGCAAGGAAATTCACTTCCTTGGGATTTGTGAATGGTTGTAGCATAAGATAGTCTAAGCTCATCAACTTGTCTTAAATCATACTCAACCTCTTTATTATCATCAAATAATACTGTAACTATTCCTTCTTCTTGGTCAATATCTGTTATGTATCCAATATCTCCGTTAAATATTCCTTCTCCCTCTTCAATCACCTTACCGTATTCTCTAACTACCCATCTTGATTGATAGTTGTTTTTAATCTGCATAACCTTATCTCCTACCCTATAAACATCTTCGCCTATTACCTTCTCTTCCTTAGATTTATCTTTAGGATTAAGAGCATTCTGCAATTCCTTATTCAGAGCTAAAACACCAACCTCACCTTTTCTCATTGGAGATAGTACTTGAATATCCCTGATTCCATCTAAACCATAAAATTCTGGTAATCTTGTAGATACTAACTCAATTATGGTTTCCTTTATGTCCAACGGATTTTCTCTTTGGATATGAAAGAAATCCTTCCCTTTTTCATTTAGTAATGGATGTTCCCCTTTATTAATTAAGTGAGCATTGACTATTATCATACTCTCTTCACCCTGCCTAAATATTTCATCAAGGTAAACAACACTAATTACTCTAGAATCTATTATATCTCGCAGTACATTCCCTGCACCAACTGAAGGTAGTTGGTCAACATCCCCTACTAAGATCAATCTTGTCCCAGGGCCAATTGCCTTTATCAGATGATTCATTAGGAGTATATCCATCATGGAAACTTCATCTACTATTACAATATCCCCTTCAATAGGATTCTCTTCACCCTTACTAAACTCTAGATCATTATCAATAAAGGAGATCTCAAGTAATCTATGAATTGTTTTGGCTACTTTTCCAGTGGTTTCTGTTATCCTCTTAGCAGCTCTACCAGTAGGAGCAGCTAGGACAACTACCAATCCCTCCCTTTCAGCTAATTGAATTATTGCATTAATTATTGTGGTCTTACCTGTACCTGGTCCACCTGTTATTACAGTAACTCCACTTTCTAGGGCCGTCTTAATTGCTGTTTTTTGTTTTTTCCCAAAAGCTATCTCATGAGACGACTCTATCTTTTCTATTCCCTTGTCTAAATCTAGAGAGATTTCTTCTCTCTCACCGATACTCAATTCCACCAAGGCTTTTGCTACGTTATTTTCTGCAGTATGATAGGGCATATAATAAACTATCTCATCAGAATCTCTTTTTTGAATATGAAAGTTTTTTCTTAGAAGCAGACTTTTTAAGCCATCTTCTATACCCTCATCTTCTGATTGTAGTAAGCTCTTAGTTTTTCTAAAAAGTTCCTCCTTAGGTAAAAAGCAATGTCCCTCAACTGCTGCGTTCATCATAACATACTTTAGTCCAGCCTCTATTCTAAATGGAGAATCCTTTGTTAAGCCTACCTTTGAAGCGATGTCGTCTGCAGTTCTAAATCCCATTCCATATATATCCTCAGATAATCTATATGGATTCTCTCTAATAACATTCAAAGTATTATTTCCATAAACCTTATATATTTTCATCCCTTGATTAATGCTAATTCCATACTCAGATAGGGCAACCATTATATCTCTCATTTCCCTTTGATCATCATATGACTCCATTATTCTCCTTAATTTCTTTTCTCCTATCCCATCAATTTGCAGTAATTTATCTGGTTGATATTGTATGATTTCCAGGGAGAATTCACCAAATCTATCAACAATTTTCTTAGCGGTTTTTGGACCAATATGCGGAATAAGCCCTGAACTTAAATAATTCTCAATTCCTTTTGTTGTACTTGGTGTAACTGTTTTTATTGATGAAAACTGAAATTGTTCTCCAAACTTATTATGATAAATCCAATCCCCTACCATTTGAACCGGTTCATCCTTATAAATAAATGGAGCAGTTCCAACAAAAGTAATACTGCCTTCAGAAGTATAAAGCTTGCCAACAGTATATCCATTTGATTCATTTCTAAATATTATATCTTCTACAATACCTTGAATTTCCAACATTACCACCTCTAAAGCAATTATAACATAGAAAAACCTGATAAGGATAAAAAAGTATCCTTGTCAGGTTTAATATTACTCTATTTCAGCCTTTAGTAATTCAGCCTTATCTGTTCTTTCCCAAGCTAAATCCACATCTGTTCTTCCCATATGACCATAAGCTGCAATCTGTCTGTAAATAGGCTTCTTCAAATCTAGATTCTTTATTATTGCCGCTGGTCTTAAGTCAAAATGCTTATTAACTAACTTTGTAATCTCTTCATCAGATATCTTTCCTGTTCCAAAGGTATCAACATAAACTGATAAAGGATGTGCAACTCCAATGGCATAAGCAAGACCTACTTCACACTTATCTGCAAGACCTGCTGCTACAATATTTTTAGCTACATATCTAGAAGCATAAGCACCAGATCTGTCAACCTTAGTGGGATCTTTTCCAGAGAATGCACCACCACCATGTCTTGCATATCCACCATATGTGTCAACAATAATCTTTCTTCCAGTTAAACCTGCATCCCCCATGGGTCCACCTACTACAAATCTTCCTGTTGGATTAACATAATACTTAGTATTTTCATCTAACATCTCTTCAGGTACAATTCCATGGATGACATGTTTAAGAATATCTTCTCTAATTTGTTCTAATTCAACATCTGGACTATGCTGGGTTGAAACTACAACATTTTCTATTCTAACCGGTTTATCATCTTGATACTCAACTGTAACTTGAGTTTTTCCATCTGGTCTTAAATAATTTAGCGTACCATTTTTCCTAACTTCAGATAATCTTCTTGATAACTTATGAGCTAACGATATTGGCAATGGCATTAATTCTTCAGTTTCATTACATGCAAAGCCAAACATCATACCTTGGTCTCCAGCCCCAATTTTATCAAAATCATCCTCGCTGTGTTCTTTCTTTTCTAATGCTTCATCAACACCCATCGCAATATCTGGAGATTGTTCATTTATTGATGTTAATACAGCACAAGTATCTGAATCAAACCCATATTTTGCACGTACATATCCTATCTCCTCAACTGTTTTTCTTGCTATTTTAGGTATATCAACATAACAACTTGTTGTTATTTCCCCTGAAACAAGAATTAAACCTGTTGTCACCATTGTCTCACATGCGACTCTAGCATCTGGATCTTTCTCTAAAATTGCATCCAGTATTGAATCAGAAATTTGATCACAAATCTTATCTGGATGCCCTTCAGTTACAGATTCTGAAGTAAATAACCATTTTTTCATCTTTTTCCTCCTTTAAAATAAAAAAACCTTGTCCATAGACAAGGTGAGTTTGCACTACACCTCATCTTCCAGGATAATTCTCCTGTAGGAATTAGCACCTGTATTACCAGGTTGCCGGGTTTCATCGGGCCTATCCCTCCACCGCTCTTGATAAGGTAATCAAGATTTAATTTTCACTGATAAGAATACTATCATAATCATAGATGCTAGTCAATAAAATTTATATTAATCTCAATAAATTTCTCTTGCTATTTTTTCTACAATCTGTCTTTCATCAAAATCAATTTTTTCTCCTTTCACCAACTGATGCTTTTCATGTCCTTTTCCAGCAATAAGAATAGTATCATAACCTTTGCCAATCAACATAGCTCGTCTTATTGCTTCCAATCTATCGGGGACTACTTCATACAATCCATTTGTTTCACTAATTCCACTAACTATGTCCTCGATTATTTCCAAGGGGTCTTCCCATCTTGGATTATCAGATGTTATTACTGTATAATCGCTATACTCTCCTGATATTTTACCCATCAAAGGTCTTTTCTCCTTATCTCGATCTCCATCACACCCAAAGAGTGTAATAAGTTTTCCTCCCTTATGGTTTGTTAACGACGTTAAAACATTCTCTAATCCATCAGGAGTATGAGCATAATCGATTATTATAGTTAGATTTGAGTTTTTAACTTCAATTCTATCCATCCTTCCTACTACTGGTTTAATTTCTTCAACTGCTTTTTTTATGTATTCAATAGGAACTCCCAAATCTATTGACATTAGAATAGCTGCTGATAGATTAAATATAATAAATTTTCCCAATAGGGTAGTTGAAAATGTAATGTTGTTTAAATCAAAATAAGATATGTTGCCAACTGTTTTAAAATTACTGATTTTACTCCCGATATTTGTTTTTTCTCCAAAGGCATAAATCTTCTGCTGAGAACAATTAAGTTCATGATATAATCTGTGTCCATATGCATCATCCACATTAATAACTGAACTTTTAAGTTTGAAATCAAAGAGTTTCTTTTTAGCATTAAAATAATCATCCATATCCTTGTGAAAGTCTAAATGATCTCTTGTTAAATTAGTAAAAATAGCACCGTAAAAACTTACATCATCTACTCTATCCATTTCAAGAGAATGAGGTGATACTTCCATTAGTACATATTCTATATCAGAATCTAGCATCTTTCTAATAATCTCATGAATCCTAACTGACTCTGGTGTAGTATTAACTAAATTTATATATTCTTTGTTACAATATGCCCCTAAAGTTCCTATAATCCCTACTTTCCTACCATATGATTCAAGAATCTTTCTTAAATAAAAGGTAGTACTAGTTTTTCCATTAGTACCTGTTATTCCAATTACCTTTAGCTTCTGAGTAGGATTGTTGAAAAAATTTGACGCGGCATATGAAAGAGACTTTCTAGTATCTTTAACATCTATGTATGTAATTTCTTGACACTCTTCTTGTTTTCTAGTCCTTACAATAGCTACTGCACCATTTTCAATTGCTTGATCTATGTATTGATGCCCATCTTGTTCAAAACCACTTATTGCAAAGAATACATGTCCTTCCTTACAGATCCTTGAATCGCAGCAAATACCCTTGATATCAGCGTCCAAGGACCCAATAATATCAATGATTTCAGCTTCTCTAAACAGTTCTCTAAGTTTCATGGTGGTCACCTTCTAGTTTTTATGATTATATACCCGCAAAACTATTCCTAATTCAACCCCTTGATTTATTTCTAATTAAAGCCTATAATAATTATTAACTTCTTTAAGAACATTATAAAAAGTTTTGAAAAAACACTTGCATTTTTCACTGCCATGTCCTATAATAAAGAAGTTGACGAAAAAACAAAACGTCGGGGTGTAGCGCAGCTTGGTAGCGCACGTGGTTTGGGACCATGGGGCCGGGGGTTCAAATCCTCTCACCCCGACCAAAAGAAATGCTGGAATTTAAACATTCCAGCATTTTTGCTTTTTAGTATACTTATTCGAAATTTTGATTTTACCGACTTTTTACCGACTTTTCTACTGTGTTAATCTTTTTTTACCTCAACTTCACTTTGCCACTGTAAATGGTATTATTAAAATGAATAAAAAATGGAATATTAAAATGTACAAAAATGTGCAACCTTGCTATCCTAATAGAAGGAGGGATAGCTATGGAAGACATATTAAGAGCACAGCTAATAATAATAAAAACTATGGATCTAAAGCCAAATTTTTCAGAACTAAGCAGAAAGTATGGGTATGACAGGAGAACTGTTAAAAAGTACTATGATGGTTATGAAGGAAAACCTA
>CAZNTE010000008.1:0-95568 GCA_964575895.1 uncultured Tissierellaceae bacterium | reverse complement strand
CACAAGACTATGAATCAGGAATCTCCCACTTCTATAAGTGGCGAGAGTGTTCAAACTCAATGTCATATATGGCTTTTTGAAAAACTTCAGCTGCTAATTGACTTACAAGGTTTACATCTCCTTTTACTTTTCCTGTAGCCATTGTGAATACCGTATCCCCATCCATCATAGTATGAACTGGATTAATAGCCCTTGCCATGCCATCATGGGCAACTTGTGATACCTTATTAGCTTCTGCTTTTGTTAAAATAGCATTAGTGGTTATAACACCTATGGTAGTATTTGTATTTGCAAATCCTGAACTATATCCTTCTTTCATAAGTTCTAGGGTTGATAGTAGTTTCCCATCTTTATATGGTCCTGCAATTTGAATTCCATCATTATATATATCTCCAAGAGCATTTACAACAACTAAGGCAGCTACAACCAAATCTCCTACTTTAATAGAGGCACTTCCAAGACCGGATTTCATTGCAAAACTTGGACCTAATGCCTTACCTACACTGGCACCTGTCCCTGCCCCTACTACCCCTCTATCAGTATTAAACTCTGTGGCTGCTTTCGCAGCTTCATAACCCATTTTTTCATCCGGTCTGATTTTACTATCTCCCAACCAAAGATCAAATATAACTGCAGATACTACTATTGGTACCTTAGTAACACCAACATCTAGCCCTATTCCATTTTCCTCAAGGTATTTCATAACTCCATTTGATGAAGCAAGACCAAATGCTGAACCCCCAGCTAATACCACAGAGTGAATTCTTTCTACTAAGTTCTCTGACTTTAATAGATCCGTCTCCCTGGTTCCAGGTGCTGATCCTCTTACATCCACACCACCAGTTGCTCCCTCCTCACAAATTATTACAGTACAGCCAGTCATTCCTTCCAATGATTGAGCATGTCCAACTTTTATACCTTCAACATCAGTTATATATCCCATAGTATTTGATTCGCCTCCATTCATAGTAAGGTATTTTTACCCAAAAAAGAAACAAACTCGCAAAATTTGCGAGTTCGTAGTCCAATTTATTGGAAAAACATTAAAAGCATACCTGCTGCAATTGCAGATCCAATTACACCTGCAACATTTGGACCCATTGCATGCATAAGTAGGAAGTTTCTTGGGTTTGCTTCTTGTCCAACCTTTTGTGATACCCTTGCAGCCATAGGTACGGCAGATACTCCAGCTGAACCTATTAGTGGATTAACCTTTCCACCAGATACTTTGTTCATTAATTTTCCTAATAATATACCTGATGCTGTACCAATTGCAAATGCAACTAGTCCAAGTCCAATTATTTGTAGAGTTTGAAGGTTCCAGAAGCTTTCAGCACTAGCTGTTGCTCCTACTGTTACTCCAAGGAAAATTGTTACTATGTTTACAAGCTCATTTTGAGATGTCTTTGATAATCTATCAGTAAGGGTTGTTTCTCTAAATAAGTTGCCTAACATTAGCATTCCAACTAATGGAGCTGCTGATGGAAGTATTAAAGAAACTGTCAAAGTTACTAATATTGGGAAAATTATTTTCTCCTTCTTAGAAACTGGTCTAAGTTGCTCCATAACAATAGCTCTTTCTTCCTTAGTTGTTAAAGCCCTCATTATTGGAGGCTGAATAATCGGTACTAAAGCCATATACGAATAAGCTGCAACTGCTATAGGTCCTAATAAGTGAGGTGCTAACTTTGATGTTAAGTACAAGGCAGTAGGACCATCTGCACCTCCAATGATTGCTATACTTGCTGCTTCTGCTCCTGGGAATCCAAGAAGAATTGCGCCTATAAATGTAGCAAAAATACCAAACTGAGCTGCTGCTCCTAGAAGTACTGACTTAGGATTTGCAATAAGTGGACCAAAATCCGTCATTGCACCTACACCCATAAATATTAGTGGTGGATAAATTCCAAGTTTTACTCCTTGGTATAGATAATACAATAATCCTCCATTTTCAAGGGTTTTACTTACTAATTCCCCTGTCTTAGGATCTTGAATTATCTGAACTACTGGTTCTTTCATAAGGTATGCCCCTGGTAAATTAGCCAATAACATACCAAATGCTATTGGTACTAATAGCAATGGTTCAAATCCCTTTGCTATGGCAAGGTATAATAGGATTAGGGATACAAGGAGCATAATTATATGTCCCCCTGTCATAAGCCCGAATCCGGTACTATACCAGAAATCCGTTATTAATTCTATAAACATTTTAGTTCATCCTTTCTTAAAGGGTTTAGTCCAGGATTACAAGCTTGTCTCCTGTATTTACAGCGGCTCCTTCACTAGTAGTTAAACTAGCTACCACTCCATCTCTTGGTGCAACTATTTCATTTTCCATCTTCATCGCTTCAAGAATAAGAAGTACATCGCCACTCTTAACTTCCTGTCCCTCTTTTACAAGGATTTTCCAAATGTTACCTGGCATTGGTGCATCAACTACCTCTTGCCCAGCACTAGCTGCTACAGCAGGTGCTGCCTTTGGAGCTGCCTTTGGTGCTGCCGGTGCAGCTGCAGCAGGAGCTGCTTTAGGTGCAGCTTTTGGTGCAGAAACTACTCCGCCTACTTCTTCAACTTCAACTTCATAACTATTTCCATTTACATTTATAATAAACTTTCTCATTTTATCTCCTCCGATTACTATAGTTTACCGAATAATTGTTCCTGTTTTCCAACTTCTTTCCAAGCAGTAGTAGATTGTGGTATTCTCCTGATACTTTGAATATTTATATCTGGAATATTTAATCCTAGATTAGCTGCTACCGCTGCTGCAATTACAGCTATTAATTCATCAGAATTTTCTTCTTTTACCACTTCAGTCTTAGGTTCTTCTTTTACAAGAGTATCAACTTTCTCAACTTTAACTTCCTTTGCCTTCTTTTGATCCATGTTCTTAAGAAGACCAATTAAAGCAGATATAAGAATTAATACAAGAAAAACCACGACCATACTCACTACAGTTACAACTAGAGATTCTCCCATTGATATACTTTCACCAAACATATTTTCCCCTCCCTATACTGGCAGGTTGCCATGTTTTTTACTTGGTCTATTCTCTCTCTTTGTTTCCAGCATGTCAAAAGCACTGATTAATCTTGGTCTAGTTTGGCTAGGAACCAATACATCATCAACAAATCCTCTTTGTGCTGCTGTATATGGATTTGCTACTTGACTTCTATATTCTGCAATCTTTTCTGCTCTAGTAGCTATAGGATCTTCAGATTCTGAAATCTCATTCTTAAATATAATATTAGCTGCTCCATCTGGTCCCATAACAGCTATCTCAGCATTTGGCCATGCAAATACCTGATCTGCACCTAAATCTTTTGAGCACATTGCTAAATATGCTCCACCATATGCTTTTCTAACTATAAGTGTAACCTTTGGAACTGTTGCCTCTGAGTAAGCGTAAAGCATCTTTGCACCATGTCTTATAATTCCACCATATTCCTGGCTAGTTCCTGGAAGGAATCCTGGAACATCAACTAAATTTAGTAGAGGAATATTAAAGGCATCACATGTTCTTATAAATCTTCCAGCCTTATCTGATGCATTAATATCTAAGCATCCTGCAAGGATCTTTGGTTGATTAGCTACAACACCTATTGTTCTTCCGTTAAGTCTAATATATCCAGTAATGATATTTTGTGCATATAAAGGTTGTACTTCAAAGAAATACCCTTCATCAGCCAGTGTTCTTATAACTTCTTTCATGTCATATGGCTTGTTGGGATTCTCAGGTACCATTTCATTTAATGCCTCTTCAACTCTGTTTAGATCATCATCTGTACCGTAAATAGGAGGTTGTTCTAAGTTGTTTGAAGGTAAGAAGGATAATAATTCCTTAATTCTATCAATTGTCTCTTCTTCAGTATTATCTATAAAGTGAGCAACTCCACTAACCTTATTGTGAGTGTTTGCTCCTCCTAATTGCTCCTGGGTTACTTCTTCGCCAGTTACTGATTTTATAACCTGTGGTCCAGTGATAAACATCATACTAGTCTTATCTGTCATGAATATAAAGTCTGTTATTGCAGGTGAATAAACTGCTCCACCAGCACATGGTCCCATTATTACTGATATTTGTGGAATTACTCCTGAAGAAATTGTATTTCTAAAGAAAATTTTCCCATATCCTGAAAGTGCATCTACACCCTCTTGGATTCTAGCTCCACCTGAATCATTGAATCCAACAATTGGTGCACCCATTTTTAGTGCCATGTCTTGTACCTTTACGATTTTAGCAGCATGCATTTCACCCAGTGATCCACCGATAACAGTGAAATCCTGAGCATAAACAAATACTAGTCTTCCATCAACAGTACCATAACCTGTTACAACTCCATCTGCTGGAGCATCAACTTTACCCATGTCAAAGTTAGTACATCTATGTTTAACAAATGCGTCTAATTCAACAAAACTATCTTCGTCTAATAAGTATGCTATTCTTTCTCTAGCTGTCATTTTTCCAGAACTATGTTGTTTTTCGATTCTTTTTTCTCCTCCACCAAGTGTAATCTTACCCTTGGCTTTGAGAAGGTCATGAATTTTTTCGCTCATTTTTACCCTCCTAAGTGTACTTAATCTCTTTCGCTGATTTCTATCAGTACTCCTGATGTTGACTTTGGATGAAGGAATGCTATTCTTGCTCCACCAGCACCATATCTTGGTTGCTCATCAATCAATCTTACTCCCTTTTCTTGAAGTTCTTTGATAGCTTCCTCAATATTATCTACTTTAAAAGCGATATGCTGAATTCCTTCTCCCTTTTTTTCAATAAATTTAGCAATTGGCCCATCTTCATGAGTTGACTCTAATAATTCAACCTCAGTATCACCAATGGGTAAAAAAGCTACCTTGACCTTTTGTTCTTCAACTACTTCCTTGCTAACACATTTAATTCCCATTATATCTTCATAAAATTTTAATGTCTCATCAAGATTTTTAACAGCAATTCCAATATGATCAATCTTAGTTACCATTTAGTACACCTCCTTATTCTTTTATTAAAGCAACTATCCTCTCTTTAGCAGTATACGGATTTTCTTCTCTCTTTTCAACCTTTATTGAAAGTTCTTCTATTAAATCATTGGCATATGCCTTATCCATTATCATCTTTAAAATCTCTTCTTCAGCTAATTGCAATATTTCTGTCTTTAAATTTCTTTGTCTGATTTCATGAATCTTGCCTGTAACTTTTAAGTAATTCTCATGATCTCTAATTTTTCCTAAAAGAACATCTATGTCTTCATTCTTCTGGGCTGACACTTTAATTACAGGTGCCCTATAATCCTTTTTCTCATTTAGGTCCAGATTCATTTCGATTTCCATTTTAGTCTTATCTGCTCCATCCAGATCAGACTTGTTAATGGCAAATACATCAGCTATTTCCATAATTCCAGCCTTTATTGCCTGTATGTCATCTCCCATATTGGGGATTAGGACCATAAGAACAGTATCAGCCATCTTAACTATGTCAATTTCTGATTGCCCAACACCGACGGTCTCAATGAAAATATAATCGCATCCGTACATATCCAATATCTTAACAGCTCCCCAGGTGGCTTTTGAAACACCACCTAAGAAACCTCTTGTACCCATGCTTCTTATAAATACATCCTTATCCAAGGCAAGATCAGACATTCTTATTCTATCACCTAATATGGCTCCCCCCGTAAATGGGCTAGTTGGATCTATTGCTAAAATCCCAACTTTTTTACCTTCTTTTCGAAGTTCCTTGGTCAGTCTGTCAGTTAATGTTGACTTACCGCTTCCTGGAGGTCCAGTAATACCTATTACATAAGCTGAGCCAGTTTTATTAAATTGTCTTTTCATAATGCTTATAGCTTCTTCATCACGATTCTCAAGCATTGATATGAGGCGTGCACATGCCCTTTTATCACCTTTGAGCAGCCTCTCCTCGATATTCAAATAAAACACCACCTATTTTCTTTTCATATTAGTGTTTATAAAATCAATTACATCTTTAGTAGGTGTTCCAGGAGTAAATATTGCTTCAACTCCTGATTCAAGCAACCCTGGAATATCATCATCAGGAATTACTCCGCCACCAAGTACTAATACATCATCCACACCTTCACCCTTTAGTAGATTAACTACTTTTGGGAAAAGATGATTATGTGCTCCAGAAAGTAAACTCATTGCTACTACATCAACATCTTCTTGAATAGCTGCAGCAACTATTTGCTCTGGTGTTTGTCTTAGCCCTGTATATATTACTTCCATTCCTGCATCTCTTAATGCTCTAGCGATAACCTTTGCACCTCTATCATGACCATCTAGTCCAGGTTTTGCAACAAGTACTCTTATGGGTCTATTCATTTGTTCTCCTCCTTAATATCCTATAGAATTACTGTTTGTTCGTATTCACCAAATACTTCTCTTAGTACTCCACATACTTCTCCTAAAGTAGCATAGGTTTTAACAGCTTCTAGAATGTATGGCATTAGATTTTCTTCTGTTTGAGCTTTTTCCTTCAATAACACAAGAGCTTGCTCAACTTTAGTATTGTCTCTTTCTTCTCTTAGTTCTTCCAGTTTCTTTCTTTGGAAGTTTTCAACTTTTGGATCTACTCTTAGAAGTTCTTTCTTCTCTGTCTCTTCGATTCTAAACTTATTAACTCCAACAACTATACTATCAAGTGATTCTACTTGCATTTGATACTTATATGCTGAGTTTTGAATTTCTTTTTGGATGTATCCATTCTCAATAGCTTTTGGTGCTCCACCTAGGTTGTCTATCTTCTCAATGTATGACATTGCTTCATTTTCGATTTGACTTGTCAAGCTCTCCACATAGTATGAACCTGCCAGTGGATCGATTGTTTCAGTTACTCCTGACTCATAAGCCACAACTTGCTGAGTTCTTAGAGCTATTCTAACAGAGTCTTCTGTTGGAAGGGCAAGTGCTTCGTCTCTTGAATTAGTGTGTAATGATTGTGTTCCACCTAATACAGCAGCCAATGTTTGGATTGTAACTCTGATAATATTATTGTCAGGCTGTTGAGCAGTAAGAGTTGAACCAGCTGTTTGTGTATGGAACTTAAGTTGCATAGACTTATCTTTCTTTGCATTAAATCTTTCCTTCATGATTTTTGCCCACAGTCTTCTTGCTGCTCTGTATTTAGATACTTCTTCCAGTAAATCATTATGAGCATTAAAGAAGAATGATAATCTTGGTGCAAAATCATCCACATCTAGTCCAGCCTTTATAGCTGCTTCCACATATGCTATTCCATCTGCAAGGGTAAATGCTACCTCTTGAGCTGCAGTTGAGCCAGCTTCTCTTATGTGGTAACCACTAATGGAAATAGTATTCCATTGTGGAACTTCCTTTGAACAGTATTCGAAAATATTAGTTATTAATCTCATTGATTGATCAGGTGGGAATATGTAAGTTCCCCTTGCTATATACTCTTTTAATATATCATTTTGTATTGTTCCTCTTAGTTTTTCTGAGGATACACCTTGTTTTTCCGCTACAGCAATATACATTGCTAATAAAACGCTTGCCGGTGCATTTATTGTCATGGATGTACTTACCTTATCTAGTGGGATTCCATCAAATAGAATTTCCATATCCTTCAACGAATCGATGGCAACTCCTACTTTTCCAACTTCCCCTTCAGATAATGCATGGTCTGAATCATAACCAATTTGTGTCGGTAAATCGAAAGCTACACTTAGTCCAGTCTGTCCTTGATCCAACAAATATTTGTATCTATTGTTAGATTCTTCCGCTGTTGCAAATCCTGCGTATTGCCTCATAGTCCAAAATCTACCACGATACATGGTTTGTTGTACTCCACGGGTAAATGGATATTCTCCTGGATAACCAAGGTCTCTTTCGTAGTCTAAATCTTCAACATTAATAGGTGTATAAAGTCTTTCTACCTCAGTATCTGATCCTGTTGAAAATCTTTCTTTTCTTTCTGGGAATCTACCAAGTGACTTATTTACTTTGTTTTCTTCCCAATCTTTGAAAGCTGACTTAACATCTTCCAACTTTTTTTTATCGTACATCATTTTACCTCCTCTTTTGGTACCTTCTATAACCTCTATTATATTAGACTTTGTAACCCCATTGCAATATATATTGCAACATTTGTTTCAATTTATTTTGATAATGAATGTAAAATTGCATTATTGTTAATTACAATAGGAAAAGCAGGTCTCCCCAAAGGGAGCCTGCATTAATTACCTTGGAAGATTTCTTCAAATTCTCTTGCATCAATGGTTTCTTTCTCCAGTAATGCTTCTGCTAGTCTATGAAGAATATCCATATTCTCTTTTAATAGTGATTCTGCTCTATGGTATGCTGTATCAATGATTTTCCTCATCTCTTTATCTATAGCTGCTGCAACATCTTCACTATAGTTTCTTGATCTATTCAAATCTCTGCCTACAAATACTTCTTCTTCGTCTGTTCCATAGGTCATAGGACCTAATTTGTCACTCATACCATAATGAGTAACCATTGACCTTGTTAGTTTCGTCGCTCTCTCAATATCATTTTGAGCACCTGTACTTATGTCATCAAGTATCAATGCTTCAGTTACTCTTCCTCCAAGAAGTATAGCCAATCTATCCTCTATTTGCTTTTTAGTTAAATAATTTCTATCCTCATCTGGAATGTATGCTGTGAATCCTCCTGCCATCCCTCTAGGTATAATTGTAACTAAATGCACTGGATCAGTTCCAGGTATTAACCTAGCTGTTAATGCGTGCCCTGCTTCATGATAAGCAGTAAGTTTTCTCTCATGGGGGCTTATGACCTTACTCTTCTTTTCTGGTCCAGCTTGTACTTTAATTGATGCTTCCTCAATTAGGTGCATTGGAATTGCATTTAAATTAAACCTTGCCGTCAACAATGCTGCCTCATTAACAAGGTTTTCAAGATCAGCCGGAGTAAATCCAGGTGTTCTCTTTGCAATCACCTTTAAGTCAACATCTTCTGCAAGAGGTTTCTTTCTAGTGTGAACCTTAAGAATAGCTTCTCTTCCTTTTATATCAGGAAGTCCTACATAAATAGTTCTATCAAATCTTCCTGGCCTTAAAAGGGCAGGGTCTAGAATATCAGCTCTGTTTGTTGCTGCCATAACTATGATTCCTTCATTCTTTGCAAAACCATCCATTTCAACTAATAGTTGATTAAGTGTTTGCTCTCTTTCATCATGTCCTCCACCTAAGCCTGCTCCTCTTCTTCTACCAACTGCATCTATTTCATCTATGAATATGATGCATGGTGAATTCTTCTTAGCTTGCTCAAATAGATCTCTAACCCTTGAAGCTCCAACTCCTACGAACATTTCCACAAAATCTGATCCAGATATTGTGAAAAATGGCACTCCAGCTTCTCCAGCTACAGCTTTACTAAGGTATGTTTTTCCTGTTCCAGGAGGACCAACCATTAATACTCCCGTTGGAATTCTAGCTCCTATTTCAACATATTTCTTTGGATGACTTAAGAAATCAACAATCTCCTTAAGCTCCTCTTTT
Source organism: uncultured Tissierellaceae bacterium (assembly GCA_964575895.1). Lineage (GTDB taxonomy): Bacteria > Bacillota > Clostridia > Tissierellales > Tissierellaceae > Gudongella. The sequence continues at coordinate 86,053 of CAZNTE010000008.1, read as the reverse complement.
TCCTCTTCAAGTCCAGCAACTTCATCAAAAGTTACTAGTTTTCCTTCTTCCATTTTGTTCAATTTAGCTTTGCTTTTACCAAAGGACATAACACGTCCTCCACCACCGCCACCTTGAGATTGTTGCATGAATACAAACCAGAATACTCCAAAAACTAAAAGTATCATGATTGTTGGAAGTAGCTCTATATACCAAGGAGTTCCAGGAACTTGTTCAGCTTCGTATATAATTGCCTTATTATCTACCATTTCTTTTACATAATCATGATAGAAGGTTACCCTAGCTTCCTCAGGTAAAATTGATGTGAACTTTCTTCCATCTGATAATTCACCTTCTACTGTGTTTCCTATTGAAGTTATCCTTTCAATATTTCCACTATTTAAATTGTCTACTAACTCAGTAAAATCTAATTCAGAAATTTGCTCAACTTCTGTGCCAAACATTCTAACGCTGAACATTATAAGTAAAACTATTAATAGATATATACTGATTCCTTTGAAAAAACGTTTCAATCCTAGTCCTCCCTCCGCTTCCTATTGCGAGTCATATTACCAGATTATAACATATTTAGATTATCTAATCAATTAATCTAATATTTTATATACTTCTTCTTTTAGTGCCCCAACAAAAGGAAAATTTCTGTACTTTTCATCAAAATCTAATCCATACCCGACTACAAACTCATCTGGTATTTCAAATCCTAAAAAGTCAATATTGACACCCACTGTTCTTCTATCTGGCTTATCCAGTAGGGTACAAATCTTAACACTCTTTGCACCTCTTTTCCCTAAGATATCCTTAAGGTAGTTTAGTGTTAACCCTGTATCGATTATATCTTCTACTATTAAAATATCTTTGCCTTCCACTGAAAAATCAAGATCTTTAATAATCCTAACCTCTCCAGTTGATATGCTAGATTTACCATAGCTTGAAACTGCCATAAAATCCATAAACACAGGAAATTCAATCTGTTTTACTAGTTCAGATAAAAATATAACTGCACCTTTTAGTATACCCACAACAATAAGATCTTTTCCTCTGTACTCATTTGAAATTTCTTGCGCCATCTCTGAAACTCTTTTTTTTATTTCTTCTTCACTCACTAATACTTTCTTTATGGGACTGTCCAAAACTCTTCCTCCTACATACATTCTTTTACTTCAATTTTCAAAATACTACAATTATCATTTAACTTTACTCTTTCATCTATGCTAAATCCAACCACCCACAGTATCTTTTCTTCATCATGAATTATTGGAATTAGGTCTCTTCTATCTTTTGAAATCTTCTTATCTATAAAGTAATCCTTTAGTTTTTTACTTCCCACTCCCCCGTAGGGTAAAAATCTATCTCCATCTTTTCTAAATCTCAAACTTAATCTTCCTACTATCTTATCCCTATTGAAATATCTAATATTTGGGTTCTTAAAATTAACTTCCTCTTTATCAACCAAGGATAATGTTATAGCTATATTTAGTTGGGTTATAAGGTTCTCACCATATTCTAATTCATAAACACTGTGGTTCTTTATTGTGCTTTTCTTGTATGTTATTATTAATTCCTCATAGTTAACCTTTGCTTGAAGATTTCTTGGTAAATCAATAGCTTTTCCACTATCTCCTTTGTTGAAAAGTTGCAGGATAGTACCTACATTTACTTCCTGAATACCATTTAAATCCCCTAAAAGATTGTAAATTCCCCTTCTGATTAACTTTCTCTTAACTGGATCATCCTCATTATTAAATTCATTGCCTCTAAAGATTATACTATTAGACGATACTTTTTTCACTATTAAATTAAACTTTTTTTCAATTACTTTATCAATAATTTCAATTTCTCCTGCAGCTATATCTGATAATCTGCATAAAGAGTCGATAATATTGGGATTGAAGTTGTCTTCGATGTATGGGATTAATTCCAATCTAATCTTATTTCTGGTGTAATCTGTCTCAAGATTAGTATGATCCAACATAGTCTCAATCTTATTTTCTAATATGTATTTTTCAATTTCATATCTCTCAACATTAATAAGTGGTCTAATGATATCTGCATTGACAAGTTCCATAGCTTTAAGACCTTCAATCCCAGTACCTCTTATAATTCTAAGTAATACAGTTTCTGCCTGGTCATTTTTATTATGAGCTACACAAATATATCCTCCACCCAAGGAAGATATCACTTCTCTAAAAAACCCATACCTCAATAACCTTCCAGCTTCCTCCGATGACATGCCAAACTCCTTGCCATATGCTACCATATCTACATCTTTTGTAAAGTAAGGAATACTAAGCTCTTTAGCAATTCTTTCAACAAATAATTGATCCCTGCGAGCCAATTCTCCCCTAACACCATGGTTTACATGGGCGATGAATAATTTGAATCCCATATCCTTTGATAGTTTTTCCAGAACATAGAGCATAGCCATTGAATCTGGTCCGCCGGAAACGGCCAATAGTAGGTTTTGGTCTTTCTTCAATTTTAATTTTTCTAGATTTAATTTAACCCTATTTTCCATATAATATCACCAATTATATTTATAGATATTTTATATACCCATTATCTCAATAATATACTATAAAAACACAAAAAACCGGAAAACCCGGTTTTAGTAATCATTGTTACTGGCTTTTTTACCTCTCACGCCATAGCTTTTTCTATTATCTTTTGATTTCATCTGATCCATTTTTTCAGTACTGTCTTTTAAGTACATATTAAGCATGTCTTCAAATGACATATTCCTTTGCTTTTCTTCAGGCTTACTCCACTCAATTTCAACTGGTTTGCTTGTCTTTGGTTTAGCTTGTCTGATTGAAAGGCTTATTTTGCCATCTGCAGATATTGATAATACCTTTACTTTGATTTTCTGATCTTTCTTTAAGTAATCTGATACTTTCTCTACATAGTCATGGGACACTTCCGAAATATGAACAAGTCCACTTTTACCCTCTGGTAATTGAATAAAAGCTCCAAAATTTGTAATACCAGTTACTGTTCCCTCAACTATTTCTCCTACGGATACGGACATAGACAAATGATTCCTCCTTAATTTTTTATATCAAGACAAGTATATATCACCTTTTAACTTATGTCAATTAATTATCGCCTTTAAGTTCCTTAAATATATTAGGACTAAGATTGCTTTTATCAATATAAATTATCTCTCTAGGCTTCACCATTCCAAGTTCATCTCTAGCAATCTTTTCAATAAATTCCAAAGTTCCACTTTTTTCAATTTCGCCATTAAATCTATTGATCTCACTTTCCAGCTGGGATATTTCCCTCTCAGCAAGTTCCTTCTTTTCCAAAAGGTCATTTAATAAAATCCTCTGATTGTTCAATACGACAGCAACGTATACCATAAGAATAATAAGTATAAGATGAATAATTCTAAATCCTTTTTTTCTTACTACTTTTTTCTTTGCCATCGTTATCACCACCAATAGGTTATTATAAATTAATTATCTCATTTTAAATGTAATTATTCAACCTAGTCTATAATGATTTATATAAGTTTTGTGCCTGATCCTTACCAACATTTTCTTTTATGTCCAATATTTCAACCTTCATGTTACCACTACCAAAACTTAGTTCAATCCTATCTCCAATTTTAACTTCATCTCCAGGCTTTGCAATTTTACCGTTAATGCTAATCTTACCTTGTTCACATGCTTCCTTAGCAACGGTTCTTCTCTTGATTATTCTTGATACTTTTAAATATTTATCTATTCTCATAAATAGCCTCTCTTAATTTTATTTTCAAAAAAAAACCAGGTCAAAGACCTGATTTTCTACTTTTTCTTACCTTTTTTAACTACATTAACGCTATCTTTTAATGCTTTACCAGCTTTGAATACAGGAGCTTTAGAAGCAGGAATCTTTATAACTTCTTCTGGATTTCTAGGATTTCTTCCTTCTCTAGCTTTTCTTTCTCTTACTTCAAATGTTCCGAACCCAACAAGTTGTACCTTGTTACCTGCTGCAAGAGATTCTTCTACTGATTTCATAAATGCGTTTAATGCTGCCTCAGCGTCTTTCTTTGTCAATGCACTTTTTTCTGCTATGCTAGCGATTAATTCAGCTTTGTTCATTTATAATTCCTCCTTATTTTTTTACTTGCTAAGTAGTTTATTCTATCCTAGCAAATCTTATCCTTATTCTTCTTCTTTTACTGCATCCCACAGATTGTCAAGTTCTTCCAAAGTCATTCCTTTCAATACTATACCCATTAGTTGGGCTTTTAACTCCATTTTCTCTAATCTTTTTGTAAATTTACCAATGGTTTTAGACAAAGCAACTTCAGGATTTACATTTAAAAACCTGGATAAGTTTACAACTGCAAAAATCAGATCCCCAACTTCTTCTTCGATTCTAGTATCGTCTGAATCGTAGAGATTAACTGCTTCAAGAATTTCGTGATATTCTTCCAAGACCTTCTGAGATGGTCCTTCCAAATTATCCCAATCAAAGCCAACTTCTGCTGCCTTTTCTTGAACTTTAAAACTTCTCATTAATGCTGGTAACTTTGGAATATTTTTCAATTTCTCTGCCAAGCTAGTAATATTCCTGTTTTCATACTTTATCTTATTCCAATTATATAATACTTCCTTTGAATTATCTACACTTTTTTCAAAAAAAACATGAGGATGTCTGGTAATTAACTTGTTTACAAGGGTTGAGGTTACCTTTATTGGGTTAAAATAGCCATTTTCATAAGCTATCTCAGTATGAAACACGCATTGAAAGAGTAAATCTCCTACTTCTTCAGCTATATGATCTGTGTCATCTTCATCAATAGCTTCAACTAATTCATATGCTTCTTCAATAAGTGACTGCCTAATAGATCTATGGTCTTGCTCCCTATCCCAAGGGCATCCATTCTCTCCCCTTAGAGTTTTAGTTAAATTAACCACATCATTATAATCAAAGATCTTATACTTCTCCTTGTCTACCTTAGGTATAAATACACTGGTAAGTACGTTAATACTTTCAGACCAATCTAGTTTTGATATGGGTATATATTCAACTAGTTCGTCCTTCAATCCTGCTCCATGAATTAGATATACCTTGTAATCATCTCCATAAATTTCTGAAATAATTAGTTTTAGTTCAGATACTACCATTTTACTATAAGTCTGTGTAATTATCATATTTGAGTTAATATCTATGTCTGTGTACTTTAGTCCAATTCCATCAACGATCTTAAGGCCTTCAATTAGATCCAACCCAACTGTCTCGAGTATTGGCTCTACAAAACTAAGACCAGTGACTATCTCATATTTATCCTTTGGCAATTTCTCAATGAGTAAATTAACACTCTTCTCCGCTACCATAGGATTACCAGGCACGTAGTAATTAATGGTTCCAAATGTTTCAAGCTCTTGTATTAGTGTATCTGCAATTGACTCATATACATCTGCAAAGTCTTCTTTTTCTTCATACAGATAATCAAAGGATGAGAATTTAATATTATTTCGACTAAAGTACTCCATGGTTGGGTGATTAACTGTCCTTACAAAATTCTTATCTCCACTTTTAATTCTATTAATAGCACCTAAAGTCAATGCATCTATATCTCCAGGACCTAAGCCTATAATATATAATTTTGACATATTATTTTCTCCCTTTTCTTTGGATAGTGAACCTATCAACTATTTTTAATATCTTTTTACCCTTAGGAATCAACTCTAGATCCTCTCTAGTTATAGCACCAGTTACTATAAGTAATGCAAAATAAACTAAGGCACCAATAGCGACTCCAACAATAGTCGCTTTGCTATTTCCTATAGCACCAACGACTACTTGGTAAGATATCCTAGCTACAATCCCCATTCCAATGGCAGATACCAGTGGTTTAGCAATAATAGTCTTTAAATTAAGCTTAACCTTTTCAACCTTAATTATATATCTTAAATCAAGAGTTGCAGCCACAGCATATGCCGTAACTGTACTTATAGCTGCTCCTTTAATATTAATTTCTGGTATACCTGTAAGTATAAATGTTAAAATAATTTTTGCTATCGCTCCAACAAGAAGATTTCTCACAGGAACAAATGGTTTCCCTAGGCCTTGTATAATTGCTGTTAAAGATTGTACTAAGGTTAAAAATATGACACCAAAAGCCAAATAAGATAGCAATGTTCCTATACTTGCAATCGCTTCAGGAGTATTTCTATAATATAACAAGGCTATAATTGGCTCAGATAAAACAAACAAGCCAAATGCTGCTGGCAATCCTATTAAGAGGGTAATTCTTATTCCAGATGTTATAAGTTCAACAACCTCTCCCTTGGCTTTTCTTGCTTTTGCATCAGATATGGCTGGTACTAGACTCATTGCAATTGCCATGGAAAAAACTTGTGGTAAGTTGATTAGTGTTTGAGCCATACCTTTTAGATGCCCATATAAAACATTAGCTGTTGCCTCTGAGTAACCAATATATTGTAATCTTCTTAAAACCAAGGCAGCATCTATTGTGTCCATGGTTGGAGAAATTGCTGAACCCATGGTTATGGGTACTGCTATCATCAATAGGTCTCTAACTATTTTTTTGACAGGATAATCCGTTTTAATTTCTGTCAGCTCAATTTCATCCTTAAGACTCTTTCTATTCTTAAAGTAAATAAACATAATTACAGCAGTACCAGCTATTGCTCCTGCCGATCCACCAAATGAAGCTCCTCCTGCTGCAATTGGTATTCCATAGCCTAGGAGGATAAATGTTAAGACCAGACCTGTTATTATCCTAAATAATTGTTCTATTACTTGTGATAATGCAGTTGGCACCATGCTCTGTCTTCCTTGGAAAAATCCCCTAAAGGCACCCATAATCGGTACGAAAAATAGGGCTGGAACCAAGGCAATCAAAGCGTAATAGGCATTGGGATTTCCTAGAAACTCAACTATCTTTCTGGATCCGATGGCAACAATTAAAGCTGTCAAAACCCCGCCAAAGAAAAGTCCTACTAAAGCTACTTTAAATACCTTATGGGCATTTCTATAATCTCCCAGAGCTCTTTTCTCTGATACTAGTTTAGCTATGGCAACAGGAATACCTGCTGTTGATAATGTTAACAGCAGTATATAAAACGGATAGGCAGTCTGGTAATATCCAATTCCTTCATCCATAATAATATTTGACAGGGGTATTCTGTAAATGGCCCCTAATATTTTCACCAAAGCTCCTGCAATCCCTAAAATTGCAGCGCCCTTTATAAAACTTTGTCCTTTAGACATTACTTTGCCTCCAAATTATGATTAATCAAGATACTTCTCTATATCAGCCTTACTCTTCAACTCTTCGATATAATTAAAATATTTATCTTCCTTAATTACTACAAACACTTTCTCTTCTAATTCATCAAAAGTATCTAGTTTATCTACTAACTGAATTATGTGATATCCTACTTCCGTTTTAACAACTTCACTTATTTCACCAAGCTCAAGAGAAAATGCAATTTCTTCAAACTCACTTATCATTTGTCCCCTAGGGAAGTATCCCAGGTCTCCACCCTTAACTCCAGACACAGAGTCCAAGGATTCAGTTTTAGCTAAATCATCAAATTTTTCTCCACCATCTAGTCTTTCTAGGATCATAATTGCATCCTCCTCTGATCCAAGGAGAATGTGACTAGCTCTTACTTCAATTAAAGAATCCTTGTTGCTTTGGAAGTATTCTTCTGCTTCATTTTCATCAACATTAAACCCAGCTATAATATTCTCCTTATGAGAGTTAAGTAATAATTCCTTTCTCATTGAGTTAATAAAGAAGTTCTCACTTAAATTATTTGATTCCAAGAATTCCAAATATCCATCTTCTCCACCCATAGAAATCTTATACTCATCAACATATTCTTTTAAGTCTTCATCTGTAATAGTAATTCCCATTGTTTCACTATCTTCACTAATTAGAGTTTCCATGATTAACTTATTTAGGATATTCTCCTTTAGGGTTTCGCCAAAGGTCTTACCATCTACACCCACCTGTGATAAGACGTCTTCTCCCAATTGTTTTTCATATAATCCCTTATATACTTGATAATCTTCATCAAATTCCTCTTGGCTTATATTTATGTTACCAACCTTAGCTACTATCCCATCATTACTTTTCTGACATCCTGACAAGAAAACCCCCAGGATCAATATAAATGCAATTATGCTAATTACCTTCTTCATCTAAAACATCCTCTCTAAATTTACTAAGTCTATTATACATTATTTTATCCTTTTGCAAAATTATCAATTTCTTCAAGTAATTCCTTGGCCCTATTGATTATTTCTCCTTTAGTAATAAGTGAAATATTTGCATCCTTTGACATATCAAAAGAAATTTTAAGCCCATAAACACCAGTTAAATGTTGTATCATAGGTAGACTTATAAAATCTGCATTATCATAATCTAATCTGATACTAGTACCTACTTGTGTTATATTCTTAATGCTGTTTCTCATAGCCAAAGCTCTTATATATGCTATATTCATTAGATTTTCAACAGCTTTTGGCAAATCTCCAAATCTATCTATTAATTCATCTATTAAGTCTCTGTAATCTTCGATGCTTTCTATGGCAGCAATTCTTTTGTAGATCTCAATTTTTTGCTCTTCATCTTGAATGTAAGCTGATGATATAAATCCATCCACCTTTAATTCCACTGTAGTATCTGGTATTTCTTTTATTTCTTCACCCTTTAATCTTCTTACTGCTTCCCCTAAGTATTTAGCATACAGGTCATACCCAATAGATTCTATATGACCATGTTGTTCTATCCCTAGAAGATTACCAGCACCTCTGATTTCTAAATCCCTCATTGCAATTTTAAATCCTGATCCGAACTCAGTAAATTCCTTTATGGCTCTTAGCCTTTTTTCTGCAACTTCGCTTAAGACCTTATCTTTTTCATAAATAAAGTAAGCATAGGCTATTCTATTACTTCTTCCAACTCTTCCTCTAAGTTGATAAAGTTGTGATAAACCCATTTTATCAGCATCATGAATTATAATAGTATTAACATTTGGTATATCTAATCCAGTTTCAATTATGGTTGTACATACAAGAACATCTTTTTCCTTGTTCATAAATTCAAACATTACATTTTCCAATTGCTTTTCTGACATTTGGCCATGACCAATGGTAAATGTTGCTTCTGGTACCAATTGCTGTAATTCCATGGTTACTTTATCAATGGTTTCAACCCTGTTATATACAAAATAGACTTGCCCTCCCCTTTCCACTTCCTTGAGAATAGCATCCCTAATCAGTGTTTTATTATTCTCGGTTACGTAGGTTTGAATGGGGTATCGCTCTTCTGGTGGATTTTCAATTACTGACATATCTCGTATTCCAACCAAGGACATGTGAAGAGTTCTTGGTATAGGTGTAGCTGTTAAAGTCAAAACATCCACAGACTCTTTTATTTTCTTTAAAGTCTCCTTATGTTTCACTCCAAACCTCTGCTCTTCATCAATTATTAATAAGCCTAAATCCTTAAACAAAACATCCTTTGATAATAGTCTATGTGTTCCTACAACTATGTCTATTAATCCTTTTCTCAAACCCTCAACTGTTGCTTTTTGTTGAGCAGTGGACCTAAATCTGCTTAACATTTCCATTTTTATAGGGAAATTTCCAAACCTCTCAACCATAGTGTTATAATGCTGTTGAGCCAGTATTGTAGTTGGTACTAAAATAGCCACTTGTTTACTCTCCATAATAGCTTTAAAGGCTGCTCTTAAGGCTACTTCGGTTTTACCATATCCAACATCACCACATAGTAATCTGTCCATGGGTTTGGGTTTTTCCATATCGTTTTTAATTTCTATAATAGAGCTAAGTTGCCCTTCAGTTTCTTCATATGGGAACATATCCTCAAACTGATTTTGCCAAGGGGTATCCGCTGAGAATTGGTACCCTTTTAGCTTCTCTCTTTTAGCATAGAGTTCCAATAAATCCATTGCCATCTCTTCAATGGCTTTTTTAGTTCTAGTTTTTGTCTTAGACCATTCCGAACCGCTTAACTTATTTATCTTTGGTTTTATTGAATCAGATCCAATGAACTTCTGGATCATGCCCATTTGTTCAATTGGAAGGTAAAGCCTGTCTTTTCCCTTGTATTGAATCTTTAAGTAATCTTTCCTAATTCCTTGGATGTTCAATTGCTCTACACCTAGGTACTGACCAATTCCATAATTCTCATGAACCACAAAGTCACCTTCACTTAAATCTCCAAATGTTAGTGTCTTTTCTTTTTTTCTTGCCTTTTTTCTATCTGTTTTGGATCTCTTGCGGCTTGATCCATAAATTTCTCTATCACTTATTATGGCTAATTTGTTACCTTCATACTCAAATCCTGCCTTCAATGTCCCTGGAGTAATGAATATCTGATTGCTTTTTATACCAATATTTCTGCTACTGTGATATTCACTGACAATACCTAAGTGATCCAGTGTATCCTTTAGTCTCAATCCTCTATCTTCTGTTCCAGATAGAATTACAATCTTATACCCTCTATATAAATATCTCTCCAAATCCTCTTTCAATATATCAAGTTTTCCATGATATACCGCCATGGTTCTACAGGTAAACTGGATCAAGGATTTAGGAGGAAAATCATTGTCTTGTTTAAGAAATGTTGAACTTGTAATTAATTGTGTTTCAAGTAGTCTCCCTTTAATGTACTCATAAGTAAATCTCATGTTGAAATGAGAACTTAATAGTTCTCCTATTCCAAATAGTTCTGATACCCTATCATTAAAACTATCCATCATTCTGTCAGCTGTTTCTAGGATTCTTCTTGGCTCATCAATAATAACTATTGAGTCTTTCAACATATAGTCTAAAAAGTTCCCTATGCTATCTTCACTTAAGTAAGGTAATATCATATCCACGTTATTTATGTGATTTCCATCTCTTAAAGCTTCAATGTACTTGCTGAATTTATCCACTGCAGTATCACTGGCTTTTCTTTCATTGTTCTTCTTCTCATACTTAATGAGGTCATTTTCCATTAGCTTAGCAATACTCAACTTATCTTTATCTGGAATTAACAATTCCTTTACTGGATAGACTACTATTTCTTCCAATACTTCCAATGATCTTTGAGTAAGGTGATCAAAGCTTCTTATGGAGTCCACCTCTTCATCGAATAGCTCAATCCTATAAGGGTGTTTGCTATTTGCAGGGAATATATCTAGAATCCCTCCCCTAAGACTAAATTGTCCAATGGATTCAACCATAGGAACTCTTTCATATCCTGATGTTATAAGGTTAGAAATTATTATATTTAAGTCTAATTCCTCACTTATACTGACTTTAAAACTACTACTGTAAAATAGAGTCTTTGATACAATTTTATCAAGTAGGGCATCAATTGATGTTATAACTGTTGCCATCTTATCTTCCCTAAGTTTAGATAAGACACTTATTCTTTGATGTGTTCTTTCGGAACTAAAGGCATCTACATCATAATATAGCATTTCTTTTCTAGGAAATATATAAAGGTTTTCTCCTTCATAGAAGCTATTAAGGTCATCATAAATGTTTCTTGCTTTCATGTCCTCGTAAGTTATTACTAAAATTTGCTTGTTTGTATGTTGCTTAAGGGCATAACAAAACTGAGCAAAATTTTCATCCAGTAGCCCATGAACTGATATGGGTTTGGTTTTACTCTTAATATTTTCTAGTAAGTTTTCATAGCTCTTTAAGTCCAACAATGGATCGACTAAAAAATCTTTCATCTATTCCCTCCAATACCACAAGCCCAGGTTTAATCCTGGGCTGGGGTCTTAGTATTAAAATTGTTCATGCAATTGTCAATTCCATCTTTTACAAATGCTTCTGTTGCATCTGATGCTTTTCTAATAGTTTCATCAATAATCTTTCTTTCATCTTGAGAAAACTTACTTAGAACAAAATCCGCTAGATCATAACCTTCCGGTTTTTTCCCTATCCCGATTTTTATTCTTGGAAATGAATCATCAGTAAGGTGATAAATAATTGATTTCATGCCATTATGTGATCCAGCACTTCCTTTTTTCCTGATTCTAATTGTCCCAAAATCGATGTCTATATCATCATATATAATTAGTAGATCTTTCATTTCAACCTTATAAAAACTCACTGCTTCCCTAATGGATAGTCCACTATTGTTCATATAGGTGCTGGGCTTAAGTAGTAAAACTTTCTTACCATCTATTGTTCCTTCACCTGTTACACCCTTGAACTTTAGTTTATTCATTCGTATATTATATTTCTCTGCAAGAACGTCTATTACATCAAACCCTACATTGTGTCTCGTAGGTGCATATTCCCTTCCAGGGTTTCCTAGACCTGCTATTATTATCACTAAACCATCTCCTTAAACCCAAGAGATTACTCGAAAATTATACTTACAGATTGATTGCCATTTATTCTTCTAATTGCTTCTGCAAATAGTGGAGCAACACTTACTACTTCAATTTTATCAATTTTGGCCATGTCTGATAGCGGGATAGTATCGGTTATAACAAATTTTTCAAGTTCTGAATTGTGAATTCTATCCAAGGCTGGACCTGATAGTACTCCATGGGTTGCACATCCATAAACCTTCTTAGCTCCAAATGTCTTTAGTACACTTGCTGCTTTAACTATTGTACCAGCAGTATCAATAATGTCATCAACCAGTATAACATCTTTGCCTTCAATCTCACCAATTACATTCATAACCTCTGAGACATTAGCCTTTGGTCTTCTCTTTTCTATTATAGCAATAGGCAAGTCAAGAATATTAGCAAATAATCTAGCTCTTGATACTCCCCCTAAATCAGGTGATACTATTACTGTATCTTCAGAAATTTTATTCTTAAAATATCCAGCAAGTAATGGTATTGAAGATAAATGATCCACAGGAATGTCAAAGTATCCCTGAATCTGTCCAGCATGTAAATCCATTGCTACAACTCTATCTGCTCCAGCAGTAGTTATCAAGTTTGCCACTAATTTTGCAGTAATTGGTTCTCTTGCTTTAGTCTTTCTATCTTGTCTAGCATATCCGTAGTATGGAATAACTGCATTAATTCTACCTGCAGATGCTCTTTTTACTGCATCTATTAGAATTAATAGCTCCATTAAATTATCATTTACTGGAGAATTTGTTGGTTGAATTATATATACATCGCAACCTCTCACAGTTTCGCTAATGTTTACATTGATCTCTCCGTCACTAAAATGAGTAACTTCACAAGCTCCCATATTTACATCAAGCTCTTGACAGATTTTTTTAACAAGATCTCGGTTCGAATTTCCAGTGAAAACCTTAATCCCACCTAAACAAAGATTCATTTAACTTCCTCCTAATTATTTGTGTTTTTTAAATCCTTTTTTCTCAACCCAACCAGCTTTATTGACTTGTCTAGCCCTAGCAATTGATAAATCTCCTTCTTCTACATCATCTGTAATCGTAGATCCTGCTGCTATATAACCCCACTTTTTAACTGTCACTGGAGCTACTAGGTTGGAATTACTACCAACGAAAGCATTATCCTCTACTATTGATTTAGACTTGGACTGTCCATTATAATTTACAAATACAACTCCACATCCAATATTTACTGACTTACCAACCTGAGCATCACCTATATATGAAAGATGACTTGCCTTTGTATTGTCATCTAAGGTTGCATTTTTAACCTCTACAAAATTACCAATTTTAATATTCTGACCTAAAATGCTCTTTGGTCTTAAATGAGCATAAGGACCTATATGGCAATTATCTCCAACAATACTTTCTTCTATTAAGGTAGATTCAATCTCTACACCATTTTCAATTGTACTATCAACTATTCTAGTATTACCCCTAATTATACAATCCTCACCAATAATTGTTTTACCTTCTAGGATTGCTCCTGGATAAATAATCGTATCCCTTCCTATTATAACATCCTTTTCAATTAGAATTGATTTTGGATCTATTAATGTAACCCCATTTTCCATATGAACTCTGTTGATTCTGTTTACCATAACTTCTTGAGCAAATGCTAATTGAACTCTTGAATTTATACCATAAATTTCTGTTTCATCCTGAATCTTAAATGCACCAACTTTAGATCCACCATCGCTTAATATGGATATTACATCTGTTAAGTAGTATTCTTTCTGTATATTATTGTTGTCAATTTTGCTCAATGATTCTTTAAGATAACTTCCTTTAAAACAGTAGATGCCAGAATTTATTTCATTGATCTCCAACTCCCAATTGTTAGCATCCTTATGTTCAACAATTTTAAGTAGGTCTCCATTCTCACGTCTAACTATTCTCCCATACCCTTTTGGATCAACAAGTTCTGTTGTTAGAACCGTTGCACAATTATTGCTTTCAGTATGGTATTCAATTAATTTTTTAATTGTAGTTTCAGTGATTAATGGGGTATCACCGCACAAAACTACAACAAGATCGTCATCTGATACATGTTTTAGACCTTGCATAACAGCAAATCCAGTTCCATAAGGTGCTCCCTCGTAGATAGGTTGTTCTTCAAAAAATACACCATCCATCTTCACATGAGAAATAACTTCATCCTTTCCATGACCTACTATAACCACATTTTTTTCAAGCCCGGATGATTTTGCTGTCTGAAGTACATATTCTATCATTGGTTTACCACATATTGGATGAAGAACCTTTGCTTTTTTAGACCTCATACGAGTTCCTTCGCCAGCTGCCAGAATAATTCCAATATTCATAATCTATTCACCTCTTTTTTATTCCCTCCATACTATTTTAACCCATTTGGCTTATAAGTCTATAGAAATTTAAGATTTATATTGAATAAAAACAAGTATTATTATTCTCAAAGAAAGCAAAAGAGCCCGGTGGGCTCTTCTACTCTGCTGCCAAAGATTTTTCATACTCAGCAAAAACCGCTTCTTGAATTTTCTGCCTAGTGGTGGCATTTATTGGGTGAGCAATGTCTCTAAATTCACCATCTGCCATTTTTCTACTGGGCATAGCAATAAATAGTCCGTTTTGACCTTCGATAACCTTAATATCATGTACTACAAATTCGTCATCAAAAGTAACGGAAACAATCGCTTTCATCTTGCCTTCCTCAGTAACTTTTCTTACCCTTACGTCTGTAATCTTCATAGTCTCACCACCTTCCTTGACGTGACACTTACATTTACTATTATTTATTCTACATTTATTTGAAAATTCCTTCTTTTTTTTATAAAATTACTGTAAAAATATAGTTTTTTTATAATTTTTTAGATATTTGTCCTTTATTATTTTTTTTGGTATGATATAATCAATCAATGATGCCAACAATTGAATTATTTGATGTTGGATTTTTTATGTAAATTACCCGTTCAGGAGGAAAATAAATGTTTGAGTTTAACTTAAATGATAGATCATATAATCACGTTCACTTCATAGGTATAGGCGGAATTAGTATGAGTGGTCTAGCTGAAATTTTAATTAGTAAAGGATATTTTGTAAGTGGCACTGATTCAAGTAATAGTAGCATTGTTGAACATTTGAAAAATATTGGTGCTAGAATATATATTGGACATAACATTGAAAATGTATTAGGTGCTGATTTAGTAATATATACTGATGCAATTTCTAATGATAATATTGAATTAATTGCTGCAAGGTCTTTAAATGTTCCTGTAGTTGATCGAGCATCCTTCCTGGGTGCAATAATGAAAAATTACAATCATTCCATAGCAGTATCAGGTACTCACGGTAAAACTACAACAACCAGTATGTTAGCAACTATTATCAATCATTCTGATCTAAACCCCACAATTCTTCTAGGTGGTGAATTGGATGATATTGGTGGAAATGTAAAATTAGGCTCCGATAATTATCTTTTAACTGAAGCATGTGAATACAAAGCAAATATTCTAAAATATTTCCCAAGCATTGCTGTAGTTCTAAACATAGATGAAGATCATCTTGATTTCTTTAAAAGTATAGACCATATAACTGATACCTTTATGAAATATATAAACAATTTAAAAGAAGAAGATACACTGATTGCAAATATTGATGACCCTCAAGTCAAGAAGCTAACAGAAGTTGCAAAATCTAAATTAGTAACTATTGGTGTAGAAAATACTGCTGATTATGTAGCTCGAAACATACAATTTGACTTGGCTGGGTATCCATCATTTGACCTTTATATCAAAGATGTCTTTGAAGGAAACATTAAGCTATCTGTAATGGGAATTCATAATGTATATAATTCCTTAGCTGCCATTGCTGCTTCATATTACATAAATGTTAATAAGGAACTTATTATGGATAAAATTACAAGTTACACTGGTGTTCATAGGAGATTGGAATTAAAAGGCTACCTGGGCAATGTTAGAATTATCGACGATTATGCACATCATCCCACTGAGATTAAGGCCTCTCTTTCAGCGGTTAGAAATTCCACAAAGGAAAAAGTATTTTGCATTTTTCAACCTCATACCTTTACAAGAACTAAAGCCCTTCTTGATAGTTTCTCAGAAGCTTTTACTGATGCAGATAGGGTAATTATTGCTGATATATATGCAGCTAGAGAATTAGATAATGGTGAAGTTCATTCAAGAGACTTGGCAAATCTAATCAAGAGAAGAGGAATTGACTCCCTTTACCTTGGCTCCTTTAAAGAAATAGAGGATTTCATTCTTTATGAAGCAAGAAATCATGATACAGTTATTACCATGGGTGCTGGAAATATTTATCAAGTAGGTCATAATTTATTAAATAGATATAAATCTGAAATAAAAGAAATTATTTAAGTAAAAATAAGTTAAAAAATATCCCCCTTTATAGAATAATATCTTTCTATAAAGGGGGATATTGCTATATTACATTAGTCATATTTAATCCTAGATATACTAGATAAAACGTGAATAACAATAGTCCTTCTCTTCTTCTAATCATTGATCCTTTATTTAGTGTCACATATCTGAAAATCATTAAAACAATTCCCATAATTGGAAAGTGTAATCTATAGAACATTTCTGGAACTACTAATCCTCCAGATGTTACAGCTGCCGAAGCTCCTATTACAAATAGGATATTTAAAATATCTGCACCAATTACATTGCCTACAGCTAGGTCACCATGACCTTTTAATACAGCTTTAACACTGGTTGTAAGTTCAGGAAGGCTTGTTCCAAATGCTACTAAGGTAGCAGCTATGATACTTTGAGGGATTCCTATTTTTAGAGCTGTTATTTCCACAGCGGGTATTAGTATCTTTGATGAAATTATTACTACTGCCATACCTAATACCAGCTTAATTATACTCCTTGCCTTCAACTTCTTAGGATTTTCACTACCATTAGCATCAATTGTTTTGTCTCCTTGTTTAAAAGACCAATATAAATAGGTAACTAATACTAGCATAAAGAAAAATCCAGTTAATTGAGAAACTCTACCTATACCATTTTTGTAGAATATTGGCATTGAAAGAAGGATTAACATAATAGCAGAAATAATTTTTAACCAGCCTTGTACTTTTATGCTTTCAAGATCTAGTTTAATGGGCTTTAACATAGCTGATATACCAATTATTAAACTTGTATTAACTATTACTGATCCCACTGCATTTCCCAATGCTAAATCGGGATTTCCATTAATCGCTGCTAGAGTTGATACTGATAGTTCTGGTAAAGTTGTTCCAAGAGATACTATTGTTGCTCCAATAATAGCCTTTGGGATTTTTAATGTTGTTGCAATATTAACTGCCTCATCCACTAAGGTGTCTGCTCCCTTACTAAGAGTAAATAGTGATCCTACTATTACTAATAAAACAAGCAACGTAGGTAATGTGCCAATAAATTCTGAAATAAATAAATCCATTATCATTCTCCTTTTTAGGTTGTAGGCATAAAAAAACTCTACAATCCATTTGAATTGTAGAGTCTCACACGAATTAATCACTTAAGCCGGGATATCATCCGTTATTGACGACTTAAGTTCCACAAATGTGGCAGTTACTCCCTCTAACCAGTATAAAATATCATAAATTGTACTAGCTGTCAAGCTTAATATTTAAAAAATCCTTCTTTAGTTTTTCTTCCAAGAAGATTTCCCCTCACCATCTTTCTTAATAGTGGGTGAGCTCTGTATTTTGGATCCTGGAACTCTGAATACATTACATCCATTATTGCCAAACATACATCTAGTCCTACTAAATCTCCCAATGCCAAAGGTCCTATTGGGTGATTTGCTCCCAGTTTCATGGCTTCATCTATATCCTGGGCTGTTGCTACTCCATCTGCCAAAATTCCCACTGCTTCATTTATCATTGGTATAAGTATTCTGTTTACTACAAACCCTGGTGCTTCTTCTACCTCAACTGGTGTCTTATCTAGATTCTTTGATAAGTCTACTATCTTTTCCAAGGTCTCATCTGATGTTGCTAATCCTTTTATTACTTCAACTAGTTTCATCAATGGTACTGGGTTAAAGAAATGCATTCCTATTACCTTATCTGGTCTACTGGTTGAGTTTCCTATTTCTGTTATGGATAATGATGATGTATTTGTTGCTAGAATTGCATCTTCCTTACACATCTTATCTAATTTCCCAAAGGTCTCCTTCTTTACATTCATATCCTCTGATATTGCCTCTATTACTAGATCGCTATCTGATACATCCTCAAGATTTGTTGTTATGGTAATATTAGATAGGGTCTTTTCCATTCTTTCTGTAGTAATTCTCTCCTTGGCAACTAACTTTTCCAATGTCTTTGCTATTGGTGCTATACTTCCTCTTGGATTCTCACTATCTATTGATCTAACCCAAACCTTTACTTCATAATCTCTTTCTGCAAATATCTGAACAATTCCCAATGCCATTGTTCCTCTTCCCAATATACTTACCTTATTCATTAAAGCACCTCCCATTTATTTTAATTTAAAATTAGGTTTCCTCTTTTCAACAAAGGATGTCATACCTTCTCGTTGATCCTCGGTTGCAAAACACAATCCAAACAAATCCTTCTCTATTAAATTCCCAGTTTCTATATCAGTTTCAAAGCTTCTATTTATGGCTGTTTTAGAATATCTTATAGCAAATTGGCCTTTGGAAGTAATCTTATTTGCCATTTCCTTAGCTTTATCTAAAAGTTCTTCTACATCTACAACCATATTGACAAGACCTAATCGCAAGGCTTCGTCTGCCCCGATAATATCACAGGTGAAAATAAGTTCCTTTGCCTTTGCAAGCCCAACTAATCTTGATAATCTATTAGTTCCACTAAATCCAGGTGTAACCCCTAATCCGGTTTCTGGTTGTCCGAATTTGGCTTTATTGGATGCGATTCTTATATCACATGCCATAGAAAGCTCACAACCTCCACCAAGTGCAAATCCATTTACTGCAGCGATGGATGGCTTTTCCATTAATTCTATCTTTCTAAATACTCTTTGACCTACGTCTGCAAACTTTCTAGCTTCTTCTGAATTCAGATCTTTCATTTCCAGAATGTCAGCCCCTGCTACAAAAGCTCTTCCCTTTCCTGTAAGTATGAACAAATAAATATCATCATCTTCTTGAATAAGATCCAGGACCCTATCCAACTCTTTGATGGTATCTGTATTCAAAGCATTGAGTGATTCCTCTCTGTTCATTGTTACATAAGCAATTTTATCTTCTTTTGAAAATAATATATTTTTAAATTCCAAAAGATCACCCCCATTGACTATATTATATCAATCCTTTTAAAAAAACAAGTTAATACCCTTCTTTTCCCAATAGTTTGAACATATTTTTCTTGTAGGCTTCCACTCCTGGTTGATCAAATGGATTTACTCCTTGTACATATCCAGAAATTGCACATGCTTTTTCAAAGAAGTATAGCAATTTACCCATATTATATTCATTCATTTCATCCAAAGTTATTATAAGGTTTGGTACATTTCCTTCCACATGGGCTAGAAGAGTTCCTTGAAATGCTTTTTCGTTAATATATCCTAGTGATCTTCCTTTTATGTAATTCAAACCATCAAGATTATCTTCATCCTCTATGACTATTATATCTTCATCTCCAGGTTGAATAATTATTGATGTTTCAAATATATTTCTCTTGCCATCCTGGATTAATTGACCCATTGAATGAAGATCTGCTGTAAAGTTAACACTTGCTGGAAATATCCCCTTACCATCTTTGCCTTCAGATTCACCATAAAGTTGTTTCCACCATTCCCCAAGATATTGTAATCCTGGTTCGTAATTTACAAGTATTTCTATATCCTTTCCCTTTCTTGATAATATCTGTCTTATCCCAGCATATTGATATGCAATGTTATCCTCTAGTTTAGGATTGCTATACTCTATTGCACCATCATGAGCTCCTTCTAGGAGTTTATCTACATCAACACCTACTGCACATAAGGGTAATAGCCCAACTGGTGTCAATACTGAGAATCTTCCTCCCACATCATCAGGAATAACAAAGGTCTCATAGCCTTCTTTTTCTGCTAAACCCTTTAGAGCACCTCTTTCTTTGTCAGTGGTAGCTACAATTCTTTTCACAGCCTCCTCTTTGCCGTATGTTTCTTCCATAAAATTTTTGATTATCCTAAAAGCAACTGCAGGTTCTGTAGTGGTTCCTGATTTTGATATAACATTTACATAAACTTCCTTGTTTCTTATAACATCGAAAATTTCCTTATAATACTTTGGCGATAGATTGTTACCAACAAAATATAACTGCGGAGTCTTTCTTAAATCTTTATCTAAGCTATTATAAAAGCTATGGACCAAAGCCTCGAAAACCGCTCTGGAACCAAGGTATGAACCCCCTATTCCAACTACTAAAAGAACATCTGCATTATTTCTAATTCTACTGCCCACTTCTTTAAGTCTCTTAAACTCATCCCTATCATATTTTTCTGTTAAATCAACCCATCCAGTAAATTCACTCCCAGGACCTTTTTTATCATGAAGCATAATATGAGCTTCATTAATAAGTGGTTTCATAAATTCAACTTCATGGTCTTTAATAAAGCTATGCTCATAATTAAAACTAATACTCATAACTTTCCCCCCTCTTAAAAATAGAACCTAGAAAATTAATTCTAGGTTAGTCTACCACATCTACTAAAACTAGAGCATAATCATCGTCTTGTTCGCCCCAGCTATGGATTATGAATTTGTTTTCTATTTCCTTTAGCAAATTATCAGGGTATTTTTTTATACTTTCCAAAACCCCTTCTATGCCAAATTGAATATCATTGTGATCTCTTGCTTCTGTAATACCGTCTGTATAAAGTAATATCTTGTCGCCTTTGTGAAGTCTTACATCTTTCTCCTTGTACTCAACTTCACCAAAAAGCATGGTTATTGGATATCCTTTGATTTTTAAAGGTTCGACCTCTTGAGAATTAAACCTTATTGGATAACAATTGTGACCTGCATTGGAGTATGTTAATGTATGGGTTACCTTGTTATATACTCCGTAGAAAATAGTAAAATATTTGTCAGCTTCCAACTCTAGGGTCCCAAAGCGTTTGTGTAATTCTCCCAAGGCTAAAGACGGGCTTAGTACCTCATCCTTTATGCTCCTCATGGTCTGTTTTACAAACATGGTCATCATGGATGCAGCTATTCCATGACCTGCTACATCGCAAATGTATATGCCTATATTTGCCTCATCAATATAGAATATATCAAACATGTCTCCACTTAACATTTCAGACGCTTGATAGATATAATCAATGTTTAGATTATCAATGACACCAATCTTAGGAAGAATTTTTTCTTGTATCCGTCTTGCAAAATGCAAATCTTTGCTTATTTTCTTATTTCTCTCTATTAACTCTAATTCAAGTTTTCTCTCTCTGGTGACATTTCTAAAAACTTCAACTGCTGCAGTAATATTACCTTGATTATCTGTTACAGGAGAACTTTTCACAGAAAAATACTGTCCATTGATTATCTCTTCCTTCTGGACAATTTCACCAGTTGCTATACTTTTGCTGGTTATGCAAAAACCACATTTCTGTTCTCTGTTGTGAGATTTGTAACAAGGTTGACCCACAATATCATCACCCATAGCTTTCTTCATGGCATCATTGGCGAATATAATCTTACCATTCTTATCTACAACTCTAACCCAATCAGCCATACCCTCAAGAACATGATAATTTAGGATACCATATTGTATGTGACCAACATTGCTTTCAATTTCTCTCTTTTCATCTATCATAATAATCACCTCTCGGGTTTGTTTGTTAAATCTTTAACCAAACTTTTTCCCCCTGCCTCCATTAATATGGTGACTATTATTATTGTATCTCATTAATTGTCATTTTTCTACAGTTATTTAGCCTTGTAATGAAATTTTAACCAAGTTTTACTCGTATTTTACACTATTTTGAGAATCCTCTGAATATCTTGCCATAGCGTATATTGCATCGGATAATCTATTTACATATTTTATTACCAATGGATCAACTTCTGCCACTCCAGAAAGTGTTATAATTCTTCTTTCTGCTCTTCTGCACACTGTTCTTGCAACATGGAGATATCCAGATACTTTATTTGATCCCGGGACTATAAAACCAGTTGGATCATTAAGTCTCCCCATATAATCATCAATTATTCCTTCTAGGTATAAAATGTCTTCCTCCTTCATTCTATACATAACCTTAGATTGGTCCTCAGTAGCTAAATTTGTCGCAACAGTAAATAACTTATTTTGAATAGTAAAAATCTTATCATACATTTCTTTGTCAAGATAATTCTTTGCTAGACCTAGAAAAGATCCTAGCTCATCTACAGTACCATAGCTTTCTACTCTTACATCATCTTTTGTAAGTCTTTTATTATCGAATGTTGAAGTTGTTCCCTTGTCCCCTGTTTTAGTATAAATTCCCATATTATCCTTCCTTTCTTTCTGGTCTTGGTCCATAATACTGATAATAATCTACCTTAATTCTTCCATTGTAAAGTTTTCTTTTTCTATCCGCTTTCTTACCATATAGCTCTTCAAACTTCTCATTTGATGTTATTGCATATATTGACCAAGTACTATGCTCTCTGAACTTTTCTCCAAAATCCCTATATAATTTTTCCACTTCTTCTCTCTCTCCCATTCTCTCTCCATAGGGTGGGTTTGTTATTACTACCCCAAACTCATCGTGTAAATCAACATCTCTCATGTCCTTGATGAAGAATGATATGTCTTCTTCTAAGCCAATATTGGCTGCATTATCTCTTGCCCTTAAAATTGATCTTCTATCAGTATCACTTCCCAGAAGGTTTAGTTTTACACTATGATCTATGGATTTTAATGCTTTTCTTTTTTCTTCAGTCCAATACTCTTTTGGCACCTTATCCCACTTATCAGCATCAAAGTCTCTATCAATTCCTGGAGCCATATTCTTCCCTATCATTGCAGCTTCAATTAAAATAGTCCCAGAACCACAGAATGGATCAAACAGTACTCTATCCTTATTCCAGTAGCTTAATAGTACCATTGCAGCTGCAAGTGTTTCTTTGATAGGAGCATCTCCTGCCCTATCTCTGTATCCTCTTTTATGAAGGCCATCTCCACTGGTGTCAATTGTTAATGTAGCAACATCTTTTAAAAGAGATACTTCAACAGTATATCTAGGACCACTTTTGCTAAACCAATCTGTGGGATATTTGGTTTTTAATCTTTCAACAATAGCTTTCTCAACAATTCTTTGACTGTCAGAAATACTGTATAATTTTGAACTTACACTTTTACCTTCAACTATAAAATTGCCATCCTCTGGAATCCATTCCTCCCATGGAAGGGCTTTAGTCTTTTCGAATAACTCATCAAAGGATAAGGCCTTAAATTCTCCCATTTTAAGTAAAACTCTCTCTGCCGTTCTTAACCAAAGGTTTGTTATTACAATATCTCTAATTTGACCTTGAAATTCAACCTTCCCATTTTCCACCTTAAAGTTATCATATCCTAAACTCATTAATTCTCTTTTAGTAACAGCTTCTAATCCAAATGTTGTTGTTGCAATTAAATTTATCGATGACATGAATTATCTCCTCCTCATTATCTATATTATACTCATTTTATATGAATTCTAATTATTTATTTTGTGGTTATTACAAGAATTTGGGGTATATAATTACCAGACTGTCCTATTTAAGTTAGGATATTAATTAAATTTAAAAGGAGGCTACATAATGAGTATTGGAAATTTATATCAAAGCGGAGATTGGAAAGGCGAGAAACACGTTCCTGTAATCCATGCACCAGAGGTAGTTAAAGCTGGAGAAGTAGTTAAAGTTAAAGTTTTAGTTGGAGAAGAAATAGCTCATCCTAACACTTTCGAGCACTACATAGCTTGGATCAAGGTATACTTCAAGCCAGAAGATGGAAAATTCCCAGTGGAGTTAGCAACATTTAACTTTGCAGCTCATGGTGAAGGAGAATTATTAACAGAGCCATTCGGTAAATTAAAGTTTAAAGCTAGTAAACCTGGAACTATAATAGCTACAAGCTATTGCAATATCCATGGTCTTTGGGAAAACAGTGCAGAATTGAAGGTAGAGGCTTAAGCCTCTATCTTTTTTATTTATTAGTTCATCTCACTACTAGGCTGTAGAATTAACCGGATTGTAATTATTTTCAATCTTATCTTGAAGTATAATATATGTATGGTATCCTTTTAAGGATTCCACCATTGAAATGATCTGGAGGAAGGGAAAATGAAAAAATTCATGGTATCAACAATATTCTTGCTAACAATACTATCATTTATTGGTTGTTCCTTTAATAGTGATGAAAGCCTTAAGCTTGGTAAATATTCTCTTGTAGATAATGAGGACTGGGCTTGGATAGTATTAGAAGAAGATAATCAATTCGAATTTAATAGAGCAATCAATACTTCCTACAGACCTAATGGAACTTACTCAATTGAATCAAATATCCTAACCTTAAGGGCTAATGAAGATGAAATTTATACATTTAAGATAGAAGATGAGGATTTGATTTTTGAAAGTGGAAAATATGCAGAAAATCTATTGGAATCACCTTCAGTTTTTAAGCTAGTTTCAGACTAGATTAATTTAAATACATATGAGAAGGAGAGATCTATAATGGTAGTTAGAAAATCAACAGGTTCATGTTGAAATAATAACAGCTCATCCACAAGAGGTGTGGAAAAGAAATTGATTTGTCCCAAATGCAAATTTTTGGGAAAAAGAGTAAGTATTAGAACAGTTAAGCATCTGGTTGTAGGATCTCAAAAAAATAGAATATCAAATAATGATTACTTTATATGTGTGGATGAAAAATGCGATGTTGTTTACTATGATGAAAACTATGAAGAAACTTTTCTAAAGGAAGATATAAAGGTCCCTATTTGGTTTAAAGAGGATGCTGATCCAAAATATGTTTGCTCCTGTAGCAATGTTACAGAAGAAGAGATAATCGAGGCAGTTGTTAATAAGAATGCTAAATCCTTAAAGGAAATAGTTAAGCTTACTGGAGCAATGAAGAATTGCAATTGTGAAATTAACAATCCCCTAGGTGTTTGTTGTAGCCCATATATACAGGAAGTAATTGATAAAGTACTATAAGAAGTTAGTTTTTTAGGAGTTGATACTATGACTGATATAAGATGTCTAAGATGCGATAGTAAAATGAATGTGGCAAAAGAACTTCAACTACAGATTGGAGAAAAGGGGATTTTACTCAGAAGGCTGCCAGATGGTATAGAAGTTGACGTTTATCAATGTAGTAGTTGCGGTAAATTAGAATTCTTTCATCATAAGGATGATTTGATAACTAAAGTAGAATGCCCTAGTTGTGGGAAAGTTCACGACAAAGATTATCCAAAGTGCCCATTTTGTAAATATGATTACAATGGAAAATAAATCTTTTTAGGGGAATAAGTCTTATGAAAAAATTAGTTATTCTATCCATATTATTAATTAGTTTAACAGGTTGCAAAAGCGAATTCAAAGATTTGTATGGAAACTATGTGTTTGATGAGGTGACTTACTTATCCCCCTTATCATCCTCAACTAAAGATTATGTGAAAGAAACAATGAGTGGTACAAAATACATAATAAATGAAGATTTATTTAAAGTTGAGGGTTCAGACTACACCATAGAGATTTTATCTCCTCAGTATATTGAAGATGATTACCCATACGAAAGTCCACTTCTATTTGGACTAGATGATTTCTTTAAGAAAACTGAGAATAGATATGTGCTAGTAGATAGTGATGACAATGAAACAGATTGGAGAATATATACCTCATCTGATTCAATTTGGATTAGTTCTAGAGTTAATAATGCTCCAAATGGATCCCTTATTATCTTTGAGATATATAAGTTGAACCCCGTAGAATAAATAATATAATCCTATAGTTGTCTATCTTACATATTGACAAAATAAGCCATTTATAATAACATTAAGTTTAACTTTATAGATGCTTTGAAGGGATAAGTAGTTAATCTAATCACTTTTTAGAGAGTCGATGGTTGGTGGAAATCGATAATATTAGATGACAAAGTACATCCTGGAGCAATAGGTTTGTCACACCATACGTGATTTGAGGCTTTATGCGAATTAAGGTGGTACCACGGGTTTTCTCGTCCTTTAGATGAGAAAGCCCTTTATTTTTTTGACAAGGAGGAATCATATGAAAAATGTATTTGATATTTTAAATGAAAGAGGTTACATGGATCAAACAACCCATGAAGATGAACTTAGAGAGTTGCTAGCTACAGAATCGGTTCCCTTCTATATAGGATTTGATGCCACAGCTGATAGTTTAACCCTAGGACATTTTATACAGATCATGGTAATGATGCACATGCAAAGAGCCGGTCATAAACCCATAGCTTTACTTGGAGGAGGAACAACTATGATTGGCGATCCTTCAGGAAAAACTGATATGAGAAGGGTTTTAACCCCAGAAATTATCCAACACAATGCAGATAGGTTTCAAGAGCAATTTTCAAAGTTCTTAGACTTTAGTGAAGGAAAAGCTTTTATGGTTAATAATGCTGATTGGTTGATGGATCTAAACTTCGTTGATTTTATGAGAGAAATTGGGGTTCACTTCTCAGTAAACAGAATGCTAACCTTTGACTGCTACAAAAATCGGATAGAAAAAGGTCTTACCTTCTTTGAGTTTGGATATATGTTAATGCAAAGTTATGACTTTTTACATCTATACAGAGAACTAGGTTGTAAGCTTCAACTTGGTGGAAGTGATCAGTGGTCAAACATTCTTGGCGGGTATGAATTAGTTAGAAAGCTTGAACAAGATAAGGTTTATGGAATGACCTTTAAACTTCTTACAACCGCTGCTGGTACAAAGATGGGTAAAACCGAAAAAGGAACCATTTGGTTGGATAAGGAGAAAACATCACCTTACGAGCTATTCCAATACCTTAGAAATGTTGATGATAGAGATGTAGAGAAGTTCTTAAGTCTACTAACCTTCTTACCTCTGGATGAAGTAAAGAGACTTGGGTCCTTGGAAGGCTCAGAAATTAATAAAGCTAAGGAAGTATTAGCCTTTGAAGTGACGAAAATGGTTCACTCAGAGGAAGATGCTCTAGGTGCTTTAAAGGCATCCCAATCCTTATTTGGTGGCTCTGAAGAACTAGGTGATATCCCTTCAACTGATATGAACTCATCAGATTTTTCTGATGGAAAAGGTTTAATGGATTTAATGAGGGAAGTTGGTCTTATCAAGTCAAATAGTGAAGGACGCAGACTAATTGAGCAAGGTGGAATCAGTCTAAATGGAAATAAGGTTGAAGAAATTGATAAAGTTGTAACATTGAAAGATTTTGATGATAATAAGCTAATGATTAAAAAAGGTAAAAAAGTCTACCATCAAATAAAACTATAATTTAGGTAAAGGATGCCCTCCTTTACCTATTTTTTCTATTTTTTGTTTTAATTTGCTAAATTTTTATCAATATTTTTTTAAATCACTTGATTTAATTTCTGTATGTTCTATAATATTAATTGTAGTATATATTTAAATACATATATTTTTTTGAGTTTTTTTGTTAATATATTAACATATTTAAGGGGTGAATTTTTTGTATAAAGGAATTAGTTTTGACTTAAGTGAAAAGCAACTTCTTATGCAGAAGCTGTTTAGAGAGTTTTCACAGCAAGAGGTTAAACCATTAGCTGCTGAAGTTGACGAATTAGAAAGATTCCCAGTTGAGACTGTGGAAAAAATGAAAACTATAGGTATGCTTGGCATTCCATTTGAGAGTAAGTATGGTGGTTCAGATGGGGATAATTTAACCTATATACTTGCTGTTGAGGAGCTTTCAAAAGTATGTGGAACAACAGGCGTTATCCTTTCAGCTCATACTTCCCTAGGGGCAAACCCTATTTATACTTACGGAAATGAAGAGCAAAAATTAAAGTATCTAGTTCCCTTGGCAAAGGGAGAGAAACTGGGTGCTTTTGGTCTTACAGAGCCAAATGCAGGATCAGATGCAGCAATGCAGCAGACAGTTGCTCTTAAGGAGGGAGACTTCTATAGAATTAATGGAAGTAAAATCTTTATTACAAATGGTGGTTATGCTGATACATATATCGTTTTTGCAATGACTGACAAGTCTAAAGGCACAAGAGGAATCTCTGCTTTTATAGTAGATAAGGAAATGGAAGGATTTAGTATTGGAAAAACAGAGCATAAACTTGGCATAAAGGGTAGTTCTACAACAGAACTTATCTTTAAGGATATGATGGTTCCAAAAGAAAACTTACTGGGTCCAGAAGGCAAGGGTTTTGCAATAGCCATGTCCACCCTAGATGGTGGTAGGATAGGAATTGCTGCACAAGCACTGGGTATTGCTCAAGGTTCTCTTGATGAAGCTGTTTCCTATGTTAAGGAGAGAAAACAATTTGGAAGAGCTCTATCCGCATTCCAGAATACTCAATTTACTATTGCAGAATTACAGACAAAAATTGATGCAGCTAGACTTTTAGTTTATAGGGCTGCCTATTTAAAGGATATGAACAAAAACTACAGTTCGGAAGCAGCAATGGCTAAATTATTTGCTTCTGAAGTTGCCATGGAAACCACAACTAAGTCTATTCAACTTCATGGTGGTTATGGATATACTAGGGATTATCCTGTTGAAAGAATGTTTAGAGATGCAAAGATAACCGAGATTTATGAAGGAACCTCAGAGGTTCAAAAGATGGTTATAGCAAGTAAAATATTAAGATAACGGGAGAGAACTATGAATATACTAGTATTGTTAAAACAAGTACCAGATACAACAGAAATGCAAATAGATAAAGAAACTGGAACTCTAATAAGAGCTGGTGTTCCCACAATTACAAATCCTGATGATCTAGCAGGTATGGAAATGGCTTTGAGATTGAAGGATAAGCATGGGGCTAGGGTAACCTGTATAACCATGGGACCTCCTCAAGCTAGAAATATGCTTAGAGAATTATATGCCATGGGAGCAGATAATTGCGTGCTATTAAGTGATATGAAGTTTAGTGGTGCAGATACTTGGGCTACATCAAATACATTGGCTGCTTATATTAAGACCATTTCTTTTGATTTAATAATCGCTGGAAGACAAGCAATAGATGGAGATACCGCTCAAGTTGGCCCTCAAACAGCAGAAAAACTTGGGCTTCCTCAAATAACATATGTAGATGATATTGTTGATTTCACAGAAGAAAAAATAGTGGTTAAAAAGGCCTTGGAAAATACTTATGAGATAATCGAGTCTAAATTACCTTGTGTAATCACAACTTTAAGTACAGCTGCTAAACCAAGATTTATGACAGTTAAGGGAATTAGCGACGCCTTTAATAAGGAGATAAAACTAGTGTCCTTTGATGATTTGAAAATAGACCCTACAATCATAGGGTTAAAAGGCTCGCCTACAAAAGTTAAAAAGACCTTCACCAAGGAAGTACATAAGAATTTAGACGTACTTCATCTAGATGGTAAAGCATCTGCCCTTAAGATCGTTGAAACTCTATTGGATTTAAACTTTATAGGAAAGTAAGGAGATAAAATATGAATATAGCTGATTACAAAGATATATATGTCTTTTGTGAAGTAAAGGATGGAAAGATACATGATTCTTCCCTTGAGCTTCTAGGTGAAGCTTCAAGATTAGTTAATAATAGACCTTCTCTAAATTACAAGGTAGTGGGGTTAATTATTGGAAATTACAGTGACGAAACAGTTGACGATATAGGATATTTTGGTGCCCAGAAGGTTATATACTTAAAGAATGAAAACATTAAACACTATAGTACTGAGATTTATACATCCTTATTTATGGATGTAATCGAAAATGATAAACCGGATATTATCCTAATTCCAGCTACAGTCTTGGGTAGAGATTTAGCTCCAAGGGTAGCAGCAAGATGTGACACAGGGTTAACTGCTGATGCAACAAAGCTAGACTTTGACCCCGAAAATTTGGATTCTCCATTATTATATGTTACAAGACCTGCCTTTGGAGGAAACCTATTTGGCACTATAATTAATGAAACAAAACGTCCACAAATGACAACTATAAGGCCTGGAGTCATGGAAAAACTAAAGAAAGATACCAATAGAACCTTCCATAAGGATATAAGAAATGTTGATATTTCAAATATCAATGATCCAGTAAAAGTTCTAGAAATCCTTAATAAAGATCATATGGCTGTTGATATTACAAAAGCCGACATTATCGTTTCAGGTGGTAGAGGCATAGGCGATAACTTCCATATTATAGAAGAATGTGCAAGGATGATTGGTGCAGAAGTTGGAGCATCAAGAGGTGCAGTGGACAAAGGTTACATACAAAAAGATCATCAGGTTGGGCAAACTGGTAAAACAGTTAGACCTAAGGTATATATAGCATGTGGTATATCAGGAGCTGTTCAGCATCTAGCAGGAATGGAGAAGTCCGATTATATAATAGCAATAAACAAGGATCCTGATGCGGCCATATTTGGTGTAGCCAATATTGGTTTTGTAGGTGATGCTCTTGAGATACTTCCTCTAATTACTGATGAAATTAAGCGATATCGGGAAAGACCCTTCTAAATACATATCGGGTTTAAACAACAAAGAAAGGATACTCTTGTGGTGGAGAGTATCCTTTCGACCTTTTTGTTATCCTATCATAGTAATAAATCCCATGAGAGCATAGTCTTGTCTATCTCTCCTATAGGAATGGAATCTCTCATCTGAAAAAGTTGATATGTCAATCTTTGTTATCTTATTTTGACCTATTCCAGAATCTACTAGCATTCTAAACACTATTTCTTGTAGATCAATTAGATATTTTTTTTCATTCTTCTTGATTATTAAATCCTTCCATAAAGGAAATGTTTCAGCAAATTGACTACTTACATCCTCTTCAACCTCAAAATCATACTTTCCTATTGCAGGCCCAATTATTGCAACAATATCATTTACATCACACTGATATTCACAAATCATAGCTTCTACACCCTTTTTACCTATCCTCTGAAGGGTTCCCTTCCATCCAGAATGAAGATTTGCTTGTACCTTCCTTTTCCTATCAAATAGAATTACGGGTACACAATCTGCAAACCTTGTAATTAAGGCAATACTATCCAAACCTGTTATTAGTCCATCAGTGTTGGGAAAATACCTCCCAAATGGCCCTTCCAAACCATCATCTAATGATTTAATCAACTGAATGTTTCCAGTATGGGCTTGGTATCCATTAAATAATACCTTTGGTTCAATTTTCAAGAACTCATAAACTTTATTTAAATTGCTTCTAATACTTTCAATATCATTATTGGTTTTTAAACCAACATCCATATCCCTAGTTGTCATTGCATTGTTAAGTCCAATCTCTGATAATTCTTCTATCATAAGAAATCTATAGCCTTCAAAATTAACTATGCTGTAATCCATATACTTCTCCTTTAATCTTCCTCCCAATCAAGGGATCTTTTTACTGCCTTCTTCCATTTAGTATAAAGTTTTTCTCTAGTTAAATCATCCATATTTGGGCTAAAAACTCTATCAACTTTCCAATTATCTACAATATCATCAAGGTTTTTCCAGTAACCCACTTTTAAACCAGATAGATATGCTACACCAAGAGCTGTTGTTTCCTTGGTAACAGGTCTTTCAACATCCACATTGAGTATATCGGCTTGAAACTGCATTAGGAAATTATTAACAACAGCACCACCATCAACCTTTAGCGCCATAAGATCTATTCCAGAATCCTCTTCCATGGCTTCCAGTACATCTCTTGTTTCATAAGCTATGGCTTCTAGGGATGCCCTTACTATGTGCTCAACTTTTGTTCCCCTTGTTATTCCAACTATTGTACCTCTAGCGTACATATCCCAATATGGAGCTCCAATTCCCACAAAGGCAGGTACTAAATAAACACCATTTGTATCTGGAACTTTAGAAGCTAGATACTCTGTTTCATCAGCACTTCTTATGATCTTCATTTCATCCCTAAGCCATTGAACAACAGCCCCAGCAACGAAAATACTTCCTTCAAGGGCATAATAGATCTTATCATCAATTCCCCAGGCTATGGTAGTCAATAATCCCTTGTTGGATTTAATAGCCTTTTCACCAGTATTCATCAACATAAAACAACCTGTCCCATAGGTGTTTTTTGCCATCCCTTCATAAAAACAAGCTTGTCCAAACAATGCAGCTTGTTGGTCACCAGCAACTCCAGTTATGGGAATCTTTCCCCTAAAGTCTTGAGCGTCGGTATATCCATAAAGATATGATGATGGTTTCACTTCTGGTAGTAAAGATTTTGGGATGTCCATTTCCTTAAGTAAAAAATCATCCCACTCCAATGAGTGTATATTATAAATCATGGTCCTTGATGCATTGGAGTAATCTGTTGCATGTACTTGTCCCCTGGTTAAATTCCAGATTAACCAAGTATCAATTGTTCCAAATAATAGTTTCCCCTCTTCAGCTTTTTCCCTTGCTCCATCCACATTATCAAGAATCCATTTAATTTTAGTGGCAGAAAAATATGCATCAACTATCAATCCAGTATTGTTCTTTATATAATCACTTAAACCTCTATCCTTTATATCATTGCATATTCCCGCAGTTCTTCTACACTGCCATACTATTGCATTATATATAGGTCTGCCACTGTCTTTTTCCCAAATAACCGTAGTTTCCCTTTGGTTTGTAATTCCAATTGATGCTATTTGCTCAGGTCTTATAGCTGCCTTATCCATTACTTCCCTTATTACACCAGATTGAGTCCCCCATATCTCCATGGGATCATGTTCAACCCATCCTGGTTTTGGATAATATTGCTTGAATTCCTTCTGGGCTGTGGCAATAACATCTCCTTTTTTATCAAAGAGTATTGCCCTTGAGCTGGTGGTGCCTTGATCCAATGCCATAACATACTCTCTATTCATAAAATCCCTCCACCGCTTTTTATTTATTATACCATTATTTTAACCAAGGAAAAAGAGCTGGTATCAACCAGCTCTTAGCCACCTCCAACGGGAGGAAATAAAGCAATTATATCTTTATCCTTAATTTTAACATCAAATCCAGATTTTATACCATTGACCAGTAGGATAGCTACATCCTCATGAAGAATTTGTAATTTATCCAATAATTGGCCTGTTGAAATTTCATCATCGAAGGTTAGTATCTCTTTCTTCTTCTTATCTTTTCTTAAAGTTGCAAAATACCTTACTTCAATTTCAATCATTATAATCCCAATTCCTTAAGTTTTGCTTCAGTTGGGATACCATCTTTACCCCATCCTCTTAGTTCATAGTACTCTGGAAGCATATCTCCTAGTCTATTTACATGACCTTTAGAAGGACCTTCAGAAATTTCCTCTTCCAATAATCTCTTAGGTAGTGTATCCTCTGCTGGAGTGATCCCAGCTAATTGATTAAACTGTCTTTCTATATTGTATATTCTATCCCCAATTTGTAGTATATCAGTTCCTGTTAAGTCTGCTCCACAAATTGCATTGTACATATCAGCATAGTCATCAGCTCCAAGTGCGAATGAAGTAAATAAACATACTCCAAGGGAATCAATTGATGCAGTCAAATCTTGGAATATCTTTGTCCAAGAAGCTTTGTCTTTTGTAACAAGTCTATCTAAAGCTTCTGGTAAACCAAGTACTTCTGGAGATATTAGATATCCTCTAACATGGCATCCCCCTCTGTTACTCGTTGCATAAGTTAAGCCTTGTCCTTGAGTTCCCCTTGGATCATAGGCTGGCATTTCAAGCTTCTTAACTGACATAGAAATTTCTGGTAATCCATACTCATCTGCTAATCTGTATGAACCCTTAGCCATCTTCTTGCCAAGTCCCTGTCCATATCCCATTCTCTTAACCCATTCAGTTATGTCAGTACCATTACCAAACTCTAACTTTAATCCATCAAGTTCCTCGTCCTTTATTAGTCCTTTTTCATGTAATTCGATAGCTGCAGCTATTGTGGCACCAGCTGATATTGTATCAATACCCATTTCATTACACCAATGATTTGCACTTATTATAGCTTCCATGTCACTTAATCCACAGTCTGAACCAAAAGCCCAAAGTGTTTCGTACTCTGGTCCTCCACCTTCCCAATCCCCAACTTTTACATATCTTCCGCAACCTATAGGACATCTATAGCATGCTGTTCTCTTTGTAAGGTATTTCTCAGCTAGAGTTTCTCCACTAATTTCTTCAGCTCCCTCAAAAGCTGATTTCTGGAAATTATTAGTTGGAAGGCTTCCCAATTCATTAAGTATATTAACTAATACCGCTGTTCCATATGTTGGTAATCCTTGGCCAGTAACTCCATTTTCTTTAATCTTTGCTAGTTGTTTCTTATTTAATTCCTTGATTTTATCCTGATCTGGAACATCTGGTAATCCTGATCCTTTAACTACTATAGCCTTAAGGTTTTTAGATCCCATAACTGCTCCTACTCCTGATCTACCTGCAGCTCTATCTTCGTCATTAATAATGGCTGCAATCATTGATAGATTTTCTCCACCAGGTCCAATTGCCAATACTTTTGATCCCTTTGGATAATTCTCTTCCAAGTACTTGGTTGTATTGGATACGGTTGTTCCCCATATTTTATCAGCTGATTTTAATTCAACCTTGTCATCCTCTATAGCTAGGTAGACAGGTTCTTCTGATTTTCCTTCAAATACTATTACATCCCAGCCTGCAAATTTAAGCTCTGCTCCCCATTTCCCTCCTGAGTTAGATGATGCTATAGTTCCAGATAATGGAGACTTTGTTACTACCATATACCTACCACCTGTAGCAACTGGATTACCAGTCATAGGACCTGTTACAATAAATAACTTGTTTTCAGGACTAAGTGGATCTACCTTAGGATCAACCTCATCCATCATCATCTTTGTTCCCAAACCTCTACCGCCTATGAATTTTTTTGCTAATTCATAGTTAAGTTCTTCAGTTTTTAATGTCCCCTCTGTCAAGTTTATTCTTAAGATTTTTCCGTTATAACCAAACATTTACAAACCCCCTTATTTTATTCTACTATAATATTATGCAAATATTGTGCCAATTTACATAGCTGCTTTAATGTATTATATTGTGCTAAAACTAGCCATTCATTAAAATAAAATAAGTGCAATAAAATTCAGTTGAAAAACTGTTCCATTTTATTACACTTATCGCCTTTATTTAGTGTTCATTTTTGTATCATTGTCATTATTTGACACATTAATTCTCATTTAACTTTCTATACAGAGTATTCCTACTTATTCCTAATGCATTTGATGCCTTTGAAATATTACCTTCAAAATAATCCAAGGTCTTTTTAATGTGGTCTAGCTCAATTTCTTCCAATGATAGGGGAGTATAAATTGATTTAAGAGATTTAGGCTCTATATTTCCCTGTTGGAAAGACATGGGTATTGATTCGGTATTAATTATTAACTCTACCATATTTTCCAGTTCTCTAATATTGCCTGGCCAATTATAGTCCATAAGTTTTTCCATGTACTCATCACTTACTTGAACAATCTTCTTGTTAAGCCTTGTAGCTTTTCTCTCCATAAAATAATTAAAAAGTAATGGTATGTCATCTATTCTTTCTCTTAAGGGAGGCAGTCGTAATGGAAGGACATTTAGTCGGTAGTATAAGTCCTTTCTAAAAGTTCCTTTTTCCATTTCTTCTCTTAGATTTTTATTTGTAGCAGCTATTATCCTTACATCTATAG
Organism: uncultured Tissierellaceae bacterium; assembly: GCA_964575895.1. Lineage (GTDB taxonomy): Bacteria > Bacillota > Clostridia > Tissierellales > Tissierellaceae > Gudongella. Next base: position 49,866 of record CAZNTE010000008.1, on the reverse strand, counting down.
GAACTTCCCTTGAACTACCTATTCTTCTTATGGTACCTTCTTCAATAACTCTAAGTAATCTAGTCTGTAATTCATAGGGCATTTCTCCAATTTCATCTAAGAAAAGAGTCCCTCCATCAGCTATTTCAAATTTACCCGGATGACCTTCTGGCTTTGCTCCTGTAAAGGATCCTCCTTCATATCCGAATAATTCTGACTCAATCAAATTCTTTGGTATTGCTCCACAGTTTAGGGCTACAAAAGGTTCTTTCCTTCTATTGCTCTCATTTTGAATTGCCTGGGCAAATATTTCCTTTCCAGTTCCACTTTCCCCCATGATCAAAATTGTTGACTTTGAATCAGCTATTTTCTTAGCAAAGTTTATAGTTTTCTTAAAATCATCATTTTCACCTATAACTTTATCAAATGTATATATGGCCAATGATCCAGTCACCTTATTTGCTAGTTTCCTCATCTTTTTAACATCTTTAACCACAAATACAATTTCATCAACTATTCCAAATATATTGCTTACAGGATAAGCACTTAAATTTACTTCGTTTTTATTAGCTTTAATATTTACATATACGTCATCCTGAAATATGCTTTCTTTTGTCGTAATCTTTTTAACTATATCCTCCCAATTTACAAACATTTTAGATATGTCTTGCCTTCTAAAGTCCTCTTTATCAAAACCCAAAAGATCATATGTATAGTCATTTGCAAGCTTTACACTTCCATCTAATGTAGTAGAAAATATTGCTGAAGGTATTGAATTTATTATGGTTTCAATATAATTTTTACTATTATGTATCTCATCTGAAGTCTCTTTTAGCGCTATCATTTTTTCAATTGCCGTAGCAGCTGCGGCAACCATCCCTAAAGTATGAGAATTAACTAACTCCATGTCTCCAGTTAAGTCAATGCAACCTATTATATCGCCTTTTGAATCTCTAATTGGAGCTCCAGAACATGTCCATCTGTGAAATATTTTCACCTGATGCTCTTTTCCCGTTACTTGAAGAGGGTATCCTTCAAATAAACAGGTTCCCATTCCATTAGTTCCAACATATTCCTCTCCCATATAAGCTCCAGGTATTAGATAGGTGTCATAAGCTTTGGCGATCATATCTTCATTACCTATAATATTTAATATACAACCATCTTTATCAGTAAGAATTACTAAGAAATTAGTGTCCTTAACAAAACTATATATTTGATCAACAAAGGGATTAGCTACCGTTATTAGTTCTTGATTATCTTTTATTATATTATCTAATTCCTTTTCAGAAATCACTTTTTTGCTAATCTTCTGATCAGGTGATATCCCATATCTTTCACTTCTTAATCTGGCTGATCTAATGTAATCTTCCATTGCAACACCTCCCTACAATAAAGTTATCAACAAATTCATCAAATGTCAAAATTAATATGCTTTTTCTAATTGGTTATTTATAGCATATATAGTATAATCTCTATATTAACTACATAAGAAAAAGGTGAGACAATGGATGATAATAGATCAAGAGCTCAGAGATTGGGTTCTGAACCTATAATAAGATTATTAATTAAGTTTTCAATACCAGCAATGGTTGGTATGATTGTAAATGCACTTTACAACATAGTCGATAGAATATTTATTGGTCGTGGAGTTGACAGTGTGGCAATTGGAGGTATCTTCGTCGGTATGCCTCTAATGCTAATCTTAATGGCATTTGCTATGCTAGTTGGAATCGGTGGAAATACTCTTGTTTCCATCAGATTAGGTGAGGATAAGAAGGAAGAAGCAGATAAGATAGCAAATAATTCCCTCTTGCTACTGTTTGGTATTGGAATAGTCTTAAGTATAACAGGACATATTTTTCTTAAACCTATATTAGTATTATTTGGAGCAAGCGAATCAAATATAGGATATGCTATGGATTACTTGAGAATTATTCTAATTGGAGCCCCCTTCCAAGCAGTTGGTTTTGGAATGAATAACTTTATTCGTGGTGAAGGAAATCCCAAGATTGCAATGTTTACAATGCTTATAGGAGCAATATTAAATATAATACTTGACCCAATTTTTATCTTTGTTTTTAATATGGGTGTTCAAGGTGCAGCCTTAGCCACTATTATTTCTCAGTTTGTGTCTGCAATGTGGGTATTAAGGTATTTCTTATCCGGCAAAAGCATCCTTACTATTGGGATAAAGTACATGAAGCTAGAGTTTAATATAGTAAAAAAGATTATAACAAATGGATTCGCTCCATTTAGTATGCAAATAGCAGCCAGTATGGTAACAGCACTATACAATAACAACCTTCAAACTTATGGAGGAGATTTAGCTGTTTCTACAATGGGTGTTATTAATTCTGTGTCAATGATGATTCTAATGCCTATATTTGGATTAAATCAAGGGGCTCAACCTATAATGGGATTTAATTATGGTGCCAGAAACTATGATCGTGTTAAAAAAGCTTTAATATACTCAATTATCGCTGCTACAACAATAACAAGCTTTGGATTTATCATTGTTCAGTTCTTCCCTGACCTTATAGTTAAATTATTCGTGGGTGAAACTGAAAACGCTCCAAAAATGATGGAGATTGCAATTCCTGCAATGAAAAGAGTCTTAATGATGCTTCCAATACTTGGTTTCCAGATTATCTCTACATCTTATTTCCAAGCTACAGGAAGACCAAAACAAGCCATGCTTCTTAGTCTTTCAAGACAGGTATTGTTCTTAATTCCTTTAATTCTTATCCTCCCACCTATTTTTGGACTGATCGGGGTTTGGTCAGCTGGGCCAACTGCAGACTTATTGTCTTCTCTGGTTACTGCAGTTCTAATAATCGGTTCAATTAAGCATCTAAAATAAGAGAAGCCTATGATTACTTATAAGTTAAAGTAATCATAGGCTTTTACATTTTCTTGATGATTTCTATTAGTTGTTTTGTCATTCTAGCAGTATATCCCCAGATGACATAATCATAATACAAGTAGAATAAAACAGTGTGTCTTCCTGTTCTAAAATTATAGTCCTTTCCCCTTGGAATAAGTTCATATGGAAATTCATCGTTATTCTCAGTGATTAATCCCAATTCATATACCCTGGGTTCATTTTCTTTAAAGAATTCAATGGGAACAGTGAATACATGGTCTACCTCATCCTTACTGGGTATAATTTCACCAAGCTCCTTGTTAATTTTACCCAAAAAACAGTGAATAGTAAAATTTGCATATGAAACCAAAAAATCTAACTCTCCTATAACTTCAATATCCTCCCTATCTATCAATAACTCTTCCATGGTTTCCCTGATAGCAGCGTCCTTAAAACTTTCTCCTTTTTCCACCTTTCCCCCAGGAAAGGATATTTCTCCAGGCTGAGCTTTTAAATCTTTTGAACGTAACTCATATAGTATATTCCATTTACCATCAACTTCAATTAAAGGAATCAACACTGCAAATTTCCCTTTTACATCCATGGGTCTAGGAGTTCTATTCTTGATTATCTCCTTTAATACTTCTATATTCAATATACTACCTCCTAAATCCTACATAAACATTATGCTTACAACCTCAGCTAATATTTCATCCTTATTCTTTAAACTAAGGGATTCTAATCTGCCTAGAAAACCATTTGTCTTATCCTTATGGCGAGTTAAAAAAACATCATTACTTTTGAATTTACTAATGATATCATCTACTCTATAAATTTCAAACTTCTCCAGTTTTAATCTCCCCATAGCTCTTTCAAACAATCCTAACATTATATCTTCATAATTATTCTCTCTATTCATATCAAGAATTGATGCAATCTTAGGAAGGATATCTTCAAATAAAGCTCTTTTTTTATTTGAGTTCCCTACGTTAAATAGATCCATTAGTTTTTCAACTCTCTGGTCTTCCAAGTCATACAAAAGATTAACAAAATACTTATCTCCCTCAGGATAAAAGTAATAATTGTCGCCGACATACCCTCTAATAGCTTTCAAACCATCAAAATAACCCAATTTTATATTTTTCCTGCTTATATCCTTTTCGTAGGTAAAAGACCTGCCTATGTCATCTGATGGGCTAATAACTATAACCTCATTTAGTGTATCATCCTGGATTATGGTTCTCTCTCCTGGATGGGTTCTAACAATTATCAGGTTTTTATAGCCTTTGTTACTTAACATTTTATATGGTAAATTGTCATAAACCCCACCATCTAAATAGTGCTTTCCTCCTATTCTTTCATTTTTAAATACTGGTAAAAATGCCGAGGCTAATAGGTAATCCTTAATCATTCCCTCAGGCATATCATCCTTGAAAATCTCAATTGCTCTTAGGTCAGTTATATTTACAGTTACAATTCCAAAATCAATATTTGACTCTCGAATCTTTGATTCGTCTACATGCTCATTAAGCATATTTTTAAAAGGGGTAATGTCAAGCCCTCTATCACTTATGACATCCTTTAACTTTACCCCTAAATGTCTTAAATCTTCAATATTTAATTTTAACTGTCTTAGTCTTCTTATATCTTCATCATTGGCATTTATGACCTTCGAGTAAGATATATCTTCCCATAGCTCCCTGCAAATCTTAAAATCACCCTGAACAATCATAGCTCCATTTAAAGCTCCTATGGATGTTCCCGATATTGCTTTAACCTCTAACCCACAATCTAAGATAGCCTGGTAGGCACCTACTTGATAGGAACCTTTAGCTCCTCCACCTTCAAGAACTAATCCATACATGGTACCATCTCCATCCTTCTATAATTGAGAAGTACAGTTTGGACACCTTGTAGCTTCTATTGCAATAGTTGTCTTGCAGTATGGACACTCTTTTGTTGTTGGTGCTTCTTCTTTAACTTCTTCAGGTTTCTTCATCTTGTTTATTTGCTTAACAATTAAGAAGATGGAGAAAGCGATAATTAGAAAATCTACAATTGCCATAATAAACATACCATAATTTAGGGTAGCTGCTCCTGCTTCTTGTGCAGCAGCTAGGGTTTCATAAGTATTTCCGTCTAAGCTAACAAATAATGTAGAAAAATCAGTACCACCTAGGAAGAGACTAACCACTGGCATAATAATATCAGCCACTAGAGATGCAACTATTTTACCAAAAGCACCCCCAATTATTACACCAACTGCTAAGTCAACTACATTACCCCTTAATGCAAATTTCTTAAATTCTTTTAACATAAGAACTCCCCCTTTCAATATTCTATTATATACCCAATATATTCCATTTTCTACTCCCACCCATTATGTTATAATATATTAAAAACAGGAGGAATGAAATGTCTAACAGGAAAAATTGGAATGAATACTTCATGCAAATAACGGAACTAGTTGCCAGTAGATCAACATGCGATAGAGCTTGGGTAGGCTGCGTTCTAGTAAATGATAGCAATAGAATTGTATCAACAGGTTACAATGGCTCTGTTTCTGGGAATCCACACTGTGATGATGTTGGCCATACAATGAGGGATGGACACTGTATAGCTACAATCCACGCTGAAATGAATGCACTATTGTATTGTGCCAAAGAAGGCATATCAGTAAAAAATTGTTCAGCTTATGTTACTCATTTCCCTTGTCTTAATTGCACTAAATCATTAATTCAAGCGGGAATTAAGAAGATTTATTACAAGAATGATTATAGGGTTGATGAATATGCATTGGAATTACTAAATAAAAATAAGGTAGGCTATGAAAAGATCGATTAAATAGCTTCTTTAGCCAACTTATCTGCTAAGTCATTATACTTATTTCCCGAATGAGCCTTGACCTTGATGAAGTGAACATCCAGGTCTTTTTTTATGCTATCAAAAAACCTCTTGTACTCTTTTGTACCATCCTTATTTGTCTTCCAATTACCCAATGCCCAGTTTTCTATTCCAGTGTAGTCATAATATATGGCTATATTCTTCTTGCCATTTTCCAAAGCCCAATCCATAGCTACCATTGAACCCTTAATTTCACCTGCAACATTTCTCATCTTGGAAAGTTCTAGATCGAATTCCCTGCCACTGAAAGTATGTTCATCATCACCATCTATTATTACCACTCCGTAGCTATAACTTCCACTACCTATATCATAACTCCCATCCACGTAAGCTATAACTTCATAAGATTCCACATTAGTATTTTGGGGGCCATGAATAAAGTCTAAAGCCTCTTTCTCACTAGAAAATTTTTTATATCTTGCATCCGGATATCCAATAACTTGTTGTTTACATTCATCCCAGCTGCTAAAAATACCTACTTTTCTACCAACTCTAACTGCATAGTACCATTTAGCCATATAACACCTCTTTAATTTAATAGATTAATTATACCATACCAATCATTTTACAAGAAAGTTCATTTTGATTATAAGTATTAATTCCACATAGGTTAGACTCACGGTGAAATTCTTATAGTCAAAGATCAATTCCATTTGAATAAGTCATATACTTAGGATATTCCCAATCAATATACAATTGTTAAATTATTTGCACCAATTGATGTTACAGCATATAAATAAAAGTTAAATTTATTCCAATTATCTTTGTTATTTTATTGTTAATCCAAAAAACTTGTTAGGTTTTCATTTAACATAAGTAAATATTTCGAGGTTTTTTTTACATTATTTATGATTAATAACTTATGCCCGATTTAATTATCAAAAACATATTGATTTTAAGCATTTTTACCCTATTGATATTAATTTATCAATTTTTGGTTAATTGGTAATTTTCAAAAAATTTAATGTTGTAAAGTAATTATTTTTTTGCTAGAATATCAATATGGTGTATTTAGGAAAGCGTTCCTAATCCCATAAAATACAACTTTCACCAGTTGTCAAGTTTCAAATGTTCTTTGAAAAAATAATAATTAAAGGAGGGAATTTATGGATTTTATTATGGAACTTAATGGTACCATTAATGGTTTTGTATGGGGACCACCTATGCTATTCCTATTGGTAGGTACAGGTGTTTATTTATCATTTAGAACTAATTTCTTTTCAATTTTAAAGCTAGGTTATGTACTTAAAAATACATTCCTAAAAATGTTTTCAAAAGATGTACAAGGTGAGGGAGAAATCACTCCATTCCAGGCAGTTGCTACAGCTCTAGCAGCTACAGTAGGTACAGGTAATGTTGCCGGTGTTGCTACTGCTATTGCGCTAGGTGGACCTGGAGCAATATTCTGGATGTGGGTATCTGCAATATTCGGTATGACAACAAAATTTGGTGAAGTTGTTCTTGCGGTAAAATACAGAGAAAAAACTGATGATGGTCGTTTCGTTGGTGGTCCAATGTATTATATTCAAAATGGACTTAAGTGGAAGTGGTTAGCAATTATATTTTCAATATTTGGGGCTTTGGCTGCATTCGGTATCGGTAATATGGTACAGTCAAACTCAGTTGCTGCTTCATTACAAGAAACATTCAACGTTCCTCCACTAGCAACAGGAATCGTACTTGCAGTTCTTACTGCACTTGTAATTCTTGGTGGAATTAAGAGAATCGGTGCTGTAACAGAGAAGCTTGTTCCTTTTATGGCAGCAATCTATATACTAGGTGCACTCTTTATAATCATCTTAAATGGATCTCATATTCCAGAAGCTTTTGGATTAATCTTCAAGCATGCATTTACTCCAGCAGCTGCATCTGGTGGATTCGTTGGAGCTACAATTGCTACAGCAATGAGAAGAGGTATTTCCCGTGGTGTATTCTCAAACGAAGCTGGTCTTGGTAGTGCTCCAATAGCACATGCTGCTGCAACTACTGATCACCCAGTAAGACAAGGTCTTTGGGGAGTATTCGAAGTATTTATGGATACTATCGTAATCTGTACATTAACTGCTATGGCAATAATGGTATCAGGATTATGGGATAGTGGAGTTACAGGTGCTGCTCTTACTACTCAAGCATTTAACGAAGCAATTCCAGGTGGTGGATACATCGTATCTATTGGTATAATGCTATTTGCATTCTCAACAATCCTTGGTTGGTCATATTATGGAGAAAGATGTGCTGAGTACCTATTAGGTAAAAAAGCTATTCTTCCTTACAGAATTCTTTGGATCCCAATGGTAGTTGTAGGATCAATTGGTGGATTAGAGTTCCTTTGGGACTTATCAGATACTCTTAATGGATTAATGGCTATTCCTAACTTAATCGGTGTTCTTCTATTAAGTGGAACAGTAATATCATTAACAAAAGAATTCTTTGCAAAGGAAAAATCAAAATAAGACATTTTAAAAGCGAAACCAAATTTGGTTTCGCTTTTTTTATTTTTTGTATGCTCTAATTCCCACTTAAGCTGAGTGAGCTATTCTACTAGCAGCAGCTGCAGCAATGGCAGCAACTATATCATCCAAGAAGGTATTAACTGCCACACCTTTTTTCGTGTCAAGTTCTTTAATAATTCCCACCTTTTCCTTATCTAAATATCCAAAATTAGTTAAACCTATAGTCCCATATACATTGACTATGGATAGTGGTAGTATTTCATCAATCCCGTATAATCCTTCATCTGCTTCTATAATACTTTGAAGGGGTTCTGGAAGTAATTTCTTTTCAGTTAATTCATCAATGGCAATACCTGTCATTATGGCATGTATGATTTCCCTCTTGCTCAATACTGCATCAATATTTAATAAGCACTTTTCAATAGTTAAATCCGGATAATACTGTTTCTGTAAGTCTCTGACAATTTCTGCTATATCAATAAGTTCTACCCCTCTTCTGTTTAACATGGCAATAGCCTCTCTCTTTAACTCCACCATGTTGTATTTGTGATGGTACTTATTTTTTGATTGATCCAAATCTTATTCCCCCTTATTCTTATATCCTTATAATTCTAGTAAAGCTCTTCTCTCTCATAAGGATACTCATCTGTTAGTTCTCCCAAGGCAAAATACCTCAATCCATTTTTGGATGTGTAGTAACATGTCATTAATGAAATTATTGGCTTTCCTCTTTCTTCCGCTCTTTCTTCATCTAACATATATATGGCCGTTTCAGGTACTAGTATTGTCTCATAGATGGTGTATTCATATACTGTGTTCTTGTCAGTAATCTGAATTATCATACCCTCTTGAGCATTTAAAAGATTCCCAAATAATAGTTTAGGGTCTTTCATGTAATGGGAAGCTAAAGAAAAATTCCCTGCTCCCATTCTTATATCAGGTACCATAGTCGCAGCTCCTGCCATTAAATTAGCATCAGTAACACCTTTAAGAACAGGCAGATTAATTCCTAAATCTGATATTATTAGTTGTCCAACAATATTTTCATCTTCAAACCTGGCTGTGTTAACCACTGCTGTTGTAGTAGATACATCTCTAATGGCTGAGTAATCATAAACCGCTTCTCTTTGATTGTTTTCTTCTATTTGTTCAACTGTTATCTCTTCTACAATTTCCACTGTTTTATCAACCTGGTTGGTCACCAATAATTTTGTTATATATGGGGAAGCTATTAATAATACTCCTATTAAAATTAAAAAAGCTGAGATATATTTTTTCATTTACACCACCTCAGCTAATTGATACCCTCAATCATTTAATTTTATGCAGCCAGATTCTACAATAGCCAAATCCGATAGAACATCCATGGGATCTATGCAAATGTATGCTTCGTTAAGATTATGAATATCTATGGACACAGAAAGCTCAGTGCAACCAAATATGAAAACTTCAACTCCATGACCTTTCATAGCTTCCATGACTTCTAGAAAATCAACAACACTTGAGTTGTAGTCCCCCTTCTTTATGTCGTATATAAAGCTCATAACTACCTCTTGTTGCTCTTTTCCTGGTTTAGCTAGCTCAATGTCAAGCTTCTTGGCTTCGGCGTCATATATGCCTGTTTTCAAGGTCCCAGTCGTAGCCAGTAACCCAACCTTCTTTTCAGGATATTTGTTGCTTATATACCGCATTGTTTCATAGGGCATGTTAATAAATGGAATATCTATATGATTGATAATATCATCATAGTAAAAGTGTGCTGTATTACAAGGCATCACCAAGAAATCAGCACCTGTTTTTTCCAATAATTTAGCTGACTTAATTAATTCATTAAGGGGAGAATCTCCTTGGCCTAGTATTGAAGATGTTCTATCTGGTATTTTTGTATTGTTGTCTATAAAAATTCTGGGATGATCCTGGTCTTTCATAGCTTTAGTATTTACTACAATTTTTTCAAATAATTTAACTGTAGCAAGAGGACCCATGCCACCAATGATACCAATATTTTTTGTCATTAATTCTCTCCTCCAAACCATAGCTTAATTTCTCTTTCCGCTGACTGACTACTATCAGAACCATGAATAATATTATATGTTGTGGAGCTTGCATGATCACCTCTAATTGAACCTGGAGTTGCATTCATTGGATTTTTATCTCCAATCAGTAGTCTCATGACTTGTATACAATTTTCACCTTCCACAATCATGGCCATCACATTCCCACCTGAAACAAAATCAACTAATTCATCATAAAAATCTTTACCCTTATGCTCAGAATAATGTTCTTTAACAAGCTCAACTGGTGGCATAAATAACTTTGCTCTGGTTAAGTTAAACCCCTTGTTCTCAATTCTAGAAATAATCTTACCAATAAGTCTTCTCTCTACACCATCTGGTTTAATCATAATAAAGGTTCTTTCCATCTCTATGCCCTCCTTCTATTAATTTGAAGTTGCTCCCTGGCTTTTAGCTATAGCTTTAAATCCTTCTGACATTTCTATGGTTCCATTGGGAAATACCCAAATAGCTTCTAATCCCTCTACGGAATCAACTAGTGCTCTACTTTCCTCATATGGTAGCAGGTAAACTTCAGTTGAATAGAAATCAGCCAATGCGGAATCTTCAATGACTACATTCACTGCTCTATAATAACTTGCAGGCATAAGAGTTTCTGGATCTATTATATGGTGAACTCTCACATCATCAACAAAATAATATCTTTGATAGTCCCCTGAACTTACAACAGATGCTTCATTTACAAAGATTACATCCAGATCTCCTTCTCCAAAAATCTCTTTATCTGGATTTTGTATTCCAACGCCCCATTTATCTTTCTCATTATCCATTGGTTTGCCTGTAGATCTAATATTTCCACCAGCGCTCATTATCCAAGAGGTAAATCCCTTTTCTATAAGCTCATGTGAAATTATCTCAACTGCGAAACCCTTAGCTATTGCTCCAACATCTAAGGACATTTCAGGATCGTCCAAGTATACAGTATTATTGACCTCATCAATTATTACATCATCAATATCAGTATGCTCATTTGCTGCCAATAATAGTTCCATTGGTGGAAGCTTAGCATTATCTGGATCTGCCATCCCATCATCTCTATACCTGGACCAAACTTCAAGTACAGCTCCGAAGGCAATATTTACCTTCCCACTGGAATTTTTATTCATTTCCTTTGAAAAGACCAACAAGTCAATAATTTCCTTCTCCACTGCAACAGAACTTAACCCTGCATTATCATTTATTGTCTTAAGATTATTAATCCCTTCATAACTATTGTACTTATCAAATAATCTATGAAGCTCAAGCATTCTACTCTCTAGATACTCAGCATATTCATTAAACTCATCTTGAGTCTTTGCATAACCAATTAGTTGAGTTACAGTATCAAAAGCATTAAAGAAAGTATAACTATACCTATAGTAATTTGGATCTGTTCCACAACCTGATAGAGTGGTTGCTAATACTGCTATTATCAATATAAAAGTTATTATTTTTTTCATTATATCACCCTAAGATATCATATCAAAATTTATACTTATTATCAAACACTAAGTAATCACAAATAAAAACTCCCTCAAATTGAGGGAGTTAGTTTTAAATTATTTAGAAACCGCTAGAGCTTCTTCAACAACTGCTAGGTAATCAGTTACAGTAACTGTAACAGATGATACTAGATCTTCTTCAGTAGTTTTTCCTTCTGCTAGACCCATTCCTTTGATCTCGTCAATTGATTTTCCTACCATCCAAGTTGCTAGTGCTTCAGCTTGCTCAAACCATTCTTTTCCAATACCTGAAGCTTTAAGCATACCATAATCACCAGCAAGTTCATTCTTAGTCTTGAACTCTCCAGCTCTGTCAGTAGTTACAACTCCTGCTTCATCAAATGCTACTCTTACTTGTGCTGTATCAATAACTGCTCCAGCTACATTACCAGCTTCATCAAATGCTGCAGCTGAAAGTACAGTGTCAACTTGTGCTTGTGCTAAAACTGCGTTACCGTTAGCATCTGTTCCTGCATCTCTTGATTTAGCAATTGAAGTTTTAACTCCAAGACCAGCCTTAACTGCTCCTTCAGCTTCGATTGCTTCTGCCCATGCTTGCTCAACAACTGCAATATAATCAGTTACTGTAATAGTAACAGATGATACTAGATCTTCTTCAGTAGTTTTTCCTTCTGCAAGACCCATTCCTTTGATCTCATCAACAGTTTTTCCTACCATCCAATCTTCCAATGTAGCAATTTGCTCAAACCACTCTTTTTGAATTCCTGATGCTTTTGCCATACCATAGTCTGGTCCAAGATCTTTTTTAGTTTTAACTTCTGCAGTTTTATCAGATGTTACAACTAATTCTTCATCAAATGCAACTTTTGTTTGTGCAACGTCGATATATACGCTTAATATTTTACCTTCGCTATCAAATAATACTGATCCAGCAGTTACATCTGCTTGTGCCTGTGCTAAAACTGCATTACCGTTAGCATCTGTTCCTGCATCTCTTGATTTAGCCACTGAAATTACATGACCTAAACCTAATTTTTGTCCGCCTTCTGCTGGTGTTTCAGTAGGCTCTTCAGCTGGTTCTTCAACTGGTGCTTCTGGTGTTGCTGGCTCTGCTGGAGCTGCTGGTTCCTCTGTGGAACAACCTGCTAATACTCCCATTGCCAAAATAAGTACTAATAAAAGTGATAATACTCTCTTCATTTTTTCCCTCCATTATTTTTTATAGGTTCAAACAACAAAGTCATTATAACATGAATAAATTATCCATGCAATACATATCGTTAAATTTATATTTATCAATATACCCTAATGCTTTATCACGATAAAATTTATTTTTTTGATAGCTTTAAAGCATCACTATCAGCCAGTTGCAAGTCTTACATATCCTTCCATTTATTATAGAGTTAAGATTACTTGAATATATTAAAAATAATTAATATATAAATCTTAAATTCTCCTCTTCTGAATATAGCTGTATACTAGAAAATATACAATTATTGCCAACAAAACAAATGATATGGGATTTGTAAATAATTCAACTATAAAACCCACGATGGATCCTGATGATAATATTGCTCTTCTAAAATTACTATCTATTATAGGGCCTAAGATCATACCTAAAACAATAGGACCAATGGGAAAATTATATACTCTAAAAACATATCCAATTACTCCAAAAATAATAACAATAAGCAGTTCAAAATAACTACCACTGATGGAGTATGCTCCAATTGCCGATAGAACTAAGATGGAAGGTAGTATTTTTTCCCTTGGGATCTCTACTATTCTAGTAAAAAGTTTAATTCCCATTAAGCCAAATATTAAAAGAAAAACATTTGCTACAATCAGTGATATAACTATAAACCAGAAAATACTTGGATTATCCAGTATAAGTAGAGGTCCTGGTCTTAGACCATGAATAAACATTGCTCCTATAATAATTGCCGTTACGCTGTCTCCAGGGATTCCGAGGGTTAACATGGGAATAAAGGCCCCACCTATGGCAGCATTATTTGCGGTTTCAGGTGCTATTACCCCTTCAATGGCTCCTTCACCAAACTCAACCTTATTATTCTTTACTGTTCTTCTTGCATTATCATATGCTAGTATTGCTGCAATATCACCACCTGTTCCAGGCAATGCTCCAATTATACCTCCAATTATTGATGATCTAATAGTTAAAGGTATGAATTTATATATGACATTCCATGATGGTATTATTTTTGTGACTTCTTGTTTTACCATGGGTCTGTCTATATCTCTAATCTGATATAGAGCTTCTGACACACCAAATAATCCTATCATTGCAGCTACATAGCTAATTCCACCTAGAAGGTTTAGATTTCCAAATGTAAATCTGCCTATTCCAGTGAAAGGGTCCATTCCTATTAAGCCAATTAAAACGCCTAAAACACCTGTAAATACCCCCTTAGCGGTGGATTTACTTCCCATACTTCCAACCAGAAGTATACCCATGATCCCAATAAGAAAGTAATCTCTTGGTGCAAAACCAAGTGCGATCTTTGACATCAAAGGGGTGGCTGTTACCATTATAAGCACTCCAATTAAACCTCCAATTACTGATTGAACTGTTGCTATACCTATAGTTTCTCCTGCCAATCCCTTCTTAGCCAAGGGATATCCATCTAATGCTGTAGCTATTGCTGCTGGTGCGCCAGGTATATTAAGTAAAATTGCAGATCTAGCACCCCCATAAACACCACCAACAAATACACCTATCATCAAGGCAAGAGCACTTAATGTGTCCCATGAAAAGGTAAAAGAAATAAGTAAGGATACAGCCATAGTTACTGATAACCCAGGAATAGCACCAATATATATTCCTGCAAATGTTCCAGCTGCAATTAATATTCCTAAATATGGAATTGTAAAGGGCAATAGTAATCCTTCTAATCCATTTAACATAAGTCTCTCCTATTTAATTATTGCCTTAAATATACTCCCAAAAATTATCCAAATAAATAAAATAAAAAATATGCTATATTTTATAGATGCTATAAATTGTCCTTTAGATAAATACCCTATACTTAAGAACATAAAGATTAAAGAAGCAATATAAAACCCAATTACTTGAGTTAAAATTATAAAACCAATAAAAGTAGTAATCACTACTACTATCTTTCTGTTTATGAAAAAAAACACCTGTTGTTCCTCTATTAATGGTACTTCCTCAGGCCTTTTCTTATTTAATAAAAATCGTACTAATAAATTTAAAGATACTAGAATCAAAATTATAGACAAAATAAAAGGAATAAACCCAGGAGAAGAGAGATTGTAATCCTCTTGAAACAACAAATAAGAATTCCAAAATACCCCTAGACTAATAAGCCCAAGGGTAATTATTAAAAATAATTCACTTTTGTGGAATTCATAGTTCTTCATTACATCACAACCTACTCAACAATCCTCTTAATATCAAATTCTTCAGGGGAAATCTCAGTTCCACCAGCATCGAATAACAACCATGAAGACACTCTCTTCCAGGCATCTAGAAACTCATAAGCTTCTTCTCCGGAGATTCCCATAGGTATTATTGCATTATCACTCATAAATATCTGAAACTCATCCCTATCATACGCTTCTTTGTATGCCTTAACTAATACATCTACTATTTCCTTTGGTGTGTCTTTTTTTACATAGACGCCATAAAATGGTCCCCAAGGTAAATATTTACTATACTCATCCCTAACTACTCCTATAGGCACTACTTCTTCATATCCAGGGATATTATCATTGGAGATACTGCTTATAACCCTTACATCTTCATTCCTTAATAATTCTTTCACTGCAGATAGTTTGGTTATTGTGAAGTCAACATGACCACCTAGTAGGGCAGTAACAACTGGTCCATCTCCATCAAAAGGAATTTGATTAAATGTTACTTCATCTACAGATTTAAACAATGAAGCTACAACAAAGGGAAGTCCACCTGGTCCTGTTGTTCCCATCTTTATTTTGTCAGGATTGCTCTTTGCATCCAACAATAACTCTTCAATGGATTTATACTCGGAGTCCTCCCTTACTACAACTACTGCAGTTTCCCTACCTATCAATATAATAGGTTCAAAATCATCATAACTTAATTGGGATATTCCCATAACCTGGTACAATTGAGGGTTTTCAGCTCCATATAGAAGATTGTATCCATCAGAAGCCTGATCATGAACAAATTGTGTAGCAATGGCACCTGTAGCCCCAGTCTTATTCTGAAGAATGATTGATTTCCCCAGATTCTGCTCCACAAATGGCGTCAATGATCTTGATATTATGTCTGTTCCGCCACCTGCGCCCCATTGTATTACACCATTTAAATCCTTGCTGGGAAATGAATCTTCATTATTATTTACTATATTTTCACATCCACTTAATAAAAGTAGTAGTACTACAATTATTAAGGATATATATCTTTTTATCACTACTACCCCTCCATTCAATATTATATAAATTCATTCCTATATTATCACTGAGAATTTATTCATGCAATAAAAATATACTAAAAAAGCCTTTACACCAAATATTCTTTAGTACAAAGGCTCTTCTAGAAGTATTACAATTTTAACTTTTTCTTAATCAAATCCATATACTTATCCCCTGATCTCTCACCATATAAAATCATACTTAAATACACTTCTGAGGTCTGAATATCTTCAGCCAACTTCTTTTGTGTCATATTGACTTCGATTAATTTTCTCTTAACTTCTTCTCCAAAGGGTGTAAGCTTTCTTTTTCTCATCAAATCACATCCTAAAAGAAATTTTTGTTCTCTTTTTGTTGATTAGTATGATAAAATATGGGTATTGATTGTAGATGATTACATAAATAGAATATCTCAGATGTCAGATAATGTCAATATCATTCCAAATTATTCTCTGATGTCCGATACTCGGGGGGTGAAGTTATGTCCACAATTGGGCAAAGATTAAAGTCAGCTAGAAAAGCAAAAAAATTGTCTTTATTAGAGGTACGTGATCTAACGGGTTTATCCACTGGTAACCTAAGTGACTTAGAGAACGATAAATTTTCACCATCTGCAAATACTCTAATACTTTTAAGACAAGTCCTAAATGTAACTATTGATTGGATATTAACCGGAAGTGAACCTATGGAGATACCTCCTGATTTTGTCATCAAAGAAAAAACCCTTAGTTATCTAAATAATGATGAAAAAATTCTTTTAGACACCTATGGCAAACTTAATGACGATGACAAAAGAAATATAATAGGTTACATGAGTTTAATAGCAAATAAAAATAGCTTGTAGTTTTTTTTACAGCTATGATTAATAGTTAATCATGATTTTTTATTGTAATTATTACAAAACCCATTGGATTGTTCTCCAATGGGTCCTTTTTTATTCAACTGTCACTGATTTAGCAAGATTCCTCGGCTTATCAACATCATTTCCTTTTATTAAGGATGTGTAATATGAAAGAAGTTGAGGAAAAATTACAGATATAAGAGGCATAAATATATTAAATGACTCTTCTAAAAATACTGTGTAATCACATACTTGTTCTAGGTCAGAGTTTCTTTTTCTAGATATGCCAATAACATAAGCACCTCTTGCTTTTACTTCCTTTATATTAGAAACCATCTTATCGTATAATCCTTGTTGGGTAGCTATTGCAATAACTGGAGTTCCCTCTTCAATTAGAGCTATGGTACCATGCTTTAACTCTCCTGCTGGGAAGGCTTCTGTATGAATGTATGATATTTCTTTCAGTTTCAAAGCACCTTCCAGTGCAGTATTATAATCTAATCCTCTGCCTAGATAAAACAATGATTTACTTTCCTTGATTTTTTCTGCAACTTCCCTGGCAGCCAAATCAACTCTTTCAAGGGTTGTCTGAACTCTGTCTCCAAGTACTTTTAACTCCTCCAAGATCTCATCATAGCATGCTTCTTCTAGTGTTCCTTTAAGCCTTCCAAAATGAAGTGCTAGCATGTAAAATGCTACTAATTGTGTAGTATATGCCTTTGTGGATGCCACAGCTATTTCTGGTCCAGCCCAGGTATAGAATACATCATGGGACTCTCTTGAAACGGAACTTCCCACTACATTAGTTATTGAAAGAATTCTTGCTCCTTTTTCTCTGGCATCTTTAAGAGCTGTTAGAGTATCTAGAGTTTCACCTGACTGACTGACTACCACTACAAGAGTCTTTTCATCAATATAATGCTCATTATATCTAAATTCTGAAGCAATATCAGTTATGGTATTTACTTTTAAGAAGGTCTGGAATAGGTACCTACCTATTAGACCTGCATGGTAGGCTGTTCCACATCCAACAATGTAAATTCTTTCAATGTTTTCTAAATCTTCCTTTGTTATGTTGATGTTCTCCAAGAAAATTCTACCATTCTCATCCAATCGTCTAAATAAAGTATCCTTTATTGCTGTTGGCTGCTGGTGAATTTCCTTTAGCATAAAGTGCTCATACCCTTCTTTGCTTGCAGCTTCAACATCCCACATTATTGTGTTAACTTCTCTTACTACTTCCCTTCGATCTTCTCCAAATACCTTATAACCATCCCTTGTTAACCTAACGGTATCCTTATTTTCCAAATACACCATTCTATTAGTATATTTTAGGATGGCAGGAATATCAGATGCTACAAAAAACTCATTATCACCTATTCCAAGTATAAGTGGACTCTCGTGTCTTATGGCAACTATCTCATCAGGGTTATCCCTTGCTATAACTGCTAGAGCATAAGCTCCTTTAAGTCTATCTTCTGTCTTAAAAACTGCCTCCAACAAATCTCCGGAATAATAATAATCTATTAAATGAGCAACAACTTCAGTATCTGTTTCAGATTTAAAAGCATATCCTAACTGTATAAGCTCTTCTTTTATACCTCTATAATTTTCGATTATTCCATTATGAACAACAGCTATAGTCTCACTCATATTAGTGTGAGGATGAGAGTTTATATCCGATGGTGCACCGTGAGTAGCCCATCTTGTATGACCTATGCCTATTTCACCCACTATTGGATTTTTCTCTAACTCAGTAGCTAAATTACTAAGTCTTCCAACCATCTTCCGGGTTTTTAAACCACTTCCATTTATTATAGCTACTCCTGCAGAATCATATCCCCTATACTCTAATTTCTCTAACCCATCTAATATTATTTCTTGAGCATTCCCTTTTCCAACATAACCAACTATTCCGCACATAGTAATCCTCCCTGTAGTTTTTCCATCAAAAAAATACGCGTCGGAACCCCGACGCTATTGGTATTTAACTAATGAATTTATGTGATAACCATCCATTTTTTCTCTTCCATGAAGGAATTCAAGCTCAATAACGAATTCAAGGGCAACAACTTCTCCACCTAATGATTCAATTAGTTTTGTTGCAGCAGCGACAGTACCTGCCGTTGCCAATAAATCATCTACTATAGCAACCCTGTCACCTTTTCTTATTGAATCAGTGTGGATCTCCAGTGTATTACTGCCATATTCTAAATCATATTCAAAGCTTGTGGTCTCCCCAGGAAGTTTCCCAGGTTTTCTAATAGGTACAAAGCCCACACCTAAACCATAAGCAACTGCTGCACCAAATAAGAAACCTCTTGCTTCTGGACCAACTACATAATCTATGTTCTTATCTTTTAAGTCTTCAACCATAAGCGAAACTGCTTGCATAAAAGCTTCTTTATCTCTAGTTAATGTTGTAATATCTTTAAAACTTACTCCCTCTATTGGAAAATCTTCAATTTCTCTAATTTTCGATTTAAGATCCAATGTATTTCCCCCTCAAATATAGTTATTTATACTCATAACACTTTCTCATTTTATCACACTTATCAATATTAAAAAACATTTTTTTACAGTTGAGTTAAATGCTCACTTATTCTGTTTTTTAATGGATAATATAACTTTTCGGTATCTATTTCTGGATTTAGTTTTGCAATATAAGCAAGAACTTCCTTAGCTCCCCTATCCATGCCTTGGCACCCTGCCAGTAGAATTATATCCCCCTTAGATACTTTTTTCATGGTATGCTCCACTGCACCCTTAATAGTATCAAAAATTATCAAGTTTAGTTCTGAACTTCCAATTACCTTTATTAATTCCGCTTCTTCACTTTCTTTAACCTTATCCTTATCCGTGACACTCCCAATACTTCTTGTGGCTACTAATTCATCTAATCCCAGTTTATCTTTCCAACTTAATAAAGCTTCTGCATTTTCTCTATTTACAGTAACACCTCTATTCCCTCTGATTGCATATACTATGTGAACTTTGTTTTTCTCCATATCCGCTATGGTTTCAAGTGTACTGTTAATATTTTTTATGTTGGCAAAATGATCGTCAATAACTATAAAATCATCCTCGTAAATATATTCAAAACGCCTTTCAACTCCTCCAAATTCAGTTAGCGCCTCTTTTATTACTTCAATACTTATTCCATCGCAAAGAGATATGACTATTGCCATCATTGCATTTTCAACAGAATGGTAGCCTGGAATTCTTAGAGATACATTAAAACTACCCTTATTTATGGTTCTATCCTCAAGGTGAATATCTTCTCTAATATTTACTTTAAAAGATGCTCTACCTTTGTTTAAAAATACATCTTCACATTGGATCATGCCCTTAGTGGTATTTATGGAAAAGGTTACAACCTTAGCCCTTGTATCATTAACAAGTGTGGCTACCTTATCATTATCTAAATTCAAAACTGCAATTGAACTTTCTTTTGCATTCCTTATGAGGCTAGACTTCACTCCCCAGTACCTTTCAAAGCTTCCATGTTGGTCTATATGCTCTCTGCTAAAATTATTAAAGGATACTATATCAAAGTCAATATCATTTGTTCTATGGAGTTCTAAGGCAGATGAGGATACTTCCATGGCCACCCTATCAATATGGTTCTCTTCCATCTCTTTAAAGAGCACCTGTAAATCATAGCTCTCTGGTGTAGTTAGATCAGCTAATCTAATATTAGATCCTGTTTTATTGATTACACTACCTATTACCCCAGAACTATACCCCGCTTTTTGGAATATAGCATCAAGTATAAATGTGGTTGTTGTTTTACCATTTGTTGATGTTACACCTATAACCTTAATGTTTCTTGATGGGTGGTTATAAAAATTTGCACTTAAAATTGAAAGGGCTATCCTTGAATTTTCAACCCTTATCTGAGGTAGATCACTCTTTACAAACTCTTCCACTATAAGAAGCACAGCTCCCTTATCCACAGCTTGAGGAACATATGAATGCCCATCAGTGACATATCCCCTGATTGCAACATATAGATCTCCTACTTTAACCTTTCTGGAATCACATGATATACCACTTATATCCATTTCTAGGTTTAAATTCTTACTCTCTATCATATTTAAATTCTCAATTAATCTTTTTAACTTCATTTATTTAACTCCTAGTAATTTTCTTAGTTACCTTCTTGAACAACAACCAAGTATAATATATTCCTGGTTTAGGATCATCAAACTTCCAGATTGCAGGTACTTTTTTTCTAAACAATGATTTGAATACCTGTGAATGAGTTAACTGTCCAGTCTTTATATACCCTCTTATGGCTAGAATATCCTCAAATAAGTATCTAAAGACATATCCTGTGTCCTCTTTGACGTATTTTTCTGGAAGGGGTTCACCAATCATATCCTTATAGGCTACATAAGGAAAATTTACACCAGCCTTGTACAATAATTCATTAAGGGTAGTAGTTCTAGTATTTACTTCAATCATGTAATATTTCCCAGTATTGGCATCTTTTTTAAATTCTATTTCTCCAAACCCTCTATATCCTATTTTCTCTAAAAATGGTACTCCTATATCAGCTAGCTCCTGAACATACTTTTGCTCAGTATAAACTGAAGCCCCAAAATTAATTGGAAATTGTCGTAGTTTTCTACATGTAACCCAATGTGATACCTTTCCCTTTTGATCTACGTAAAAATCAAAGGTATACATGTGGTCATCAAAACCAGGAATGATTCTTTGAATTACAACATCTATGTCTTCTTTTTTAACCATGTCCAAGTAATTCTTTATGTGGTCCATGTTTTCACAATAAAAAATTTTCCTTCTGAATGTGGCAACAAATCTTGGTGAATCTGTTGGCTTTATTATACATGGGAAGCCTATAATTTCTTCTATTCTCTCATAGAGATTAGGTTCAGTTATCTCTAGGGTTTCAGGTACCAGAACTCCATGCTCCTTAGCTAAAAGATTTAAGCTTTCTTTCTTCATAACCCTAGTCCAAAGCCCTTGCTCAACCATTGGTATTAGGTAATACTCTTTTAGTACTTCTAAATTCTGATCTATGAATTCAGCATAGGGGTCAGCCCCTGGGAATAATAAGGGTCTTTTTTCTTCTTTTTTGGCAATTTCAATTAGTTTATTTAAATATCCTTCTTTATTATCTTTAAAACTTGGAGCAAAATAGTGTTCCTTTAGATATTTTGACTTAGCTGCATATAGATCTTCATGTGTGTAATCAACAGCTATTACATCTACTCCTTCGTATCCTAGTGTCCTTATGATACTTAAACCTATATAGTAATTAGTTCCTAATACAACAGCTTTGTTTCCCATCTTTTAATCCTCCTTAAAAAATCCCAAACACTTAAAAAGTGATTGGGATATCTATTTTTTCTTTTCTGATAGCATCTCCTTCTGAAAGAAAACAAATATTCCAGTCATAATAAACAAATCTCCTACACTTAATATCTTAGGTAGTGGATATGGTTTTGGAATAAGCAAAATATCAGATAAATATACTAATCTTGTATCCTCTGTAACTGGAGTATGTTTAATATCAAACTGTCTATCTGGCAACTCCATCTCTTGGTTAATACCACTAATTCCGTTTAAGGAAACTGGCATCTTACCTCCATTTGCCAAAATGACAGCCATATTTAAAACTACACCAATTAGGAATACTTTCATATATGCTTTATTAAGATTTAGTAAGATAGCTATTATTATTAATAAATATGATAAAAATATTAGATATATAAATAAGTCCTCAAGTATTAATATTGAAAAGGATAACTCTCTAGCTTTTGCAAATGATAAAAAGAATTGGATAGCTGCTGATAAAAACAGCAAGTATATTCCTCTTAATTTGAAATTTTCAATGTTTCTAAATGTTCCACTCCTAATTTTAGCTATTATTATTGATACTACACTAGGTTCTATAAACATATTTTCACCTAATTTGCCATCATTCTTATAAACGCTTCAACTAATCCTGGGTGGAATTGTGTTCCGGAATTTCTCTTGAGTTCTTCAAAAGCTTCTTCAGCTGTCAGTGCCTTTCTATATGGTCTATCACTTGTCATGGCATCGTAGGAATCAGCAATTGTTAAAATGCATGCTTCAATTGGTATTTGATCTCCCACTAGCCCGTCGGGGTAACCATGGCCATCATATCTCTCGTGATGATGTTTGACTATTGTAGTAATGTCTTTTAAGAAGTCAACCTTACTAATTATTTCTGCACCAATACTTGGATGTCTCATTATCTCATTATACTCTTCATTGGTTAATCTACTTGTTTTATTAAGAATTGCATCATTTATACCAATTTTGCCAATATCATGTAAGATAGATGCTGTTTTTATATTCTCAATACTCTCAAAGGGTAATTCATATGCTTGGGCTAGTTCAACCGCAAATTTCTCAACCCTGTTAGCATGACCACTCGTATATGGATCCTTGGCTTCAACAGTCTTATTAAGTGCCTGAATTGTAGAAATATACAAGTTCCTCATCTCGATATATAGCTTAAATGAGTATCTTGCTAATAGTAGAGGTCCAAAGAATAGTAGTACTGCTCCATAACCATACCCTATGAAGGCTATGGCAATAATTATTCCCATGGTTCCAACTGCAATGGCGCTAGTAAACATTCCCTTTACATTATTAACCCAAACTGAATTAAAACTTTGTCCGGATGATGAAGTTAAAAATCCAGATATAATTGTTGTATTTAGAATAATTCCCAACAATAACATTATAACTATAGATAAGATTGAAAAAACACCTACTTGACCACCTGTAGCTATATAGACTATCCCCATTATTGATGTCACTATTATACTTTGAGCTATGTTAAATAATGACTTATAAGCAGGTAAATTTAGTATATGAACATAACCTCTCCCACTTATTTTAGGTGCTCTCAACATAACTCCTAATGCAGATGCCGTGGTTCCAAGTAAAGGTCCACCTACAATTATTGATGCCATATTCACAGCATATCCTACTGAAA
This sequence comes from uncultured Tissierellaceae bacterium, assembly GCA_964575895.1. Taxonomy (GTDB): domain Bacteria; phylum Bacillota; class Clostridia; order Tissierellales; family Tissierellaceae; genus Gudongella. Next base: position 25,872 of record CAZNTE010000008.1, on the reverse strand, counting down.
CCCCTACAATATTATTTGGTAAAGGAATAAGCAATGATTCTACTGCAACAGATAAAGATACCCAAAACAAAAGCATCAAATAATTCGAAACTGTATAATTAATTAAAAGATATGAGTATAAGCTTATAGCTATGATTACTAGAAAGCCTAAGTATATTTTGGTTTTTTTGTTAAGACCCATATGGAATCCCCCATTTATGATAAATGCCGACTAGTTTTAATACTAAACTAACTTAAATTAAAGTCCAGTTTGCGCCAGCTGCTAGTACAAGAGCTAATACACTAAGTAATGCGCTTATTATCTTTTTCATCGAATATAGCCTCCCTTTTGAGTACTATGCTTTTCGCTATTTAAGCATGCTATATTCGCTTCGCTATTTGTTTTTACAAAAATTAGTCGGCATTAAATCCTATTTAGTTACAAATCTATTTACTGCATCCAATGTGGCTTTAACAACAGCTTTATTGTAATCAGAATTGACTATACATGATCCTGATAATTTCTGTTCTTTTCCACCAAGTACACCTGTAACACAAACAACAACAACGCTTGAACCTGATATCTGTATGGTTCTAATGTCTTCAAAAAGGAAAATATCATCATAACCACATAATGTTTGAATTGATGACAAAGTAGATTCTACTAGCATTCTTTCTACGTTTCTTGAAGTATTAATTCCACTTAAGCTATGTATGTAATCTTCACCTTGCTTAGTTAGAGTTACCTTGACAGTTGCCTTAGTCCCATTTGTTTCTTGAGATAGGCCAGTTAGTTTTACTCTACAGACATTTCTTCCCATGCTATCATCTGGAATTTGTGCAATACTTATTTTTTTATGATCCACATCAAGATTATATGTAGCTAACAAGACAGATTGTACATCTCTAGCAATCTGCTTTGGAGCTCTATGCCCGTTGGAAACAACATGGATTTCTTCAATTTTTTGTTCATTATCTAATACGATTTTTGTAGATAAAACAGACTCAATTTGTCTAATATTTTCCTCAATTATCTTATTATCCATACTATCCCCCACATTTATATAATTTGTATTTAATCACTTTTATACATGTAATATTACCATTAAATGAGTAAGCTTTCAATACAAAGTATACCAGAATTTGAATAAATTCAGAAAATTAACAAATTTGCACCTCATTTTACAATAAGGTGCGCATAGTTGATTCTCTAATATGAATTTTATAAGGTACAGTTACTTTTTTATAATCATCATCATTTTTTATTGAGTTTATTAATATTTTCGTGGCTTCCTCACCTAACATATCAGCGTTTATCTCCACTGATGTTAAGGGGATGTGACATTGCCTGGAAAGTAAACTGTTATTGAAACTGGCAATGGCAACATCTCCAGGTACTCTTATGCCATTTTCGCTAAATGCACTTGCTAATCCATAAGCAACAACATCGTCTGTTACAATAATAGCTTCTGGTAATTTCCCTTCTTCACCCAATAAGTTCCCAAAATAATGCCCAGTTCTTTCATTAAAGTCACCACTGTACAGGCTTGAATTTGATAAAGGTATCTTGCCATCTTCCAAGGCTTTTAGGTAACCTTTTATTCTGTGATTAGTAACTGTTAAGGTTTCATCCCCAGCAATTAGAGCAAAACTCTTATAGCCTTCATTTATTAGGTAAGTGGTTAATTCATAAGAAGCACTTACATTATCATTATCAACATAATTAAACTGATACTTATCTGATGGTGAACCAATTACTGCAAATGGAAATCCTACCTTTGTTAAGTATTCTATAGATTTATCCTCAAGCCTACTGGTCATGAGTAAAATCCCATCTACTTTTGATGCATTAACCAAGGAGGATATGCTTTTTATCTCATCATCTCCGTCAAGATGAGATGATATTAAAACATCATAACCATAAATCGTTGCTCCCTTTATTATTCCGCTAATTGCTTGAGGGAAGAATGGATTTAGCAGTGCCTCACCCGGCTTATTTGGCATAATGAGACCAATGGTATTAGTGTATTTGTTTGCAAGGGATCTTGCTATAGCGTTGGGAAAGTATCCCATCTCTTCCATGCATTTATTTACGTGAATAGTTGTTTCCTCACTTATTCTTTGACTTCCAGAAATTACCCTCGAAACTGTAGATGGAGAAACTCCTGCCTTTTTTGCCACATCCTTAATTGTAATCCTGTTGCTTCTTACCATATCATCACCCTTATTTGTTGATTCTCTCTCCACTCTCAGTGTCAAAGTAGTGTATTGCGTTTACATCAAAACCAAAGGTATGGGTTTCCCCTTCTTTGTACTCATAATGACCTGGTGTAGAAATTACCAGTTCAGATCCATCACTTAAGGTTGTAAACAAGGTTTTTTCCTTCCCAAGCATTTCTATAACATCAATTTTTGTTTCAAAAGTGTCTTCAAAATCAGATCCACTTTCAAATCTTTCAGGACGTATTCCAATGGTTACTTTTTTACCTTCATGGTCTTTTAGAACTTTTTTATCATCATTTGAAGGTGTTAAAGTAATGGTATTATTTTCTGATACAAACTTAGAGTTTTCATATACTCCTTGAATTATATTCATTGTAGGAGAACCAATAAATCTTGCAACAAAAATATTCTCTGGTTTATTATAAAAGTCTTCAGGTTTTCCTACTTGTTGAATTTTACCTTCATTCATTAGTATTATCTTGGTTGCCATGGTCATAGCTTCAGTTTGATCATGAGTTACATATATAGATGTTGTTCCTAGTTGCTTATGAATTCTAACAAGTTCAACTCTCATATGTTCCCTTAGCTTGGCATCTAAATTTGATAGAGGTTCGTCCATTAAGAATACCTTTGGATTTCTTACTATAGCTCTACCCAGGGCTACTCTTTGTCTTTGTCCTCCTGAAATATCAGCTGGTTTAGCATGTAGGTTGTTTTCTATTTGAAGAAGTTTTGCTGCTTCTTTAACTCTTTCATCTATTACTTTTTTACTTTCTTTTCTCATGTTTAGAGAAAATGCCATATTATCATATACAGTCATATGAGGATATAGGGCATAACTTTGGAATACCATAGCTATGTCTCTATCTTTGGGCGGAACAGTATTTACTCTTCTATCATCAAAGAACAGATCTCCCTCAGTAATTGAATTTAAACCTGCTATCATCCTTAATAAGGTTGTCTTACCACAGCCAGAGGGTCCTAGTATAATGCAAAAATCCTGATGATCTATCTCTAAATCAATATGTCTTAATGTAAATTCTTCTCTACCTTCATATTTTTTTCCTAAGTTTTTCATTATTACCTTCATCTATTTCCCCCCTAACCTTTAACAGATCCACTGGTTAATCCAGATACCAGCTGTCTTTGTAATACTATAAATAGAATAACTATTGGCAATGCAGTTAAGAGCCCACCTGCAGCAAATGCTGGTTCATTAAGTGTTCTAAAATCACTAATTAGTGTAAATAATCCTGCTGCTAAGGTATATGATCCTGGGTTTGTTAGTAATACCTTAGCCAATAGATAGTCCATAAATGGACCAATAAATGACCATAGAGCTATTATAGTCAACATTGGTTTAGCAATAGGCATTATAATCAACCGATAAACATCAAAATTAGAACAACCATCAATTTTAGCTGCATCATCCAGTTCAGTAGATACTGAATCTATATAGCCTTTTAGAATAAAGGTATTTGATGCAATTCCGCCCCCTGTATAGATTAATATTAGCATCATTTGTCGTGAAAAGTCTGGAATTATTGATGATACTATGGAATGCATTGTAAAATATGCTGTAATACCTGCGAATGTTGGTATGGTCTGGATGAGCATTATAGCCATTAGAGATGCTTTTCTTCCAGTAAACCTATACCTAGAATATGCATATCCAGTGAAACTTACAACAATTAAAGTTAATATGGCTGTAGCTCCAGCTATAAACAAAGTGTTTTTTACCCATTGTAGATATAGAGTTTCAGTAAATAGATACTCAAAATGCCTTGTAGAAAACTCAAAGTTTGTATTTGCCATTATTCTAGATTGTTGTCTCCCATTAAAAGCTGATATGACCATTTGAAATAATGGCCAGATTATAGCAATTACCCAAGTAAACAAAATCGTATAGGAGAAGACCAATCCAATAATCCCCGCTAGAGACAAGGGAGGTTTGTCTGATAGATAAAGTTTTTCTTTCTTTTTCTTTTTCTTCATCATAGCCTTCCCTCCTTAAATCCTTTGGAGTTCCTAAATCCTAAGAATGCAAAGAACATCAACCCTAATGATATAAACATGGTAATGGCTGCAGCCACAGCTTGATACTGATTAACCATAGCTAGTTTATAAATATAAGAAATCAACAAGTCTGATGAACCAGCTAGATTTCCATAACGTTGAGGATTAAAAGGTCCTCCTTCATTAAACAAAAATATAACTGAGAAATTATTGAAATTGAAGGTATACTGGGTTACCAACAAGGGTGCTATCTGAAATAGAACCAGTGGTATTGTAATTCTTCTGGTCTTATCCCAGGATGATGCACCATCAATATCAGCTGCTTCATATAGGTCTCCTGGTATTGCTTGTAAGACCCCTGTAGTTAAGAGGAATACATATGCGCTACCCAACCAGCCTTGTAGTAGTATTAGTGCTGATCTAGTATAAAGGGGACTGTTTTTTATCTCAACCCTACCTCCAACTATCTTTTCTAAAATAACCGTAATGGTTCCTCCAGGTGCAACCATTATGCTGAAGAACATTATGGTTATAAATGCTGGAACTGCCCAAGGTAACAAGTATATCGTCCTAAAGAACTTCTTAGCCTTAATCCTATCATTATTAACAAGTAGTGCCAGGAAGAAACCTATGGATATAGCCAATGTGGTAGCTAGAAGTGTCCATATTATAGTCCAAACTAAGATTAACCAGAATACACTACCTGCCAATCCTTCTCCAGTTGCTATCAACTTATAATTATCAATACCGATCCATGAAAACTTTGATTGGTTTTGAGGATTCATGTTAGTAAGAGATAGTAGGAATGTTGTAATAACTGGTACTAGAACAATAAATACTATTATTATTAGTGCAGGAAATGAAACTAGATATGGAAAACCATCTTGTTTTAGAGCCCTCTTTGTCTCAAACCAATTGCTATTTCTTATTCCCTTAATAGTATTTTTCTCCACCCTATATACATCCTTAAAGGATACTGCTAGCAATGCTGCTGCAATTAAGACAAAAAATATGGCTACTACACCTTCAATCATAAATATCAATGATTTGTAAATTCTTGGCCCACCTTCAGCTAGGTTGATCAATCCTGCTATACCTTCACCTTGATAATTACCATATCCTAATGCATAAGGAATGGCTATCAAGTATATAAATAATGAAGCCAGTAAAAATATGATACTTTTACCAAACTGCTTGTTAAGAGCTTGACCCACTCCAGGAAATGGTATTGTTAAAAAGGAAAAAATCGGGCTGGTCTTTTCTACCTCAACAGGAATTCTCCTTCTTATATCAGCAATATCACCATTTAGAATCTTAATATTTCTTTTGATCCCCATTTTAAGCTCATGTTTCTTACTCTTAATTATCTGCTTATTGGCATTAGTTGGTATTTCATACTTCTTAAGAGCTACTGCATTTTTATATTCTCTCTTTGCAGCTGCAATTCCATTACGTTCAGCTTTCTTAGAAATAATCCCTTCCTTATGCATCCCTTTTGTTCTATCAATTTCACTTTTTAATTTTTCTCTTTCTTCCCTTTTGAAACTTTCTACACTTTTTGCAATTTCTGAAGAGTCCTGTTTTTCTAACTCTTCTTGAATAGTAGTAGCTTCTTGGATTTCTTTCTGTAAAATTGTAATATATTCAATTATACTTGGGAGTTGAGTAGATTTTTCCTTATATTTTAAATAGTTAAACTCAGCCTTATAATCTAAATCTACATAATCTTTGTAGAAATTTTCCTTTAACCTACTTTCAAAAAGCTGGATGGTGAGATCCTTAACCTTACTATCTAAATCATTATCCAATAAATTTACATAGTCCCTCTTTTTTGCCTTTAATTCTTGAAAGAATTTCTTCTCCTTCAAATTAAATTCCTTTAAATCAAGTAGATATTCGTTTTTGTTCTTATTCTTGACGAGTTCTTCTCTTTTCTTTTTTAGGTTTACATTATCACTGGATGATTTGTTATTTTTAATAGCATCATCTATAATAGCTAACTCCTTCAAATAAAGGTTCTTTCTTTCATATTTATTCCCAATATTATCCAGTAAAAAGAGAGTGTATTTTCCCATAAAATCACCACCTTATTTTGTTGATTTTCTATTTAAGCCTACAAAAAAATATAGAAATAGTATTAAAACTATGTACAAAAGCAAGATGCTATAATAAAAAACTGAGTAAAAGTTAAACTCCAAGAAAGTATATGCGAATCCTCCTGCTGCAAGAATTGTCCAGATAAATATAAATATTCTAGAAAATCTTATTTTAGTAAGAGCTAGATATGCCAGAATAGCTATGGATATAGGGATGAAAACCTTGATTAAATACAAGGATAATTCTGATGTTAAGTATGTATTGAAAATTGATGTGTCTATTAATTGATCTGGAAAGTTATCTTTTGCAAAGGATAAGAAAAGTTCCCTATCTTTGACTCTAATTATTGCCTCAAAGGATGACAACATTACTATTATTGCTGAAATTAATGATATAATATAAAAATTTTTCTTACCTAATCTGTTTTCACTATCCATATAAAATTTCTGGCATGAAAAATGCCTTCCTCCATTTTAAAGTTAAAGTTAAGGGAACAGGGTTATACCCTATTCCCTTAAAAATATTTAAATATCTAGAAGTTTAACATCATAGCATCAAAGGACGCTTTCATTGCTTCATAAGCTGCTTCAACAGTAGCTGGCTTTTGAGCTGACCATGATAATAAACCATTTTTCCAAGTATCCCAAACTGATCCCCACTCGGTAAATAGTGGTCTAGCTGGAGCAGCTTCATAGGATTCCAATACTGCAGCTATAACTTCCTTATCAACATCTGCTAAGTCAGAGTTTAGATAATCAGAAGCTGGAACGTTCTCTAAAATTTTCCCAGTAGCTTTGAAGAAATCTACTGCAAATTCTGGGTTCACTAGTTCTTCTATAAATGCTTGACCTAATGCCATCTTGTCAGCATCCATTTCATTTCTAGCATTAATTGCTAATCCCCAGCCGCCTTTCCAGTGAGCTAGTGGATAACCTTTTACTGTTACTTGATTTATAGGAAGTATATCTAAGTCTGCACCATTTCCTGCTAAAGCAGATAAATTACCTGTTGACCAAGGACCTTCTATTCTAAGGGCAGTTTGTCCCCCAGTTGAAAATTCTGTATCCATATATCCCCAAGCAGCATCTGCATCCCACATAGGTGTTCCATTAGTGTCATGCTCCTTCCAATAATCATAAAGAGCTGTGAATACTTCTTTTTGTTGTTCATTTAGGTCTGCGAAATCCTTAGTGAAATCAGAATAAAGAGTTCCACTACTATCATGACCTAATAATTCTATTCCACCTGCATTGGCAAATGATACTCCAAACCATGCGTCAAAGGCTGGTAATAACATATCTTGATATCCAAGATCAGTCATTTCAACAGTTCCACTAGTGTCAATTCCCTTGCTCTCTGCATTAGCTGTGTTAACGAATGTAATAAGTGTTTCAATATTCATTGGGAATGCTAAATACTCTCCATCAATATTGAAGTTGCCACCTAAACCATTGTCGTAATCTGCAAATCCACCTAAGTTAGCAGCCATTGTTTTTGCATCAAGTGCAGCTAGAGCTTCATTGTTTGATAATCCATAAATTCTATCTGCTGGTATAGCAAAAACATCTGCCACGTCAACATTAGTTACATCAGTTGAATCTAATACTTCTAAGTGATCAAATGAACCTGTTTCGATAAAAGTAATCTCTGCTTCTGGATTTTCTGCAATAACTCTAGCTGCAGCAGCCTCGTAATAACTCATCCAGCTTGATTCTACTTGAACCGAAATTGACCCTGTAAGACCTTCTGCAGTTGGTTCACTTGGTTCGGCTGGTGTCGCTGGCTCACTTGGTGTGCTTGGTGAACAAGCTGTTATTGATAAAGCCAAAGCAACTATTAATGCTAATAAAAACCTTTTTTTCATTTTACTTTCCCCCTAATTACTTTTTGTGCATACGCTTGCATTAACTGCAAAAAATATAATTTAAATTGTTTAAAAACAACATAAATTCTAAAATTACTCCAAAGGGGTTTTAGCCCCTCTGGTTACTAATCAATTTTACTAATACCCCAAATTTCTCTAGCATATTGGTCAATAGTTCTATCTGAACTAAATTTACCCGAATTTGTAAGATTTAACCAACATTTTCTTGCCCAATTATATTTATCCCTAAAACTTTGGTCTACTTTCTCATGGGCTTTCTTATATTCATCAAAGTCAGCTAACAAGAAATAGTTGTCTGCTCTATGCCAATCTGCTCCATATATAAGTGAATTATACAGCTCTTTATATACGCCAGTCTCGTCCTTGAAGGTTCCATCTATAAGTGTATCAACAACTCTTTTTATTTCAGGATTTTTCTCATAGATTTCTTTTGGATTGTAACTATGCTGGATCCTTTGAATATCTTCAACCCTAAGTCCAAAAATAAAGTTGTTTTCTTCGCCAGACTCTTCAACAATTTCAATATTTGCTCCATCATATGTTCCCAGTGTTGGAACACCATTTAGCATAAACTTCATATTACCAGTTCCAGAAGCTTCTTTTCCTGCAGTTGAAATCTGTTCTGATATATCAGCAGCTGGAAATAGTTTTTCAGCATAGGAAACTCTATAGTTCTGTACAAATACTACCCTTAGTTTTTTATTAACACTCTCGTCATTATTCACTAAGTTCGCTATATCATTAATGTATTTAATAATCCCCTTAGCCCTTACATAACCAGGAGCGGATTTTGCACCAAATATAAATGTCTTTGGAATAATATCCATTTCTGGATTATCCTTAATTTTAAAGTAAAGATGCATTATGTGGAAGGCATTTAATAATTGCCTCTTATATTCATGAAGTCTCTTAATCTGAATATCAAATAGTGAATCTGGATTGAGTTCTAATCCTTCCACTTCCTTTATATAATTAGACAACTGTTCCTTCTTAATATGTTTTATCTTTAAAAACTCATCCAGAACTTTTTCATCACTAGCGTACTTCTCCAATTCCTTTAACTTTGATAGATCAGTTATCCACTCATCAGAACCTAGTAGGTTCGTTAATAAGTCAGACAACTCCGGATTTGATTGTAAAAGCCATCTTCTCTGAGTTATACCATTTGTCTTATTGTTGAATTTTTCTGGATAAAGTTGATACCAATCCTTTAACTCATGATTTATTAAAAGATCCGTGTGTAATCTTGCAACTCCATTAACAGACTTTGAACCAAATATTGACATAAATGCCATTCTTATATTTCCATTGTGTATAATCTCATATTTGTATAGCTCGTGATCAGGTATGCCTTTATACTTTAGTTCTTGAATCAGCATACCATTGATCTTTTGAATTATCTCATATATTTCTGGCAAAAGTTCGTCATAGTATCTAATTGGCCACTGTTCTAAAGCTTCAGCAAGAAGGGTGTGGTTAGTGTAACCAAATGTCTTCCTTCCAATACTAAAAGCTTCCTCCCATGTTAAACCTTCAACATTTGCTAATAGTCTAATTAACTCTGGTATTGCCACAGCTGGATGTGTATCATTTAGTTGTATAGTGTTGTCTTTGTAAAGATCTTTTAGATCTTTTCCATCTTTTTTGTAATTTCTTATTATATCTTGTAATGACGCTGAAACAAAGAAATACTGTTGCTTAAGTCTTAACTTCTTACCTTCTTCATAGGAATCGTTTGGATAGAGGACCTTAGCAATATTTTCTGCATCATTTTTCTCCTTAACAGCTAAATCATAATTCTGGTTATTGAATGCTCTAAAATCAAACTCTTCTAAAGACTCTGCCTTCCAGAGTCTTAAGGTATTTATCAGCTTGTGATTGTATCCAATAACCGGGTAATCATAGGGCACTGCCTTAACAGTACTATCTCTAAACTTTACAAGTACGATTTCCCCTACTTTTCTAATTCCCCATGGGTCACCATATTTTGTCCAATTATCAGCAACTTCAACTTGGTTTCCGTCTTCAAATTTTTGTTTAAACAATCCAAAATCATAACGTATACCATATCCATCTAGAGGGTAACCTATGGTTGCTGCTGAGTCTAAAAAGCAGGCAGCCAGTCTGCCTAATCCTCCATTGCCCAAGGCTGGATCTTCTTCAGATTCTTCAACCTCATTATAGTCTACTCCAATGTCTCTAAGTATCTGAACTACTTCCTCCTTGGTTCCCATATTTATAAGATTATTAGTCAAAAACCTACCCATCAAATATTCAGAAGAGAGGTAAAAGGCTCTTTTCTTGTCCCTTATCTTACTCTTTGAGTCTTCCCATACAGGTAATACAGTCTCCATTAAGGCTTTGGATACTACCACGTACTTTTCACTATCCTCTAGTGAATTAAAGTCTCCGCCAAAAGTTGTCATGGCATAAAGGTTAATTCGTTCTTTCATATCTTCGTGATTAATCAATCTATCCCCTCCTATACAATAGGGTTAATTCTTTAATCCTATTGGACAAATCATCATTTATAGTATCCTTATCTACTCTCCATGTCCAGTTGTTGCCTAATGTAGATGGAGTATTCATCCTTCCTTCTTCACCTAGATCTAAAAAGTCCTGAATCTGGGCTATTGCTAAATATGCATTTGAACTCCATGCTCCTCTTATTAAACCCCATGAATAGCCTTCAACTTCATCTAGTTTAAGGTACTTGACTGCAAACTTCAACTCCTCTTCAGGTGCAGTTTCATACCAATCCCTTACAGTCTTATTATCATGGGTCCCAGTATAAATAATTGAATTTCTGTTGTGATTATGAGGCAAGTAATCACTGTCTCCGTTTGGATCAAATGCAAATTGAAGTATCTTCATCCCAGGAAATCCAGTGTCTTCAATTAGTTGTACTACTTCAGGGGTTTGGAATCCAAGGTCTTCTGCAATTATATCCAAGTCTCCCAGGGCTTCTTTTATGGCAGTGAATAATTTTAAACCAGGACCTTTTACCCATCTTCCATTAACAGCATTCTCTGATCCATATGGAACTTCCCAATAGGCTTCAAAGCCTCTAAAATGATCTATCCTCAGGATATCATAGATGTTAAAACTGTGTTCTACACGCTTAATCCAAAAATCATAACCTCTTTCATCTAATACATCCCAATCATAAATTGGATTCCCCCAAAGTTGTCCTGTTGCCGTAAAATAATCTGGTGGGACTCCAGCAACTGTAATGGGAACAAAATCCTCATCTAGTTTAAAATACTCAGGATGAGCCCACACATCAGAACTATCTTCAGAAACATATATTGGCAAATCCCCTATGATCTTAATATCTTTAGAATTTGCGTATTCTTTTAGCTTTAACCACTGTTTTTGGAAGTAATACTGTGTAAAAACCCAAAAGTCTATTGTCTTCTTATTTTCTCTTTCAAAAATATTGACTTCTTCGCTATTATAATTCTTGTATTTATCATCCCACAATAACCAGGATTTACCTTGGTTTTGTTCCTTGATTGCCATAAACAATACAAACTCTCTTAGCCATGGATTGTTTCTAAGATAATAATCCTCTAGATCTCCTCTTATATCTTCATATGCTCTTTCAAAAGCTTTCCTTAGTAATGGATATTTATTAAAATATAGTTTTTCATAATCTACCCAATTATTATCCTGACCTAAGTCAATCTCCCTTATGTCATCCTCAGTTAAATAGGATTTTTCTATAAATTCCCTTAAGTCAATAAAGTATGGATTTCCAGCATAGGCTGAAAAACTTTGATAAGGTGAGTCCCCGTATCCTGTAATACCTAAGGGTAATATTTGCCAATTCTTCTGACCAGACTTCTCCATAAAATCCACAAAGTCATAAGCACCTTTACCAAAGTCACCTATTCCATAATTACCAGGCAATGCTGATATAGGCATTAAAATACCGCTGACCCTTTTTTTCATTATTACACCAACTTTCAATCTACTTTGTGCAACCGTTTGTACATACCTAAATGATACCCCATATACCATGGTATGTAAACATTAATTAGATACAAAAAATAAGGACCTTAAAGATCCTTATTATACTTCCTTAACTATTTCATTTTCATCATAACTAATCCAATCACTGTAACCACCCACATAGAGAATGGGCTTTAAGCCTACCTCTTCAATGAAAATAAAGTTTACAGTTCCTGTTATGCCTGATCCACAATGGACTATTATCTTCTCATATTTTTCTAATCCTTTAAAATGGTCCTTTAAAAATTCAACATCTCTAACCATATTATCCTGTGTCAATATAGTCCATGGATAATTCTTAGAATTTGGAATATGGCCAGGAACTCTATCGATTGGCTCTATTTCTCCCCTGTACCTATCCTCTGTTCTAGAGTCTACTATTATTGCATCTTCCCTATATTGGTTGGTTTTAACCTCATCTATTGTAGTAATTATACTTTCATTTATCTCAATTGTAAGACTACCCTTTTCCTTGGGACTTCTATTTATAGTATCAACCTCAAAACCAGCTTTCTTCCAAGCATCAATTCCACCAGCTAAAAGGTATACCTCCTTTTTCCCAATGTATTTTAGCATCCACCATAATCTTCCACCCATGGCTAAATCGCCATCATCATAAACAACAACAACTGATGAATCATCTACTCCCATTCTTTCCATATCCTTAACAAAGGCACTCATATCTGGTAGAGGATGTCTACCTCCATGTTTTTGAACACTTCCTGTCAAAACATCTTCCACAGATACAAAAATTGCATTTGGAATATGGCCTTTATTGTATTCTTCTATACCATAATCTTGGCTTCCCAACTGTGATCTGGAATCAAGAATTATTAAATCTTTGGCATCAATCTTAGACTTTAACCAATGAACATCTACTAAATTTTTCAACATAATCACCTCTTATAATAGTGAACTATTTACTAACATGGCAGTAGTCATATATATGATAACTGATAGTAAATACAATACATAATCTACCCCAATAAAGAAACTAAGTTTCAACAATTTACTGGAATGAGAGTAGTCTCTTTCCCATATTAAATATATGATGTAAGCAAAAACTGTTGATAATACAGATGCTAATAGCAAGTAGGTATTACTTCCAAATATCATGGGATATACATTCTCATAAATTACCAGATCGTAGTTATCTATTGCTGTAATATATGTCTTTAGAACTAATGATATTATAACAAAGCCAAAAAATGTCCACTTCCACTTTTTATTCTCATCACCTTTAACTACCTTATACATAATTAGACTAAGTATTAAATATGCTAAGAATATATACCAGTAGGGAATGATCCTAAATAGGTGGAAAACTGTTCCCCAAATTGCAGCACTCACTGTTCCAACTACTATAGTCTGACCTAGTTCAAATATCCTAACATCATGGTTAGCCCTACCATGTTGTATCCATTCATTACCAACTCCAGCAATATTTAACTCTCCAAAGTCTCCAGAACTATCACTCCAGACGAATATTCCATCCTCTATCCCATTAAAGTAATCATATCCCATAGGGTATCTTCTTGTTATTGTCAGTCTTGTATTGTCAATTAACTTATCCCCTTCTCTAGTATACAATGATACATTTGTATACTTACCTCTTTGGATCCAGCTAAATTTTTTCTCTAGATCATCATAAAGATCCAAAGTTTGTTGTACTCCCAATATATACTTGATGGTGTCTTCTTCTACGCTTACAATTTTAGGGTCTAGAGTAGTTCTACTGTGGTAGAAGTTAAACTCCTTGTGGGGAGTAAGCTCATTCTTATCCGCATAGTAGATTCTCATAAGATTAGGATTAGTGGATGCAAGATATATCTTGTTTGAAATTAGAACTAAGTTCTCTTCATCTACATGTATATCTGCAAAGTAACCAAAATCGTTTTGTTCTTTTGGGTTTTGAATCATCTTTGTGGTGATCTCTTCCCCATTAATTAAACCTAAAAACCCTCCAATAACTGTGTTATATGTGAAATAGTGATTACCTTCATAACTCTTTATCAGTAGTTTTTTTACATCATCAAAACCTGATATTTCCTTTATGATTTCATCTTCCTTAATAACTTGAAGTAGTTGGTCATCACTGGTTACTACAATACCATCCTTAACATCAAACTGTTCAGAGTAATTCGATACTAGAATCTCATCACTTAAATTTAAGGATACTTTGTCTACAGTTCTTTTATACAACTGCTTTCTATCACTATAATACACATGGTAAGATCCCCCATAATCATCAAGTTTTAAAACCATAACTCTAATGCTAGGTAGATCAAATGAAAGCTCCCTTTGCAATTCACCTAATTTATTGATTTCTCTAAGGAATATCCCCTCATCAGATGCATAAGCGTATGCAAACCCCAAAGTTTCCTTGTTTTGTATTATGGAGAACATCCTATAATCCTGTGCAATTTCTTCCTCTATGGTAACTCCTATGGACCAATCTTCTGATGGTTGTCTCATATGAATCTCATTTTCCATAACTCCATAAATTAAAAGTAAAACTATTACTAATCCAAGGAGAATATACTGCCATTTAAACCTCTTTATTCTGTTTAATATACTTTTTTCTTGTGTCAAAATTCTCCTCCTATTTAAAACTTCCTACTGCCACCTCCATGCATTCTTCCACTGGAACCTCTGTGAACACTACTTCTACCCCCACCACTTGAACCAGATCCTGGAGGTGGTGTTCTTGGAATATTTCTGGTGGTAACTATACTATCTAACAATTTATCATTTTGACTTGCTATATTAACTATACTATTTGCCTTGTATGAAAATGGATTGCCAGGGTTTTTAAACTTGTACTGACTTCTAACAGATCCTTGAAATAATCCACCTAAACCCAAGGAACCTGCTAAACTTATGAGAAGATCCACAAGAGAAACCCTATTAGGTGGTTTATATTCACCCTCAACTGTATGTTGATCTGAGGGTATACCCTGAGAAAGATAATATGATGTAGTCTCGTAGAAACCCATAGTTGCTGAATAAAAGTCCTCTCTGGTTAAGCCAGAGTCAAATACTTGATCTAATATATTCTCTATTCTTTCATCGGTCAAATACCTGATCCCCTGACCAGAAGTTGAAATTGCAACCTCTCTGTTGTCCATATCAATTAGAAATAGAATCCCAGAGTAGTCATCGCCCCTTCCATATCCTTCATAAACAAAGTAATCATCTGCATACTCTGTGGCGGTTTTCCCATCAGTAAACAAAGCTGTAACAACTACTATATCCATATTATACTCATCTGATAGACTTAGTAGTTTATTCTCCAGATCCTCCATCTCAGAAGCTGTAAATAGAGCAGCATCATCTACAACCATCATTTTTTCTGCTATGATAAGGCTGGGAAGAGCAATAAAAATTAGAGTTAGTAATAATGAAATTATTTTCTTAGTTACCATATGAACCAACCCCCTAGAATTAGAATCAACATAGCAACTCCTGATATGATTCCAGTAGTTGAAAATAATCTCTTCTGACTAAGTGGCAATTCTCCAAATGATTTTCCATTCTGACCATTTACTGCATAAACATAAGTTTTTCCCTTATACTTATAGGTCAGTATCCAAGCAGGCAAGAGTGAAAAATACCAATTCTTATAGTTTAATTCCATATCATTTTTAATTTCCCTAACTTGTTCATAACCTGAAGTTACTTCACTTAGCAAATATCCAAAGTACTTCTCTAGATCTCTTTTAATAAATGGTTCCACTTCTTCACGTGGAATATTGTACTGCTCTGCATAAAAACCTGACAGATATCCCATTGAAAAGGGAATAGATTCATCTTCATTATAAGGGCCAATTCCATTTAATAGGGCCTTTTCTATTTTATCAAAACCTACTTCTCCCACATTGTTCAGTTCAAAATTTCCCTTTCTTACAATTTCAAACTTCTTAGTCTCTGTGTATTCTGTATTGCCAACTCTCCAAGTCCTTATATTTCTGCCTTCACCTACATAGTCAATCCTTGCGTTTGCCTCAACTCTCCAATAGGGTAAATATACTCCAGTTATCTTTTCCAATTGAGAAGAGCTGGTGAAATCTTTTGGTACAAATTTCTTTCTTCCAGCCCAACCAATAAATTGTTCCTTGGCCTTTTCCTTGCTAATCTTAAAAGGTATTATCTTTTGTGGTAGAAATTCACCTTTTAATTTGTCAGTTAAAATTACTGGATTGTGGCAATAATAGCAAAATGTAGCAGTTGTAGTTTCCTCAGTTACTACATCAGCTCCGCAGCTATTGCAATGATATGTTTTTATATGATCCTTAATCTCATCAGGATTAGGACCTAAATCAGGCTTAGGTCCTCTTATTAATTCTTCCTCTGTAAATTCACTTAAACAATACTCGCATTTAAACTTTCCATGGTCTGGACTAAATTCTATTCCAGCACCACAGCTATTGCACTTAAAACTGGTGGTAGACATAATCAACCTCCATCATCTAAAATTTATTCCCACATTCTGGGCAGAAGTTAGGTGCTGCTCCTGGAGCTTCATAGCCACAGCTGGAACATTTTGCTCCCTCAGGCTTCTTTGTACCACATTCAGTACAGAATTTACCAGAATTCTTTGTTCCACACTCTGGACAGAACCACTCTCCTGCTTGTTTTTTATCCTTTGAATCACTTTTTTGCTCATTATTAGCTTGCTGTTCCATCTGTTTCTGATTTGTTTGGCTAGCAGCAGCCATAAACCCTCCAGAACCTTGCAATCCCATTCCGACTCCCATAAATGCCTGGGCACTTCCACCTTCATTGGAACCTGCAGCTTCAATACCTCTGGCAATAGAACCTTGAACAAATCCTTCTCTAATACTGGGATCTCCCAGCATAGCACCCTTGTTTCTCATGTTGATTAATTCCTTAGATTCATCATCATAAGAAATACTTGCAATACCAACTGACTGAACTTCCATTCCTCTTTGTCTCTTCCACTCTTCATCAAGAATAGTAGACATATATTCACTAAGTTCTCCTCCCCTTGAAGGCACATGGGAGATTCTTATTCCATCCACAGACATTCTATTCATAGCTGCCTGAAGGGCTTCTAGGAACTCTGATAGGTATTGCTCATTTATATCCTGTATCTCAACTCTATCCTCATTCTTAGGAATGGCTTCAATAAAGAATAACAAAGGGTCTGTTATTTTTATAGAATAAGTTCCATGAGTACGTAAGAACAACTCTGAATTATAGAAGTTATCAAAATAATTCAAAGGATTGGGTGTCCCAAACTTAATTCCTTTAATTTCTTGAAGATTAATGTAATAGACCTTCTGTTTTGAAGGCGTGACCCCACCATATTTAATACGTGAGAAGGACTCTTTTAACGCATCCTTAAAAGTTCCATTAAATAGTGATGGTAAGCTTGAATTATCAACCTTGTAGTATCCTTCTTCAGCTGTATAATCTACAACTTTTCCTCCGTCAACTAACATCATAAACTGATTTGGATAAACATGAATCACAGATCCATTTGAAACAGTATCCTCTGTTCCCTTACGATTTGAGTTTCTCTTATCATCTCTTCTTACGGTTACACCACTGGTAAATACAGTATTATCTCCCATATTATTTGGCTCAATTACCTCAAGCCATTGATCTGCCAACGAGCCCCCTATTGCGCTTCCTATTGCTTTAATCAAACCCATGATAACCCTCCTAATCTATATTATTTATAAAAAACAAATCTACACCTTATATAATACCCTATAAAATTAAATACTTACAATATAAAATGATTAGGATGCACTTTTTTAAAAGTGCATCCCCTTATTAAAATCTTAATATTGCTCCAATAGGTTTTAATCCAGGAAGGTTATCCTTGTCAATCACATATACTTTTCCACCATTTGCCATGGTTAGAATTGCTGCGTAATCCAACAGATCTCTTTGTCCTAAACCTTCCTTGTTATCAATCACAACTTTGTTTTCATCAATCTTATATGAACCCCATTGTTCAATATCATCTGCAATAAAAAGTCTATCAACATTGCCCATATATGCAGCTTTAACAATATATTCGAGATTTTCATTTGCTAATTTAGAATCAGTAGCTCTAAGGGTTTTATACCTTTCTATTTCATGTTCTAGATTTGACTCGTACTTTGGCAAGTATATTTCAAGGGCTTTAGAATGTATATCCTTTACATGTATGCCTTCCGGACTTCCCTTTATGGATTCATCCATTAATTTTGGATATCCACTTACTTCTTTATACATAGGATATATATAATCAACTGAATGAATTAGTAGTTGATTTTTACTATCCTTTAATACCCTATTTACTTCCTTATCTATACTTCTAAGATGCTTTGAAATCTCATTCTTTTCAGTCTGACTCATCTCATTATATCCATGCATATAAGAGCCCATTCCAGCAGCTGCACCCTTGGGACTAGTTGCCTCTTGATGTAAGTCCTTAGCAGGTATATAATTTTCAACTAATTCCTCTATTTCTGGAACTTTAATTTCATCAATTGAATTTCTTCCAACTTCATAAAGTTTTATCTGCGCTTGACTTAGAGTCAAAACATTTAAGGCAAACTCTGAATTTAGTACCTTAATTAGGGGTTTTAAGTAGTATCTGTTAGAAACTGATACTATTTCCTTCATCTCTAATGGTATTTTAAAATATTTAAACTCCTGAGGGCTGATAAATATTCCTAACCCACTTTCCTGATTTTGCCAAAAAATTGTATCATCCACTAGCTTGTTAGCTGGTTTTAATTGTTTGTCAACATCCCTTTGACCAAAACCAGATTCAATCAATTTTGATTCTGCTTCCTTAAGTAGATTCTTTAGAATTATCCTACTTTGAGTTACTTCCTTACCCATTTTGTAGGTAGGCATGTATATTGAGACTAATCCATTAGAATCCATTTCCATTAAATTTTTAAGACTATCAATGTTGAAATTTTCCATAGGTAATCTCCTTTCCTAAGAAATTTTATCCCGATTATCTTCTATAAGTCGATAGTTTTTCTGTATTATACATTTACCACTTTGAGTGGGAATGAAACAATTAGATGAATTATTCTTACAACTGAAACAAAACAAGTCTTTGTTTTTAGCAAAGACTTGTGGTATAATTTTATAAACCCCCATAGGGTATTAAGGAGGTTGTTTATGAAAGAAAAATTCTTGAGTGTATCCTCGATTTTCACAGCTATTGCAGCTTCACTTTGTTGAAGTGGCGGACTAATACTAGCATCCCTAGGTCTAGGGACAGTAGGTAGTGCATACTTTGCTAATCTTACAAAGTATAAACCAATTTTTGTTGTGATAACTGGTCTATTGATATATAAATCATATACTATTATAGAAAAGAAAAATGCCAGCAAGGGTACAAGAATACTCTTCTGGGCATCTTCAATTATAGCTATATTAGCACTTTATTATCCAACAATATTAAGATTGTTTGGCATCTCTTAAGGGATGCCTCTTTTTTTTCATTTCTCCTAGGTATGTAGCTCCTAGTATTAAAACCCCACCTACTATTTGAACTCCGGTCATTTTTTCTCCTAAAAATACAACAGAAACCAATACTGCAGTAATGGGGTCCATATAACTTAAAACAGCTATTGTTTGTCCTTCTATGCTCTTAACAACGGTAAAGTAAATAGCATACAGGATCCCTGTGTAAAATACACTGACCACAAGGGTAAGTATTATGCTCATTAAATCAAGTTGGTCAACTATTGGTTTTTCTATTACTAGAATATATGGCAATAGGATAGCTGCAGCAATTACAAGTTGGATCATTGTTGCCTCCATCCCGGAAATATCCTTGAAGAACTTATTAGTTAGTACAACTGTTGCATAGAGTAATGCAGCCATTAAACCGTAGGTAATTCCTCTTACGTGGTTGTAAGAGCCTTCAATCAATCCATTGGGATTAACTATTAAGACTAATCCTATCATTGCAACAACAACTGCTAAGACCTTTTTTGGGCTTAAGTTTTCTTTAAGTAACCATGGCGATAATGCTACAACAATTGCTGGTGCAAAGTAGTAACTTAAAGTTGCAATTGATACTGTAGTATTCTTGTATGCCTCAAATAATAGTATCCAGTTGAAGCCCATTGCACCACCAGCTAAAATTAATAAGATAAGGTTTTTCTTTGCAGACTTCCAATTTACCTTCCTCCTGGATAAAACCATAAACAAAAATAGGAATCCACCCCCTATGAAGCCCCTTATCATAGCCAATAGACTTGATGGCAATTGTATATTTCTAACCAATAAGCTAATTGTTCCAAAAAACATCATTACAGTCATTAGAATTAATTTGTTTTTCATTTTTTCACCCTTTTTTATATTGTTCCCTCTATTTTTCTATAAAGGGTCGCTAAGCTGATTCCTAGAGATCTGGCTAACTCTTTTTTAGAATTTAAATCGTCTCCCAGATACTTTATTCTATCCAAGATAATCTCTCTCTCAAATTCCTTAGTAAGTTCACTAAGTTTTTTATTGGTTTCCTCTTTTTTATAATTCATTTTACTCTCTATATGAATTTTGTCAATGTATTGTTCATTTGAGAATATAACAGCAAACTCAATTAGATTTCTTAACTCTCTAATGTTACCTGGAAAGTTGTATCCTAATAAAATCCTTTCGCTTTCTGGAGTAAATCCAAGAATAGTCTTAGAATACAACTTACTAAACTGATCTAAAAAATACCTGGCAAGTACTAGTACATCATATCCTCTGTCCTTCAAAGGTGGAATGTTAAGAGGTACAATATTTAACCTGTAAAATAAATCTTCTCTAAATTGACCATTTTTTATAAGCTCCGACAGATCTCTATGGGAGGCGGCAATAATTCTTGGGTTAACCTCCACAGGTTTATATCCACCTACTCTAGTTATTTCCTTTTCTTCCAAGGCTCTAAGAAGCTTAACCTGCATTCCATATGGCAATTCTCCAATTTCATCTAAGAAAAGAGTTCCGTTTTTGGCAATTTCAAAGATCCCCATCTTCCCATTGTTGTCAGCACCAGTGAAAGATCCTTTTTCATAACCAAATAACTCACTTTCAATTAAATTTTCTGGTATGGCTCCACAGTTAATGGCTACAAAAATCTCGTTTTTCCGTTTGCTAGAATAGTGTATTGCTTTTGCAAAAACTTCTTTCCCTGTACCAGTATCTCCAAGAATCAATACAGATGCATCGCTATTTGAAACTTGTAGAGCTTGGTTTTTAGCATGTCTGATTTCATCACTTTCACCTATTATATCTTGAAAAGTTACAATTTCTTTACCCCTACTGGAATTTAGCACAGATTCTTTCATTTTTCTAAAGTCAGATAGTATAAGAACAAATCCCTTTCTTGATTCTTCAACACTGATTGGATTAGATTGTATCAAGTATTCACTTTTCCCAACTGATACAGGGCCAATTTCACCATTAAAGTTTTTATCAATTAACTCCTTCATAACATTTTGAGGTAACACATCACTTAAATAGGTTTTCTTCCTACTATCAATTCCAAGTTTTTGAGCTATATTTTCGTTTGCTGAAGCAATCAAGTGACTGTCATTAGCAATTATAATCCCTTCATTTATTGAATTTATAAGGGTTGAAAGCTCATGGGACCTATATTTAAGTAGTTTCCCATAGTCTTTTTCATTTAACATGCTATTAATGATACTAGTTAACTGACTTTCAAATCTCTGATACCCTTCCCTATTGTTCATAAGATTCTCTTTTGCCTTTAAATCGAATGCGCAGAGACCTAAAACTCCGATTATCTCACCCTTATAGCTAATGGGAAGACATATTTCAACTAACTCTGAACAGTTTTCTTTATTATCACAATCGTTACAAATTATTTCATTTCTTGGATCCTGAATGAAATACTGCTCACCTGTTTCAATACATTTGTGAAATGCTGAGTTAAGAGGTGCTAGTCTACCTATGGCCTCACTATGTTTTCCTGTTCCAACTACTCGTTCAAGATTCTTATCAACTATTGTAATGTCAACATTAGTTATTGAATGTAAAGCCTCAATTATATGCTGTAATTCCTTCTTGATAATATGTAGCATCTTATTCTCCCTTCTCATATATAAGAATTAATTCTACTTATTGAGAATTATTTAACCCAGTCATTGCAAGGTTTGTTTTAAAACACAGATAAATCTTATCATTTTTGAGAAACATACACAATATTTATATTATTTGTGATTCAAATATGCCCATCTTTTAGTCATTTCATAAGGATGTAAAAAAATATTAAGGTGGCATGTATTTTGCATAATTATATACTGAGGTGATAAGAATTGGATAGAGACATTATATTATTAGAAATTTTAAAAGATCAAGTAAAACCAGCTCTAGGCTGTACAGAACCTGGAGCAGTAGCTTATGCAGCAGCTAAGGCAAAAGATTTGCTTGGACATAACCCTGAAAGTATTGAAGTAATTGTTAATAACAACATATTGAAAAACGGAATGAGCGTAGGAATCCCTGGCACTATTTACAGAGGCTTGGATTTTGCAGCCGCTCTTGGTGTTACCGGAGGAAACTCATCTTACATATTAGAAGTATTTAGAGACATAAATGATAATGATATTGAATCTTCTTTGAAAATGGTAAATGACAACAAAGTAAGCATTAAGTTAGATAAAGAAAAAACATCTCTTTTTATTCAGGTTAATCTAAAATCAAAGGATCATAAGTCCACTGTTATTATAAAAGATGCTCATACGAATGTTGTCTATGAATCCCTAGATGATAAGATCCTACTAGATCTAAACAAGGATGAATTAAATAATCTTACCAACTCAGCTAATAAAGAGATTAAGTTTAGAATTAAAGATTATTCCATTAATGATTTGGTTGAATTTGTAAATACTACAAGTTTAGATAGCTTATCCTTTATTGACGATGGAATTAACATGAATTTAAGACTTGCTCAAGTAGGTTTAACAGAGGATTTAGGTCTGGGAATTGGAAAACTATATAAGGGTATGATCAAAGATACTCATTCCAAGGCAAAGGCCTATACAATTGCTGCATCAGAAGCTAGAATGACTGGCTATCCCCTGCCAGTTATGAGTAGTGCAGGCTCAGGGAATCATGGTCTTGTTGCAATAATCCCAATATCTGTTGTTGGAATGGACAAAGATTATGATAGAGAAAAAATAATCAGGGCTGTAGCACTTAGCCACTTGGTTACAATCTTTGTTAAGGTTCATATAGGTTCACTAACACCTATATGTGGTTGCGGTGTAGCTGCTGGTGTTGGTTGTGCAGCTGGTCTAACCTACCTTGAAACTGACTCAAGGGATATGATAAACAAATCTATTATTAATATGATTGCAGGAGTATCAGGTATGTTCTGTGATGGTGCAAAAATCGGTTGCGCTTATAAATTAGGTATATCTGTGGATGCCTCATTTGATGCTTATAGGTTGGCTTCAGCAGGAATTGTATTTCCTTCTGACAATGGAATACTAGCCGCTACACCAGAGGAATCCATTAGTAATCTAGCCAAGGTATCCCATGATGGGATGAATAACACAGACTCAGTTATTCTAGATATTATGATGACAAAATGCCCATAAAATTATCCCTAAGACCAAGTCTTAGGGATAATTTTGTTTTAATAGTTATTTTTCTAGTTCTAACAATTTAATCTTAATGTCAATTCCTCCACCAAATCCAACCAGATCACCACTGGCTCCTATAACTCTATGTCATGGAATTATTATGGGTATAGGATTTTTGTTGTTAGCACCACCAACTGCCCTATAGGCTTTTGGATTCTTTATATACTCTGCTATATCCTTGTAGCTTCTTGTTTCTCCATAGGGTATCTTTGTTAAGGCATTCCAAACCTTCTTTTGAAAATCAGTACCAGAAAGACTATACTCGATGTCAAAGCTCTTCCTCTTTCCATCTAAATACTCCAATATCTGGATCTTCGTCTTACTTAAATTATCAGTATCCTGGATTTTGTAATCCCCAGGAATTTCATTGCCAAAGATTACCTCTGTTAAAATTCCATCCTCTTCTACTAAACTAAGATCTCCAATCTTAGTATTAATTATCATGGCCTTTCTAACACTTTCCATCTAGCTTTTCATCCCCTTATACCTTTCTATATTGTCATCACTTAAGAACTCATATGCATCGTTAATCTCCTGAAATTTCCTTGTAGCATCTGGTGCATGATTAATATCCGGATGGTACTCTTTTGCTTTTTTCCTATAAGCCAATTTAACTTGATATTTATCACTATCCAATGGTATCCCTAGAATGTTGCAACTTTTTTCATACTTTGACTTAAATTCTGTCATAGGGTTTGCGTAGGTACTTTGACCTCTGTAACTACCATTCCCATTTCCATACCAATTTTGATATCCCTGTTGGTTCTGATAACCTTGCCACTGTTTGAATCTCTCTTCCCATTCTCTTTGCTGCTGTCTTTGTCTTTCTTCCCTTTCCTTTCGAATTCTCTCTTCTTCCATTCTTTGATACTTATGCCCATAGTCTGAGAAGGAACTATATCTTCCCTTTCCGTCCATCAAATAGCTTCCAAGATCAAATAGGTATTCTGTTATTATGTATTTCCCGTATTTCAATAAGGAAATAAACTTCTTACCAAGAATTGGGAATATTATAAAGAAAAGTAGGACCAATATTGTAATTGGATTAAAAATTGCTACTAGACCAAAGGGTCCAAAAATTAGAAAGAGTAATAAACACCCCCCCATACCAATTATTGCTATGAAACCTCTTGCAATCCCAACAACAACTCCAACAATTAATTCAGCTAAATTAATGAATATATCAAAAATAAATGATAAAAGCTGGCCAAGGGAGTATATAATTTTACCTGCAGCCTTTTTAAGTAAGGTCATCTTTAATCTCCTTTTCATGTTCTACACCTATTTTATGTATTTTTACCCCCTATGTCAATTTACAAGTTCAAAACAAATAGAACTCCACAAAGTGAAGTTCTATTTGTTGCCAGAATCTCTTATATCCAGTAGTTCTTCAGGGTAGGGGTTCCAAATCATCTGTCTAAGCAAGTATTCCTCATCCTTAGCAATGGCATAGCCCTTTAATAGATTAACCGGTACACTTAAAGGGATTTTACCTTCCTTGAACTTTTGAAAACTACCTAAAATAAATTCCTTTTCTTTTTTTGATAGTTCTTTCTTAAAATAACCCATTATATGCATAAGTGTGTTTATATAATTAGTATATCTAGGTAGTGTTTCAAAAACGGTTTCTAAAATTAACTCATACTCTTTTATGACTATGTCTGTGTCCTTTTTATCATGATTTGCCACAATTTTCCCTAACTCTTTAAGTTTTGTCTGGTTGTAAGCCATAATCAAATACTTGTGATCTGAATGAAACTCCACCAACTTATTAAACTTATTACTTTCCTTTACAAAGGAAAACCTATGTAGTGTATATAGTTTAGTTAAAAAGTGTTCCCGAATGTTTAGGTTTGTAAGCCTTCCCTCTTCTTCAATTGCCTTATGGGGAAAATAATTGAACACATGATAGGCAAATCTTCCAACAGACTTTTCTGAACCTACACCTTTTTCTCTACCATATTGAACACTCTCGCCACTTATAGAAGTGGGAGATTCCTGATTCATAGTCTTGTG
>CAZNTE010000007.1:62230-97632 GCA_964575895.1 uncultured Tissierellaceae bacterium | reverse complement strand
CGTGTGGCTTATTTCTTTCAAATTTAGCTTTACCCATTCTTTTCTTCCTCCCTTAATAATCATCTCTTTTTAAGAAAACTCATCCGGGTGTTCCTTAACTTATATGGAGCTCACAACCGGATTTGAACCGGTGACCTCTTGCTTACCATGCAAGTGCTCTACCTCCTGAGCTATGTGAGCTTACAATAAATTATTTTACTATTGATGCAGGCCGTTGTCAATACTCATTATTCCCAAAATAGTATCTCTCTATTTTCTTCTTAACCCTCTGAAGCGCATTATCTATACTTTTGACTCTAACATTTAGATCAGTTGCTATCTCTTCATAGGACCTGCCTTCAACATAGCTCATTAATACTTCTTTTTCCAAATTACTCAAGAATCCATTTATCTTGCTCTCTACTCTGTCTAATTCTTCTTTCCCAATAAACAACTCCATGGGGTCGGTTATTCTACCACTTCTAACTGTATCTTCAATTGTTGGATTAGAACCTTCTCCAAATATGGGCTTATTAAGTGAAACATATGAATTTAATGGCTTATGTTTCTGTCTTGTGGCAGTTTTTATAGCTGTAATCATTTGCCTAGTAACACAAATATCAGCAAAATTTCTAAAGGAAGCAAATTTCTCATTCTCATATCCCTTTATAGCCTTGTAGAGTCCAATCATCCCCTCTTGGATAATGTCATCTCTATCCCCACCTATAATGTAGTAGGATCTTGCTTTTGATTTCACAAAATCCTTATATTTGTATATGAGATACTCTAGTGCTTTTTCATTGCCTTTATTAGCCATTGTCACAATGGCTTCATCCTCTAAACCATTAAACTCCATCCCCACACTTGATGCATATCTATCGAAGCCCATGTGATACCTCCTGAAGTTGAATTGAAATCCCTATTTGTTCCAGTCCTTTAACTTTTCCAATAATTGGTCTTCTATTTTGCCCAGTTGCATATCGTTCTTAAGATTGGTTCTTTTTCTTCTTCGATTCACCATGTTTCTTTCATTTATAATCTCAACTTCCAATTCTCTTGCAGATATTCTCGTCCCGCCTCTAGAAAGTATTATCTGTTGTTCTAGCCAATCCGATGTGGCCACTCTAACTCTTTTTATTCTACCAATTTGATCTAACACCTTTTCAATATAATGGTCAGCCAACTCGTTCTCTTTAGTATAAACTACAAATACACCCTTATGTTTTTCTTCAGTACCATTATTACCTTTTACCATATGTGCATCATAGACAACATGGATCTCTATACCTGAATAATGGTGATACTCAGCCATTACTTCCAGAAGGGCTTCTCTTGCATCCTCTAAACTGACTAATGATAGTTTTTTTAAGTCATCCCAAGAGTTAATTATATTATACCCATCTACAAATAAAAATTCTTTAGCCCTACTTTTTATTTTCATTTGACTGTCTCACTACCTCAAAAATAAGAACTGTTGCTGCATTTGATGCATTAAGAGAGTTGATCTTTCCTTTCATTGGAATGTTAACAATAACATCGCATTTCTCTTTAACTAGTCTTGATAAGCCTTTTCCTTCTCCACCAATAACTAATCCTATAGCTCCATTTAATGTTGTATTATAGTAAACATCTTTACCATCCATGTCTGCTCCATATAACCAGAGTCCTTCTTTTTTTAACTCATCCATAGTTTGGGCAATATTGTTAACTTGTGCTATTTTCATATGCTCAACAGCTCCTGCTGAACTCTTATACACTGTTTGATTTACCATTGCTGATCTTCTCTTTGGAATTATTATTCCATGTACACCTGCACACTCTGCAGTTCTAACTATGGCTCCAAGGTTATGAGTATCTTCAATGCCATCAAGGATAACAAGGAAAGGTTCTTCTCCTTTTTTCTTAGCTAATGATATGATGTCCTTGACTGATGAATATTCATAACCTGTTACTAAAGCTACAACTCCCTGATGAGCTCTATTTTCTGACATGGAATCTAATTTTGTCTTATCCACTTGCTGAATCACGATTCCTCTATCCTTGGCTATTCCCATAATCTTATTTATGGACCCTTTTACATCACCTTTTAAAACATATAACTTATCAATTTGTTTGTCTGATTTTAGCAACTCCATTACTGGATTTCTTCCTGATACATACATCTCGTTCATAATATTCTCCTCATTTTATGGCTATTTAGCCTAATTCTTTAAAAAATTCTCTTACCTGTACAATCTTACCACAAGTCATTGCACCCTCTGGACATGGTCCATTGACACAACCTGGACCTGCATTTTTAAAAAGTACTGGGTAAACTTTTTTAACTTCTTTTAACATCTCAATACCCAATTTTCTTATCTCCCATTGAGCCCTATTACATGTTCTTAATGCAAAGAAGTTCATTAAACTCCTTGCGTTCATAGTTACTACTATTTTAGTTTCACAAGCATTTGGAAAAACATATCTAGCATCTTCAATTGCTTCTTTCTCAGCTTTTTGTTTTGCTTTTTTCTCAGAATCTCCCTCACCTATGTACCTATTATAATGGTCATTGAATAATATGCTAGAAATCTTATCATAAGCTTCCTGATCTTCTTCCATGGCTTTTACAAATATTTCCTTAGCTTTTAAATTGTTTTCAATATGTGGAGGTATTATATATTCAAATTGACTAAGTCTCACATACCTTTGAGATTGCTGTGAATAACTAGCTATTCTATGTCTAACTAGTTGATGAGTAAGGGTTCTTGATACACCTTCTATACCAAAAGTAAAGGTAACGTGTTCTATAGGACTTTCATGTCCAAGATCCATTAGTAGATCTAGAAAGGAATTGACTTTCTTTTCATCCTGATCTTCTTCAATTTGATCAATCCCAACTGGCGAGTAACATAGTTTAGCTGCTGATGCCACTAATTTCTCTCCATCCGGTGTATATCTTAGTAATTGAACTTTCATTTAATCTCCTCCTTCTATTTATGATGTTTCATTACCATTTCAAATAACTGAAACAATCTATCTTCCTGACCTGATAAGTAAAGATAACCAAAAAGGCATTCAAATCCAGTGGCATACTTGTAGTCCACTAAGTCAGCATTTCTAGGGGCTGAGTTAATTTTTGCATTCCTACCTTTTTTGACAAAATACTTTTCTTTTTCAGTTAAATACTCATTCAACATGTGAACTGATTCAGCCTGAGCTCTAGCTTTTACATATCTTGTTGCTTCTCTATGAAGACTCTTGACATTAGATCCTTCAGTTAAGATAGCAGTTCTTACAAACAACTCATATACTGCATCCCCTACATATGCCAGTTGTAGGGGATTTAGCATGTTTATTGCTTCTAGGGATAATTTTGTATTCACCGCTCTAAACAAATTCACATCTACCTTATTTAAATTCTCTTCCATTTTACACCATCTTTAGTATCTTCCAATACGATTCCCTTTTCCTTAAGTTCATCTCTTATTTCATCTGCTCTTTTGAAATCTCTATCCTTTCTAGCATTAGTTCTCTGCTCAATCAGACTTAAGATCTCCTCTTCAAGTAGTTCGTCTTTCTTTATTAGAATGCCCAATACCTTAGCTAACTTCATCATTGTTCTATATGCATATTCCACAACAAATCTTGAAGAAGTTTCATCTATCTCACTATTTGCAAATTTAACAAGCTCAAATAAAGCTGCCACACCATCTGCTGTATTTAGATCATCATCCATACTCTCTTCAAACTGAGCCCTAAACCCATCTATTTTTTCCATGTTTTGTTTGTCAGTATCTGCATTTGGAGTTAAATCTTTTTCTAATATAAATTCAAGGTTTTTCTTGGAATTATACAATCTTTCC
Source organism: uncultured Tissierellaceae bacterium (assembly GCA_964575895.1). Classification (GTDB taxonomy): domain Bacteria; phylum Bacillota; class Clostridia; order Tissierellales; family Tissierellaceae; genus Gudongella. The sequence continues at coordinate 93,808 of CAZNTE010000007.1, read as the reverse complement.
AATCCATTTTTTGTCTGGTCCATTACTTCTCTACTAAAATTTATTGGGTTTCTGTAATGAGCTGATAACATGAAAAATCTCAAAACTTCCATGTCATATTCTTCAGCTATTTCTTTTAAGGTAAAGAAATTTCCCAGTGACTTTGACATTTTTTGGTTATCCACATTTAGCATCCCATTATGAAGCCAAAAATTGGCAAAGGGCTTGCCACTAAGGGTCTCGGACTGAGCAATTTCATTTTCATGATGAGGAAACTGTAAATCTTCTCCTCCTGAGTGAATATCTATGGTTTCACCTAGTATGGCTTTGGCCATTACTGAACACTCAATATGCCATCCAGGTCTTCCTTTTCCCCATGGGCTATCCCATGATGGCTCACCTGGTTTTTCTTTTTTCCAAAGAACAAAATCCATTGGATTTTTTTTATCTTCATTTACTTCTATCCTTGCTCCACTGACAAGTTCATCAATATTCTTTTTGCTTAGCTTTCCATAATTTTTAGCACTGTCAATAGAGAAATACACATTCCCATCTTTTGCATAGGCAGCACCTTTTTCCTCTAAGGCTTCAATAAATGTAACCATCTGACTTATATAGTCTGTTGCCTTGGGATGAACTGTATTATACTCATAAATATTCAAAGCCTCCGCATCTTCTTTAAATGCTTCAATATATCTATCAGCAACTTCCTTTACAGTTATGTTTTCTTCCTTTGCCTTGTTTATTAACTTATCGTCAATATCTGTAAAATTAACTACGAACTTTACATCATACCCCTTATAAACAAAATATCTTCTAAGAGTATCAAAAATTACCAGTGGTCTTGCATTTCCAACATGGATAAAATTATATACAGTTGGACCACAGTTGTACATGGTAACGATACCTTCGTTTATTGACTTAAACTCTTCTTTTTTCCTAGTAAGGGAGTTGTATAATTTCATAAGATCCTCCTTCTAAATACAATATAAAATCGCCTCTTATTAAGAGACGATTTTAATAGGATGTTTTCTCTTTGCATTACCTATCTTCAGTTCGTCCCCAATTGCTATAGGGCATAATTTGTTAACCTAATTCTACATAAAAATAGCTAACTTTTCAATAGGTATGAACTTATTTCAATATATTATTAGCTCTCTTAATCATTTTATCCTTGCCAAGAAGGAATAGTACATTAACTAACTCAGGACCATGAGCGCTACCAGTTAAGGCCACCCTTACTGGCATAAATAAATTTTTCCCTTTTATACCAGTATTCTTTTGGATCGTCTTCATAAAAGTTTTAGCATAGTCCATATCTACTTCTTCAATAAAGGATAATTCTTCTATAATAGCCCTCATTAAAACTTTAGAATTCTCATCGTTTAAGAATTCCCGATAAACTTCTTCTTCTATATTTAGTTCATCTTGGAATATAAATTCTACTTTTTCACTAATCTCAGATACTGTAGAAAGACTTTCTTTTACTGTGTCAATTAACATTAACATCCAATCGTTATTTGATTTAACAAAATCAGTATCAACGAAACCTTTTTCAAGTAAGTAAGGAATCGCTAAATCCTTTATCTCTTCAGTAGATGAACTTCTTATATAATGGCCATTAACCCAATCCAGTTTATCTTTGTCAAATATCCCACCAGTTTTAGAAACCCTCTCAAAGGAGAACTTTTGAACCATCTCATCCATAGATAGAAGCTCCTGATTGTCTTCTGGACTCCATCCAACTAGTGCTAGATAATTTACAAGTCCTTCTGGTAAATAACCCTTGTTTCTAAAGTCATCAACCGATACATCTCCATGTCTTTTTGATAATTTTTTTCTTTCCTTATTCAAGACAGTTGGAAGATGTACATAAACTGGTTTTTCCCATCCAAAAGCTTCATACAAGTATATGTGCTTTGGTGTTGAGGGTAACCATTCTTCTCCTCGTACAATATGAGTTATTCCCATAAGGTAGTCATCCACCACTACAGCCATGTGATAGGTTGGATATCCATCTGATTTAAGAAGCACCTGATCATCAATGTCATTTGTATTAATTACTATATCTCCTCTCACTATATCATGGAAATGAATATCCTTATTGTGAGGGAGTTTAAGTCTAACAACATGTTCCTCTCCATCTGCTACTCTCTTCCTAGCATCTTCCAAAGACACATTCCTACAAAATCCATCGTATTTTGGCACGAGTCCCTTCATTTTCTGTTCTTCTCTGATAGTCTCTAATCTATCCTTGGAGCAGAAACAATAATATGCATGGCCCTCTTCTATAAGTTTATCTACATATTCCCTGTATATATGGAGTCTTTTTGATTGGACATAGGGTCCAAAATCTCCCTTTTCTACTACATTCCCATCCTCAACAAAAACACCTTCATCATACTTTACTCCTGCCCATTCAAGGGAGTGGATCAGGTTTTCTATTGCACCTTCTACAAATCTCGTTTGATCTGTATCCTCAATTCTTAGTACAAACTTTCCACCATTTTTTTTAGCAAAAAGATAATTGTATAATGCTGTTCTTAGACCCCCAATATGAAGATATCCAGTCGGACTGGGAGCAAATCTTACTCTAATATTATTCAATCCTTACACCTCCGTATTATCTACTTGTCTAAGCTAAATCCTTCTTCTCTAAACGCATCAAATATTAAATCTAATACACTATTAACTTCCACTTCTTCTTTCTCTTCCCTTTTTCTTAAAGAGAACTCCACAATTCCTTCAGTTGCTCTTTTACCCACTGTAATTTGAACTGGAATCCCTATAAGATCCCTATCATTAAACTTAACTCCCACTCTTTCATTCCTATCATCTAACATAGTATCAATACCCTTATCTTTAAGAGCACTGTATAATTCTTCTCCAAGATTTCTTTGTTCATCATTTTTAGAATTTACCACTGTAATTATAGCATGATATGGAGCTACTATAAATGGCCAGCATATTCCTTTTTCATCATGATACTGCTCTACAATTGCAGCAACTGATCTAGATACGCCGATCCCATAGCTTCCCATTACAAATGACTTTTCTTTGCCATTTTCATCCAAGAACTTAGCCCCTAAGCTATCACTGTATTTTGTTCCTAATTGGAATATATTCCCTACTTCTATACCCCTATCCATAAATAATGGTTTACCACATTTTGGGCAAGAATCACCTTCTTGAACTAATAGTAGATCATCCACTACTTCACCAGTAAAATCTCTTCCAAAATTTACATTAATTAAGTGATGGTCAGTTTCATTAGCACCAACCACAAGGTTCTTAATAGTTGTCACTCTCTTATCCACTAATACCTTAACTTCTTTTGTTAAACCTATTGGTCCAGTAAATCCTTTGTTTGCACCAGAAATTTCATTAATGACTTCTTCATCAGCCATTTCTAGCTCATGTCCTGGAACTTGAAGGTAATTAGCTAATTTTGTCTCATTTAACTCTCTGTCCCCTGGGACAACTACTACAACTGGTTTTCCTGATGCTTTATACACTAGAGCCTTGCCAAAATTATATTTTTCAACACCGAAAAACTCAACAAGTGCATCTATGGTTTTCACTTCTGGAGTAAACACTTTTTCAACTTCTCTTAAGTCTTCCTCCTTTTGTTCTATGTTATAAACTACTTCTGATTTTTCATCTGTGGCTGCAAAGTCACATTCTTTACAATAAGCTACTAATCCTTCTCCAATATCACTCATAGCCATAAATTCATGGGAAACTTTGCCTCCCATAGCTCCAGTATCTCCTTGAACAACTTTATAATTTAATTTAAGCCTTGTAAAGACTCTATCGTAAGCATCCCACATATTCTCATAAGCAACCTTCATGGCTTCTTCATCTACATCAAAGCTATAGGCATCTTTCATTATAAACTCTCTACATCTCATAAGACCAAATCTAGGTCTTTTTTCATCCCTATACTTCGTTTGAATTTGGTAAATATTCAGTGGTAATTGTTTATATGACTTTATTTCATCCTTTATCAAATCAGTAAAGTACTCTTCATGTGTAGGTCCTAGGCAAAATTCTCTGTCATTTCTATCTCTTAGTCTCCACATCTCTGGACCAAAATTTGCCCATCTTCCAGATGCTTCCCAAAGCTCTCTTGGTTGAATTGCAGACATTAAAAGCTCCTGAGCATTGGCTCTATCCATCTCTTCTCTAACTACCTTCTCAACTTTTCTTATTGCTCTATATCCTAATGGTAAATAGGAATATACTCCACTAACCAACTTTCTGATCATTCCTGCTCTTAGTAATAACTGATGACTTGGAATTTCTGCCTCAGAAGGTACTTCTCTTAAGGTTGGCATATACATTTTTGACATTTTCATCTACTTTCACCCCATTATAATTTATATAAAAAATAAAAACCCTCCATCTCCAAAGAGACGAAAGGTTACTTCCGCGGTACCACTCTAATAAACCAATAGGTTCACTCTAAGGATTTTAACGGATCCACCGATTAAGCTCCAGAACAGGTTCGTAAATAAGTGGGTCAGAAATCTTCCAGCCTTGGATTTCCTCTCTTAGACCATTAAGTTACTACTATTTCCCTTCATTGCTAATATTGATAAGTTTACACAATCATACTTTTATTGTCAATTATTTTTTCTCGATAAGACAAACACTATAGGACGATATCCCTTCTTCTCTACCTTCAAAACCTAACTTTTCTGTAGTTGTAGCTTTGATATTAATTTGATCTATGTCGACTTCTAGAATATACGCTATATTTTTTCTCATCTCATCTATGTGAGGAGCTAATTTAGGTCTTTGCGCAGCTATGGTATTATCACAGTTACATAGTGTATAACCTTTTTCATCCATTAGATCCTTAACTCTTTTTAATAGAATTAAGCTTGATATGTCCTTGTATTCCATATCAGTATCAGGAAAGTGCTTTCCAATATCTCCTTCAGCCATTGCACCTAAAATTGCATCCATTAATGAATGCACCAACACATCTGCATCAGAATGTCCAAGGAGTCCTCTTTCATGAAGAATATCCACACCTCCAAGAATTAGCTTTCTATTCTCTTTAAATTCATGGACATCATATCCAAATCCTACTCTCATATTTCCTCCACTTACAGCTCCTGATATGCTCTGAAATTATTTAATCCCTTAGCAAATGATTCAGCAATTATTAGATCCTCAGGAGTGGTTATTTTTATGTTGTCATAGCTTCCCATTAGCATTTTAATTCTATATCCTTTTTTCTCAACTAAGGAGCTATCATCTGTCCCAACAATTCCCTCACTTATTGCATATTCATATCCTTCTTTCAATAATTCAATTCTAAAACATTGAGGGGTTTGAGCTGCCCAAAGTAAGGCTCTATTAGGTGTATGATGTACTTCATCAGTTGTATCAACAACCTTAATAGTATCTTTCAAGGGTACTCCAATAACGCATGCTCCATATTCTAAAGTACCTTTGATTCCTTTAATTATGGATTCCAATCTAACAAATGGTCTGGCACCATCGTGAGTCAACACTATATCAGTTCTTTCGTTTAAGGCCATTATTCCATTGTATATAGAATCCTGTCTTTCCTTTCCGCCTTTAACGATGTTTGAAACCTTTTTATAACCATACTTTCTAACTATTTCTTTTCTGCAATATTCAACTTCAGTATCCTTAGATACTACAATTATTTCATCTATATATTTACAGCTTTCAAATTTTTCAATAGTATGTGCAAGAATTGGCTTGTTATCTATTAATATGAACTGTTTGTTGATTTTACTTCCCATTCTATTGCTCATTCCAGCCGCAGCAATAATCACAGAAACATAATTTCCTTTATACATTTAACCACCTCTTATACTAGAGATATATTTTAAACTGCTTTATCATACAAAACCTTAGGTTTTGCAAATATCATTCTACCAGCAGATGTTTGTAGAACTGATGTAACTATTACTTCTATAGTCTCACCAATAAATTTTCTACCAGATTCAACTACTATCATAGTTCCATCATCTAAATAAGCTAATCCTTGTCCAGATTCTTTTCCATCCTTGACAACTTGAACTATCATCTCTTCACCTGGCAATACAACTGGCTTAACTGCATTAGCTAACTCGTTAATGTTCAAAACCTCAATCCTTTGAACCTCAGCTACCTTGTTAAGGTTATAGTCATTTGTTATTATTTTCCCCTTCATCAACTGAGTTAATTTTAAAAGCTTAGAATCAACTTCTGATATCTCCTCAAATTTCTTCTCATGTATTATTATTTCAGTATCCAATTCATTCTGGATCCTATTTAGGATATCTAGACCTCTTCTACCTCTATTTCTTTTTAGTGCATCTGATGAATCTGCTATATGCTGCAATTCCTCCAGAACAAACTCCGGAATAACTAATGGGCCTTCAATAAATCCAGTCTTTACGATGTCTGCAATTCTACCATCTATTATTACGCTAGTATCCAATATTTTAGGACAGGATTTCCCCGCTTTGTTTTTTTCTTTGCTGCTTTTCTTATTGCTTCCTATATTGCCAGTTACATGGGTTAAAGCTGTCGTAATATCCTCTGAATTTCTTGTAGGGATCTTAATTCCTAAATATCCTAGTAAACCATAAAGAACAATAGAAGCTATAGTACCTAAATATGGTATGTTTAGCCTATATAAGGGTTGACTTATAAGATAAGCAATAACCAATCCAATTATTAATCCTACAGCACCCAATGCAATGTTTTGTATTGAAAATCTTTGAAGCTCTACTTCAATTAATCCAGCGATTTTTTGGCCTTTTTTAATAATAAAAGAAGAAAGAATAAAAAATATAATTCCAAATAATAAGATACTCACAACCATAATAATAAGTTCAACCACGCCGGATACATTTAATACCTCAAGGCCTTTAAGTAAGGAATAAATTAGAAAACCAATAAGCATTCCAAACATTCCAATCAAGACCTTGGCGATTTTTTTTACCACTATCATCACCCCCGTTTAATCATCTAAATCATTATATACATTTTTATGTTAAATATCTACTAAAAATTCTCTTCATCTTCAATTTCATTTGTTTCTAGTATAGCTTCCTCAACTATTTTTTCTATCTCTTCTGCAGATAAGTCTGATGCAAGGGCCAATTCTGATAATAGCATCTGTCTTGCATTTGTCAACATTTTTCTTTCACCTGTAGATAGTCCTTTGTTGTTATCCATAATTGTTAGGTTTCTTACAACAGCTGCAATTTCTTCAATATCTCCGGTTTTAATTCTCTCCATATTAGCTCTGTACCTTCTGTTCCAATTTTGAGGCATAGCAGTTTTATGACCTCTTAAAATCTCAATTATTCCTTCAATCTCATCACTTGAAATAATATATCTAACTCCAATTTCTTCAACATTATCTACTGGTACCAAAGCCTTCATATCACCAATTGGCATCTGAATTATATAATACTCTCTCATTTCACCTAAAATCTCTTTAGTATCAATACCCTTTATTACCCCTGCTCCATGCATTGGATAAACTATTTTATCGCCTATTTTAAACATGTATAAGCCCTCCTTACATAGTATCCTACTCATTTATTATAGCCTAATTTTAGATTTTAGTAAAGCTTATATATTATCACAGACTATTATTTAATGTCAATATGTTTTTGAAAGCCTTTTCCCTATTATTTATATAATAATTTCTAAGACATTTGACATAATATATCAATGAAAAGTATAATAAAATTAATTAGAATAACAAGGAGGTTAACATGCCAAACCAAATAAATGAATCAAGTCTTATAACAGAATTACAAAAACAAGCTGGTGAAGTATTGGTTAGACATAGAAGCATATTAGATATAATGACAAAACTGGATGAGTACAACGCAAGAATCAATAGAGCTGTTGCAAAATCAGTTACCTCCTGCGGATGTATTGGAATAGAAGCCAAGAAGCAAGAGTTTAGTACTGAAAGTTTTGACGAAACACTTTCAATAATTGATTCTCATGTAGTTGGTACTATTTGCCCAACTTGCAAGGAAATTCTCGAGCAAGAGATTGGTGCATATATTTTCTTCCTATCTTCTCTTGCAAGTACTTTGGACTTTGACCTTGCAAGAACCATTGAGAAGGAACTAGATAGAACAAAAACACTGGGAGTTTATGGTATGAAATAGTTATAGCGAGATTAAAATCTCGCTATTTTTATTTGCTAAAAACCTTATTTATAACTTCTTTTAATGATTTTGACTTTATCAAAATAATATCTTTATAGGTTCTGTTATTATTATAGTCGCTACCTATATATGCCTTCTTAAAACCTAGCCTCTCTGCTTCTCTGATTCTAGCATCTAGGGATGGTACTTTCTTTAGCTCTCCCGTTAATCCAACATCCGCAAGAAAAACAGAATCTGTGGGTATTGGCCTTTCATAAGCTGATGATACTATACTCATTATTACCGCAAGATTTGAAGCATGTTCTTTTAACCTTATTCCTCCAGTTGTCTTAATCACTACATTTTTATCATATAGGGATAAGCCACCCCTCTGTTCAAGAATTGAAACTAAGGTGTTTAATTGCTCTCTTTTCATGGACTCCCCTATTCTGGAAGGGTATGGAGTAAATGATTGACTTACAAGAGATTCTATTTCAAGAATTATTGGTCTAGTTCCTTCTCTCACAACAGTTAAGCATACTCCATTTACCTTGTTATTCTCTTCTCTACTTGTCATAAAATACTCTGATGGATTATCTATTGATTCCATACCATCTTCAGTCATGTTGAAAAAACCCATTTCTCCTGTTGATCCATATCTATTTTTTGTGGACATCAAACTTCTGAGTTCCTCACCGCTTTCACCCTCAATTATTAAAACAGTGTCAACCAAATGTTCTAAAGCCCTTACCCCAGCTAATTCATCATCTTTTGTCATTTGACCAACTATGAAAACAATCTTTGGGCTCTTATTATCCTTTGCTATTCTTACCAATTCATAGGCACACTCCATGGTTTGAGTTGGAGATCCAGCCCTTGATGGTTGGTAGGCTTCCAAAGTAAAGGTTTGAATGCTATCTACAATTATGAAATCTGGATTGGTTCTATTTATTTCTTCGATCACATTATCTAAACTATTGTCAGACATAACATGTAGACCATCACTTATATTTTTTAATATCCTATCAGCTCTACTTTTTATTTGAGATGCCGATTCCTCTCCCGAAGCATATAGAACATCTAAACCCATTTCAGCTATTCTATTCGCTACTTGAAGTAATAGGGTTGATTTTCCAGCTCCTGGTTTAGCAGTTAATATGGTGACAGAATCCTTAACTATTCCACCACCCATAACTCTATCAAATTCATTTACACTAGTAATTACTCGAAGGCTATTAGTTGATTGAACCTCTTTTAGCTTTTGTGTAACCCCGGTGGATCTTTTTTTTCCAGTTATCTCATTTTTTGTTACTTCTTCAAAGGAGCCAAAGGATGAGCATTCTGGGCACTTTCCCATAAATCCAACCATTTCATAACCACATACCTTACATTTATATATATTATTCTTCTTAGCCAAATATCTATCCTCCTAATGGGTGGATTTTGTAAACAACAACTTCTCTCCATTATAATCAACGTTTATTTCCTCATCCCTTGATACATTACCTTTTAATATCTCTTCCGCCAGTTGATCCTCAATCATCTTTCTAATGGTTCTTTCCAATGGTCTGGCACCAAACACGGGATCAAATCCTTGTTTTGAGATATACTTCTTGGTCTCATCTGTTATTTTAATGTTAACTCCAACTTTTTCCATTCTTGTTTCCAGATCCTTAACCATGATTTCAACTATTTCCATAACTTGATCTTCTTGTAAGGAATGAAATACAATAACTTCATCTAGTCTATTAAGAAATTCTGGTCTAAAAGTCTTTTTCAATTCATCAGAAATTATGTCTTTCATCTTCTCATATTCTGCTTTACCTTCATCATCAGCTGTTGCAAATCCAAGAACATTTTGTTTTTTCACAGAAGTTGCACCTACATTTGATGTCATAATTATTACTGTATTTTTGAAATCTACAGTCCTTCCCTTAGAGTCTGTCAATCTTCCATCATCCAATATTTGGAGCAACATATTAAAAACATCAGGATGCGCTTTTTCTATCTCATCGAATAACAATACTGAATATGGTTTTCTTCTAACAGCTTCAGTTAATTGTCCCCCTTCGTCATATCCTACATAACCAGGAGGAGAGCCAACTAATCTAGAAACAGAATGCTTCTCCATATACTCACTCATATCAATCCTTATCATAGCATCTACATCTCCAAACAAGGCCTCAGCTAATGCTTTTGCTAAATAGGTTTTCCCAACTCCAGTAGGACCTACAAATATAAAGCTTCCTATTGGCTTTTTGGGATCTTTAAGTCCAACTCTAGCTCTTCTAACTGCTGAAGAAACAGCAATAACTGCTTGATCTTGGCCAACAACTCTCTTGTGAAGCAAATCTTCAAGATGCAAAAGTCTCTCACTTTCCTCTGCAGTCATTCTACTTACAGGAACTCCAGTCCAATCTGAAACAATTTTAGCTATTTCATCATAACCAACCACAAGATTTGAGGCTTGTTTCTTTCTTTGCCATTGAATTTTATTACTCTCAATTTCCTCTTTGATTTTCTTCTCTTCGTCTCTTATTCTTGCAGCTTTTTCAAAATTTTGGTTATTTATGGCTTCTTCCTTCTCCTGTTGTAATTCTTCCAACCTATCTTCCAGTGTCTTAAGCTCCAAGGGAGCTATATAATTGTTAACTCTCAATTTAGATGCTGCTTCATCAATTAAGTCTATAGCCTTATCTGGTAAGAATCTATCAGTAATATACCTATCAGAAAGTTCAGCAGCAGCTTCTAAGGCATCGTCTGTTATCTTCACTCCATGATGAGCTTCATACCTATCTCTTAATCCCTCTAATATTCTTATAGTATCTTCTATGGAGGGTTCCTCTACCATTATAGGCTGAAGCCTTCTTTCAAGGGCTGAATCCTTTTCTATATGTTTTCTATATTCATCTATAGTTGTAGCACCTACAATTTGAAGCTCACCCCTTGCCAGGGTAGGTTTTAAAATATTTGATGCATCTATTGCACCTTCAGCAGCTCCAGCTCCAACAATAGTGTGTAATTCATCAATAAATAGAATTACATCTCCTGCATCTTTTAGTTCTTTCATAACAGACTTAAGTCTTTCTTCAAATTCGCCTCTATACTTAGCTCCAGCGATTAATCCAGGTAAGTCAAGGGTTACTATTCTCTTGTTCTTGATTATTTCAGGAACATTTCCCTCTACAATCTTTTGTGCTAGACCCTCTGCAATGGCAGTTTTCCCTACTCCAGGTTCCCCAATTAAAACAGGATTATTCTTTGTCCTTCTACTTAGCACCTGAATTACTCTTTCTATTTCCTTAGTTCTTCCTATTACTGGGTCTATTTCACCCTTTTCTGCCATCATGTTAAGATCTACACTATACTTTTCTAGGTTGCTTGTCTTCTTAGCTTCCTGAGGTTGTGCTTGCTGTTTAGCTGGTCCTGTTTCAGTTATTTTGTTTATTATAGTTTGCGCCAATTTACCAGGTTCAGCCCCTAATCTCTTTAGAATTGTAGAGGCAATTCCCTCCCCTTCTGTTATTAAACCCAGGAGCAGGTGCTCTGTGGAAACATAATTATGTCCTAAATTCCTTGCTTCAGCCACACCTAATTCGAAAACCTTTTTAGTTCTTGGTGTAAATCCAACAAGATCGACCCCTTCTTCACCCATTCCAACAATATCATAAACTTCTTTCCTAGCCTTATCTATGGTAATACCCATTGCCTTTAATGCTTGGGCTGCTATTCCTTGTTCCTCTGCAATTAAGCCCAATAATATATGTTCTGTTCCCACATAGTTGTGGTTGAATTTTTTTGCTTCCTCTTGAGCTAATAATATTGCTTTTTGCGCTCTCTCTGTAAATCTACCATACATTCCCATATTAACCCTCCATTACTTAAAATAATCTCTTACAATATCCGCTCTAGTTTGATCCCTTTCCACTCTATTCATAGACCTACCAACTCTATTTTGAATATTGCCAGGTTTTATATCTATCATTAATTTAATCAGGTCTTCCCATTGTTCATTATCTATCATCCCAAGATCTCTCCCAAGTTTTATATTAGATATCATCTCCATGGCTTCTTTAGATGCTATTAATCTTGCACTCCTAAGAATACCTAAACTTCTATAAACCTTATCTTCTATTTCTAGCCTTTTCTTATCAGCTAAATACTCTCTTGTGTTTTTTTCCCGTCTCATTAACTGCAGCACCACTCTATTTAATTTTTCAATTATTTCATCCTCAGATTCCCCTAAGGTAAGCTGATTAGATACTTGGTATAAGTGACCAACTGCTTCTGTTCCCTCTCCATATATCCCTCTAATTGTTAAACCTATTTTTCTCAATGCATCAATTATATTAGATATATGGCCTGTAAATGAAACTCCAGGCAAATGCAACATAACTGATGCTCTGAGACCAGTTCCTGCATTGGTTGGACAGGATGTTAAATATCCGTATTCTTCATGCCATGCAAAATCAAGGGAAGATTCCAAAATATCGTCAATTTCTGAACAAAGCTTCCACCCCTCAATTAGGTCTAGACCTGGTAATAGTGTCTGCAATCTTATGTGATCTTCCTCATTTATCATGATAGTTACCTTTTCATCATCTCTTAGAAAGAAACTACTCTTCTTCCAATGATCTACAAGTATAGGACTTATTAAGTGGTCTTCCATATATCTCATTTTTTCTCTTGGTTCCAACTCCACAAGTTCGTGGTAAGAATATTCACCATCTTGAAATAAGTTAAAAACAGAATCTTTTATTAATTCTTTTACCTCATTAGCTTGCAATTGATTTGCATATATTGGAAAAACCTTGTCCTTTAAATTTCTAGCAACTCTTAACCTGGTACTAACTACTACATCATCTCTGATAGGGTTATCAAGCCATTTGGTCATTTTGATTACCCTCCTCTTTATTGTTCGTCATTTCCTTTAACCTTTTTATTTCGTCTCTATACAAAGCAGCTTTTTCATACTCCTCATTTTTAATTGCCTCTTCAATATTTTTATTTAGCTCATCTATGTTTTTCTTATAACTTATATTTGAATATCCCCTTTTAGGAAGTTTTCCCTTATGATGAGTATGACCATGGATGCCTTTTATAACCCTTCTTAGATCATCTCCAAATGCATCATAACAATTGGAGCACCCAAGTTTACCATTTGCCCTAAAATTTTCGTAGGACAGATTGCAAACCGGACATTTCTTATCGTTAACTAATCCTTCAAAAAATTTATGAACTGGAAAATCATTCATAGCAGCTTCGTGAAATCCAGTTGCACATATTTCACATAGATGCTGTTCCTGAACAACTCCATTAATTACACTGGTATAATGAATTTTTGCTTCTCTTTTCTTACATGAATCGCATAGCATATTAAAAACTCCTTAAAATTAGCCCAAAAGAACTAATAAAATATTTTTTAGAATCCCTGCTCTAATACCATTCTTAATATCCGAACTACATATTAAACTTCGATCGCTTATGGATGTTTTTGCAATCTCACCCTCTCGTAAGGTCATTATATCCTCATCAACCAAAGTATCTATAATATCTAAAGCCTTACTTTCAGTTATAGATTCACCTACGATATTTTGAAGGAGATTGTTTAAGTTTATATCCTTTTGCAAGCTTACTTTAACAATTTTTATATACCCACCGCCGCCTCTTCTACTCTCAATATAGTATCCTTTATATGGAGTAAATCTGGTTGTTAGTACGTAATTAATTTGAGAAGGAGCACAATCAAAATAGCCAGCTAGTTCATTCCTTTGAATCTCAGCAACTCCATTAGCCTCATTTAGTAGTTGAATAATAAATTCTTCAATAACATTACTTAATCCAGCCATAGGTACCTCCTGACTTTGACTTTCTTTGTCTTTCCCCTTAAAAAATTAAGCCCTTAGGCTTAATTAGTATTCTCTTACCTTTTCATATAGTTTAGCATCCTTGAATATTGAAACTGACCTTTTACTATTTACAAATGCTAAATCATATGTTGTATCTATAGTTACCCATTTACCATCATATAAAACTTCATTCCATGCATGATATCCATTAAGATCCAGTCTATATCCTTTTATCAATTTTGTTTGAATACCTTCAGACCGTAAAATACCAGCAAATAGTGCTGCAAAATCATAGCATATGCCACTTTCATCCTCTATAACACTGTCTATTACTGGGACATATTCATTTGATATATTGTTGATTTTATCAAAATCATACTTGTAGTTTTTTATAATATAATTATATGCTTTTTCTATCTTTTCAATATCTGTATTCTTACTTCTGAACAGATCAATTCTAATATCTTCCAGCAAGTCTGATTCTATCCAATATACCGGCTGACTTGATGCTAAATAAACATCTTTTGGATTATCCTTAATCTTCAATACCTGAGACTTGAGAACACTATATCTATTACCCTCAATGTTCTTTAGCACTTTTATGGAGTAATCCCCACTTCCTAATTGTAGCGGTAAATACTCTAAAGAATCTAATACAGAATAATAATATTTTTTGCTATCCTTTTCCACCATAACCCTCATGTCCTTTCCAAAAACTGATGATTCTAACTTAATCTGATTTTGGTTAACCACAGATAAAGCTATATTTGAATTGGCATAGGTTACATTGAAGAAGGAAATAAAAAAAACAAATACCAAAAAAAGACTCAATATCTTTTTAAACATCACAAACTCTCCTTTCGGTAGCTGGCTGCCATCCCTTTATAGGGTAAGGCCCTTTAGCTTTGCGCCCTTATGTTTCCATAAGTTTGCCTTTATCGCTTGACAGTTTGCAAAAAGATAGACTCTCTTGCACTTGTCAAATATATTATACCACAAAATAACCACCTGTAAACCAAAAAGTACCTGGTCAATTGACCAGGTACCCCTATTAGTTGTTTTCTCTCTCTGCCTTATAATCAGCTATTATCTTTTCAGCAATATTGGCTGGAACTTCTTCATATCTCACAAATTCCATGGTGAAAGCTCCCCTCGCCTGAGTCATTGCCCTTAAGTCTATTGCATACTCAAACATTTCTGCATGTGGTGCTTCTCCAGTTACCTTTTGAGTTCCATCTGCTTGCTGTTCCATTCCAAGGATTCTTCCTCTTCTCTTGTTCATATCTCCCATTACATCACCCATATAATCGTCAGGAATGACAACTTCTACTTTTACAATTGGCTCAAGAAGTACAGGTTTTGCAGCCTCCATGCCTTTCTTAAATGCTAATTGAGCAGCTATTTTAAATGCCATTTCATTTGAGTCAACATCATGATATGAACCATCAAACAAGGTAGCCTTAATATTTACAACCGGGCAGCCCGCTAATACTCCATGCTCTAGAGATTCTCTAATTCCCTTTTCAACTGCTGGCCAATAGTTTCTTGGAACTGAACCACCAAAGATCTCTTCCTGGAACACGAACTCTTCTGTACTTGGTTCAAATCTCATATGAACGTCTCCATACTGACCTGCTCCACCAGATTGTTTCTTGTGTTTTCCTTGAACTGTAGCTGTTCCTTTTATCGTTTCTCTATATGCAATCTTTGGACTCTTAAGTACTACCTCTACTCCAAAGCTTTGCTTAAGTTTATCAACTATTACAGTAAGCTGCATGTTTCCTTGTCCACCGATTAACAACTGTTTAGTTTCTGTATTTCTCTCCACTACGAATGTAGGGTCCTCATCTGTTAACTTGTTTAAAGATGTACCGATTTTTTCCTCATCACCCTTGTTCTTTGGCTCAACTGCCATGAATAAGGTTGGTTGTGGATAACTAATCGTTGGATAAAGTGTTTGATTTCCTTTGTCACATAATGTGTCTCCTGTTTGTGTATAATTAAGTTTTGAAGTTGCTCCTATATCTCCTGCAACTATCTCTGAAGTTTCAATTTGGTTCTTTCCTCTTAGGAAGAATAATCCCCCTAGTTTCTCTTCTCTATCTTTTGTTGAGTTAAATACTGGAGTGTCCTTTGTAATTTTACCAGAAACTACCTTAAACAAACTTAACTTACCAACAAATGGGTCTATTATTGTCTTAAATACAACTGCTGAGAAAGGCTCTTTTATGTCCACCTTTCTTTCTATTTCTACTTCATCCTTAGTTCCTTTAACAGAACCAACATCTGCTGGCGAAGGAATATATCTAGCTATTAGGTCCAATAGAAAATCTGATCCTATAGTCTTTTCTGCTGATCCTACTACAAGTGGAACCAATTCTCCTGAAGCAACACTACTTCTTATACCTTTAGTTATTTCTTCTTGAGTAAAGGATTCTCCCTCAAAGTACTTCTCCATCATGGCTTCAGAAGATTCAGCTATCTTTTCCATAAATACATCTCTATATTCATCTATCTTTGCCTTTTGAGCATCATTTAGGGGAACTTCTTTTCTTGTTTTCCCCTCGTATTCATATGCAACCTCATCTATAAGATTTGCAAAACCTTTGAATCCTTCACCAGTCACTGTTGGATAAGCGAATGGTACTATTTTATTTCCAAATTGGCTTATTAAATCTTCCAGCAACTTATCAAAGTTGATATTTTCTTTGTCAAGTTTATTTACAAATATTATCCTTGGTGTGTCATATTTTTCTAAATTCTTCCAAGCTTTTTCTGTTCCAACTTCTATTCCTGATGATGCATCTACTAATAGAACTGAACCTTCGCTAGCTCTTTTTGCTCCATACATTTCACCAATAAAGTCAAAATAACCAGGAGTATCCAGTATATTAAATTTCAATCCATTCCATTCCACTGGTATTACAGCTGTTCCGATAGATACCGCTCTTGCGATCTCCTGTTTATCAAAGTCTGACATTGTGTTCCCATCTGTTACCTTGCCCTGTCTCGTAGTTACACCTGTTGCGAATAACATTGCTTCTGTTAAAGTGGTTTTACCATTACTACTGTGTCCTAATAAAGCTACATTTCTAATTTTATCCGTTGAATACGCTTTCAAGATACATTCCCCCTAACAAGATTTTTTTTATAAAGGATTTATGCCTTTTTCAAATTAAAGCAATTTTCAAACAAGTTGAAATTCTACACCTTCTAATTATAACATGAAAACATTTACTTATCAAAATAATAATTTACATGAAAACCACTCCCGAAGAAGGAGTGGCAAGGTGTCTATTTTTCAACCATAAACCCATATTCATAGGATTTTGGAGGGATATAATTCTCTTTAATATTTCGTACATTAACCCATCTTAGTAGGTTAAGCTTGCTACCAGCCTTATCATTGGTTCCAGACTTTCTTCCCCCTCCAAATGGTTGTTGACCTACAACTGCTCCAGTTGGTTTGTCATTAATATAGAGGTTGCCTGCTGATTGATATAGTGCTTTTGTCATCTTTTCAATCACTTCTCTATCTCTGGCAAATATAGCTCCTGTAAGTCCATATGGGGATGTTTCATCGCATAATCCTAATACATTGTCAAATTGATCATCTTCATATACGTACATGGTTAATACTGGTCCAAATATTTCCTCTTCCATTGTCTTTGACTTTGGATTATTAGTTAGAATTACTGTTGGTTTGACAAAATAGCCCTTAGAATCATCATAGGTTCCACCAATAATAATATCTGAATCTGGATCTTCTTTTGCCCACTCAATATAACCAGCTATCTTATCGAAAGCTTTCTTATCAATGACAGCATTTACTAGATTTCTAAAATCTTCAGTTTCTCCCATGGTAATTTCATCTGTCATTTCTTTAATTCTTATATAGACTTCATCAAAAATACTCAGTGGTATATATGCTCTTGATGCTGCCGAACACTTTTGTCCTTGGAACTCAAAGGCTCCTCTTACCAATGCAACACTCAATGCATCTACATCAGCAGAAGGATGAGCAAATACAAAGTCTTTGCCCCCAGTTTCTCCGACAATTCTAGGAAAGCTCTTATAATTATAAAGGTTCTCTCCTATAGTTTTATATATCCTGTGGAATACTTTACTTGATCCTGTAAAGTGAACTCCTGCCAAATCTCTATCCTTTAGTAAAACTCTTTCAACATCTTCTCCCAAGGAAGGTACAAAGTTAATTACACCAGCTGGAAGTCCAGCTTCTTCCAATATACTCATAAATAGGTAGTTTGAATACACCGCATTGTTAGATGGTTTCCAGATTATAGTATTTCCCATCATGGCTGGAGCTGTGGGAAGATTTCCCCCGATAGCAGTGAAATTAAATGGAGTTATGGCTAGGACAAAACCTTCCAGTGGCCTGTATTCTAGTCTATTCCACTCACTTACAACTGAGTCTGGTTGTTCAGAATAAATTTCTTGCATATAGTTAATGTTAAATCTTAAGAAATCAATTATCTCACAGGCTGAGTCAATTTCTGCTTGAAATACGTTCTTACTTTGCCCAAGCATTGTTGCAGCATTTAATAAAGCTCTGTAAGGTCCTGATATTAGTTGCGCAGCCTTAAGGAATATGGCTGCTCTTTGGTCCATTGAAAGGCCTTGCCAGGTCTCTTTAGCTTCAAGAGCTTTTTCCTTAGCTAATTTAAGTTCTTCTTCACCAGCTAGGTGATATTTAGCAAGTATGTGACCATGATTATGAGGTATTCTAATCTCCTTCACATTTCCAGTCTTTATAGCCTCTCCTCCAATTACTAGGGGAATTTCCATAACCTGATCCTTTAATTCCATTAACATTTCCTTAAGCTCTAACTTTTCTTTAGAACCTGGTAAATAATTTAAAATAGGTTCATTAACTGGCCTTCTAATTTTTGAATGTCCAAAGTTCATTAAATCATTACCTCCTATACTATAATGTTATTATTTCGTATCCATCTTTCATAAACTCTTCCATGGCTGGATGCCCCTGCAAATCACCCTTAAGTGGTATCCCCACTCCTTCATTAAAATCCAATACTCCAAGTTTTGCTGAACAAGCTTTGCAAATACAATCAAATAATCCAAGTTCCTTAGCCTTTAAGTATAGCTTGTTTTGTCCCTCTTCTAACTTCTTAATTATTGTCACTGCTTCACCTTCCATGATTATCTTGACTGGATACCCTTTTTCATGTAAATCCAAAGCATTAAGTACTAGATGCATGAAACACATCTCATCTCCTCTAAATGCAAAAAAAGCTATTTTTCTCATTTTACTTCCTCCTTCATTTTTAACTATCTATTTTGCTGAAACTTCCCAAAGATATAGGGATGCTATACTACAATATGGAGAATAAATTTCTCTAAACTTTTCAAACTCCTTTTTATCAATACTCTCCAGATTATATGCTTTTATAATCCCCCGTCTTATTCCTAGGTCATCATAGCTTAAAATGTTTTTTCTATTAAGGGAGAATATTAATAGCATCTCTACGGTCCATTTACCCACTCCCCTTAAGCTTGTAAGTAGCTTTATTATTTCCTCATTTGACATGGATTCTAAACTATCAAAGTTAATTTTATTTTCTAACTTTGAGTCAATTATACCCTTTATATATTCAGCTTTTCTGTAAGACATACCACATTGTTTTAACTCTTCAATGTTTATATCATTTAATTTAGTAATATTTAATCCATCAGTGAGATTATAAAGTCTTTCCTTAACAGTTACTGCTGCTTTTGTAGATATTTGCTGAGATATTACGCTACTAATTAATGACTGGAAGGGATCCTTATTTACAGATCGTTTTATCAATCCTATAGATTCAATTATGTCCTTTAATACATTGTCTCTACTTTTTAAATATCCTAACTCATCATCTGAATATATGAAATAATCCATGTATCCTCCTTTATATATGTTTCTAGGTTATGAACTTATGCTATAATACTATTATATTATAATTCTGGTGGTGACTCAATTGGGTAGTTCTAAGGCAACTAAAAAGAACAAGGAAAAAGAAGTACTTAAGCTAATGATATCTCTTTATTGCAGGGGTAACCATAATTCAAATGATGACTTGTGTGAAAGTTGTACTGAACTTTTAAAATATTCCCATGAAAGATCAGATAAGTGCCCCTTTATAGATAAAAAAACCTTCTGTTCTTCTTGCAAAGTCCATTGCTATAATGAAGAAATGAGAAGCAGAATAAGAAAAGTCATGAGATATTCTGGTCCCAGAATGCTCTTTCACCATCCATTACTTTTACTAAAACACATGTTCTCAAAATAATAATACATATAGAGAAGAGGTATGAACTCATACCTCTATAAATATTCCTTGGTCTCAATAGGCAGACCTTTTTTAGCCAACCTAATCTCAACATTATCTTTAATTATTGAATAGACAAACACAAATAAAGGAACTCCAATTATTAGGCCTAAGAAACCCAATAACTTACCTGCCACAAGTAGTGAGAATAAAATCCAAAATGCAGATATCCCAAGGGAATCTCCTAGTATTTTAGGACCTATAAAATTACCGTCCAACTGCTGAATTACAAATATAATCAGTAAGAACCACAAGGCTTGAATTGGTGATACTATTAGTATGATGAAAAATGCTGGAACCATACCAATGAATGGTCCAAAGAACGGAATTATATTTGTAACCCCAATTATAAATGATACCAAGGTTACATAAGGCATATTGAAAAATCTCAGTACAAAGTAAGTTAGAATTCCAATAATAAATGAATCTAAGATTTTCCCACTTAAAAACCTGCCAAAAATATTATCTGCTCTTCTTGCTAATTCAAGATTCCTTTTTGCTCTTTTGTCGGGAAATATTGAAAAGGTGATTTTTTTGGAGATGGCCTTAAATCTTTCCTTATCGGCTAGTAGGTAAATTGATACTATCACTCCCAGGACTATATTCCAGACACTCGAAATTATAATCCTTACTACATTTCCAATTATAGGAATCAGATCAGTTAAAAACCCTAGTAGATTATTGAAAAAACCATTCCACCAATCCACTATGTAATCCAGGTACTCCTGCCTTATCTCCAGTCTTTCAATAAGTCCAATAACCCAAGCATAAATCGAATCAAAGTTGTTGGTCAGTTCGTTTACAAATCTCATTACTGATGAGACTAATTGAGGAAAAATTATTGATACAAATAGATAAAACAAAACAAATACAACAATATATGTTAGGATTATTCCCAGTGCTCTTCTATATCTAAATTTGGTCTTTTTAGGTAATAGAGATAACAATACCTTCTTTTCAAAAAAATCTAATATAAAATTAAAAAGATAAGCCATTGAAGCACCTATTATTATAGGTTGTAATGTATTTATGTACCTACTTACATTATTGCTAAAAACAGAATAATCAGATGCTACCAAGTAGAATAATATACTTAAACATATTACAATCAATGAATATACAGCAATGGTTAAGTATTTGATGTTCCATTCTACTTTCATATTAGGCTTCGGGCTTCCTTTGTCCATCCAAAAATACCTCCAGTATGAATAAATAATATATTATTATACTTCTTCATATTTCCACTTTCAATTTCATTAAAAAGTCCATACATTGCTTTCCCAGTATAGACTGGATCCAGAACAATTCCCTCTTTAATGGCAAAATCCTTAATGAATTTAATCTCCTCATATTGGCTTTTCCCATAACCAAGTCCTAGGTACTTATCATTTGCAATAATATCCTCACTAGTTACATTAAAGTACTCACCAGTATAAACACCTATATCTTTTACTAATTGTGAAGAAATTTCTTTAAAATGATCTTCAGATCCATAAATACTCATTCCTATTATATCCTTACTACCTCTTCTAAGTAGATTCCCATAATACAACCCAGCATAAGTCCCACCTGAACCAACTGAAATCACAATTGCATCAAATTCTAATCCGACTTCCTTCTCTTGACTAATAATCTCATCATATGCTCTTATATATCCAAATGAACCAATAACATTTGAAGCTCCCTCAGGTAGGATGTACCCTCTAAGTCCTTGTTTTTCTGCTGTTTCCTTTATTTCTTCCATAATTTGATTCCTGCTATTGGAGTACTCATCTGGTGATATAAAGGTAATCTCAGCTCCTAGCATTTTATCTAAGAATAGATTTCCTTCGGCTACATCTCTTTCTTCTCCTCTTAGAACAAGGTGTGACTTTAGTCCAAGTTTTGCTGCAACTGCTGCGGTAGCTCTTGCATGATTGGATTGTATACCTCCGCATGTAATCAAATAGTTTGCTCCTTGATCTAGTGCTTCTTTAACTGCATATTCTAATTTTCTAATCTTATTCCCAGAAAACTCCATGTGGGTCTGATCATCTCTTTTTATCCAAACATTGCAATTGTTATCTTTACTAAATCTTTCAAGTTTTTCAATTTTAGTTGGTAAATTTGCTAAATTTAGCCTTTCAGGATATTTCAAAGTAATCCTCCTTATCTGATCTTACCCATTTTATCGAATGGATAGAAAATATATTCAGCTCTTCCTTTTATCTGTTCAATATATATAGGTCCAAACTCTCTACTATCTAAGCTTCTTTCCCTATTATCTCCCATAACAAAGACCATACCCTCTGGGATTTCATAAATCTGACCATGGGATGCCCTTTTATATGTCAACCCCTGTGCATATTCCTCATCTAAAATTATTCCATTTACTTCCACTTGTCCATTTACAAAGGCAATTGTATCCCCTGGAATGGCGATTACCCTCTTTATTAAAATGTTCTTTTCAATTACTCCAGTAAATCTATACCTAAGGCTATTTACTATTTCTTTAACTTCATAGACCATATTGATAAATATTCCCTTTTCAACTGGTTTTTTATTTAAAATTACCACTTCTCCTCTCTGTGGTTCTCTAATATAATATATGGCTCTATTAATAACTACTCTTTCATTCTCAAAAAGAGTTGGTTCCATGGATAACTCCTTTATCTGGGTCATGGTTACGATATTGGAAACTATAAAAAGCGAAATAAAAATTGCGATTATTAAAGAACTTACCCAACTAAAAAAATTCCCAAAAATACTTTTTAGCTTATTCATTTTATCAACTCTTTTCTATCTGACTTTCCCAGTTATGTGTTCTATTTCTATTCTAAAAACTGATGTATTTTTTCCAGACTTTGCTATATAGTCTGATCCCTCTTTCTCAAATCCCTTTGAATACTTATCTATAAGGGCTAATAATGCCTCCTCTTTCTCTTTGTCAAATACCTCACTTACCTTCCCGAAAACCACTACAGATTCATAGTCTGTGGCAAATTCACTAGGTAATACTTTAGTACTTCTTACTGCACAATAAGAACCCTTGTGATTTCTCTTTATATTATCAACTTTATACCCAGTTTTAGCTGCATGAAAATATATAGTATTATTGATTAGTACATGACTTAATGGAATCCCATAAGGATAGCCATCATCTCCAATGGTTGATAATACTCCATATTCAGCATCCCTTAAAATCTCATAAGCTAACTCACTACTTACTTCCCTGTCTTTTCTTCTCATGTTTCTAAACATCTATATCCCCCTTATATTAACTGAAACTATGGATATCCATATCTTATAGTAATGAAATCTCTTAAGCAAATCACTATAAAAAGAGAACAATATTTAAAAATAAGGATATGACTATTAACACTAATCCAATAAGAACATTTACTCCTATTATTTTATCTAGTATCTTTTTCTCTTTGATCAAAAATAAAGTTTCTACTTTTACAGCCAGATTAGGTAACACAATTAGAAAACTACCAAATAGAGATAAGATGGCTAAAAATATGAATTTCTTAAAACTTTCAACAGCATTATCAAGGTAGGTCATAACCTTATTAGTTCCGTAGGCTAACTGAATATCATTTGAAAGCTCATAAATATCTCCATGATTTCTTATTACTTCTCCATTTACTACCTCTATAACCTCTGTATAAATATTCCCTTCACTATCCAAAACTTGGAATCCATCATTTGAATAGTTTCTTGTAATAACCCTAATATCTCTATCTAAGTAGGATAGTGTAAACTCATTGGAAAAAGAAATATCATTTGAACTATCATCTACTATATTTACTACTAATTCTCTACTTAGATCATCCAAGAAAATGGTCCCTTTATCCCTAACCTCATAATACTTGAATTCACCTTCATATGTGTAAAATGATTGACTCATTCCGTGAAATGTCGCTGATATTAATAAATTAACCCCAACTAAGAATATTGCCATTATAAGAAAAACCTTTATTCTAGTTGAGTTTTTATTTATTTTTGTCATTAATTCACCCCTACCTACTTCTATTAAAATGTGAAGTATCTCCCTCACATATACTTATAAATTTATTGTCTTTAAAATCGAAAATACTTAAAGAGGTTCCTGGTAGAACTTCAGTCTCCTTAAAACCTTCAACCCCTATTCCTTTAATTACACATAATAAAGCTCTAATGGTTACACCATGGGAAACTATTAGAATATTTTCTCCTCCACTTTTCTTTATTTCCTCAAGAGCGCTTGTAACTCTTTGAAATAATTCGACAATGCTTTCTCCATCTATGGGCTTATAATTTTCAGGTTGATGTAAGTACGTATTAAATTCTTCCTCGTATTTTTCTTCAATTTCATCTAAGGTCATACCTTCCCATGAACCAAAGCCTATCTCTCTCAACTTATTCATCTTAACTCTTTTTACTCTTTTCTCTCCTAAGATAATATCAGCAGTTCTTATGGATCTATATTGATCGCTGGTATAAACGATATCAAAATCAACCTTCTTTAATCTACTTGAAAGTTCTTGAGCTCTTTTAACTCCTATTCTGGTTAATGGCGAGTCATTCCATCCCTGTAATCTTCTCTCAATATTCCACTTTGTTTGTCCATGTCTAGTAATATATAATCTCAAGTTATTTCCTCCTAAGAAAATTCCTTAGCCAAGTTAACTAAAGCATCATCACAAACCCTAAAAACAGTCCATTCATCCATTGGAATGGCACCAATACTCTTATAAAAGTCTATAGATGGTTTGTTCCAGTCCAAACACCACCACTCAAACCTTCCACACCCTCTTTCCAAGGCTAAATTAGCAAGAAAGGCTAATAATAATTTACCTATTCCCCTTCCTCTCATTGAAGGAGTTACATATAGGTCCTCTAGATATAAGCCTGGTTTCCCTAAGAAAGTTGAAAAATTATGAAAGAACAGTGCAAATCCTATTGGTTCATGATTAAGTTCTGCAATAACTACTTCAGCTGCTTTTCTTCTAAATAATGATTCAGTTAATATCTCCTCTGTCGCTACAACTTCATGAAGTAGCTTCTCGTAATCTGCTAATTCTTTTATGAATTTCAAAATTAAGCTAACATCTTCTTCTTTTGCCATTCTAAAAGTCAAGCCATCTATTTTAGTATTTATAGTGTTATTCATTTAATTCTCCTCCTATATAACCATTAATTTGATTATAGCATAAATTGCAAATAAATTAGATGAATTGATGGAATTGTTATTAATTAAATTTAAACTTTAGTGTGAGTAAATTAGTATTAGGGGTATTATAATTGATAAGAATTATCAAGGAGGTAGTTTATGGATAATATGTTAAAGGTTTTAGATAAAGGTTATGTTAGGTTAGTGGATGTACTAGGCAGTGACTTAACTGTAGCAAATGCTGCCAGGGTTTCCTATGCTAAGGAATCCAAGGAATTGAGTAATCAGGATATCAGACTTATAGAATTTTTGGCAAGAGAAGATCATACCTCCCCCTTTAGACATGCTATGCTTCAATTTGAAGTCTATGCTCCCTTAATGGTGGCTAGGCAATGGTGGAAATACATCGTAGGCTCATCTCATCTTGAAGGTATTGGAGATTCATTAAACGCCTGGAATGAATCCAGTAGGAGATATATTACCGAAGAACCCACTTTCTATGTCCCTGAAAAAGATCAATGGAGAAGCAAGCCTGAGAATTCAAAGCAAGGTAGTGGAGAACCTATTCAATGGGAACTTGGAGAAAAACATACAAAAAAGTTAATGGAAATTATAGATCAGGGTATAAATTCATATGAAGAAGCTATGAAGGATGGAGTTTGTGCAGAGCAAGCAAGGCTATTTCTACCTGCTTATGGAATGTATGTAAGGTGGTATTGGACTGCGTCCCTTCATTCTGTAGCTCATTTTATTCAACAGAGAATTGCTCATGATGCTCAGAAAGAAATACAAGAATATGCTAAGGCTATACTAACACTGGCAACTGCAAAGTTCCCAGTAGCCCTAGATTCATTTACTAATCACCAGTAAGGAGGTGCCCTGTGGAAGGATTAGAAAACAAAAAATGTGTACCTTGTGAAGTAGGTGCTATACCCCTAATACCCAAGGAAGTTGATGATATGTTAAAGTCTATCAATGATAATTGGAATAGTCCAGATTACAAATCAATCCAAAGAAGTTTTAAGTTTAAAGACTTTAAAGAAGCTCTGGACTTTACAAATAAAGTTGGAAATCTTGCGGAAGAAGAAGGTCATCATCCGAAAATTGAATTATCTTGGGGGAAAGTTATAGTTAAGCTTTATACTAGTAAAATAAAAGGTTTACACGAAAATGACTTTATACTAGCAGCAAAAATAGACAAAATTTAGGAGATGCCTTATTTGCATCTCCTTTCCTTTATAGTAGTTCCCCATTTTCGTTATAAAAGGAATCACAATATATGATCTTTCCCTTAGGGTAGGCTTCTTTCCTTAATAAGATTATCTTTAGGTACTCGTTGCCGGGATGAGAATCACTAATCATAATACCATAATCCATGGCATCCTCATAACCAAATTGATAGTAATAGTCTCCGCCAAGAACAGCAATCCACTTATATCCCATCTCTTTTGATTTTTCAATTCCGTAGTTTATCAGACTCTTGCCTATACCTATTCCTTGATATTCAGGTTTCACTGCTATTGGTCCCAAAGCTAGACCAATACTATCTCCAATATTAGCTTTAGAAAATAAAATATGCCCCAGTATTTCTTCATCATTATGGGCTATTAATGATAACTCCTCCACAAAGCCTTTATCCCTTCTAATTTTATTTATCAGATCCCATTCATTATCCTTCTGATCTCTATTAGGAGAATTAAAAGCTTCCTTTACTAGGTCAGTTACTTCTAGACAATCTTCATCTTTTGCTACTCTTAAGCTAAATTCCAATTCTAATCACCTCTTACTTACCTAACCTAACAAATTCTAACTTTTCTTAGCAATTATGCAATACCAATCACAGCTATGAATATCTACGCCTTCCAAGAATGCTGGGAATGGAGAGATTTCTATAATCTCATAACCTAGATTTTTTAATTTTTCTATAATTATATCCCTACTTATTGGATAGTATAGTTCTTCAAAATACTCTCTTTGAACGATCTTATTATCTTTCTCAAATGTATATAAGAGATTGAAGGTAATAGAATTATTTAAATTGTAGTCCCAAACTTGAACAAGGTTAATTCTTTCATCTTCCTTGAATACTGGATTATATAAATAAAATCTATTCCTATCTCTTAATATCTTGTCCCAATTTCTGGTATCCAAATATATGTACCCTTCCTTTTCAACCAATGAATCCATTTGTTCTAGAACCTTTAACAACTCACTATTATTTGCATGAGCCAATGAATTGCCAGTACTTGCCACACAATCATACTTATCTATAATGGTTTCATCTAGCTTTCTAAAATCACATTGTGTCAACCTTAAATTATATCCCTTTTCTTTAGATTTAACTTTGCATCTTTCTAACATATTCTTGCTAATGTCCGAACCATCTAGCTCTATTCCCATTTGGACTATAGGCAAACTTAAGTTTCCAGTTCCAATACTTACATCTAGCATTCTCTTAATATTTTTATCCTTAAGTAATACTTGCCAATGTCTCTTTATGTCTTTATCACTCTTAGTATTGTTGAATAAGTCGTATATATCAGTTCTATCATAAATACTTGTCATTTAAACACTCCCATCAAGTTCAATAAATTTTGTTCCAACTTTGTTCACAAATCTATTGTCATGTTCAACTATTATCATAGAAGGTTTATATTTTAAGATCATATCCTCAAGCTGAATCCTTGAAATAACATCTATATAATTTAGCGGTTCATCCCAAATAAAAACATGAGCTTCCTCACAAATAGATTTAGCAATAAAAACCTTCTTCTTTTGACCCATACTGAAACTTTCAATTGGTATATCAAATTGACTCCTGGAAAATCCAAGTTTTCTCAAAATTGTTAAAAACATTGTCTTATCTATACCTTCACTTATAATAAAATCATTTATACTTCCACTTAAAAAATCAACCTGTTGAGGGATATAGGAAATCTTAATACCTTTTCCAATACTTAATCTACCTTCCCATTCCATGTCATGGCCAAGAAGTGCTTTGATAAGACTAGTCTTACCACTTCCATTTCCACCCTTTAAAATTAGGCAATCCCCCCTATTAAGCTCAAACTTCATTGGTTTAAAAACCCTTTTCCTATCGTAAGAGATGCTAAAATTTTCAAGATATACTAACTGTTTTGAGTGATATTCCAGCTGATTTATTTTAAGTTGATCTGTCTCCTCAATGTTCTTAAGTAGAGATCTTCTTTCTTCTATAGCATCTTCAAATCTTTTTTCTATAGTCTTTGATCTTTTCATCATCTTGGCTGCCTTATGTCCTACATAACCTCTATCAGGCACTCCAGATCCAGTCTTTGTAGCTTCTACCTTGTCTGACCATCTTGCTTTTTCTTGTGCAGATTTGTTAAGTCTCTTTATCTCTCTTTTTAGCTTTTCATTCTTATCAATCTCAAATTGATCCTCTAATCTTTTGTTTTCCTCCCACGTGTCATAATTCCCTTTTTGTAAAACAATCTTATTCTTTTCAATTGTCAATGTATGATCTATTATTTCATTAAGGAAGTCTCTATCGTGAGAAACAAGTATAAATCCATTCTTTGAGTTCAAGTATTTAGCTACCACCTGCCTACCCTTAATATCCAAATGATTTGTAGGTTCATCTATTAGTAGAAATCTTTCCTCTTCAGAAAATAATAAGGCTAGTTGAATCTTTGTTTTTTCCCCTTCACTTAATGTAGAATATGGTCTATATAGAATTTTATCCTTTAACTCAAGTAAATTCATCTCCCTTTGAAGCATCCAAAGTTCTATATCTACCTGCAAGTTTTCCAATACTTCCGAGGTTGTTAATTCAAAATTAGATATATTATAAGGAAAGTATTTCATTTCAACTGGCTTCATTATACTGCCAGTATAATCGTATTCATCCATTAATAACTTCATAAAGGTAGTTTTCCC
The DNA here is from genome assembly GCA_964575895.1 of uncultured Tissierellaceae bacterium. Taxonomy (GTDB): domain Bacteria; phylum Bacillota; class Clostridia; order Tissierellales; family Tissierellaceae; genus Gudongella. The sequence goes on along the minus strand of CAZNTE010000007.1, from coordinate 64,440 downwards.
ATATCCATTCCTTCCAATAAATCCTAGTTTCCAGTTTGTATCAAGTTGGATGCTCAAATTAACGAAGATTGGTTCCAAGCTACCTGTGTATTCAAAATTAAGGTTTTTCACATCAATTAATGCCATGATTTTTTCTCCTTAAGTATAAAGACTTTTCCATAATATTTATCATTTAAATCATATCACTAATTTTATGCTTAATAAAAGGGTAAATATATATTGTAAAATATTCCCATACATATATTATTCTACTAAGAAAGGATATGATTTAAGTGTCAGAAAAAAAAAGCTCTTAACCCACTTATTCCGATATTACTTATCCCTATATTAGGATTTATACTACTTAACCTGACATTTCTATTTGCTGCAGGATTTAGAATTGGCATTTACTTAATAACAAATAGACTCGTTAATGAGCCTATTGAATGGATTCCCCTTGTTTCCCATACATTGACTTTTTTAATAATACTAACTATTTCCTTCTTTATTCTTAGGAGTAAAAGAGTCACCGATTTAATCAAATCAATTTTCTCTGTAATACCAATAGCTGTTCTATTGGTTTATACCGGCATTTTTCTATATCCTTATCCTATACTGGTCTACTTGATAAGTGGTTTAGTAGTTTTAGGAACTAGTTTTTATCTTTATAAACAGAAAAAATCATGGATGTACTATTATGCGCTGGGCTTAGTTTCAATTGCTTTATTAATTATGATGATTTTAGGAATAGATATATAAAAAGCCAAATTAGGAAAGGTGGTATATGAAATGATAAAGATAGTCGACAATCAGCAACTTAAATTAGAATATAAAAGTGGGTTTGGAGCATGGACATATCACATACGCATTCCCCATACAGAACATATTATTGGTAAATGGGGCACCTTAAAAGTTTCTGGTACAATCGATGGATATGAGATAAAAGGCATTAATTTGGCTCCTCGAAAGAATGAAGATAAAATTATATCTATAAATAAAAAAATTAGGGATTCAATAGGTAAAAGTAGTGGAGAAATGGTTACAGTAACTTTATACTTACACGACTAGTATTAGGTTAACCTAAATATTTAAGTGAATGATTATTAATTACATTCTTTTGAGTTAAACCAATGAATAATAGATAATAAATTTTCTTCCTTTACCCCGTCAAATCCATTTTCAATAGTATTTATTGATTCGATAATTTCTTCGCTTTTATCCTTACGTTTTTTTAACATACTAACAAACATAATCATCATGATTTTGTCTATCCCTTTTAATTTTTTAAGAGGAAGACATCCTCCCCTTAAATAAAAGAAGGGTATATCTTCAATGCTATTTCTCTTTAATAATGTTTCCTCGTCAGGTTCAGCTCTACGCGCAGTCCCTGATCCACAAACAGCTTTAACATTATAATCACTAAATTTACTTAAGCCTTGAATTTTCCCAATCTTAATCCACCCTAAGAATATAATTTCTTCATCTTTACTGATCTTTGAGATTTCTGATGTGTGATATGATTTAAGTCCGATTATTTCAGATAGCATTGTAGCATATTTTTTTGTAAATCCACTTTTTGATTCATATACAATTATCATTTAGTTCCATCCTTTTTTGGTATAATATCCTTCATTTATCTAATTCTAGCATAGATTTACTAGTAATGTAATAAATTGTAAATTTAATAGATTAAATCGATTATAAAACCAATTGCTAGATTAAAACAAAACTAAACCCTAAAAACCTTTTAAACCAAGGCTTTTAGGGTTTGAAAATACTATTCCCACTCTACTTTTCATATCTTTAACTATATGGTAAAGCTTTCAAATTAGCCATTATTTTACCGTTCATTTATGTTTTATCCGTCTAGTTTAGATGTATTTCAACTTAACTTTACCCGTTCCAGTCCCAGTTCCGATTCCGTTTGTGAATCCTCTATCATTAATATTTCTTTTTTCTAGCTAATATAATTAAAAAATATAATGCTATAGTCCCTTCGTAAATTTTATAAAATTATCAAAAGCACTTTTATTTTTCAACAATTCCACTACTTCTGGAGTTATAATTTCTGTCATATTTGTATTATTTGAGATTGTTTTGCTAAGAATAAGATTTCTTAACAACTCAGTTAATGGTTCACCAATAGCCGATTTGAAATCAAATCCTAATAACTGCAATATTTTTAAAGTTTCAGTAGATAAAATTGGATGTAAAATTTTCATTAAGGACTG
>CAZNTE010000007.1:0-62130 GCA_964575895.1 uncultured Tissierellaceae bacterium | reverse complement strand
TCATTAAGGACTGGGATTAAATTTTCTGTAATATATACTAGGTCATCTTCTGATATTTTCCTCATTATAAACTCTTCTTCATATGCTCTGGATACTTGAACCAAATCATTTTTATCTTTTATTAAATCATTAATTATTTCTTCTAGGACATTTATTGTTTCTTTATCATCTTTTTTTGCTTTGACTGCAGATACTTTATTAATTATAGTCTCTGTAGTGTTTCTAATCGCAATTTCTGTTAATTTGGCACCTAACAATATAGCTTGATTTTCTAAATTATTCATTTTTGCCCCCTGACCAATTAATAATTTTAAATTCATCCTAATCAAATTTTCGTAAAGATTTTAAGTTTGGTTATGAATGACTTTCTTGACAGTATTCCCTTACAACATCTAACCAATTTTCATACCAATACCATTGTTTGGCTACATACACTCCATAATTATACCTAGGATTTCTTGCGTCTTTATTTTGCCAAAGTTGAGTATGATAGTGCATAGAAAACTTTTCATACCCTTCGTCATTCATTCTTTTTACAATTTGTGATGGTAAATATTTAGGTTTTTCAACACCCCGAATTAGTACTTTTTCTACATTTTTTGCATTTTCACTACCAGCTTTTATAAATTCTACAGCTTTATCAGCTTGATTAGCTCTATTTACCGAAATAGGAACATATACAACTCTGTACGCATACGACTGTAATTTTAATTCTTCATCTGATAATCCTGCTTCAAATTCTGTTACAAATTTGATGATATTAGAATATTTTAGATTATCAGCTTCTTTTCTCAACTGTTGTTCTTGTAAAGGATTTAATGGTGTTAGCTGAATAGCTAGGCTAAGCTGTGATTGAATGCTATGTTTTTCTCCAAATAACTTTACCAATTCTCTATTATAGTTTAATGAGCAAGCCTGGAGTTTCGCTCCAATATAATCATCAATTTTATCTGTTCTTTGATGCTCAATTTCATGTCTAATCCCGATTAAAAACTTTAAATTTAAAATCGTTCCCTTATCTAAAGGACACTCTTTATCATTTAAGCATCTTTCTAAGTCCCAATATTTATATGCTTTATGCTTAGTCCTATCATAGCTTTTTCTTTTACCTTGCATTTTATAATACCTATAATCTACATTTATGCTACGGTAATAGGCATGCATTAAATACGTCCAAGAAATTACAGATGTGACAATGAAAATTTCAGATTTAAATTTTATTAGAGGGTTATTATATATTTGTATTGCAGACATCATTGCTTCTTTTGATTTTTCTATCAATTCATTTTTAATAGACCAGACCATATTTTCACCTCTTACTCAGACACTTAAATATCATCTCTTCATAAAATATCATAAGCTCCTTACCATCATAGGGTTTTTTAAATAATAATATCCTCCAACTCTTGCTTTATAAAAAAGTCCCCTTAAAATTTATTGCATTATACATCTTACATAGCCTCGAACTACTCTCCATTCAGGGTTTCCATCAGAGCTTGGAAACTCTCTAGCCCTGCCTCTATGTTTTCTATTATTCCATTAGCTAAAATATCTGGATCTGGCAAGTTTTCTAAATCTGTTAAACTATCATCCTTAAGCCAAAATATATCCAAGCTTGTTTTGTCTCTTTCTATGATTTCATCATATCTATATTTTCTCCATCTTCCTTCTGGATTTTCTTCTGACCATGTTTCCCGCCTATCATGTCTATTGGATGGATTGTAGCATTTTATAAAATCCTCTAAGTCCTCAAATTGCATTGGTTTCTTCTTCAAAGTATGGTGGATATTGGTCCTATAGTCATAAAACCATACTTCTTTTGTCCAAGGGTCTCTGGCTCCTGGTCTATTATCAAAGAAGAGTACATTAGCCTTAACACCTGGTCTATAAAATATCCCTGTTGGCAACCTTAGTATTGTGTGAAGCTCTGTAGTCTTTAAAAGTTCTTTTCTAACTGTTTCTCCTGCTCCACCTTCAAATAATACATTATCAGGAAGAACTACTGCAGCCTGTCCATTTTCTTTTAAGAGAGTTCTTATATGCTGTAAAAAGTTTAATTGTTTATTTGATGTGGTCACCCAAAAGTCTTGCCTATTGTAGACTAAATCCTCCTTAACTTGCTCACCCTCTTCATTAGTAATAGTCATAGAGGATTTCTTCCCAAAAGGTGGATTAGCCAGAACATAATCATATCTATTGCCTTCATCTGCTATTAAGGCATCTGCGGAAGAAATAAAACTTTTACCATCAATCTCACCTATATTATGTAAAAACATATTCATCAAGCAAAGACGTCTAGTATTGGCTACAATTTCATTACCATAGAAAGTTTTATTCTTTAAAAACTCCTTTTCATCCCTATTTAGGTCATGGGATTGGCTGATATAATCGTAGGATGCTAGAAAAAATCCACCTGTTCCCGCTCGTGTAAAGTTACTGACACAAAATATTTTTATGTTTTAATTCTAATTTGCTTTTTAAGTTCCATTCCTTCCTTAATTACTATTATATTATAGATTGTCATTATATCAATCTTTAAGCATATTCAATATATTTAAAACCTAAAAACAAAAGAGCTCTTCCAAAGAATAGCTCTTTTGCTTTTAGGTCTTTCAAGAAATCACTCCCTGTTTAGACCCGTATTATTTAAATTTTAAACATCGAATTTCCAGATAATCTCCATCTTGTTTTTATCTTCTAATATTACTTTTTCAATTAGAGTTTCTACCATTTCTTTGGTTATAGTTTTAGCTTTCAAGAATCCTTTCACTTCAGCAAAACAATCAAACTCTTTTTCTATTTGTGTGTGCTTTTCATCATTAATAATCTTTCTTTCTTCTATCCCTTTTTTTTTATCTTCTATTTCATCATTAGCCAGTTTTTTTCTTGTTATAAATTCTTCTCTTGATAATTCTCCTAATTTAAACTTTTCATAATCTTCCTGAATTATCTTTTTAGTTTTTTCTATACATAATTCATCTTCCCTATTTTTATCCCTTACCAAAATCTCGTCTTCATCTTTAACCTTTTTTATTTTTTCATAATTATCTATAGCAACTGAATATAGCTTTAAATGATGATTTATTGCTTCAAATATGGTTTTCTCCAAAGAGTCTACTCCTATTTTGCCCTCAACACACCCTAAGTCTGCTATCCTACTCATTCTACAATAAAAATATCTATCATTACCCTTAAATGATCCATATGTCATTTTTCTTTTACAATAACTACATTCCATAATATCTTCCAATGGACTACTTGTCCTTTTACCATGTTTATAGGTTCCTATTCTGCCCTTCTTAATTTCTTGAACCTTATCAAACTCTTCCTTAGAAACAATTGCTTCATGAGTTTCTTCAACTATAATCCAGTCTTCCTTAGGATTTGAAAGCGACCTTCCACTTCCCACTTCCTTGATACTACTTGTATTTGATACTAGTGCCCCTGTATACACATAATTGCTAGTTATTCTACTTAGTGCACTTAAATTCCATATTTTTGGTTTATCTCTTACCAAGTTATAGTTCATCTTTGTTAATTGCGATTTTCTCATTGCAGGTGTTGGAATTTCTTTTTCATTTAATATCTTGGCAATTTTATGAAGTGATAAATCCTCTAATACCAAATCGTAAATCAGCCTTACTACAGGTGCAGTTTCCTCATCAATTATATATTTATTATTATCCATCGGATCCTTTATATAGCCATATGGAGCCGCCCAAGTAATTGCCTTCCCATTCCTCACTAGTGCATTTCTATTGCTTTTAACTTTTGTAGATAAATCTTTTGAATAAAAATCATAAAGTAATCCCTTGAACTGGATATCCATCTCTCCAATTCCACCTGTAGTTTTTTCACTATCATAATTGTCATTTATAGCAATAAATCTAATCTTCATAAATGGAAAAATTTGCTCCATATAGGAACCTAATTCAAGATAATCCCTAGAAAACCTAGATAAATCCTTTACTATTACACATTTAATATTACCTATCTTAATTTGCTCTAACAAACTTTGAATACCTGGTCTATTCATGTTGGTTCCACTATAACCATCATCTATAAACTCAGTAATTTCATAGGTTGGGTAAATTTTATTTTTTCTGATATAATTTTCAATTATATATCTCTGCCCAACTATACTATTACTTTCCTCTTCCTTATTCGTATCTTCTTCTGATAATCTTAAATACATAGCAATAGTAGTCATTGTTATTCACCTTCCCCTACATCCTTATTAAATTGTTCTTTAAAAGCTAGTTCACATCTAAACTCTACTGAAACTTCCCTATTTCTATATAAATCAATCCTTTCTATTAATGAATTTAATATTTCTTGATCTAATTTTTTTATTTCCTTTTTGCTTAGGATAGTATCCATCCATTTTAAATGCTTTCTATAAGACTTCTTAAGAATAATTATTTTCTTTTCTAATTCTCCTATCCTTTTCTCTAATCTTGCTTTTTCTTCTATATTTTCCTCTCTAAATTTTAAAAACTCATCTTTTGAAATCTTGCCTAATACATAAGTTTCATATTGCAACTCAAAACCAAGCTTCAAATTACCAATACTTTTATTGCATTTATTAATTCCCTTTTCCATATCAGATTCTTGGTAATCAAAGTATTGCTTATTTGAATCTATTAATTTTCTATTGTCTATATGAGCCAGTGAAATAATATAATTTACAGTTTTAAGTATTATTTCGTCTATTTCATATTCAAATATATGATTACGACATCTTTCTTCTATAGGACGATAGTTCCTATTACAGTTAAATTTATAGACTCTTTCAGATTTATCCTTTAAATTTCTAACATATGTTTGTAACGGCATCTCAAGACCACAATGGCCACAGAAGAATAAACCTTTGTACTTCCAATTCTTTTTTACGGGAAAATCATCTCTTCTAGTTGCAAATTTAGAATTATCCATTCTTTTTATTAATTCCTTTTGAACTTTATCAAATAACTCTCTTGTTATAATAGGCTCATGAGTATTTTCAACAACATACCAATCTTCCTCATCTGTATAATACTGTTCTATACCTTTAACCAAATCTTGTTGTTTTTTTCCTTGAACCATATCCCCTATATAAGCTTCATTTTTTAGTAATTTGGCTAAAGTACCTACATTCCAGCCTGATCTTTCATTTTCTGTAATATATACTCTGCCCGTCTTATAATACTGCATTGGACTTGTATATCCTTTTTCTTTTAAATAATTTACAATTTGTAGATTTGATGAGCCTGTAGCAGATAATTCAAATATTTCTTTTATTATAGGTCCAGTATTTGAATCCTTCTCCAGTATTTGCCCTTCTTTTTTCTTTATTACCTTATATCCATAAGGTGGAACACTACCAACAAAGTATCCTTTCTCCATTATATTTACCTTGGATTCCTTTATTCGTTTAGCGATATCCTTAGCATACATATCATTAACTATATTCTTCAATGTCACCTCTAGAGATTTTCCATCACTGGGAGGATTAAGAGTATCAAAACTATCATTGATTGAAATAAACCTTACTCCTAAGAATGGAAATACTTTCTCTATTAAAGACCCAACTTCTAAATATTCTCTTCCTAGTCTGGACAAGTCCTTTATAATAATACAATTAATTTTACCAATCCTTATATCTTCCATCATCCTTTTAAAAGCAGGTCTTTCAAAATTAGTGCCAGAATATTCATAGTCTGTATACACTTCTTGTATTATGATTTCTGGATGATCCTTTACATACTCCATAGCTATATTAATTTGCCCATTTATAGAATCTGATGGTTTCCTTTCACCATATCTTTTATCTGAAGATAGCCTTGTATAAATTCCTGCATGGAATTTTTCTATTTTTTCATATTCTATTTTCTTATCTTTCTTTAAATATCTATCTGCAGTTCTAGCCACTTATACCACCTCTCTCTTAGCCTGTGGTATAAAGTTATCTGTTTCATCTAAAATTTTGCTTATTATATTTAATTCGTCTTCATGGTTAAATTCTATTTCTATCTCTTTATTCTCACCAATTATAATTTTGTCTATAAATAAGACCATACTCATTCTGTCTAATTCTGTTAAATTTTTAAATTGTAGTATGTTATTTATCTTTTCTTTAGAATCTATTCCCTTTTTGAACACTTTGCCGATTAATTCCTGGTGATTTTTCATTGCTCGTTTTATTTCATCTATTTTCAAGGTGTAGTTTGACCTAAAGCTAGCAAATTCTTTTTCATCTATTAATCCATCCTTCATATCTTCATATAAAGATGATTTTAAAGCTTCATATTTTTTTCTTTCTTCTTCTAATAATCTTATTCTATTATCTAACTCTAAAGCATCTTCCTCTGAAAAATTGTTATTTGCTAATTTATTTACTTCCTCCCAATAATATTCAGTCAAAGATATATGCTTGTTTAAAGCTGATAATACAATTTCTATTAGCACATCCTCTGATATACTATGTCGGGTACATGATTTCCCATTGTTATAACTAGAACAAATATAAAATACCCTCTTATTGCCTTTATAGTTATTGACTCTTCTAATTAATGCTCTGCCACAATCAGAACAAAATAACATCCCAGAAAATATATGAGGATTTTTCTTACTATCCTCTAATCTTAAATCTCTTTTTAGTAATCTTTGTACATTAGCAAATATTTCTTTGGATACTATTGTCTCATGGGCATCTTCAACTATAATCCAGTCTTCTTTAGGTTTGTCAACTTCCTTTTTAAGTTTATAATTAATTTTAGCAGATTTACCCTGCTCCAATATTCCTATATAAACAGCATTACTAAGAACTCTACCAACACTTACAGCTGTCCACTTTGTCTCTTTATTATCATTAAAGCTAGTCCTAAATTTGCTACCCTTTCGTTTTTTATATGTTAGAGGCGAATCTATTTTTAGAACATTTAATTTATCAGCTATTGCCTTTGAGCTAAATCCTTTTAACTTCCATTGGAAAATCATTTTAACAATTTCTGATGCCTCTACATCTACAATAAGTTGATTTTTATTGTTTGGATCCTTCTTATATCCAAACACAGGAAAACTTCCTATATATTCACCATTTAATCTTTTAATATGTTGGCTTGTTCTAACCTTTGTTGATATATCCCTACAATAACTATCATTTACAAAATTCTTAACTGGTAAGACTAAATTAGCTTCTGCCTGGTCAGCTGTAGCACTGTCATAATTATCATTTACAGCTATAAATCTAACTCCATAATTAGGAAATATCCTTTGGATATACCTTCCAGCCTCAATATAATCCCTTCCAAATCTTGAAAGATCCTTAGTAATGACACAATCAATAAGTCCTAATTCCATATCAGCAATCATTCTAATAAAAGAAGGACGTTGAAAATTAGCCCCACTAAATCCGTCATCTATATATTCATCATAGATAACCATATTTTCATGGGACTTTACAAACGTCCTTAATAAATTTCTTTGATTGGTGATACTATTACTTTCTTGCCTGCTTTCATCTCCATCATCCTTGGATAGACGAAGATAAAGGGCTACATTTATTTTTTTCATCTACGCTTCCTCCCAATCATCTATTCGAGCAAAATGGATAATCAGGTAGAAGCTCTATCCTGATTATAATTGTACAATATAATGTCCTATTATTCAAGTGTTGTTTTAATATTGTTTTCCAGCCAAATAATTAAAATATTCATCTAATCTATTTTCTAATCTACCTGCCCCTTCCCTATATGAACATTTAACATGGTAATCACCTATCTTTAATATCTCTGGATAAGGATTTTGTTTAATGTATTTTTCTATCCTTTTTTCTATTGGAAGTAAGGGATCAATATGAATATCCTTTATATCTGGTATTATAGTTAAATCCACATCTTCAAATAGACTCTTTGTATTTTTATTCATTCTCATCTCTCCTCCCAATTGAAATTGCCTATTCTCTTAATATGTAAATAAGTTTTCTGACATTGCAGACGATGGTTAGAGAACCACTCCATAGGCATTTCTACCTCTCCTCATTCTTATGAGGAGCCGTACCCATTGCGTGGGACGCTTTTAACGCTCGTGCTGTGGCTATACGGAAGTATCTTTAACCTGCCAGTACATCTTCGCCTGTGGCTCTTCTAGTACCACAGTGTAGTTATAAGAGAATAAATAATTATAAGTATTTCTCTATTTCTAGGCTCATACTGAACAGAATGTATCTGCTTGGTCTATTAAATTTTCAATGTACAAATATTTGGGATAAAAAATACCCCCTTACTTATAAGCCGAAAAATAAGGGGGCTGGTAACCTAGTATTCTAATTCTTTTAGAATTTCTTTTAATTTGTTTAGTATCCTATTTCTTCTTTTTTGGATTGCTACATGGCTAACTTTCTCATTACGGGCAATTTCTCTGATAGCCTCTTCCTCAAAAAAGATTCTTTCTATCAATTCTCTTTCATCTTCATTTAAAGAATTTAAAGCCTTGTATAATTCCCTTATCATCATTCCTGTTTCTACTAACTTTTCTACATTTACCGTTTTATCTGCAACATTATCTATAAAATTACCATCCTCTGTATCAAAGTTGCTAAAATATAAAAGTCCCTTACTTATGTCATTTTCTTCTAAATATCGTTCTCTTCTTTTTAGGGTATAATAGTTATCATAAACCTCTCTAGATACTGGTATTAATTTTCCGTCAATAGGCAAATAATAATTTTCCCTTTCCTTCTTATTTTTCATTGTTAAGCCTCCTTATGAATTTTAAAAATTTACTTAAATTCATAAGGAAACTGGTGGTGCTCTTACACTTCTCACCATATTCCCTCCATTTGGGCATAAAAAAAGCCACACGACTTTAATTAGTCGCATAGCCTATGCACTTAAAATTTGGGTATAAAAAAATCCCCGCCGTCAAGCAGGGATAATTCACCCAGTATGGATAGTATATATGGTTAAAAGTACCATTACAGTACTAACCCAGTATCACTTTAGTTTCATATTAGTACCAATTTAATCTCAATCCTCAAAATAATCATTATTACCTTCAGCCACTTTTATACAATTTATATCCAAATCTTCATTAAAAACAATAGCACGAACCTCTGGTAATGCATAGCCAAATATCATTGTGCTATAAGATTGGACTGCCTTGTTTAGGTGTCTATAGTATGATGATCTAGACATATTTACTTTTCTCATAATAATATCATGACTGTATATTTCTTTATTAAAAAATCTTAACTCTAATATATTTCCATACAACTCACCATTATCTGGATAATTCTTTAATCTCTCCAGAGCCTTGTCCATAATTTGTAGTAAGAATAAACTTTCACTGACACTAATGAGTTGATCTTCAATCTTTTCATAATTAATAGTAGTATCTATTTCTAGAATAGATATTACTAATTCCTCTAAATGTTTTCTTTTTGATTCATATGTCTCTAGTTCCAAATCTTGAATTCTTTCCTCAACCCTAAAATTTACTTTCCTATAAAGTTTTAGTAATATTTTAACATTGTGTTCTAATTCTTTATCTATCTCATATGGTATATCTATTTTATTTTTCAATTCTCTGATATTCATAACTAGGTTCCTCCCTGGCAAATAATTGTGTTGCCATAAGTACCCTGCCAAAATAATCAGACTCTATCTTATCTGCATATTTGATTTTATATTCATATGGCATACTCTTAGATCTGATGATTATTAAATCATCTTTCTTAAAAGAGGTTCCTATTTCTACAAATAAGAAACTACCGTCCACTATACCCTGTGGTAAATCCCCATCAGCAATTAAGCAGACTAAATTATTGAATTTAAAATCATTAAAACCAATGATATCATCTGAAAAGACAGGCTTATGACATGAATTTTTATCTTTCAATCAAAAGCTCCCCTTTCATTTCTACATCTTAAATATTTTTTTTTATAAATCTTCCTTGAGAAAACTTTTAGCAGTCATTATAATCCGTCCAAAATATAAGGGTTCTTTTTCTTCTGCCTTTTTTATCTTGAAATCTTTATCTAAGGGTTCGTTTTTATAAACAACTATGAAATCACCAATATTATAATCATCTTCTGGCCTAACAAATATAAAACTACCATTTGGTATTTCGTGTGGAAGTATTCCCTTACTATCATTTGCAACAAAGCTAACCAGACCTTTATTTTTAAAACCATTTAACCCTATAACATCCTTAACCTGACATGGTTCAAATATCAAATTATTAATATCAATTTTAATCTCCCCCCATTTGTTATAAGTTTTTCTTTACATTGGTAAATTTAGTCTTTAACCTTTTTCTTGACTTAAGGTGCAACTCATTATATAATAAGTGTAATTCAATCGCCCATAATTGAATTATAGTGTATTTAAAATACACTTGTCAAGTAAAACTTAAAATTTGGTGCATTTGTATTGCACCCTAGGAGGAGGACACCATGACTTTCGGTGAAAAACTAAGAGAAATAAGAACACTAGAAAATTTAACCCAGCAAGAAATGGCCGATCGCATTAAAGTTTCTTTACGAACATTAAAGTCCTATGAACTTGGTGAAACATTGCCCAGATATCGAAAAATTTATCATAAAATTGCAGAAGAATTTGATGTGGATGTGAATTATCTACTAACTGAAGGCAGTGACTTTGTTTTAACAGCTGGTGAAAAATATGGATATCGTGGTATGAAAGGGGCTCAAGAATTAATTACTGATGCACGTGCTTTATTCGCAGGTGGGGAACTTTCAGAAAATGATAAGAAGGCAGTTTTTGATGCCCTACAGGAAGCCTTTTTTGAAGCAAAACTAGAAAACAAGAAATATACTCCTAAAAAATATCTTAAGGATAAGGATAAATAAGTAAAGTTTCATTTGGAGGTGCTATATGGATTCCAACAACTCTTTAATTCATAAACGGGTTAAGAAAATTATTAATAAATTTGGTACCAATGACCCTTTTCAAATAGCAAGTGAGTCTAATGTTACAGTCAAATATCTTAACGATCTTGAAGATTTATTAGGTGTATATGCTGTTTTTGAAAGAAAAAGATTTATATTTCTAAACAATCAAATGGATGAATATATGATGAGAATGGTTCTTGCTCATGAGCTTGGTCATGATGTTCTTCATAGACACTTAACTAAAAATAGTCCTTTTCATGAATATGAGCTATTTGATATAACCTCTCAACCAGAATATGAGGCTAATATTTTCGCAGCACATCTTTTGTTGGATGATAGTGAAATAACAGAACTTGCAAAAGATAATCATACGGATGTAGAAATAGCAGGAATTTTAAATGTAAATATAAATCTTTTGATATTTAAAATGAACGAGATGAATAGATATGGAGCTAACTATAATTTAAGACATGCTCCAAAAGGTAATTTCTTTAAAAAAATTAGACCTTGATTTAAAATTATTTTATAAAGGAGACCGATATGACTGCCCAAATAAATGATAAATTAAGCTTTAACAAAAGTGACCTAGATATAGTAGCAATAGAGGACCCTGAAAACTTTTTTGATTTCAGTAAACTTGGATTAAATCCTATTGTTTCATGTAGTGCCTGTTGGCGAGGATATATCGCCATCTTTGCTATAGATGAAAATAATAATCTAATGCTGAAGGATCTTTACACATCTCATGATAGTGAAAATCCACCTATACTCAATGGCGTAGAAGCCTTTGAAATCAATGATTGGAAGGATAATTATTATGCATTGGCCGGTAATCTAGTATATAAAAATATAAACTTGCCAATCTCTTATACAGGTTCTTTTCTTATAGGTGACAATTTTATTGATGAATTATATGTCCATATGGGATTTCATCATCCCTATAATTATGAGTATATAGAAGAGTTTATATTTGAAAATGGTATATGCATTGAAACCAGGGATTTGTCTAAAGAAGCAAAAGAAAGACGGGAAAAAGAAAAATCCACTGAAAGGAATTCTAAAAACATTCCTCAATGGATTGAAGACCAGTTTGACTTGGGTTATAGTAAGAAATGGTAGGACTAGCCTTTTGGTTAGTCCCTTTTTTAAATATTCTGTATATCACAATTCTCCAATAGGTGATAAATGGGATAAGAAATAAATAAGTCTTTAAGCTCTGGATTCATATTTTTTATTAATGCTTCCGCATCCTCTTTTTTATTTAACAAAATTGATACGCCTACTTGTATTTCTATATTATCTTTATTTAATTTGCCAATATCTATTATCTTATCAATATCATATTTATCTAATGTACCCATTCGATATTTTATTTGAGCTAAGTTTAAGAAAATATAATCCTCTTTACTTTCGTTATAAAGCCATCTTGATAAGTCATATATTAAATTTTTGAGTTCAATTTGTTGACTACTATACTCATCATATGCCTTAATAGATTCCAACAAAAATAAATTTACAAATTCTAGATTTTTATTCCCAGAATGATATTTTTTTATATCTGCAATTATACTTTCAGAATTAATGTTGTCCACTAACAAAGATTCTTTATCCAAAGTTAAAAACTGACTCACTCTTATTTTTTCATTATTTTCGTATAAAATATAATTAACTTTCCAAGTCCCCTTGAAAAAACTTTTAACCTTGTAAAACTCTCCTTCTTTATTCTCTTCCACAAATAATAAAATCCTAATATTCGCAATGTCTAATCCTAAAATACCTACATTAGATAAATCTATCTTGTATTTTTTTGTAGATGGTTTTTTATCCATTAAGAAAGTTATTTTAAAATCATCTTTTTCAGTTATGGAATCAAGGTCCAAATCAATTTTTACACCATAATATTCTAGGCACTGTTTTAAAGATTCTAGTTGTTTTATTCTATCAAAAAGATTTCGATCTTCATCATTTAATTTAAAATTGCCATAAGGGATCATATGTCCGTCAATAATTAATTGTTTATTTGTAATTAATCCTTCTAAGAAATATAAATCATTTAATTGTTCATTCAAAGTCCCCTTAAATTTAATATTAATATTAAAGGTGCCAATATTTTGGTCATTGGTTTCACCCATATTAATTTTTATTGCTTTACCACAAATAATATTAGCTCTTCCTTCTTTCCACTGTATATAAGCATCATTATAATAAAGTTTTTCACCTATAGATATTTTGAATTTTTCTTCAAAATCGATTGTTGCATTAGTTACTTTTTCAATTGGGATTGGATTTCCTATGCCTTTAGGCTTAGCATATATATAGAAATCCCTAGTAGTTAGCTCTCTAAAAGGAATGGATTTGCTAGGTTCTACAGTGCTATAACTAAAACTAAACCCTTCTATTTCATCTCTTATCTTTTCAATATCATGAGTGTATAGAATATCTGTAACTAATGTACCTTGCTGTTTCTCTCTGTTTCTAATAAAATCTAAAAATATATCCGCTAAATCTTTCTCTTCAAGTGGTAGGGTTTTAAATTCAAGCATAAAAGTTTTCTGATCACTATATGTTTTTATTAATCGACTTAAATCTAAAGGCAACAAAGAATTATAAAAAATCTTCTGATTATTTTTGTCTAAATGTACAACAAAATAGATTACTCCTCCATCAGTTAAAAATTTCTTTATATCTTCAATCTTTACCCTAAACTTAATAGTTTCTATTTTATCATTATTATCTACCTTTTCAACCTCATGCCCCTTCACTTGAACTGGAACTCTTCCAATCAAATTTTCATTTTTCTTGTATCTGTCTTTGGTATTATATACAAAAATATCACCATCCCAAACTGGTGTCTTATCGTTATCATCTATTATTGGTTGAAGATAAGGACTTCTAGATAACAACATTTTAATACATGATGTCGCTATTTTCTCAATATCCAATACATTTCCTCCTTCAAGTACCCTATATTTATTAATATCATTACCTTATGTTAATAATCTTCATTTAATATCTTTTACATATTTAATTTCTCCAAGCTTTATTCCCTCTAATTCTTCATCTGCCAAATTAGTAAAAGCCAAATATATTCCATCTCTTCTAATTAAAATCCTTTCTGGCTTTGCTTTGATTACTTGGGAATTATCTTCTTTATTTCCTAAGTATAATTCTACCAAGATATTATTTATAATAGCATACCTTAGCTTTTCAAAATAATCATTTACCTTAGGGTCTCCTAAGTCTACATCTATCCAATCTATACTATCATCCTTAAAGAGGCCTTCTATAGTTGTCATAATCTCGTCTAATTGTTCCTCTGGAATCCTACCGTGGTCTTTTAAGACTTTTATAATTGTATGTTGTTCCTTAAGGCTTAAGTTCTTATTATTCTTTGAGAATCCTGCACCTAGTTTAAAGCCTCCATTACGCCCTAATTCACTTATAATTGGTATCCCGCTGTCTTTTATATATTCTACATCCCTATATATTGTTTTGGTGGTACAGTTAAACCTTTCTGCTAAATCCTTAGCCTTAACTTCGCCCTCGTTTAGTAATATCATAATTATTTCAAACATTCGATTAGTCTTCATAAATTCAACTTCCTTCCTTAAATATATTATAAATCACGGACATATTATTGTCCATTAATCTTTGGGTCATAATAGTAGATTGCAATTAACTGGACATTGCTTTGTCTTATTATATTGACTTGTATATTATTATCTAGTAAAATTAAATTAAGATATAGAAAGGGGCTGATATAGATGAAATTAATTGGGAATATCTTTCTTTTACCAATAAAATTGATTATGTTTTTACTTCTTATTTTACTGTTTTGTTTCAATATTATAGTTTCTATCTTAAGTGGATTAAGCAATGTTTTTCTAAATATATTTACTACAATCTTTGGTTTCTTGTTTATTTATCAGCTTATTACCAGGCCATATACCACATTAGATTTTATAGGCGTCTTAATATTATTTTTATTCTTAGGCCTAATACGAATTATAATATCATTCTTCCCTACTACATTAGGAATGATTAATAGGCAGATAAATAGGGGTCTTGCCTTTTGGTTTTAAGAATATTAGCAAGCACAGGAAGTGAGTACCCACTTCCGATTTATCCCCTATTTTCCTATTTGAAAAATAGATGATAGCTTGTTGGGGAGTATCCCCAATCCCCTGTTAAAACCCAAAAGAAAGGAGCACACACTGTGGCAAATCGTGAAAGAAATCTACAAATAAAATTCTATGTAAATGATGAAGAAAAAAACTTGATTGAAGATAATATGAAAGAAGCAAATATAAAAAATATGGGTGCATATCTAAGAAAGATGGCCATAGATGGACATATATTTATATTAGATAATATGCCCCTCAGGGAAATGAATACTAATATGACACGGTTCTCTATCAATATGAATCAAATAGCAAAAAGAGTTAATTCTACAAGCAATATCTATGCTGAAGATCTAGAGGAAATAAAGGAGATGATGAAAGACCTATGGCAGTTACAAAAATCCATCCTATCAAAACTACCTTAGATTTAAGTATTAAATATATTTGTAATCCAGATAAAACTGATGAGGAAATTTTAATATCTACCCATGCCTGTGGGCATGAAACAGCTTCTTTAGAATTTGAAATGACTAGACAATCATGGAATAGTTCTAGTAAAAATTTTGCTAGACATCTAATACAATCCTTTGACCCAGATGATATATTAACTCCAGATATTGCCCATGAAATTGGCTTAAATTTAGTGAATAATATACTTAATGGAAAATATGAATATATACTTACCACTCATATAGATAAAGGCCATATCCACAATCATATATTATTTAATAATGTAAGCTATATAGATGGTAAGGCCTATAATTCTAATAAAAAATCCTACCATAAAATTCGTAATATTAGCGATAGATTATGCACAGAATATGGCTTATCTATCATTGAAAACCCAGGTATGGAGAAAGGAAAATCTTATAAAGAATATCAAGAACGAAGTAAGGGTAAGAGCTGGAAAGCAAGGCTTCAATACTCAATAGACAACGCTATTAAAAGAGCTAATGATTGGGAAGATTTCCTTAAATTAATGGCTTCTATGGGATATGAAATTAAGGAAGGTAAGCATATTGCCTTTAGAGCCAAAGATCAGGAAAGATTTACTAGAGCAAAAACTATAGGAGATAATTATACCGAAGAAAGTATTAAGAGAAGATTAAAAGATAGGGCTTCTAGAAAAGAAGAATATAATAAAAAGACTAAGTCCTATAACAATAAGCCTGTATTAGATTCCGGTATTGGAAAAGTTATTAATTTGAAAAACAATGCTAAAGTTCAAGAATTTAAAGGCTATGAAATATGGGCAAAACAGCATAATATGAAGAATATGGCCAAGACACTTAACCTAATGTCTATCCATAAAATAAATTCTAAAAATGAACTCTATGATATATTAAAAAGAGAAAATATGATATTAACTAATATTGCATCGGATATTAAATCTATTGAAAATAATATAGAAAATATGAGCCTTAAAATCAAAAATATTGAAAACTACAATAGGCTAGAACCTCTATATTCAAGGTATATTAACTCTGAAGATAAAATTAATTTTCACAAGGCATATAGCAAGGAATTAATTTTATTTGAGGCTTCAAAAGAATTCTTAAAAGATATTGATACTAAAGGCCTGGAAGACCTTCCTATGATGAGAGCAAACCTTCAAAATGAAATATATAGGAAAAATGAAAGTTACCACAATTATCAAAAACAAAAAGAAAAAGTCTTACAATTAAATTTCTTAAAATCTAATCTAGAGACTTATATGCAATGGAAAGAACCTGGTATTCATGGGAAGAGAGAGCATTAATAACTTGTACAAATATAAAGAATGACCTAGCTTCATGAAGCTAGGTCATTCATATAATTTTAAAGTAAACATTAGCGAATAAATCCCCTAATGCCGAACGGTCGAACCGTCCTTTCATCAATTATAAGTATATAGCTATATTTCATATTTGTCAAGAACCAAATTTAATATATTCAAAAAATATAGAATGTCATTATCTTTTGCCATATATGATAATCTTTCAATAAACTTTCTTGTCAGTTCCTTGAAATCATCGATTCTATGCTGTCTTGATCCCTTTCCTTTTACAAAAAACTCATGTATATAAAATACACATAGAATATCATGTATCTTGTTACATTTGTAAAATAGCTCTCCTATATTTCTATCCTTGGCATATCTTTTTATATAATTACTAGGGATGTTTATATCACTATGATATAAATCGAATAGAAATACATTATTATGAGCTGAGGCATTTCTAACTCTTTTAACACTACTTAACACTCCCATTAAAGAATCTATCTTAAATTCATCTGTTGGATACTTGCTAAAATAAAATTCAAAAAATCTTAAAAAATCACCAAATTTGATAACTTCCATAAGAACCCATGCTGGTGGCGCTTTTTTGTGAGCCTCATACAATTTGAATTGGTAATGGCTTTTATGTCTAGCACTTTCTAAAATGGTATCCTTATCCAGTTCATTAAAGGAACCTATGGTTGAATGAAAAAAACTTTTAACTACATCATACCCATCCTCATGCTTGTTATCAGTAATTTTGGTAATAAGAAAAGTCTTTAACGAATGTTCAATATCCAATGTTGCTGTCAAAAGCAAATATCTTAATTGCATGTCCATACTTGCTAGATCAGTTAAATATGAAAAATCTAAATTTATAAACTTCTTATCTTTATTTCTTTTAAAATTTCTTTTGTATACTGTTATTTTATAATAATAATTTATATCCCTAAGAATTAATAAAGCTTCCTCTTTTGTAATATTGTTGAATTTAATACCTTTCTTTTCTAATGAATCAATTAATTGTTCAAAATTTCTTTTAGGATATTGAGTTTTGTGGTCATCAAAATCTTCCTGGCTCATGCTATCTTTAATTTTTATTAATTCTTCCTTGAATTTATCCATAACCTTCTCCCCTTGCATCATTCTACTCCCAAAGCTTTGAAAACTGCATCTTCAGGTGACTTGTAGAATATTAAATTAAAAGCTCCAACTAATTCTGGAGGTACTGATGCTAAATCCGCAGCTGATGATAATGGTAAAAGAACCTTCTTTGCACCACTGTCTAAACAGACTTGAAGAGTATTAGCAAGCTCCTCTACTTTTATTAAAGTCCCACCTATACTCATATCACCAAGTATTACCATGCTTGATATAGATGGCTTTCCTAGTGCAACTGAACATACTGCAATCATGGTAGAAAGCGTTAGGTCAATAGTCATACCTATGCCATTTAAGTCTTGTACATTTACAAGATAATCTTTAGTAGTAGTACTTATTGTCCCACTTATAGACTTACTGTTTGCCCTTAAGTATTTATAGGCTGTATCCACAGCTTCCTTAGCCTCTGAATTTGAACCCAGCCCTGTTCGTTCAAACTTTCCATTTCCAGCAGTCATTTGAGTTTCCAGCTTAAATACTCCAAGCATACCAGACTTACCCCTTGAAACATGGTATATATGGCCTGGCTTTCCTATACCTTCAGGTATAAGACTACCACCACCTTGTTCTGGTACTGGAACATATTCTTCACTAAAGCTATCTAAGTCAATATAAGAAAAATTAACATCATAAAATTCCATCCCACCTATTTTCTTTAATTGCTCCTTGACCCTTCTTCTCATCTCAAGTGCAAATCTTAAAATTTCTTCAATTCCTTCCTTATCAAATTCTCCATCAGGATATATAAGCTTTACCATGCCTGATATGGTTTTTTTTACTGCAATAGTATCCCTTTGGTTAAGTTGGCTACCTAATTTAAAATATTTATCATAAGCATCTCCATAGGATATTTTTCTTAACTCTCTCATTATTTCAGCCAAATAATCAGTAATAAATCCATAATCATCTGTAAAAAAGGTAGGCATATACTTAGGTATTTCCCAGCCTGGTAGATAGGCATGCATCCTATCTAAAAATGCAGTATCCATCCCCATAGCTTCTGGAAAAGGCTCAAATAGATGGGATGTCTTCAATAAAACATCTACAGATTGGTTAATATTACCTACAAAGGCAAAGGAAGCCGTTGCATTTTTTTCTTCTTTGCCCCTGGCGAAGGATCCTGATGCCATAAAGTCCTTCATAATCTGGACTCCATCCTTATCCTTAAAGGTAATCCCAGCTACTTCATCAAAGGCAACACAATCCCATAGACCTACAAGGCCAACTTGTTTAGTGGACATATTATAGAAAAGATTTGCTACAGTGGTTTGTCCACCTGAAACTAAAATACTGTTTGGACTTATCTCTTTATAAATATGGGACTTTCCAGTTCCTCTAGGACCTAGTTCACAAAAATTATAATTGTTTTCTACTAAGGGGATAAGCCTTGCCAAGTGCAACCATTTTTCCCTAGCATTAAAACTATCTGGTTCCATTCCTGTACTCCTAAGGACTATATCTATCCATTCTTCCTTTTCAAAATTTTTTCTAGCTTTTTTTAGCTCTTCCATATCTATTCCGGGCATCTGAACTGGAGTTAATTTATTAATTATAAAAGGAACTCTACTTCTATCTTCTTCATCATAGTAGTATTCCATCTGAACAATACACCATATACCACCTGCAAGCAGCCTTTCATATTCTGAAGGATAAGCGCTAGAAATAGGCACAGCTTTAAGTCCTAAATTTGAAAACTCAGCCTCATAGGTATCTGTTCTATAATTTAATTTTACCGATATCTTATCAATGACGGTATAGGATCCTTGTTCCCTTAATTTCGAGATAATTTTTTGAGCTTCATCTGGTCTTACGTAGTTTTTTGCAAGTATATCCTTTACATTTTTTACTCCCTTTTCAATTGCCTCTTCATCTTGAGTAGAACAATACATACCAAGCAAATATTCCAAAACATAAACTGGTACATTTGCCCCTTCTTTAATCTTCTTGGTTAAATCTTTTCTAACTATTTTCCCTGGAAAATAGTCTATTAATTTATCTAATATAAGCTCCCTATTTGAATTCTCCATAGCATTGCTCCTTTACTATAAATCAAAACCAAAATCATCTGAAAAAGCTATATCTATAATTACTTCATGCCTGAAAATCTCCATCCCTGTCTTAGTATCTAGAGCTATCAAATAATATTTGTCATGCCTATTATACTTTTGATTTTTAAGAGTAAATTGCAACCTAAATATCCTATTAGCTGACTCTTTTTCCTTGCTGTCAGCAGAGTGATTTACTTCATTTGATATAATTTCTCCCTTGTCGTTCGCAAAAGCTATCTTATAATCCGTAGGAATAATCACATCTGAAATAGGTTCTTGTTGGATAAAATCTAGGTTTATTATAAGTCCAGTTACCTTTGATAACATAGATATTAAAGATATTGCTACATTTTTTTCTTCCTTGAAACCTCTTATGGTCTTAACTTGGACAAGAGGAATCAATACTTCTTGGGGTGATGTCCCTCCATGGATATAGTTTTGTCCCCCTCCTGCAAGTTTAAATATATTGCTTGTAAGGGGTACAGTTACAGCTCTTTTATCATAAGTCCCTAATATATCCGCCACCATAAAATTCCTTGTGCCTACTACATCATAATTTTCATCTGATATTATAAACCTTTTATTTAGTTGATCTTCTTTAGAGAAGAAGGAATCAATTTTATCAGCTTCAATCAGCTTGTTTCTTTTATAGATAAAGCCATGATCACTGGTTATAATAAATCTAGTCCTTGAGGTGGAATCCGTTAACCTAACCATTAAATCCATTAGTTCATCTATAGCTTCCTTACAGGCAGTAAAAACTTCATCTTCAGAACTTTCCCCCCTACTATCAATCTGGTCATGATAGATATAAACTAGAGATTTCCCTATAAAGAACTCTCTAAGTTCATCCCTTTTATATTTTTTTATATCATCATAATTTATAGCAGCAGCACTAGGGTTTGTATCCTTCAAAATCCTATCCCTTTGCAAGAGATTTGTACAAGCTTTTCCATCTACCAAGACATCATAGTTATCATTTATAGTAAGTTCTTTATGAGGCAAGAGGGAAGCCATTCCTAGCCTAGTGTAAGTTGGAATAATACCAATTTGTGGTTCTATTTCTACTGTTTCATATTTTTTGTCCCTGTTCATCTTTTCAACTAACTCTTTAGCTAATTCATATCTAAATCCATCAGAAACAATAACTACTAAGCTTTCCTTGGTTATCTCCACATAATTTTTATAAAAATTCCTTTGAAATTTAAATCTTCCCTGTAATTCATCAAAGGAGAATTTATCATTAAATTCCTTAGTTAATTTATTTAAAAACTTATTTGTATAAATACTTTCTACTAATTCTTGCAACTTATCAAATTTATGCTGGTTCCCTGTATTATCTAAATAATAATTAAATTTTCTATAATAAGTATCTATCTTATAATCTTCCTTATCATATCTATCTACCATGGAAATAATATCACTAGCTGGGTCATAATTAACCTTGGAAATTACATGGTAGGCGTATTTTAATAGATGGTATTCTGCCCTAAAACTCTTACCAAAATGTAACTTTTCCCTATGTTCACATATTCCTGGTATCTTCATATTATCTATTGAAGAATTAAGATTTTCATCCAAGAGTCTCTCTATGATCCAGTCTATAATTTTTTCATCTGCAAATTTAAACAAATCTAAATCTATAATACTTTCTACAGACAAATTATTAAACAAGTTCTCCCCCTTAATGCTTATAAATATCCTATGGGAGAGGTTATCGAACTCCTCCATATAGAGGATATTATTCATTATTTGATCCATAAAAGCTATGATTGTTCCTGATTTGTTTAGCAAGTGTTTATCCAGTGACGCTGGTAAATTACCCTTGACACTAAAGTTCACATAGGTAATAAAAAGTGATATAAGGAATTTTTCTAAACTTGCATCTTCATCTATATATGAAAAAATATGACCTATATGCTTCCAAAATACATGCTCTAAACCATATTTCTTGAACTCACTTAAATGAGTATTATTCTTTAAATCTCCTCTAGTCATAACCATACGAACTACTTCCTCAAAATTTATAACTTTCAGCTTAAGAGTTGCAGATAAGAGACCTATCTCTATAGTAGCCTCATCAGATGTAAGTCCCTCTAAATCATAGAACCTTTTAGTTCTATCCTTAGCATTAAAGAAGGTCATATGTCTTTCTATAATTCTTTTTCCTTTTTCATCAAGTCCTAAATCCAGGGCAATAAGGGATGCCCTGTCTGCATAAAATTCTTTGGAATATTTTATAGTATCTGCTAAATGATTTTCCCTGGACTCTGGTTTCTCAAAGGGAGCATATATAAGATAGTTATTCTTTTTATCTTTTCTTTCTAAGAGTAATTTGGTTTCAAAAGAGTTGTCTCCTGTGAGGTAATGCTTTTTTGCATTGATTAAATCCAAAGACTCAATATCATCTATAAATTCTCTTTTTTCGTCATACCAAAATACAAGTCTTCTACTATCTCCTTTAAACTCTTCATTCAATTTATCTTCAATTTGTTTTAAATCTAATTCAGCCATAAACTTTCTCCTTCAACTATATCTTTGCTAATATTTGCAGTTTCTTACCCTTTTCATCTGTTTGAACTTTTTCGTAGTTTACCTTTACCCCATCATCCAAGTCTATAGGAATCCTAGCTAGGGCCAAGTGACCTATAGCTTCATCATAGTCTTTGCACTCTTTCAGCTGTTTGGTAAGTTTATTGAGCTTCTTTTCAGCCTGGGCAACTTGCCTTGGGTTTTCATTGTTGGCTATGTCATATTTAAGGTTGTCCATTATTCTTTCATAGGATCTTTGGACTTCATGGAGATAAGATATACGGACTTTTCCTGTAGTGTCCTCATGGTATCTATGCATATAAATAAGAGCCTTAAATCCATTTTGTTTTCCACTATCATAGAGCCAGTAGATAGGCCTTTTTTGATAGGTTTTTACATGGTCCTTATAGAAGTCCTTTAGGAAATAGCTTCTGATGATATCCTTTGGTTCTCCATTTCCACCTAAGGCTATAGCTATAAAGCTTAGATTCTCTTCCAAGGATTCCTTACCGTAAACTACCTCTACAAATTCTATAAATCTATCAACTATATCATTTTCTAGATATTCTTCATCGGAGATTAAGATTATATTGTCCTTGCAAGGGATAAAAGTCTTATATTTACTATCATCAAATTCACCACCTGCATAAGCTAATCCTTCTATATCTAGGGAATATCTACCAAAGATACAACCTACCCCATAGGAAATAAACTGCTTGACTACATCTTCCTTGGTTTGGACATATCTGTTACCCTTGATTTCCTCGTCTATTTCTTCTTTAGCATCAAATATTTTGGCTATGGTAATATCCCTGTCTGATACCTCTGGTGTCAATTCATCTTCCAGCCCATAGATTTCTATAAAGATACGATTTAGTTCTTCTTCATTAGCCTTTAGTTTAGCAAATTGGTTGTTGGTGAAGTCTTTATAGTGCTTATAGGCTTCTTCTATGGTAGGAATATAGAAAGATTCCCTATCCACCAATACTCCTATGTCTGCTAGGCTATCATAGTAGTTTTCCATGTACTGATCAAAGTTTGCTGGGGGAGATACTTTGAAGTCCCAAGAGGTCTCGAAGGTGTCCCAGTCGGTACGGGAGATAGAGATATTTTGTTGAACTATTTTCTGTATGTTAATTTTAATATTTTCTTTATTTTTTAACGGTAATGACTTTATATCTTTTACCTGATAGTTAAGAGTAGGATTAACAATTTGAATAAAGTCATAAGCTAATCTTGTCGACAAAAATCCCAGTACATAATATATGTCTTCTCCAGGAAACATTGAAGAACCAGCAACATCAAATATGAATCCTTTTGGAGAATATCTAACCCCAAATTTTGAAGAGCTAATAAACGTCCATGTAATTGATTCCTTAAAATAATAATCTCTACTCTTTAATCTAACCCAAGTTCCTTGTGGTAATTTAGATGTAAATTCTTTCATTTCGGAGCCATCGTTTTCATAATTTACTATATACTCGTTATTTCCATACCATTTTCTATATGATCCTCCTTTATTATAAGGAAACCATTTTTTCTTACTTTCTTGTGCATCATTCAGATTTTCAATATCTAGTCCCATTTTGGTGCTAGATACTTCATACCATAGTCTTAAAAAACGATTATTATCAGCAGTGGTCATACCCTGCTTCACCTCGTATTTCTCTCCTATTAAGGTATTTCCAAAAGAATTTAAAACACTGTCACTAACCCAATAAGCCACAGGTATACCTGGTATCTTCTCAAAATTCTCCTGCTCTGTTTCATAATAATATCCACAGTAGGGATTTTCTATAGCCTCTAGGGTTTTAATCCTTTGTACTTCCATTCCACCTGTAAAGTCAGATAATCTAATATAAGACCCTTTTTCTTTAGTCTTATTATTTTGTAGTACAAAGGTGCATATAGGTACAGTAGCTTCTTCAAAGGCTGAGTATTCCATCTGTATTAAACTGGATATATGTTTTTCTTTTATTATATACTCCCTAAGCTTTTCATAGGTTTTTATAAACATCCATACAAAAGGAGACATATAGGCAGAATATCCACCTACTTTAGCTAATTCAATATTTCTATAAATAAATACTGAGAATAAATCACCCTTATAATCTCTATAATTATCCCCTATATATTTCTTTAACTTTGGACTAAACTTATTTAAATAGGGTGGGTTTGTCACCACTACCTCATATTTTTGTCCTAGCATATCTGCAATATTTACTAATCTTCTTAGTTCTTCTTGAGTCTTCTCAATATTTGATTCACCAATTGAGATTTGTCCCTTACCTGAATTATCGTTTACAAATTCTAAGAGTAAATTTTTATCTATATTATCTATAAGTAAGATAGACCCTAGCTCTCTTGCATTCTTAAATTCATCAATTAAATAATCTATTTGATTTAGGGCAAGTTTTCTACTTAAAGGTTCCATTGATAAACCTAGATATTCTAATTGATTTTTATTTATATTTAAGCTGTCTTCAAAGACTCCCAGATTAGTTTTTACTTTCTCATTAAGTATACCCCTATTAAATTGTCTCGCCTTCATCATAATAGCAAAGTAGGCTAATTGATAGGCTCTTTTATCTATATCTAGTCCATAAATATTATGCTCTAGTATTAATCTTGCAGCTTCTCTTTTGGTATATCCCTCTGACTCATATATGAGCATCAAGACATCAAAGGCATAGCTTAGGCAGTGACCACTTCCCATGGCATTGTCAAATATCTTTATATCCTTTGGTGATATTTTCTCATCTATTTGACCTATCTCTCCAGGCATTAGATATTTTAAGGATTCTTTTATAGAAGAATTTGGATTTCTTTCAAGCCAGTATTTCCCTAAAGAATTATCTACCATATATCTAACTACCCAATCAGTTGTAAATAACTGGGTCGCAGCTGGTATGTCTTCTTTTTTAACTATCCCATTATAGATATTTATTACCTCATCTTTTCTTTCACTATTATAGTACTGATACATCCAGCCTATTATCTCTACCTGTCCATTTTCATTTCCTGATTCTATATCAAAGTATTCCTCTGGAATATCATGAACCAGTTTGTAGAGGACTCCTTCCTCATCTATATAGGAAATGCTTAATAAAAGTTCAGCATAATCATCTATCTTTTCAAATAGATCTGGTAGATGGTCATTTAGTCTATTACATTCCTTGATAAAAATTAGGTGGAATATTTCCTCCATGGATTTAGCTGATCCATCAAGTTTTAGGTCTAGAATTTCTTCTAACTCATCTGGTGTAAATTCTAAGCTTGTTTCATCATAGTGGGTAAGGAATTCTGGTTCATCTACTCCTGGTCTTCCTGAGGATAGGACTCTCATTTTATCTGGTAGATAATTGTTTACCTCCATAAATCTAATGGCTATTAGTCTATTAAACCAAGTATAGGCTACTTCTTCCACTATGGAGTCATAGGCTGTTTGGTAGTCAGAATTATTTTCTTTTCTTCTTATTTCTTCTACTAGCTTTTTATATTGCTCAACTTGTTTACCATGAATTTTGTAAGATTCTGTAGCCTTTATATCAAAAGTTAACATATCTACTGATTCAGATAAGGGTTTTTCTATGCCCTTATCTCCTATCCCTATTAGTTTTCCCTTGTTTTTAACATCCTGCATCAACTTATTCCTAGAGTATATGGCAAAACTTCTAAGTATTGACTTATCCAAGCTATCTCCTCCCCTTATCTCTATTTTCAAAATTCAATATTTAATATTTGGTTTTCTTCAAATTCCTTTTCTAGTCTAGTTTTTAATTCTCTAATATATTTTTCTATATCTTCTTTAGATTCTATTTGCCAGGAAGACGATTTGTTTATGTCTTTGATGCTTATATTTTTTACTTTTTTGAAGTCTACTTTTATGTCAAGACCTGCTGTAATTGTATTTGGATTATCATTTGCTTTTTCGGCTCTCTTAACTTCTTCATCTCTTATTTCATTTAAAAATCTAATTTTCAATTTATCTGCTTCTAGTCTAAATCCGTTTACCTGGGCTACATTATCACAAGACTCCGCTTTTTTATTTAAGTCTATAAAGGCTTGTCTAAATTTACTTAAGAAGACATCTTCTAATTTTGATTCTTCTAATACTTCCATTACCCTCTTTTCTGCTTCCATAATTTCTACTTTTACTGGTTCCAATTCCTTGTCCAGTATTTGTCCATAGATGTTTAAAAAATCATCATTTAGCTTTGGTAGTTCAGAAATATTATCATAGGGGCTAGGCATCTTGATAATTTCTTCCATCCTAGTAAAGATTTTTTCTATTTCCTCATTTACTACATAGGATTTACTGGCTTCAAATACACCTATATAATAGAGGGTTTTTTCCCATATCTTTTTAGAAGATCCTTCAAAAAAAGATTTAATTGGTGAGTAATCATCCCTAAAATCTAAGTATTCATCCTCATTTGCCCTTATAAATTTAAATATATCCATCGGTTTATCCATGTAGGTGGTTTTATTTAATAAACTTAGGCCTTCTTTTATGATGTTTTCTCCTGGATATCTTGAATATTCATATTCCTTAGCAAGGGAATCTAATTCTTTTATAATCCCTGCTACCGAACTGTTAAAGGTCATTACCATAGTATCTGGGTCCTCTGATATTATATTAGTCTTAAATACTTCTCTAGCAATGTTTTTCAGGCTTCTTTTCATATTGTCTGGAACTATTTCTTTTTCCTCTATTAAGAGTTTCTCTACATACATTCTTTTGGTTATGTAGTCTACTATTCTCTCTGAGGTCTCATTTAGTAGGGAGATGGTAGATCCATTTAGAGATAAGGCTATTTGTCCATCTAGGAAGGTCTTGGCTATTATCCATTCTATGTCTACATCTAGGAATCCATAGGGAGCCTTTAGAAATCTATTTTTTATTTCTTTTAGTGATATTTTTGTGTGGTTTTTAGTTTTTATCTTTATAAAGTCTATGACTTCCCTTATGGCATTTTCATTTTCTATTTTTTCTTCCTCAAGTTTTATTTGCCTACTTCCTTGGTTTCTAAATAGATTGTGAATATCTACTTCTTCTTTAGGGTCAGTAATATAGTTTAGCTTGTGGTAGACCGTGTCCACTATTCGCTCCAAACTTTCCGTAAGATTGTATTTAAAATCCTTGCTAGGCAAATCTAAAATATCTCCATTTATATAAAAGTTGGAGTCTCTCAAGGCTTCTTGTAGAAATAATCGCGCCCTATCCCTATGGTCCTTCATTTCTGTTCTTTTCATTATTTTAATTTCTTCATACTTAGGCATATTGCTTGATGCTGGGGAATTAAGAAATTTTTCTATCTTCATTGCTGTCCTAAGTTCATGGATAAAACCTGAGTCATTGGGTAGGTCCACATATACATCTGTGGATGCTGATGACTGCATCCTAAGGTTACTATCTTGTCCATTTAACTCGGAATTTGGTGTAAATATCTTGACTCCAAAATCAAAGGACTGATTAGCCCTAAAAGGTCTGCCATCAACATATCTATTAAATTCAAAGATATATCTATTTTTATAATTCCCCGCTCTTACCTTTTCCTCTGGGTAAATAACAGTAAACAATAGTTCACTTATATCCCCTACTAGGTTTGAGCTTTCTATAGTTTGGTTATCTATTAGTCTGTTTATTTCTTGTTCATCATTGGTTAAGAATATATAGATATCCCCATTTTTTTGTACTAGGGTTTGTCCTACTAAGATGCTTAAGGCCTCTTCTACTTTTTCCCTAAGTAGTCTACGATCTTCATCTATATGGGATACCATTAGGCTGGTTATATTGTCCACATTAGCTTCAATCTCATGTATATATTTAATTAAAAATAGGGTCTTTAATACATTTACATTGAAATTATATTCTTCCCCATCTGGGTTTATTATTTTATTATTTAGGGCTCTTGATATAACTACTGAGTGACTATGGTCTAAAAACTTACTAAGAGCATCATAGAATATATTAAAGGGGATAATTGTCCCTTCTTCATAGTCCATAAACTTTTCTGCAGATTCTTTAAAAAGAGCTAGCATAGACCTTTCTCCTTCTGATAGGTGTTTACCTGAGGAGCTATATTCCCTTACTGATGTTAGAACATTTGATAGTACATCAAATTGATAAGGAATAAAGGGATATACCTTGGCAAAGTCTTTCTTGTTTTCGTATAATTTTTTCTCTGCTGTATCATTGAATATTATTAGGTTTTTTATTATGGTTTCCTTGTTATCATATAGGATTTCTAAGGTATCTTGGGCTACAGGGGTTTTATCCAGTATCCTAAGTTTGATTACTTCGTCTACATTGGCAGAGGTAAGGCTTATCCTGGTATCAAACCTGCCTTGAATTTTAGAAAAATCTCTACCCATAACTTCCGTAATGGAGTCTATATCTTGTTGGGAGGTAACTATTACCCAAGCTCTACCTTGGCAGTAGCTACCTAAGTTTTCTGTTATGGTCTGTAGGTTTAGCATTAGGTCAGAATTATCTCCTATGTATTGACCCATCTCATCTACCAAGAATACTATTTGGTGTTTTTCTTCTTTCTTATCCAAATATTCTTTAACCATTTGGGCAAAACTAGAAATAGATATTTCATAAGGATTAACTGTTGACCTTGACCAATCATTGGCTGTCTCTTCAGCCATATAGTCCATGTCAACCAAAGTCTTTACAACCCTATCTTTTCTAAAGTTAAATTTATGTCTTGAATCTACCCAAGAATCCCCTGATATTTTTTCATACCTGCTTTTAAATTCATCATATCTTCCATCATCATCTAATTGTCTTTCTAGATCAGCTAGGTGGGGATTTGTACTATAGCCTAATTTTTCATTGAACACTTTTAGAAATACATTTAAAATAGTATCTTTATCTTTTGTTCCTGAGGTTTCTGATTTTGAATCTATATTAAAGGATATAACATCTGTTGAAATAGACAAAGCAAGTTCAATATCAGCTAGGGTCATAGAGTCTTTAATTTTTTCATCTTCTAAAAAATAGTCAAATGGTTTCTTTCCACTTATTTCTTCATTGGCTAATAAATAGGACAATATTTTAAGAAAATGGGACTTACCTGAACCAAAGAAGCCAGATATCCATACCCCTACTTTGTCTGTCTTGGTATGGATTCCTTTTTTATAGGCTGAAAAAAAGTCTCTAAAATGCTTTTGCAGCTCCTTGGTTACTACATATTCTTCTAGTTCATTTTCTATTATGGATATATCGTCCTGCTCTACTTTGACTACTCCTTTGATATCCCTATCAATTTCCTTTGCAAACATATCTTTCATTAACATAGTATCCCTCCATTATTATACTAGGGGAAATGCCCTATAATAGTGATCATCTTTAAACTCTGAAAATAACATTAAAGTTTGTCCATCATATTTACCTGGATAGAATAAAACGACAGGCAATCTATCAAATACTTGTTGTAACGCATTTAATATTCCATGTGACCTTACAAAGGGAAATATCTTTCCCACTCCTGTTATAAATACCACAGCCTTTTCCGGTGTATTGTTTTTGATATAGTTGGTAAGATAGTTATCCTTTGTCCCCATATTCAAAAAATCTACTACAGAAGAAATTAAGTACCCCAAACCATATTCCTTTTCCATTTGTATAGAATCCTCTATGATTCCCTCTTCTTCCATATAGTCAATCATCAAATCATATAAATCAAATATTATTATTTCATAGCCTAAAGAATAAAGGACGTTTTTCTCTTTTAGACTTTTTATATGACCCCTTACTTCTAATTCTACTTTTGGATCATAGTCAAAGACATAGTAGCCTATTTCATTGGCTCCTCCCCTATTTATTAAAAACTCTTCTTTTGATATTGCATCTTCTATTTTATTTAATTTTTCTCTAAAAGTATTCATTATTGTCCCCCTGTAATTCCTTTGAAATAGGGTAGTAATGTGGACTTCTTCATTATTACTTCCAAGTCTAAGTCCATAATTACTTTGTTTATAACTGTAATTCCATCTTCTTCTTTTAGTAAATTTGCTTCTCTCATATAGGTCTTATATGCTCTACCTAGTCTTCTTTTTGCTTCTAAGGTATATCCTGCAACCTTTTCGGATTGGTCTGATTTATTATTAAAAAAAACTCGTATTTGACTATCTTCAAATTCTTTTGTGCCTATAATTAGGGCCTCTCTATATCCTTCATAGATAAATTCAAAAAAAAGTCTATCTGTTAGCATTATTCCTAAAAGGTTAATTATTTTTTGGTCTGTTACATTTAAGCTAGGAAATAAGCCTATTATTTCTTCAGGTAAGGCAGATATCCTTTTTTTTATTTCACCAACCATTCTTTTTCCGTAATCAATTGATGGTGCCATAAGAAAATTTTCGTCTAATTGTTTTTGTCTAATATCTTTGTGAGATTTTCCTTTAAGATATTCTTCCATATATTTTTTAAATTCTAAAAACCAAAATCCCTTGCTCACAGCTCCAGCACTATAGTCTAATTCTTTCATACATTCACCTCTAATCTTCTTCAATAAAAACTTGACAAATATCACTTAATTGACATTTTAAATAAGTGCAAATTCTAACCAAAACATCCAAAGAAACATATTCTTCCTTGTTTAGTTTTGATAAGGTACTAGTACTAATCCCAATCGCTTTGCTCATCTCTGTCTTTTTGATGTCTTTATCTATTAATAGTTTCCATAAGGGTTTATAGGTAACTCCCATAAAATCGCCTCTTTCTAATCGTATTATTTACCTATTATTATATTATATAATTGTCGACTTCTCAAATGTTATTTTTGATATTTCATATAAATTTGTTTTAATAAAAAAAGATCCCATGATAAGACCTATTGATCCTACCATGGGTAATTTTATAAAGTTACTTCATCTACTTTTATTATTTCAACTTTTTTATTATTTATTACTTTGTTTTTGGTCTTTAATTCATTTAATATTGACTGACGCTCTGATTTAATATTGGCTATTTCTTGATTTATTTTGCTTGCTTCTTTTACCTTTGATTCCCCAACCATATTCTCATGTTCCAAATCATACATGATATCATCAAAATAATCATTTATAAGGTTTACCCCATCATTATCCATAAACCTGTCATATAATTCTTCTAAAGTATCTTCATCCTCTATACCTTTTTCTATAGATATTAGGGCCTTTACAAAGTCTTGATAATTGCTATTTATCATATCATTTATATTGTCTTTAATATCTTCATAGTCTTTTTTATTATTATCAAATATTTTACTTGGTATGGTGTCATAATAATGACCTTGTCCCCAAAATACCTTATCATCATTACTTTGAACACCATATGCCTCTATAAATTGTCTCCCGTCAAATAGTAAAGCATTATCCCCTCTTACATCTAAAACCGTAGTGGAATCAGAAAGGGATGTCTTGACCACATCCCCTATCTTGATAACTTCTATTTTATTATCCTTTCCATAGTTGGATGCCCTTTCACTTACTTTTTTCATATTAATTGCTTTATCTTGGTATCTATAATTTTTGCTTTGAAAACTTTCAACATCTTGAGAAAATGAAAGAGTCTTTTCTTTTCCTATTATGAAGTGGTCTAGTAGTTCTACCTCTAAGATATCGCATAGCCTAGCCACCCTTTCTGTCATAATAATATCCTCTCTACTAGGTACAGGGTTACCGCTGGGGTGATTATGAAATATTGCCATCCCCTTTGCATCTTCTAACTGCAAGATATTTTTGGTTATTATCTTTGGATCTACTAGTGAGGCATCCATGGTTCCTTTAAATAATTCCTCTGCTAAAATAATTTTTTCATTACTATCATAAACTAATATCCCTAAAATCTCCTGATGATGATGTTGAAACCCAATCTTTAAACTGTCTTTAATGTTTTCAAGATTATCAATTACATTCAATCCAAGCAATTCATTTGTGGCAAAGTGACTAGTGAAGTCAATATATTTTTCCTTAACACTAAAGTCTTCTTTTGAATACTCTGTATTACCATCACTTACTAATTCATGAGAATTGGAATTATAAAAGGAATTCCCTGCTTTTTTTGATGTAAAATAATCTTTATCTTTATTATAACCTATTGTATCTACTATCTTTATTCCTATTTCCTCAAATAAGGATTCAATTCCCTCAATCTTCTTATTTGGTGTTTCAATATTAAATCCTATGAAAGTCCTGGTACCACCAGATATTAATCCTTCCCTAATGGCATCCTTTAAATCATTTTTCCTGCTGAGTCTTGATCTTTTTAATAGTACTGGATGATTTTTTGTATCTACAAAAATAAAAGTCCCTGCATCTTTTGTAGGTAATGTGGTTGATTTTACATAGTCTACAAATATGTTAGGACTTGTTATGGCTTTATTTTTAGTTTTTATGTCTGCTTTAGCATACTCCAGAAAATCTAAGAGTGGTTGAACTTGCACATCATTATTTTTAACCTTTTCATATAATTCTTCTTTACTACTACAATTGAATTGCTCATATAAATTATTCATCAACCTTCACCTCACTATCAAGGCTAATCTCAAAATGTTCTAGTAATTCTTTTATTTCTTTAACCCTATTATCATCAGGATTGTTTTTAATATGTTCCATTAGTTCCTCGTGATTTTGCACATTAAAGAGCTCTAATAGTTTATTTTTAGCCATTATTTATTCCTCCTATAATTCTATTTTTGCTAAATCTCTTTCACTGAAAGTTTTTGTCCTATCTCTTATCATTTCTTTTTTCCCTTTTAAGTCTTCTAGTATAGATTTTCTTTTGTTTTCCCTTTCATCAACCTGTCCATAGGTGGATACACTGGAATCCTTATCATCTGCGTCATAACGGTCTATAATCCCATCATTATCTCTATCTAGGTCTAATGGGT
The DNA here is from genome assembly GCA_964575895.1 of uncultured Tissierellaceae bacterium. Lineage (GTDB taxonomy): Bacteria > Bacillota > Clostridia > Tissierellales > Tissierellaceae > Gudongella. The sequence continues at coordinate 28,728 of CAZNTE010000007.1, read as the reverse complement.
CAACTATCCTATCCATTGCTTCCTGGTCGATATAAACTAGGTCTGAGAAGTCCAGATGTTTTAGTGCATACTCTATAAAATCATTTAAACTTTGATAACTCTCACTAGTGATTAAATGTCCATCCACATATTTATTTATACAATAATCAACCAGATCTATTTCTGTTTGTATTTCGTGACTTCCATCTTCTGTAGTCGTATATGCTATTTCTATATGTTTTAGGTCAGTATAGTTAAATGGACGTAACTCTTCGTCATATTCCATAGATATAAAATCCATAATTAATTCTTTTGCTATATCTAGTTCAGGGTCCCTATTACCTTTTTCCAATTCTCCTCCCTTAGTCTCCATGTTTAATAATGAATCTAGTTCTGCTAACCTAATTTGTTTTTCTTTTAATTCTTGCTCGTGTTTATATGGTTTAGATATTTCTGCTTTAGAGTTTTTGAGTTGAGTTTCTACATTAACCAGTTCTTCTTTGGTTCCTTTTAGCCTATCTTCCATACCATCTAATATATTATCTATTCTTGTAATATTTCCAAAAATATCACTTCCTAAGTTTACGAAATGACTTAGCGAGTTTTTTAATGATAGCCTAAATTCTTTTGAAAAACTATCAAAGCTTAATTCCATCTTAAATCCTCTATATGAACCAATTATTTTAGGTTGGCTACTTTTTAGGGTCTTACAGGTTTCTAATAATACTTTTCCTGCCTCCTCCTTGTCCATATAGACTTTTTCATTTATTTTCATAGGAGTGAATTTTCTTTTATCATTTTCACTAATTATGGTATTTTCTTTAAGGTGGTCTATATCCTTCTCATATCCCTTTATACGGTCTGAGAGGCTTTTTATTCTACTTGGATAATTTTTTAATACATTATCCTCTAATCTGTATTTTTCGCTTAAATAAGAGGATTTTAGCATGTTTAACTTTGCCACCTGAACATCTAAGTCCATTTTTTCTTTAATTAATGGATTACCTGTAGCCAAGGCTTTAATTTCTGCATAGGATAGGGCTGATTCATCTACATCTTCTGCTGATCTCACTGGAGATTTTGAAGTCATTATTTGGGATATGAATTTCTGTTTATTTTCTACCAATTGAAATAAGTAAGCATCAAATGAGTTTTCTGTTACATATCTAAATATTTTTACATTTTCATTTTCATTTCCTTGCCTTACTATTCTCCCCATCCTTTGTTCCAAGTCTGAGGGCTTCCAAGGGCAATCTAAATCATGTGAGGCTATTAACTTATTTTGGGCATTGGTTCCTGAACCCATTTTCTGAGTTGAACCAATTAATACTCTTATATTACCACTTCTAACTTTAGCAAATAACTCATCCTTTTGGATTTCAGTTTTTGCATCATGGATAAATGCTATTTCTTCCTTTGGTACTCCATTATTAATTAATCGGTTTTTTATTTCATCATAGACATTATAACTACCATCCTCTTTTGGCGTAGACATATCACAAAATATTAACTGTGCTAATGATTTGTCCCTTGTATTTTCCCAAATCTTATACACATTATTTGCACATATAGATACCTTTCCGCCTTCTTCTGATGGCAGGTTTTCATTTATTAGCCTTTGATCTAGGGCTAATTTTCTACCATCATTGGTTATCTTAAGCATGTTATCCACACTTGGATCTACCCCCCTTGCCCTTACTATCTCTGCTCTTTCAACTAAACTTGCTACCATATCTTTTTGGTGCTGACTTGGCTCTATTACAATTGTTTCATATTCCACATCTGGTACTGGTAAATCTAACATATCAGCTGTTTTTATATCAGCTACTTCTTTGAACATTGACATTAACTCTGGTAGATTATAAAATCTAGCAAACCTTGTTTTTGGTCTATATCCTGTTCCTTCTGGTGCTAATTCTATAGCTGTTACTGTTTCTCCAAAGGTACTTGCCCATGAATCAAAGTGATTTAAACCCTGTTCTTTTAGAGTATTATACTGTAAGTATCTCTGCATAGTATAAAGCTCCGTCATGCTATTAGAAATTGGTGTACCTGTAGCAAATATAATTCCCTTTCCCCCTGTTATCTCATTCATATACCTGCATTTCATAAACATATCGCTAGACTTTTGTGCTTCTGTTTGCCCTATACCTGCTACATTTCTCATTTTTGTATATAGGAATAAATTCTTATAGCTATGTGCCTCATCGACAAAAAGTCTATCTATCCCTAACTCTTCAAAACTTACTACATCATCTTTCCTACTTTGGTCATTAAGTTTTTGGAGTTTGACCTTTAAGGATTTTCTGGTTTTCTCTAATTGTTTTATTGAGAATTTATCCCCTCTACTATCCTTTAGTTCTGCTATTCCATCTGTTATTTCACTTATTTGCCTTTCCATCTCCAACCTCTGTCTTTCAATTGACATTGGTATTTTTTCAAATTGACTATGGCCAATAATTATTGCATCATAATCTCCCGTAGCTATCCTCCCACAAAACTTCTTCCTATTTTGAGGCGTAAAATCTTTTTTGGTGGCGACTAAGATACTGGCTGATGGATATAGTTGCATAAATTCATTTCCCCATTGTTCTGTTAAATGGTTAGGTACTACAAATAATGATTTATTACATAGTCCCAATCTTTTGCTCTCCATAGCTGAAGCTACCATTTCAAATGTTTTACCTGCCCCGACACAATGGGCTAAAAGGGTATTTCCCCCATATAAGGTATGAGCTATGGCATTTTTCTGGTGTTCCCTTAGTTCTATATTTGGATTCATACCTGGAAAGAATAGATGACTTCCATCATACTCCCTTGATCTTATTGAATTAAATTTTTCATTATATAACTTAGTTAGTCTATCTCTTCTAGAGGGATCTTTCCAAATCCAATCTTCAAAGGCCTGTTTTATAGCCTCTTGTTTTTGTTGAGCTAGCATAGTTTCTTTTTTATTTATAATAGTTTTTTCTACACCATCTGAGCCTATTACCCTATCCAGTACTCTTACATCCTTTAAATTAAGTGTTTCTTCTAAAATCTTGTAGGCATTGATCCTACTAGTTCCATAAGTCATATAGGCTCGTACATTGTCCTTGTCTGCTGATTTACCTTCAATATTCCAATTTGCAGTATAGGGTGAAAATCTTACATTTATGTCCCATTTGTTGTACCCTGGTGTTTCAAATGTTTCAAACATAAACTTTTCTATATCCTTTACTGGTAACCAAGTTGCCCCTAATCTTACTGTTATTTCACTTGCTGTCAAATCCCTTGGTTGTGCTTCTATCAAAGCCTTCCTATTTATTTCATAGTAGTCACCAATTTCATTTCCTAAACTTATTAGCCTTTCTATAGAGGCTAGTTTCCCCCGTACATTTCCAGATAAATATTCATCTGCTGTTTCATAGATTCCTTGGTCTATTTCTAAACCTATAGATTTATCAGTATTTCTAAATATGATTCCCTCCAAATCTTTGACTATCTCCTCTTTAGATAAACCTGTTAAATCTGACATATAGTCTAAATCAACCCTAGCTTTCTCATTAATAGATAGGGCTAATGCTTCACTTGAAGTCTCTGCCTCTATAATTTCAACATATTTTCTAATGGTCCTTTTGGTAAAGATATCTGCCTTTCTATTAAACTCTTGATTATCATCCATAATTTCTAGTGAGCAAAGTAGGGCATAAGAAGAATCTTCATCAAATAACTTCCCATTTTCCCTAGAATTTAATCTTCCATATCTATCAATAAATTCATCATATTTAGTATTTAAAGCATCTTGGATAGATTTTATTACATTATCTGAATAATCCTCTGCCTGTGCTTCTATCAACCCTCTTGTTATATCCCTAAGTTCAACCATTCCTTTTAGCCTATTCTGGTCTTCTTCCTTTAGGGCTTGTTTAATCATCTGTGAATTTTCCCTGAAATACACCTGACCTTCGACTAAAGTGTAGCTAAAGTTTCTTACATTTGGATCAGCTGGTATTATCGAGTCCTCGTCTACTGTTACTTCCTCTGGTAATTCTATTTCTTCAAACTTACCACCAATATTTCTAATGGCCTCCTTAAGTTGTGCTTTTAAATCTTCACCCTCTATTGGTTTACAAGTACTATCTAATCCATATTGACTTGTTTCCATGGTCATTTTACCAAGTACCATCTTTGGATTATTTATAAAATATTGGTTCATTCTAATACCGCTTTCATCTTCCCCAATATTAACCCAATCTGTTTCTAAATCTATAATCCTATCTCTTTTTTGTAGAAAAATTATATCAGAAGTAACTTCTGTTCCTGCATTTCCTTTAAAGGCATTGTTTGGAAGTCTAATCGCACCTAAAAGTTCTGCTCTTTGTGCTATATACCTTCTTACTTGCTCCCCTTCCTTGTCCATCGTACCTTTAGATGTTATAAATGCAATTATCCCACCTGGTCTAACCTTGTCTAAAGTCTTAGCAAAAAAGTAGTCATGAATTAAAAAGTTGTTTTTATCATATCTTTTATCAGCTACTTTATACTGTCCAAAGGGCACATTACCTATGGCCATATCAAAAAAAGAATCTGGCAAATTGGAATTTTCATATCCATCAATTAAAATATCATTCTTTTGATATAGTTGTTTAGCTATCCTTCCTGTTAAATCATCTAACTCTACACCATAAAGCTTGCTATTATTCATGCTTTCTGGCAGTAAACCCATGAAATTCCCAATTCCACAACTTGGCTCAAGTATATTTCCTGTTTTAAATCCCATGTTTGCCATGGCCTCGTACATTGCTTCTATGATAATTGGTGAAGTATAATAGGCACTTAAGGTAGACTCCCTAGCTGATGAATACTCTTCGCTTGTTAATAGGCTCTTTAATTCAAAAAATTCTTTTGCCCAAGATGGGTTATCTATATCAAATGCTTGAGCTAGTCCACCCCATCCCACATATTTAGATAATATTTCTTGTTCATCTGGCCTTGCAAGCCGACCCTCTTCCTCTATATTTTTTAATACTTTTATTGCTTCTATATTCCATTGAAATTTAGTTTTTGCCCCAGAAATTCCAAGTTCATCATCTTTAATTTTAAAATTAATTTTCTCATTTAGTACTACTTCTTCCTCATTATTTAACCATCTGATACAAGTTTCTTTATTATCAAATTCTTCTACAAAACCTTCCTTCCCTGAATAATCAAGTCCTACCCAAAAGCCATCATTAAAACTAAAATATTTACCACTTTCATTATGCTCTTTTTCTGGTAATCTACCATTTATTAATTGAGATGCTTGGTATGGTGTTACTTCTGTAATTCCACTTATATTTTCTACTATTATTTTTTCCGCTGAGGGTTCTATTTTCAATGCTTCTTTGTTAATGAATATATGTTGGTTTAAAGGATTTTCTCTAAGTTTTCTTTCGAACTCAACTTTGGGGATGGCTTCAGTCAACAGTGGGAATTGGGAATCTCTAAGTTCTACTACTTCATCAGAAAATTCGATAATAATATATTCATTGGCGCCCATATAGACTGTTTCCCCTAGTTTATAGTTTAAGACTTTATCTTCTTCTATTGTAGTTGATATATTATTTATTTCTTTTTCTTCATTTCTGTAATCATCTAATTCTTCTTTTTCTTTAGGGTTTAAATATCTATCTAATTTTATTAATTCTCTAATTCTATTTGCTACTTTATTCCACGATAGATGAATCTTTGCATCAGGTTCTAATATACTTCCTTTTATTAATTCAATACCCTTAGCATCATGATTAGAGCTATTTATAAAATCCCCTCGACCTGGTGTTGCCCACCCTCCTATACCATATTCCTTTTTTAGAAAATCTATTGCCTGGTTAGCACTTGGATTTTTACCAAAGAAATCTACCAATCTATATTTACCATCTTGAAAGCCTGTACCTTTAGTTAATACATCATCAATATTTTTTTGAGAAATAGAAAAGGCAGTGGTTTTTTCTTCCACTGCCTTTTCTATAGTTTCTATTTGTTCTTCCTCTGTGGGAAATATGCTTAATTCATGCTGATAGTTAATTCCTAAGAGAATATTATCTCCTTCTCTATTATCTCTTCTATGGAGTTCTTGATATTGTTCATCATTCCCACCCACTTCATCTGATCTTCTGACTTCAGTTTCTCTGTTACCCCCCAGGCCATTTGTAATTTCGGTGTTTCCATCTCCAATAGTCTCTGGGCTTCTGTCTCCACTTCTTGAAGGTGATTCATTAATTTCCCTTGTATCTTTAGGCTGGTGTAGTAGCTCATCTTGTGTTCTTTCAGATAGTTCTCCCTCATTCTGCCATACTTGCCTAGATATATCTTGTCCTCTACTAACTCCAGGTTGGGTATCAGGTACTCCCCTTCCATCCTGTAAGTTCCTCCCATCTCCTCGAAGCTGTTGGTTTTTATTACTGGATTGTAGCTCCCCTCCTCCAACCTGTATTGAGTTCCATTTATTGTCTTCATCATTGCCACTCCCTCCTTCAATATTATCCTCTATAGAGCCTTCATTCTCGTTTTTAAGAGCTTTTTCTTCCTTACCCATACTATAACTTGAACCTATATCTTTTGGCAAGGTATTTTGGACATTTAACTGTCTGTTTTTATTTTCAATTTCTAACTTTTCTATTTCCATAACTAATTCTTCAATTATTTCCTTTGTCATTTGTGATGTATAGCTACCTAAAATACTAATCATGTCAAAAGTATCGAAATTTATTATCTCTGCAAAATCATCTCTTTCAAAATATTCTATAGGATTTAATTCCATCCTTTGAAGAGTAGTGAAGGCGACTGATTTGGAAACGATGTCCCTTGTTATAACTTCAATATTTAATTTGTCTAAACTTTCAGCTAGTGAACCTTCTTTATAACTTTCAATATCATATAGAATATCAGGAAGCCTTAATTTGGTAAGTTCTTCACTTGTTTTTAATATTCTTGATTCTATAGATCCATCTTCTATAGGATTTAGATTAAAGGTCTTTTCTAGATTTAAAATTGCATCTCTATGGTCTTCTATGTTGAATTCCCAAAGGTTTACATCCTTATCTGTATATCTTGTGGCATGAGTATCTGTAATATCAAATACATATCTTAATTTAGGATATCCCCCTGAATTATAATCAATCAACGGTATACCTTTTGCACCTCTATTTACCCACCTATGAAATCTTTTATTCCAAAATTCCATACTTGCACAAGCCCTAGCATCTGGCCTTTGAGCATAAATTAAAATCTGATCTTCAAAAGGATACTTGTAGGTGTAGGCCGATGAAGACATAAACTTCACCCAATCATTGCTAGAGCTAACTATTTCCTTAGTCTTATCCATTAACATGGTTTGTATATTAAATGTTTTAGTCATTGGCTACCTCCTTCATTATTATTTATTGAAATATGATGGTATGATTTTACTAAATCTATAATTATACTTTCTATTTCTTTTAAAAACTCCTTATGACTACCCTTGCCTAAGGAAATTTCCATTAATTTATTTTCCCATTCGGCAGTTAATTTTGAAGATTTTAAGCTATCAGGTATTACAGTAATTAAATTCGTTGCCTTATCTGTAGCTAATAAGTTTTTATTTTTCCTCTCGATATATTTCATATAAATAAGTTTTTCTATAATTCCCGCCCTTGTAGCTGGTGTACCCAATCCTCTTTTTTCAACTTCTAATTCTTTATCTATTTCTTCATTTCCTGCCCTTTCCATGGCTGACAAGAGGGTGTCTTCTGTAAAATATTTAGGTGGTTGGGTAAAGGATTCCCTAATTTTTATATCATTAATTTTAAGTTCCATACCTTCTGATATTTCAGGTAATAGATTTTCTTCTAATTTTTCTTCTTTATCCTCTATTGAATTAAATCCAACCTTCACACCTTTAAATCCTAGATTCAAAGTCTTTTTTCCCTTAGCCATAAATTCATTTTCTCCTACCATCAATATGACCCTTACTAACTCTTCTTCATATTTTCCAGAAATAGACTCTAGTAGTTTAAGGCAAACTAGGTTATAAATATTTCTTTCTGATTTTGGGATATTCTCTATATTGTAATCCAAGGATTCTATTGTAGGAATAATTCCATGGTGTTCATTTACCTTTCTATCATTCAACACCCTTTTATAATCTGGATTTGTGATTAATTTATTTTTATCTATTTTCCTTATTAATTCTATTAAACTATCCCTCATATCCTCAGTTAAATACCTGCTATCTGTTCTAGGATATGTAATCCATTTCTTTTCATATAGGAATTGAGTGTAATCCAATGTTTGTTTTGCAGTATAACCAAATAATCTATTGGCCTCTCTTTGTAGGGAAGTTAAATCAAAGGGTAATGGTGGATTGATTGCTTTCTTTTCTTTTATAATTTCCTTAACAATTGCTAATTTACCTTTGCATTGTTTAAAGAACATATCAGCATCAGATTCTTCATTTATCTTTCCACTAGTGGCCATAAAACCACCTAATTCTATGTCTATATTGAAATATTTCTTCTTTTGAAATTTCAGGATTTCTTCCTCTCTGTTTACGATTATAGCTAGAGTTGGTGTTTGAACCCTTCCTACACTTAGAAGTTCATTATATAGTACTGTAAAAAGCCTTGTTCCATTGATACCAACTATCCAATCAGCCTGACTTCTTGCAAGGGCAGAATTATATAGGTTGTCAAAATCTTTTCCTTCTTTGAGATTATTAAATCCTTCCTTAATTGCATTATCTTCCATAGAGCTAATCCATAGTCTTTTTATTGGCTTCCTCGATCCTGCCTGGTTATATACTAATCTAAATATCAACTCCCCTTCCCTACCTGAATCACATGCATTAATAACCTCCGATATATCTGGCCTATTCAATAATTTTTTAAGAATTTCATATTGTTTTTTTGTATTGCTAAATACCTCATATTTAAACTCTTCTGGAATTATCGGTAAATCCTCATACGCCCACCTTTTATACTTCATCTCATATTTATCTGCTTGAGCCAGTCCTATTAAATGACCCACACACCAACTAATGACATATTCCTTGTTTTCTATATATCCATCTTTTCTTCCGTGGACACCTAAAACTTTTGCTATAGACATGGCCACAGATGGCTTTTCTGTTATTATTAATTTCATTCTATTACCTCACTTTCTTGAAATAAAAAAAGATACCTCCGTATTAGAAAGTATCTTTTATACATATTTATATATCTATTTAGTTTTTATATTTATCTTGGTTTTTACTGGCCTTTTATTTGAAGCATTTGTAATAATATTCTGTATGGGTGTGTATAAATCAATTGATTGAGCCGGTGTGGATAGACTAATTATTAAAGAATACTTAACTTTTGAATTGTATTTTCCTAACCCTCCCCTTGTTTTCCACCAACCACCACCTGGATACACTGCTATAAAACGATTTTCAGCTAAATTTGCAGCTATATCTTCCCAAATATCAGAATGTATAGAACCAATATTTCTATTATTTACACCTAAAAACCACCTTCCGCTACTATCTCCTGTTTGTCTTTCCTTGCTTTCTTCTTCCCTCATCTTTTTATTTATTCTTGATAAAAATTTTCCTTTATCTTCATTGATATCATTAACATCAAAATACAATCTACACCCTGGATATCTATATTTATCTTCCCACCCTATTTCACCTGGCGAAGGATCTATAAAATAAGAAAGTGTAACACGCATTCTTACTGGAGTATCACCCAAACTAATTAAAATATCTTTTGGCCATGGAATCTCATGTAATGACATTTCGTTTAATGTTACTGAAGCCCCTTTTTTCTTCTTAAATGGCTGTATTTCATCCTCTACTACTAAATTCACAGAATTTCTTGCACTATATAATGCTCTTTCTAAGTTAGGGACACCATATCCAACAAGGCGAAGTAATTCCCTTCTTTCTGTTTTAGTAGTTTTTTTAAAGTCCTTTTCTTTGAAAATTTGCTTAATCATTGGGGTTGTCCATTCAGCAGAATGAACCATTAAACCTCTTATGGTTTCAGCACGTATATCTGGATAAACTTCAATGATTCTAGCTACCATATTAGCAGCCTGTACCGATGCAGGGCTAGTCATTGCCACAGTAATAAAGTAATCTCCTTTATGATAATTGTTGCTTATAGTAAGCAAACTTAAATGATCAAACACTGAGTATTTTATATCGGCAGAATCCTTGTTAAATCCTAAGTTTCCACCTTCTAATACTATATCTGGTTTTATTGGCCATTTATCTTCCCACATTAGTGAAGATGAATTAAATGGGGAATAAGCCCCTGCCTCCACTAATGGCCTATATTTGTCAATATTAATATCTCCCGACAAGGAGGATTTTTGGGTATAAGCACCGACAGTTAATGCGTTCCACGACTGAGCAGGATCCTCAACTGAATGTGTTGCTACCGCTGTTTCATAATCTTCAGCATTTTCAATTTCACTTTCACTAGTATTTCCTGCCGAAACAATTATCAGTCTAGTTGATGTTTCTTCAATTCCGTAGTTACCTAGTGCTAAATTATCTATAGAAGCAGACCAAGATGTTGGTTTTCCATCTCCTCTAAACTTTGTTTTATCTCTTCTATCTGCCACTAAATCAAATCCTGCTGTAATGGGCATAACTATTACTCTTTTATTGTCTGGGTTAGTAATCTCGGCAAGAGAAATTGCCTCAGAAGTTATTGAACCATATAATTTAGGATTATTTACTATTTTATCATCAATAATTCTTACAGATTCTAGTTTATGATTAATTTCCAAGAAATCATTGCATTCTAACAATTTTTCAAGATTAAAATATGTTGCAATCCCCGCCATACTTGTACCATGTCCATCTTTGCTAATATCTTGTACAATTCTATCATCAAATATTGTATGCATATCCTTATCTTCCAACACTGGCTGAATCAACGGGTGACCATTACTTACTCCTTTATCTAATAAACATATACAAATTCTTGAATCATTATTAAATTTCACCCTACCAAGTAAATCATCTATCCATTGTTTTTGTTCAATTCTACTGTTTTCCTCTATATAGAAACTTGCAGGGGTTGATATCTTTCTAAATTCTGCTATATTACCACTGTTTAATAATATCTCTTTTAAGATACTTTTATCTCCTTTAATTGCAACTACTACCCTCTCTGGAAATTCAATATAATCTGTGGAATAAGTAACCTCTAAGTTTTCACATAATCGAAAAAATTCATTCGCAACTTCTTCGTGAGTTTCTCTTTTATATACTGATAACCAAACTTCACATCCCTCAAGTTCTTTAGTGGGCATATCCCTATCATCAGTCCATAATGCATTAACTATTGCGTTGTTTATAGATTCAATTGATTCTACAACATCTTTATTTCGTTCGTCTTCCTTATAGCTATTTATCTTCTTAAGAAAAAAGTCTTTCTTATCCAATGGAACATACACTGTAGCATATTTTGTATTTTTTATTTCCCTTACATTGCATAATCTTATATTCTGATTAGCATTTTCTAAACCTTTAGTAATTAGTTCATATTCCTTTTTACCTCTAAATTCAAGGTATATACCGTTTCTATTAGAAAATGAGGACACATATTTATTCTCTTCTTCACCAGTCCCCCAAGATTCTTCAAACTGTCTTTGAAGGTAATTTGCGTGGTTATATCTATTTCTCAGTGGAATATTCCTATTCCCACCACCCCCTCCAACAGGTGTAAATGCATATGATTCTTTTCTTTGAGCAATTCTTATATTTTTAAATTTATTCATTAATTAACCTCCTTATATTGTATAAGGCGTTTTCTATCATTTAAAAATGTAATAAGCATTGCTTCATCAACAATCCTATCATTAAGTAAAGCTTCTTTTAAAGATTCATCACATGCATTAACTATATCGGCATGATTTAATCCTTGAGCCCTCTCTAAAACATTAGAGGATAATACATCTTTTGTTGCATATTTATTTAGATTTAATTTTAACAAGTTTATTATTTGTTCTTGATCTGGAAGTCTATATTCTAATACATCATCAAACCTTCTAAATAACGCTTTATCAAGCATTTTCGGGTTGTTAGTAGCAGCAATTATTATACTAGCAGAATCATCATCCTCAATATATTGTAAAAATGAATTTAATATTCTTCGCATTTCACCTACATCATTATCATATGTTCTATCTGAACCAATCGCATCAAATTCATCAAATAAATATACCCCTCTATGTTCTTTTATCTGCTCAAAAACCTTTTTTAACTTGGCACTTGTTTCCCCCATATACTTAGATATCAGATGTTCAATTTGTATAATATAAAGCGGTAATCCTAGCTCATAGGCTATTACTGATGCAGTCATTGTTTTTCCAGTTCCTGGATTCCCTTCTAATAATAATTTCGACCTATTTTTCAATCCATTCTTTAACAATATATCCCTTTTTCGATATTCCTCTAAGATTCTGTTTATTCTCTTTTTTAATTCTGCATCTATAACTAATTGATCAATGCTTACATTAACATATCTTAATTCTAATGCCTCATCTTTCTTATTAAACTTTAATATATTTGCTTTATTTACTGGAGAGTTTTCTACGATGCTTTTTATCTCTCTAGCACTTGTTGTGTGTCCTATTTTTGCTTCATGAGCTGCTATCTGCAAGGATATAACTTTAAATTTCTCATGCTCACCTTCAAAGTGGGCCCTAAGCAATGCTTTAACTTGAGCTATTGTAGCCATATCAAACTCTCCTTTCTAATTTAATTCATAAATTGTAAAAAGGACGATACGCCCCATAAACGCACCATCCCTTGGTTTGCTAAGTTTAGGAACTTAACTCCTAATTAATATTACTATTAGTATACCCCATTGGACAAGTCATGGTCAATTATAATTTGTTATTCCTCAAATTCATCCTCATGCCCTTCATCATACTCCAATTCATCTTCATCATCATATTCATCATCATAATCTTCCTGATTAGCTTTATATATCTTAAAATAATATCCCCCGCCTATTACAGCTCCAAATATTATCAGTATTACTGGGAATGATAGTTTGCTTTTCTCTTTAGGTTTTGGTTCTACTGGTACTTCTTCTTTATCTATCTCTTTTGGTAATTCTTTTTCTATTGGCTTAGTGTTAAAGTTAGACTTGTCCCCTTCTATCATGTTTAGAAGGTCTTGTTCACCTACTTCTGTTAATAAGGTTACATTTTGCGAAGTCTTTTCATGGTCTATTATCAAATGAAGGATTTTTCCACTTTTAGTTGTAAAGGTGACAAATTGCCTTGTTTGCTTTACTGTCCCCTTGCCATTTTCATCTTCATCAAGAAAAATCTCAAACTCCTTTCCTGCTTCTCCCACATTTTCTGTTACATCAGCCTTAGCTATATATTGTTTTGTTGCTAGTGGATTAATTGCATCCATATTTCCACCTTCAACCAATGCTATATCATATTCCCTATATGGATTTACTGTTGGGTCTTTTAACAGAGGACTAGTTTGCTCTCCCTCTTTTCTGTGAATCTCTATTGTTTCATCAGGCATTTGGTCTCCTAAAATATCTGATGTGTAAATAAATTCCATCTCATCTCCACCATTTTTATTGGCGAATACATCAGTACCAAATGAAATACTTAAAATTGTTAATGCTATCACCATCAATACAGCTTTATAAGTTTTAGCCCTCATTATAAATTTCCCCCTTGTCTAACTTGTTATTTAAATAATTCTCTTTTTTATCTAAAATTGTTTTTCTAGCTTCATCTTTCGACAAAATTCCTGTTACTATTTGTGTATATTCCTCAAATGTGATTTTTGATGATATGAATATCTTGTGAAGCTCAGTTTTTTCTAATTCTATAGCTTCTTTATTGACTCCTTGAAGCTTTTCTTGTAATTCCTGAATTTGCATTTCTATCTTTTCTGATTCACTATATTTCTTTAAAAGCTTTTTATTCATTAATCTCTTCCTCCCTATCTTAATCTTCCAAATGAATAGAAGTGACTCCTCCAATAATTGGATTCAATACTTGTATATTGGATTGGGTCACCTGCATGTACCATCATTCCATTACCAGCATATATTCCAACATGGGTAACAGGCACGCCTGCATTATAAGTTCCGGTGAAAAAAATAATATCACCTGGTCTAGCTTCCGTAGGTGATATTGATGTACTTTGATTAAATATTCCTTGTGCTGTAGTCCTTGGAATATTATATATTCCAGAATTTCTGAATACCCAGCATACAAAACTAGAGCAATCAAAATTAGTTGGTCCATTTGCCCCAAATACATATCTTTTTCCCAAATGTTTATCTGCTTCATTAAATAAAGCCATTAAATCCTCATCATCATAAGCTATACCAGGATTACCATAATTTCCCCTATATCCATTGTAATAGATACCAGTTCCTATACTGCTACCAGCTTCACTATATAAATAAAAATAAGGATTTAATAAGTTTCCTTCTGAATCTTTTAACTCTAGGTGTAAATGAGAACCAGTTGAAGTTCCTGTGCTACCCACCCTAGCTATAATATCTCCTGTTTTTATTTCAGAACCTTGGCTCGAAACTATCGATGAACAATGGGCATATAAGGCAGTGTTTCCTCTTTTATCCTGGATAATTATATAGTGGCCATAACCATTAGCATCATATCCAACTTCTCTTACCATTCCTCCAAAGATAGCATATAAAGGTTCTCCCTCTGGATTTGCAATATCTAAACCTGTATGGAAGTTCTCTATCATATGAATTGGATGGACCCTCCACCCAAATAAACTTGAAATATATTGTTTCCAATCCCCATCTACTGGGCTATTATAGGACATAAAATTACCCTTACTGATCATTAAAACATCATAAAGTTCTTTATCATCCTTATCTAGCTCTTCTAATAAAACTTCATTTAGTGGTCTAGAGATTAGGGTTGTTAACAGGATTACCTTTTCATACTCCACATCTATTTCATAACTTTCACCAGTCTCTGGATCTGTAAAAGTTTCAGTTACAGTATATGTTTCAGTAAACTCCTGAAAGGTTAATTTGTACTGTTCCTTAAATATTCTTTGCAACTCACCTTTTATATGAGATATTTTAAAATCACCATATTTTGCTGTTAAATAAGCAAGTAGTTCATGGGGGTCATGCCCCACTCCATCTAAGTTATATCTGTACTCATCATATCCAGGATTGTCTACCTCTATATCTTGTAGTGTCAATAATAGACCTGTTTCTAATCTTGTATATTCTACATCTGCTTCTGTTACATCTATATCTGAAGCTTGATAGGATGTACCTGTTATTGTTCCCATCCCTCCCATTAGAATATTTGAGCAGGATTGAATAGAAACCATAATTATAAACATTAAAAAAGCAAGTGTAATAATATATGCACCTGCCTTTTTGCCAGTCTTTTTTCCTATTCCCTTGATAAATTCTGGACTTCCTTTAATGGCACCTATAATTTTTTGAGAGATAGTCTTTCTACTCTTCTTGCTATATTCCCGCTTTAATTTCCATTTTTGAATGTGCTTATTAATTCTTTTTAAATCCTTGTAATCTTTATCTTGCTTTAGTACTTGATTAAACTCAAGCTTATCTCTTAACTTATCAGCCTTTATAAACTCCTTATCTTCTTTTTTAAATCTCCTGTTTTTTCTTCTAGTTCTATAATTGCTCGTTTTACCTACTAGTTTTTCACCAATTTTTTGTGCTTTATGGCTGGCCTCTGTCCCAACATTTTCATCTTCTACTTCTTCCATTTTATTATGGTACAACTTGTTGGTGCCAGCACCTATTAAGCCTACTGTAGAAATTGCATTTGACACTGAATCCTTTATGCTATTTTCTTTGTCTTGCTCTTGATGGAAATATTTGTTTTTCTTTTTCCTCTCATGTTTTAGTTTTGAACTACTGTCAGTTCTATTATCATGGTCTGTTTTCTCTCTTCTTTTTTTCTTATCTTTTTCTTTGTTTGTCTTATCTTTAATTATAGGATTTTCTTGTTTGTTTATAAATATTTCATCAATGTCATTATTTTCAATATAAGTATCCTTATCTATTATGGGTAAATCTTCAATATTTCCCCTATATCTTTCCTGCTGATTTAATTTCTCCTCAATAGTATCCTTAGATATATCTAAATCTTCCCTATTAAAGATTAAATCTTGCTTTGATGAAGTTTCTTTTTCTTTATATCTGCCTTTATGGAATATCTTGTATTGCTTTTTATGATTTATCTTCTCTTTAATTATTGGGTTCTTATCTATTTCTCTATCATCTATTATTTCATTGTTTATGTTACTATTTATATTATCAGGTTCTTCATTAAATTCTGGAGTAACATTTTCTGCATCAACTTTATATTCTTTAGTATTTAAATTAATATTTTCATCATAGGTTAAATTATTGGTCATATCTCTAATAAAAATCTGTGGTTTTTTTCTTTTAACTGCTGTAGGCCTACCTACATTTGATAAATCAATAAATTTTTTTTTCCTTTCTTCCAAGGTTTTCTCTAAATTTACATCCTTTATCTTTCCACTTATATTCCTGATTTTATTCTTGGTAAGATTTTGTTCAACTAATCCTTCCTTAGTATGCTTTAAGACTTTCCTATCCCTCGCTCTTATTTCTTTCCCTTCCCTCTCCAATATCTCACCCCTCTCTCTCCATGACTTTAATTTTCTTTTAGTACATCATTTACTTTTATTCCTAAAAATTTATGGAGAAAATATATCTGCCCCTTTCCTGTTATTTTAGTAGTACTAGTTACCCTTACGGTTCCATCTGGGTTGTTTATTATGTTCTTCTTAACTTCCATAAGTTTTAAATCCATAGAATATTGACTAGGGAGATTATAGTTTTCTCCCCTTTGTCTTATTATATAACCCATATCCCTTAACCATGCAAATAACCTATTTTGACCCATGGGATATCCACCTTGATTAATTAATTTTGCTAATTCCCCTACTAGGCAGGAAGATCTAGATGTCTCAACGCAATTGGCAAATACTATTTTAGGCTTATTTATTTCTAATTCATTTTCAGCTATTAGCCTTCTTTCCCTTTCTTTCTTTAACCTTAAAGCCAATTGGATTAAAAAATCGGGATCTGTCAAAGCTTTATCAATAGCACCTTCTGTCATATAAGCACCATATTTCCTTATTGAAGGAATAACTTCTGATGTTATCCATTTTTTAAATCTCTTTGCCTCTGGCTTTCTACTTCTTAAAATAGCACTATATAGGCCAGATTCATTGATTACTATTGCATTTTGATCTCCCCCAGGGGTACGCACAATCTGCATACCCTTTTCATCTTCATCTAGTATTCGTGTCATATCATATGCTAATCTGTATTCTAAAGCCTTAGCTATGTCACTTGCTACAAACCAAGGATTATCATTAATCTCTAGTGCTCTAATCTTACCGAAATCTTTGTTTTCAAATAGCTTTAGCTTATTCATCAATCTTCCTCCTCTCCTTGTACCTCCTCTGGTTTTGTTGTCATTATGGAATATAGGATAGTATCCTTTGGAAACTTATCAATGAAGGGAATTATTACATTCCCATAAAAAAGAAGTCCTTCACCTTCATTTGAGTTGGTGACATAGGACAACTGATGGGGTGATATATTTAATTGCTTAGCTAAAATTTGCCTGTCTCCAGTGGCTTGATTTAACATATAAATGAAATCACTATTTTCAAATATGTTTTCTATTTCTCTTGATGATAATAAATCTTTTATATTTTGGGTAATACCCGTTGGCATTCCACCCCATTTTCTAAACCTTTTCCAAATCTCTACAGAATAATTAGCCGTTTGTTCTTCTTTTAAGAGCAAGTGAAACTCATCTACATAGTATCTTGTATTCTTTTTTTCTTCTCTATTTATAGTAACCCTGTTCCATACTTGGTCTTGGACTATAAGCATACCTATTTTCTTTAATTGCTTACCTAATTCCTTGATATCATAACAAACCAATCTATTATTCACATCTACATTAGTTTTATGGTTAAATACATTTAAGGATCCTGTTACATATATCTCTAAGGCTGTGGCCAATCTCTTAGCTTCGACTTCCTCCTGCTCTCTTAGTAAGTTATATAAATCCTCTAAAATAGGCATATTTTCCTCTCGTGGATCAGTCAAATAGCCCTGATAAACTAACCTAACACAACGATCTATAATGGTTTTCTCTACTGGTTCTAGTCCTTGCTTTCCTCCCACAATTAATTCACATAGGGATAAAATAAAATCCGACTTCAATGATAAGGGATTTTCATCATCTGAATAATCCAAGTTTAAATCCATAGGATTAATATAATCCTTGCTCTGTTGTGATATTTTAATAACTTGTCCATTTAGTTTTTTAACTAATGGATAATACTCTGCTTCAGGATCACAAATTATAATATCATCATCTGTAATTAGAAAGGCATTGGTTATTTCTCTTTTTGCTGAGAAAGATTTACCTGAACCTGGCGTTCCTAGAATTAAACCATTGGGGTTCTTAAGTTTCTTCCTATCAACCATAATCATATTATTTGACAAGGCATTTAGCCCATAATATAAGCTTTCTCCACTCATAAATAATTCTTGTGTTGTAAATGGTATGAAGATTGCTGTACTTGAAGTAGTTAGTCCTCGGTTTATTTCTAAAAAGTTTTCACCTAATGGTAGGCTTGATAAAAATCCATTTTCCTGTTGATAATCTAATCTTCTTAGAGCACAGTTGTATTTTTGAGCTATACCACTTGTTTGAAAAATTATATTCTCAAGCCTTTGTTTCCTTTTAGCTGTATTCATAATGACTATTGTAACCAAAAACATTCTTTCATTTCTATTTTGCAAATCTTCTAGAAGATTTTTAGCTTCACCTCCAAAGGTAAGTAGGTCTGATGGAATAATATCCATATCATATCCTGCCCTCACTGCCTTTTTCTGTTCTTCAATCTTCATTTTGTCTAAGTCTGTAATCTTTCTTTTTATATTCTTTATGGCCTCCATTTGATCTATAGATTGAATATGAAGATTTACCATTATATCGTCTTCTAAATCAAGAAAGTCTGCCAACATCCTATCTGTTAGTTCAGGTGCCAATATCTGAAGAAAGCTAACTGCTCCTATAGTCTCCCCCATTTTAAAATATTTGTGGTCTGAAAAATCAAATGAAGTTGGAGCAATTATATCCTTAGTACTAGCCCCATTATCACTTATAAGTTTCCACGAAAAATCTAGTTTTCCCTTTACATTTTGATTGCAAATACTATGAAGTAACTCAACCCTTTCCTTTCCATTAAGTGGATGAGCTTGTACACCCATTACCTTAAAGTTATTTAATATATCTGCCTCTATTCTTTCTAGTCTAGGTTTAGCTAGCCTTATATTATCCGCTTCTATGGAAAAGGTTATATACTTTGTCTTTAATAGACCATTATTGCCCTTTGCCATTTGGTTTTTAAGCATATTAAAATACTCTACCCTTATATCATTAAAACTGTCTTCCTGTTCCTTTATATTTATGGAATCGATAAAAAGCTCAGTATTATCAGATTGATTTATAAAGCTTAATTGAATGCTTATTGAACTATCAAAGTAATTTAGGAAATCACAATAATTCTCGAATATCAAAGATTTATCCTCATTCTGTGCTAGAAGATAGTTTATATCATAAAATTTTATTGTCTTTGAATATCTTTTATTATCTATTTGGCATATTCCATCTGGAAGTATCCTTCTATATGCTAAGGTTTCCTGGGCTGACTGTGGAACATTTCTTTTAACATCCCTCTTCTCATTCTTACGATTTTTCTTATTCTTTTTCACTTGTTTTTCTTGCCTTTTTGTTAGGGTAATTTCCATTGTTCTTATCCACCTCCATATTCCCCTTAAAATTCAAATATTTATAAAAGTTTTCTGTTTTATATCTCCTAACCTTTGGATATAGGTATTTCTGCCTTATAATGTATTTAACATATCTTTCAAAAGGAATCCCATCCTTTTCAAATATTGCTGTAAAGAAAAAGGGCATCATTAGTACAATCATTACTAATAATGCCACATCATTTCCTACAGAATTTCTTATTCCTAAATATGTTGGTACTCCGATAATTGCCCCTATCCCAAAGCTGATTAACTGTCTCTTCGTTAGGTTAAAAGCAATTTTTGTCTTTACCCTAGATAAATCTTTTGGTACTTGAACAAATGCCATATTTAGATCTCCTCCCCATCTATTTTTTCAAAGTCATCATAAATCTCAATATCATTTATATAAATATCCTTAACCAGGTCTTCTAATAGTTCCATTCTTAAATTAGACTTAAATTCATGCCCTTGCCTTTCCTCCTCAACTTCTGCTATTATGTTTCCAAGTCTCATAAATGACTTGGATAGCCTATTTAATCTTTTATTTATATCTAAATTATATAAAATTAATAATCCAATCCCACCAACTCCTACACCTTTTAATATTTTTATATCTTTATCTTTAATTTTTTTCATTGTAATCTCCTTCCCATTTAATGTGCATTAAGCACTGATTTTGCAAGGCTTCCTGTTTTAAATAAACTAAATGCCAATAGTATAGTATAGGATAAAATCATGAATATACTGGTATGAATGTTATCAGTTACAGTAATTGTTTTAACTAATACTGCATATATTCCTACACATACCATTATGAAAAAACCTTGGAATCCTAAGGCTAATATACCTTTTAAATAATTATTACCTACCTGCCCCCATTCTCTATTGGTCATAGTGGCTAAAGGAACAGGTCCTACTGAACTTACTAAATAAATCTCAATCATACGGCCATATAAAATGACGGTGATTAGGATAGACAATCCATCCATAATAAATTTGACCACTGTTGTTTCAAGAGATATGCCAATTAATTCTGCTAGTCCCTTTTCCTCCAGTTCTGCAATCATACTGGCAACTGATGTTGTGATATCAATATTAGCTTCTACATCTATTACCCCTGAGGCACTTGATACCATATTTTGTGCCACATCAAAGATAGCCATTATAATATCAAAGGTATGGGTAACCAAGTATATAGCTATCATTGATTTAAATATCCACTTAAAGAAAATCCATGTATCTATATCATGAAGATTATTTTTATCTATTATCATGGATATTAGTTCATAGCATAGAACAAAGGTAATTACTATTCCCGCAATGGGAATAATAACCGTATCCGACAATGATCTAATCATGCCAAATATGCTATTATTCCACCCTTTGGGAGTTTTTCCAACCTCCATTGCAATAGTTCCTACCTTTTCATTTACATCTGTAAACATATTGATTAAGTTGCCTTCAATTACACCTAGTAATATCTCTTGGATATACTCAGTAAGCTTTTCAAATATTCCATTCATTTAGAATAGACCTGATAATAATGGGATCAGGTTAATACCTATAAGCACCACGCCACCGCCAGCCATGAGTTGCTTAATACCCTGTGATTTTGCTCCTGGGTTATCATTACCATATCCTTCTAGTAGGTTAATAACTCCCCATGCTCCAAGCCCTGCACCCAATGCTACTACCAAAGTACTTAGTGTTGTTATAGCACTATTAAAAAATTCCATTTATTCTTCCTCCTATAATTTGTTTTATTTTTTTATATATAAAAAGCAGAAGCTATATAGATATCTCGAGCTATCTATACGACTTCTGCTTGATGGCATTAGGAAAGTAGTAAGTTTGCTTAAAACTTACTACTTATTATGATTATATTTAATTATTTGATGTATTTAACTTTAATGGTCTTAGTTGTATTACATTATCTTCCTTATAATCTAATGTTCCTTTCCTTAAATTTAGTAAATTTTCAACTTCATCCCTATATAATGAAATTGAATTAACTGATAATTCTTCAATAAATTCCTTTGCAGTCATTATTTCATTCTCAATTAAAATGTCTATTGAACCCTGAAATATATTTTCATTTAATAAGTATGGAATATCTCCTGGTTCCTTCTTCCTCCAGCCTCTTTGGGACACCTGCTTCATTAAGTATTGATACTGGTTTGATGAAATAATACCTAATTGATGTGTTCTATAAATCATTGCCTGTGCAGAACATTTCCATTTTTTCTTAAGATAAAGATAATAATCCAAATCTGTAGGATATAATTTTATATCCTCTCTAAAGCTATCTCTAGGCAATAAAAATGAACTTGCAAAAATATTAGCTTGACTTTCACGGGCTCTAAACTCGTCATTAGAAAGAGTCTCTAAATCCTCAGTCCATGGATGTAATAATATATGCCCTAGTTCATGTGCCATATCGAAATTTATTCTTCCTTCAGGTTTTTGTCCAATAGAAAGAACAACAATAAAAACTACATCTTTATTTATATTTGTCCTTTGGCTAAAAGCATCTATTCTCTCATCACCAGCATTAAATCCTGTTATTACTACCCCGTTCTTTTCCATCTCGTATTGTAAGTTTTCAATTGGCTGTGATTCTAATCCCCAAAGTCTTCTTAGTTCTAGAGATATATCTTCTATCCTGTTAGCATCCATTATATTATTGCTATCATAAGAATTGTTACTTCCTTCAAATTCAAACTCTGGAATGTTTGACCCTGGAAATTGAATATATCTATATAAAATATCATAAATCGTTGCTATATGCTGAGCTTTAATTATCTGTGAAATCCTACTTTTCTTTGATGTGGTAGTTAGTGATCTAAAATAAGTAGACTCGGAAATATCCTTAAGTTTATCCTGCTGATAAAAATAATCTATAGGGAAATAAAGTTCCTTAGACATATCTTTAACCTTTGCAAAATCAGGTGAATTATGTCCATTTTCATATAGTGATAGTAGTTGTTTACTTATATTAATATTTTTTCCCAATTCTGCTAATGTCAGTCCTCTATATAAGCGAGCTGTTTTTAATCTCTCACCATTAAACTTGTCTTTTTCCATAATATCACTCCTGATTATATAAATTATCAGGCATTTTTCTCCTCCTTAATTACCCTTGGTTTTGGTTTTATACCTTTTTTAGGGGATAAAAATTCCTTTATAGTTTCTTTATCTGGTTCTTCTGTTATATTTTCATTTAAAATTGTACCTTCTGTAAGACTTGCAAAATCAGGCCTTATAAATTCATTTAATGATTTAATATCTACTTCTTGAAAGTCTTTATTCAATAGATGTAGCTGAACATTAATAATCTTATTATATTTATGCTCATATGTTAAAATGTAATAAGTAAATCCATCTAAATCAATATCTATATTGTTAAATAATTTATTGTAATCATCTAAATAATCTTCTTCTAAAAATTCACTACCTAAGTCAATAAGACTAATCTGTTTAGGGGCTTCTACCATCTTGTTAATTATATTAAGACAACTTTGCATATAGTGGGGTATTCTCCTATCCTTAACCTTAGGGATTCTTGATAAATTATCCATACTGGTTATACTAAAGATATTGGAATTATTCTTGTCAATTATCATGCGCCCTTTCCATCCACCTTTACTAAATGGGTGAATATGGTAATTAGGTTCCAATAACATTTCTTTTAATCTCGTATTTATTAAGTCTCCTTTGATAACCCTTACATAATTATCCGTTTCTAGATCCATTTGAGTAATCTTATCGGGTAAATCTGCTTCAATGGCCTGTACAATAGAATAAACTATTTTCTCTAAAACCTTATTCAAGTCAAACACATCCTTTCTATCAGTTGTACTTATTGTATAATATTTTATCCTATTCATTAAATTAAGTCAATGGTTTTTCCATTAATTCGGATTTTGTCAAACCACGTTGCAAAGTCCTGATAGATTACTTATTTAACTCTTCATATACCTCTATTACTTCATTTCTTTTAAATCTTAATTCTGAATCTAAGGCTTTCTCAATATTATAAATATGCTTTTCGTCATAATCTGATAAATATTTATAATTCTTATGCTTAGTAATATCGAATTTATCTGATAGGAATGGCCTTACCCCTCTAAGTTGTAATATGCATTTTCCACTATCCATTACTGCTATTTCATCTTGGGACATTAATTCTTTACCCAGTTTTTGATAGTTAGTACCGTAGGATTTTTCCCTGCCCCTGTTTTCAGATTGATTGTATAAATCTATAGTTTCCTTCCCCAACACTTCTGAAATCTCTTTTAATGTTGTTTTTTCTTTTCCACCTAAGAATAATGTTGTATCGCAGTTTCCTATAATAGTATCTGCATTATCTTTATAAATAGCTTTTAATTGCGATTGAGCTTGTAGTACAATACTTGCAGAAATTTCCCTTGAACGGATTGTTGCTATTAGTTTCTCAAACTTAGGTATTTGTCCTATATTCGCAAACTCATCTAGTAAAAACCTCACATGAATAGGTAGTCTCCCATTGTAGATATCATCAGCCTTATCACATAATAAATTAAATAATTGGGTGTACATCATAGCAACTATAAAGTTAAAAGTATCATCTGTATCAGATATTATAATAAACAGGGCTGTCTTCCTATCTCCTAATGTGTCTAATTCCATCTCATCATATTCCATTAGTTCTCTTAACTCCTGTATATCAAACGGTGCTAGTCTTGCTCCACAGGAAATTAATATAGATTTAGCTGTTTTACCAGCTGCTAATTTGTATTTTTTATACTGTCTAAGGGCAAAATGCTCTGGTTCAGTTTCTTCTAAGGCATCAAAAAGTAAATCAACTGGATTTTTAAAGTTTTCATCGTCTTCCCTAGCTTCGGAAGCATTTATCATTTCTAGGAGTGTATTAAAATTTTGTTCCTCTTTTGGTGCCATATAATAAATATATCCTATCAGGGCTGTATAATATAATTTTTCAGCCTTTACCCAGAAATCTTCTCCTGCTTTTTCCCCTTCTCCTTTGGTGTTAGCTATTATTGTATTTACTAATTTTAATATATCTTTTTCAGACTTTATATATTCAAAGGGATTGTAATGCATAGATTTCTTAAAGTTAATTGTATTTAGAACTTTAATTTTATAAGATTCATAAACTATCTTGCCATTCTTATCTTTTACATAAATACTTCTGCCCTTCTTATCCTTGATTTCCCTTCCATTCTTATCAAGTTTTTTCTTAGGTGCACCCCTTTCTAGAAGTTTCCCACATTCTAAGAGTATAGTACCTTTTGGATCTGTTACTACATAGGATGAGTGCATTTGCATTAAATTTGGTTTTACATAGAACCTAGTCTTTCCAGACCCTGAACCACCTATTACCATTACATTTTTATTCCTCGCATACTTTGGATTTTTCGGTCTACCATTCATCATTAATCTTTCTGATTGGGTCAGCAATATGTTTTCTTCATAAATTGGATCTATATATGGCCTAATATCCTTGGCATTACCCCATCTTGCAGAACCATATTCTATACCTTTTCTATATTTCTTGGCATTTTTGCCTTTGGAATAAACTATTAGGTATACGCCCATAGACCCTACAATTCCAAATATAATATCTTTATAATTGAAGCTAGGCAATGACAATTTGAATAACCTGTCTATGTTAAGAAGTATTTGGTATATAGTTATAAATAAGTTATCAGTTTTTAGCCACCTATAGAGGACTCCTATCCTATTAAAAAGATAATAGATAAAAAGATATGGTAATGTATTTAACAATAACTTCTTTCTATCTATTAGCGAGTATTCATATTTAATATCTTCTTTGATTTTTTTGATTACCTTCTTCATAGGCTTTTCTCCTGTTGTTTATTTTTAACCTTATCCTTATTGATTAATCCTGCAAGCTCCTTCATCTTTGTGAGTGCTTGTTTTAAAGACGGTCTTTTATCCTTATCCATTTCATTGCCTATGAATTCTTTAAAGGCAGTATCTAACACATCGGTATCCTTCCCCTTAAAAAAGACTATATATGTTGGTGGCTCTGTTGTTTTATCCTTCTTTAGGGCATATTCTATACTATATTTTCTGGCTATCTTCTCAAATCCTTTAATATTATTTTCATTTATTTCAATACTCTTTAACCCATCATATTTCTTTGATAATTCCTTTAGAGATACCTTTTTCTTTTTAATATCATGTCCCTTACTTATCTTCTGCTTCTCCCTATCCCTTAAATAAAGTTTTATAAGTTCTTTTAGAATGGAAGCTGTCATTTTACTATTTCTACTTACAAAAGCTATTGATTTATCAGTTACCTCTTCTTGCAATTTTATCCCCTCCTGTGTCTATATTTAAACTCTTTAGCGGTTATTATGGTAATTAACCAAACCTCTATAGTATTGATCCATAGTATTTACTGAATTATATATGGTTGTAAGTAAATAGTTCCTAATATTCCTTATTTCAGATGGATTTTCTTCTAGACTATTCATAATATATTCGATATGGCTAGAATTTAATTTTAGAAATCTACTCTTAACAATTTCTACGGGTATTTTATTTCCATTTATGGGGACGGTACCAGATTCTAATACGCATACATCTACCATAAGTTCCACAATATTATCTATGTTATCTAAATCGTATCTTCTATATTGCTTATAGTGGTCATACTCAACATTCTCCCAGATTATCTTTCTATACTTATCTGCAAGATTTATTTGTTCCATATCTAATCCATCTACATTTCCTCTTTCTTTAGGAGATAGGATTAGATTAGTATCACTATAATCAGTATTATTAATATTAGTATTATTACCTTGTCCTTTCGACACTTCTTGAGATGTCTTTTCTTCATTTCTTGAATTGTCCTTTTGACACTCCTTAAAATTTCCTTTTGCCATTCCTGGAAGGTTATTCACAATAAAGTTTTTCACATATATTTTAGTTGGCTTTCCCTGCCCCTGTCTTTGTTTTTCTATTAGCCCAATTCCTTTTTCTGTATCTAATTCTGCTAAAACTTTTACTGACTTTTTATTTCCCCATCCCATTATTTCCATGATATTTTCTATTGTAAAATAAATATAAACCCTGCTGTTTTCATCAACCCAATTATTCTTCATTGATAATTCCATTCTATCTAGGAGTATTCCATAGAGAACTTTTGCATCAGATGATATATTCTTAAATATTGGATCTGTATATAATACTTTTGGTATTCTAAAGAATGTAAATTGTTCTGATTCTCTCCCATGATAGTAGTTGAAGTTATTTGCTGACATTATGCTACCTCCCTCCATTGGATTTTTGGCATTAAAAAACAGCAAGGATCTAGTCTTGCTGTATCTTATTATTTGACTTATTATATTGAATAATTCTTAAATTGGATTATTATATGTTAATGTTTAGTTTTTATCTATTATAAAGTTGAAACACTAATTAGTTATTCTCAAGTTTTAAAAATGCATTAAATATTTGATCTGCCTTAAATCTCATAGTGCCTTTTTTCCCTTCAGGTCTTTTGGCAATTACAATCTTTGGTTCGAAGTGAAAGTTTTTACTTATTCCTTTACCTAATATTATAATTTCTCCTTTGTCTTTATCTTTTATTTCTTCTTTACTTACTTCTACTCCAATTATATCTTTAAAAGCATTTTCATCTATTCCCTCTGGCTCATACCACCAAGAGTCTGTAACAAATACAATATGTGTTGGTCTTAAATGACTAATTTCTCGTCTTAATATATTGGTACAATGTTTAATAGTCTTTTTGATAAGTTCGTTATTGGGATTCCCACTATTCATGGGTGAAACTTTATATAAATTAGACCAAGCAACATAATCAGACCAATTTTCTTCTATTCCAAATAAATTCATTAACTGGTGACAAAGTTGCCAAAATGGCGATTGATTATAGTTATAAATTTGGTTTCCATTTTCATCTGTTGCTATCCCTTTAGATATTATCTTCATATCCATTTCATTTGAAAATACTTGTTCAACTAACTCCTTGGTAGTTCCCTCATTCCATTTAGTTTCCCATCCATTCATTGCTCTTCCGACATACATAATCCTTAAAGGTTTACCATTAAATGTACACGAATTATATTTCTCACCAACCATAATAGGCGCTGATGTTAATTCAGAAGACCAAAATCTCTCTTTTAATGGTTCCAACATTTTTTCAT
Source organism: uncultured Tissierellaceae bacterium (assembly GCA_964575895.1). Lineage (GTDB taxonomy): Bacteria > Bacillota > Clostridia > Tissierellales > Tissierellaceae > Gudongella. The sequence continues at coordinate 677 of CAZNTE010000007.1, read as the reverse complement.
ACTCTAATTTTATATCTTTTATACCTATTCTTTGAGTTCCCTCTAATACCATATTCAACCTACCTCCATTATGATTAATGTTGTTATATAGAGTTCGTTATATAAATCAAAATCCCTCTTTTTAAAAATTTTAGCTAAAACCTATAATCTCAATTCCTGTAAATATTAAAAGTAGACCCAATTGCTTTATTATTTCACCTTTTCATTCTTTCCCTATTTTCCTTTAGAAGTTGTTTTTCAGTTACATTTCCACTTAATAATCTTACCAAGTCTTCTGTTGCTTCTTCCTCACTTGAACATTCCTTTAAAATTTTGCATACTGAAACATTAGTATCTGTTGTTTTATGTATGACATAACCTGTGGTCTCTTTGGAATTAATCTCAAACATATCTACCATCTCCTTAATATATAGTTATAACTCTATTAAGTATATGATAAAAATATAATATACTTAATACAAAAATTACAATATAATTTTTCTACTAAATATATTAATTCTCAAACATACCATCATCTTTTTATATATTTCAAGCTAATTAATTCAACTTTAATTTAGGATAGAACTTCAAACCCAATGATTTATCTCAACTACATGCTCGTGTCATTATTATACCACGTCCCCCACAACAGGGGTCGTAAACTGATCCACTATATGGTTCTATTAACTCCGCAATCA
>CAZNTE010000006.1:0-99077 GCA_964575895.1 uncultured Tissierellaceae bacterium | reverse complement strand
ATATTCATCTATGGGCTTTTTATATTAGTTCAATTTCATTTTACAATGAGTCAAAATAAAACTGAAATAAAATTTGTCAAATATTTAACCATTAGGTTATAATTTTATATTATAGCTTAATGGTTTTTTGGTTTTATATGTAATTTATTTGTAATTTCCAACATTTATAATCTTAATATCTATAAGAAATAAGAAGGGATGATGCAGATGCCATTGTACTATTTTAGAGAAATATTGACTCCACTTAAATTAGTGGGAATTAAATTTTATAAGGAAATGGATTCTGATGAAATATGGATAAAAGTATTTAACCAACATAGGCGAAGATTATTTTAAAAGAATAAGATAGTGGAAAAATCCACTATCCTAATGATCATGTTCTTCACAGAGAGATCCCTTTGCAATTAATGTCCCATTAATATAGTCATTTGCAACATCTTCAATGTTTCCCTTAGCACCACAAACAACTTTTATACCATTTCTATTAAATAGATCTGCAGCACTTTGACCCATACCACCTGCAATAATTACATCCACTTCTTTTTGGTATAAATAAACTGGTAGAAAACCTGGTTTGTGCCCAGGGTTTTCAATCCTTTCCCATTTATCAATCTTATTATCTTTTAAAACAAAGCATTCAAAGGCTTCACAATGTCCAAAATGAGATGCTACCATTTTGTTATCTGATGCAATGGCAATTTTCATAAATTTTTGTCCCCTTTCAAATCTAATATATTAAGTATTTTTTCTAGAATCTCTTCAAGGTCATGCTTAAGGGGGCTATCCATATCAGCTATGGTTAGACCATTATTAATTGTTTCTAGGACCCTTTCATCAAATGGAAGAGTTCCCAAAAATGGGATTTTGTTCTCTGTACAGTAGTTAATGATATCATCTGTCAACTTTTTGTTTAAATCACATTTATTTACGCAAACACTAACAATTGAAGGAAAACCGTGGGAAGTTTTTATGATTCTCAGCATATCATGATATCCAGACAAAGATGGTTCTGCTACAACTAAAATCATATCAACACCACTTATTGAGGCTATAACAGGGCAACCTATACCTGGAGAACCGTCAATTATGCTCAAATTACATTTATTCTTATAAGGAGCTAGACCTTTTTTTACCTCAGTTACAAGTAATCCAGAGTTTCCACTACCCATTCTTAATTGGGCAGTTGAAAAAACATGGTAATTTGAGTAGACTTTTGTCACTCCAATGACTCTTTCCTTCATAGTTATTGCATTTACAGGACAAATATATTCACATACACTACATCCTTCACAAGCATAAGGATCCACTTCATAATACTCATCAAACTTTATTGCATGGAATCTACAATTATCAAAGCACTTTCCACATAGTATGCAAGTTTCTTTATTAATATTAGCAAGGTCTAAACCATAAAAATCAGATACATGAGGATCAGTATTCTGATTTATTGATAAATGTAAATTTGGAGCATCCACATCACAGTCAGCATAAGCTTTAACTTCAGCTAGCTTAATTAATCCACTGGCGATGGTAGTCTTACCAGTACCACCCTTACCGCTTAAAATTAGTAACTGCTTCAAGATATTTCACCTCCAGTAATCTTTTTAAGGAGGTTAGTAAACATTATTTTATACTTTTCATCTTCTTCTGAGATTAACACCCCAGAACTACTAATGGCGTTAATTTTTTTACTAAATGGAATATCTAATAGTATAGGGATATTATTATTTTCGCAATAAAGTTTAGATGGGTTTATGCCATTGGTCGTCTTGTTTAGAACAACCCCCATAGGTTTTTCAAATAACAAGACTAGTTCATGGACCATTTCCAAGTTATGAGCTCCAAAAATCGAACTTTCAGCAACTATAATACAATAGTCAGCATCTTTAATGGAGTCCATTACAACACAGGAACTACCTGGAGGAGAATCAATTACTGTTATCTCTTCCCTTTTTGACTTGGCTATTTCCATCAATCTAGATATAATTTTTGTGCCTGATTCTTCTCCAGGATTTAGTATTCCAGTATGTACATCAACTCCACCATATTTTCTAGATTCTATCTTTCCAATAACCCTTTCCTCTTCATATATAGCATCATGGGGACAAACCAGCTTACATCCACCACAAGAATGACATATTTTATCAAAAACTAAAACCTTATTACCAACATAAGCTAGAGCATTAAATTTACAAAAATCAACACATTTCATACAACCATCGCATTTTTCATCTATAACTCTTGGTATAGGCAAACTTACATCAACACTACTGATAAGTGGTGATTCAAAGAAAAGATGACCATTTGGTTCTTCTACATCACAGTCAAGGTATAAAGAATTGTTAATGGAGAAGGAAAGATTGGTAGCTACTAGGGTTTTACCAGTCCCTCCTTTTCCACTTAAAACTGCAATTTTCATTGGTGACCATGATAACCTTGATGTATTTCCATTAAGGAAGGAAGTTCATCTTTCTTAAGAGCAGAAATATTCTCAATCAAGGTCCCCAATATAGATTTGTAAATCTTTATGTCTGCTGCCTTTAAAACTATAGCAGCATTTTCACCAAGTTGAGGTGTGATTAAAGCATCAACCTTATTATCAACAATAACTTGAGCTGCCTTGACTCCAGCTCCTCCTTGTGAATTTGATGCATGGTTAATCACGAAGTTAGAATTATTATTTTCAGTATCATAAATTAGATAATAATTTGAACGGCCAAATGATTCACCTACAGCAGAGTTTAAATCCTTTATATTACAAGGAATACCAATTAACATTTTACTCCTCCTCTAAGTCTTTAAGAGCAACCTTGATACTATTCATTTCTTCTTCCAAATATCTTAGTTCTTCCTCTAGTATTTCTTTTTCCTCTCTTAAAGAAAGAGTTGGATAAAAATTTCTCCTATAACCAAATCCTCTAGCAACTCCTCTCCCTCTACCCATTCCTCCTCTAATAAAACCTGGGTCAAATCTGGATGCACAATAACCCATTCCTCTACCTGTAAAAACTCCTCGGCCCATAGGACCTGTCATATCAAATCGTGGCATATAAATTCTCCTTTCTAATTGATAACCATTATCTAATTCCATTATACTAGATAATGAACATATGTCAATAATAAAATGAAAGTTGGCATTGGTCTTGGTATGTAGTATACTTAAGTTGAAATTATTATAAATTTGTTATAAAATGAAATTTATCCGTTTTAAGCCGGAATATAGCAATCTGAAGAGGTGAAATTGATGAAAGCAATGATAGTAGGAGCTGGGAAGCTTGGGGCAAAGTTAGCGGAGTTTTTTGTTGCAGAAAATATTGATGTTACAGTAATGGATAGTAACACAAAAGTATTAGAAAGATTAAATGAGCACTTAGATGTTCTTACAGTAACAGCAAATGGTATAGACATTAAGATGATGAGGGATTTAAATGTTGAAACCTATGATTTGTTGGTGGGATCAACAGAGAATGATGAAACAAATACCCTTATATGCACCCTTGCGAAAAAACTCGGATGTAAACAGACTATTGCAAGGATAAGAAATCCTGAATATATGCAGCAAATTGATTTTCTTAAAGCTGAACTTGGCATTGATCATATTATTAATCCAGATTTAGCAACTGCCATTGCAATGGAAAAGTATTTGATGAAAAGCTATAGTTTTTATACAGATGATTTTGCCAGTGGTAAGGTTCAAATGGTAGATTTTAATATTTCCAATAATGAAGAATTTGCTGGGAAGAGGATTATGGACCTGGTTGGTTTGGAGCATTTGTTGATCACAGCCATTTCGAGAGAGGGAAGCATTATAATCCCCAACGGATCAACTAAGCTGATCGATGGAGATATTATTCATATTATAGGTAATACTAAGGAGATCGAAAGATTTTCTCATCGACTTGGAGAAGATTATCACAGAAAACTGGTTAGCAAGGTTATGATTCTAGGTGGGGGAAATGTAGGTTACTACCTGGCAAAAAGGCTATGTAAGAATAAAATACAAGTTACATTAATAGAGCAGGATAGACAAAGATGTCAAGAATTATCAGAACAACTTGATAATGTGTTGATAATACATGGAGATGGGACGGATATTCATCTTCTTGAGGAAGAAGCCTTATCATCCATGGATGCATTCGTTGGTGTTACGGGATTTGACGAAGAGAACCTTCTAATGGCTCTCATGGCAAAACAATCAGGAGTTGGGAAGACAATAGCAAAAATATCAAGATCTAACTACATTAATATCATAGATAGACTTAATATTGATGCAGCAATAAATCCTGTCTACATTACTGCCAGCAGTATTTTAAAATATATAAGGGGTGGGAAGGTTGTTTCTGTATCCCTATTACTTGGAGGAAATGCAGAAGTTACTGAAATTATCCTTGATAATGATTTACCTCTACTTGGGAAAACCCTTATGGAACTTGATTTACCAAAAGGTATGATTATTGGAGCTATTGTTAGAGATAACGATGTTATTATTCCAAAGGGGAGTACTACTTTGATGGCCAACGATAGAATTGTAGTATTTTGTCTATCAGATGATCTTTCGGGACTTAAGATATTCTTTAAAACCAAAAAAGGAGGGTTTCTAAGTGAACTATGGAATCGTTCTTAAGGTTTTAGGAAGTCTATTAATTGTATTAGGTTTCTTAATGGTACCTTCATACATCATAGCTTTGGTAGAATCTGGTCCTGATAGAACTCCATTTTTGTTGACAATAACTTTAACTTTGGCAATAGGTCTATTTCTGTTTCTAAAGGAAAGAAAGGAAAAATCCATAAGTGCTAAGGATGGATTGGCAATTGTAGCCCTTGGGTGGGTAGTAGCATCAATACTTGGTGCATTACCCCTATATTTGTCAGGGGTAACTGAAAACTATGTTGATGCATTCTTTGAAATAGTGTCTGGTTTTACAACTACAGGAGCTACAATACTTACGGATATAGAGTCAATGCCAGCAGGTATTGCCTTTTGGAGATCATTTACCCATTGGATTGGTGGCATGGGAATTCTTGTTTTTACCCTAGCCTTGCTACCAGCTCTGGGGATTGGAGGATTTCAAATTTTCAAGGCTGAAGCACCAGGTCCTGTAGCTGGGAAAATAGCACCAAGATTAAAAGATACAGCAAAGATTCTATATATAACTTATATTACCATTACTTTAGCAGAAGTGATCCTTTTGGTAATTGGTGGAATGAGCATATTTGATGCTTTTATTCATACATTTGGTACTGTTGGTACTGGTGGATTTTCCAACAAGGCAGATAGTGTGGGAGCATACTCTAGTTCTTACATTCATGTTGTTATATCGGTATTTATGGTAGCATCAGGTGTTAATTTTGCTTTATATTATTCCTTTTTCAGAGGAAAAGTTACTGATCTTTTTAAAGATGAGGAATTCAGATTGTACTTAGGAATTATAGCCCTTGCTACTCTGGCAATAACTGTTGACCTATGGCTTGTTAGCTATCACAACTTATTTTATTCACTAAGAGATGCCTTTTTTCAGGTATCTTCGATTATTACATCGACAGGATATGGTACAGCAGATTTCAATCAGTGGCCTACATTTACAAAAGGAATCCTTTTATTATTGATGTTTATTGGTGCCAGTGCTGGCTCTACCGGTGGTGGAATGAAAGTAATTCGAATACTGGTTATGTTAAAGCTTATAAAAAGAGAAGTTGGAAAACTATATCATCCAAGAGCAGTTATGCCAGTTAAGGTTAACAATAAAGTCATGAACAATGAAACAATAGCAAGAATAAATAGCTTTCTAGCTCTTTATATGGTTTTGTTTATAGTGTCAACATTAATAATATCTTTAGAGCAAATAGATTTAATTTCCGCGGGAACAGCAGTGGCAGCAACTTTAGGAAATATTGGACCTGGACTTGAGTTAGTGGGACCAGTTGAGAATTATGCATTTTTCTCTATTCCTTCAAAATTGTGGTTATCTCTACTTATGCTACTGGGAAGATTAGAATTGTTCACCATAATTGCTTTAATTGCACCAAAAAATTGGAGAATTGACGTATAAACGAACAAATGTTTGATTATATTTCCATAAAATGATATAATTACCTCAGGATAATCCTGAGGTTTTTTAATTTTTGGAGGGATAATTATGGACGCACTTAGTAAGCTTCAAATATTAGCTGACGCTGCCAAATACGATGTTTCATGCTCTTCTAGTGGAAGTAATAGAAGTAACAAAAAAGATGGCCTTGGAAATGCCAACACTGCTGGAATTTGCCATAGTTGGAGCGACGATGGAAGATGCATATCACTACTAAAGATTCTAATGTCAAATTATTGTATATATGATTGTGCATATTGTGTGAATAGAATATCAAACGACCTACCTAGGGCTACTTTCACACCGAAGGAAATTGTTGATATAACCATTAATTTTTATAAGAGAAATTACATAGAAGGTCTATTCTTAAGCTCAGCTGTTGTTAAGTCTCCAAATCATACCATGGAGATGTTTTTAAATGTAGTTAAAACTCTAAGAGAAGAGGAAAACTTCAATGGATATATACATATAAAAGCAATCCCTGGGGCTGATAAAACTCTAATTGACTCTGTTGGTAAATATGTGGATAGAATGAGTATAAATATTGAGTTACCCACAGACGAAGGCCTAAAAATGCTGGCTCCAGATAAGAATCATAAAGACATTTTAAATCCTATGAGGGAAATTAAAAATGAAATTGTAAAGTACAAAGAAGAGAAGAAAGCATTTAGAAGCACACCTAAATATGTTCCTGCTGGTCAAACTACTCAGTTAATTATAGGGGCAACAAAAGACAGTGATTACAGGATAATTAACCTTGCAGAGAATTTGTACAAAGGATATGAATTAAAAAGGGTTTATTACTCTGCTTTTATTCCTGTTTCGCAAAATCCTCTACTACCCACATATGAAAAACCACCTCTTTTAAGGGAGAATAGACTATATCAAGCAGATTGGCTCTTGAGATTCTATGGATTTAAAGCAGATGAATTACTAGATAACAGTAACCAAAACTTTGATTTACTGCTGGATCCAAAATGTGATTGGGCTTTAAGAAATATCCACCATTTTCCCGTGGAGATAAATAAAGTTGATTATAATATGCTATTAAGAGTACCTGGAATCGGAGTTAAATCAGCCTTAAGGATAGCATCCAGTAGGAGATTTGGGAAAGTTACATTTGACGATTTAAAAAAAATGGGAGTTGTTCTTAAGAGAGCAAAATACTTCATTACATGCGATGGAAAGTATTTTGGAATCAAATCCATGGATAGCAGCTTAATTAAAAAGAATATTATTGGAATGGATGAAAGTTTGTATTCTAAGCAACTTTCTTTGTTTGACCTTAATGGAGGGATTTTAGGTGGAGAAAGAATTAGTTTATCTGTATGATGGTTCTTTTGAAGGACTTCTAACATGCGTTTACGAAATTTACTATAGGAAAGATGACCCAAAGAAGATTATACCCAAGGAGTGCAATAGATTTTCTCTAATAGAAGAGTATATTCAAATAGATACTGATACGGAGAAATTCAAGAAAGTATATGAAAGTATTGAAAGAAAGATTTCAAGAGAATTTTTAAGAACTGTTTTCTATATATACCTATCAGAGGAAGAAGATAGTGGTATAATTATACTAGACTATATAAGAACCGGTTATAAGTTCGGAAGAGATGTTCTTAATTACCAAACAAATCCCCATGTAAGAGCTGCTAATGAGGTCTACAGAAGGGTAAGTTATGAAAGACATAGATATTTAGGGTTGTTAAGATTTAAGATGCTTGAAGGTGGAGTTTTATATGCTACTATTGAGCCAGATCATAACATCATCTCCATGTTGGGAGGCCACTTCTCTCAGAGAATGTCCAGTGAGTACTGGATAATCCATGATGTCAAAAGAAATATTGCTGTATTTTACAATAAAGAACAGTGGATAATTAGAAGTTTAAATGAATCCATAGATTTAAGATTTGATGAAAATGAGCAATCTTATCAAGAATTATGGAAGACCTACTACAAGCATATATCAATCCCTAACAGAAAGAATTTAAGACAAAAAAGAGCATACATGCCAACAAGGTACTGGAAACATTTAGTAGAAGAAGGGGTGCAGAATAATGGATTTAACAAGACCAACTTGGATTGAAATTGATTTAGATATACTTGAAAAAAATTATGATGAGATAAGAAGAATAGTACCAGAAAATGCAGATATCATGGCTATAGTTAAAGCTGATGGATATGGATTAGGTGCAGTTAATATTGTAAAATCCCTTATGGATAAAGGAGTTAAAAGGTTTGGGGTAGCAACGGTTTCAGAAGCACTGAACATCAAGGCTAAGGCTCCTCATGCGCAGATTCTTGTACTGGGCTATACTCCAGAGTATTTGGGGAAGATTGCCATAGAGAACAATATTAGAATGACAGTGTATTTAAAAGAGCAAGCAGAATACTTTAATAATCTGGCTGGAGAATTAGGTAAAGATGCAGTTATTCACATTAAAATTGAGACAGGAATGAACAGAATTGGTTTTCCACCTAAAGCTAGTTCCATTGAAGATATTAAGCGTATAAGAGAAATGGAAAACATAATTATTGAAGGAATCTTTACTCATTTTCCTGACTCTGAATATAATGAGGAGTATACTAGAAGCTCAATGAAAGTATTCAACGACTTTCTAAAGAGATTGGAAGTTTTGAAAGTAAATATTCCATTAAAACACGCCAGTAATTCTGCTGCTATTATGAGCTATCCGGAGTATAGTTTGAATATGGTAAGAGCGGGAATAATAATTTATGGACTCTACCCATATCCTGAAGTTGACAAGGAAATTTTAAAACTTGAACCATGCTTTACTTTAAAATCGCAAGTAGCCTATGTTAAAACATTAGCCAAGGGGGAAAGAATTGGCTATGGGTTGACTTATGAAGCCAATGATGAGGAAAGAATTGCTACTATACCAATTGGATATGGGGATGGTTATAGAAGAGAACTAAGCAACAAGGGCCATGTTATAGTGAAGGGTGAATTTGCCCCTATAGTAGGTTTAATATGTATGGATCAACTAATGATCAATGTTAGTGGAATTGATGTTAAAAGAGGAGATGAAGTTGTACTAATAGGTAAACAGGGGGATAGGGAAATTACCATAGATGAAATATCGTCTTTTGTTGATTTAAATCCGTCTTCCATAATATCCTTGTTATCAAGAAGGGTTCCAAGGGTATATGTTAAGGCAAGGAGAATTCCTGAAGTAGTTGACTATTTACTATAATTTGGGGGAAGAAATGAAGAGAATATTTAATAATTCTTGGCATGAGCTTTTATGCGAAGAAATGGACAAAGAATATTATAAAGACTTAAGAGATTTTTTAATATCAGAATATAGGACTCAGACTGTTTATCCAGAAATGCATAGTATATTCAATGCGCTTCATTTAACTGACTACAAAGAGGTTAAAGCTGTAATACTAGGACAAGATCCATATCATGGACCAGGGCAAGCCCATGGTCTTAGTTTTAGTGTAAAAAAAGGAGTTGCTCCACCGCCATCTTTGGTAAATATTTACAAGGAACTTAAAGATGATCTAAATATTCAGATTCCTAATCATGGATATCTTGAGAAATGGGCAAAAGAGGGAGTATTGCTACTTAACACTGTCCTAACAGTTAGAAAAGGAGAAGCTAATTCTCATAGAAACAAGGGATGGGAAATATTTACAGATAAGATAATACAATTATTAAATGAGAGAAATGAACCCATGGTATTTATTCTATGGGGTAGTCCTGCTATTAAAAAGGAAGTAGCCATAACAAATAAGAATCATCTAATTATTAAATCTCCACATCCAAGCCCTTTGGCAGCATACAGGGGATTTTTCGGGTCTAAACCTTTTTCAAAGACTAATAGTTTTTTATCATCAAAAGGAATTGATCCTATTGATTGGGAGTTATAATTCTTATAATGAAAGGTAGGTGAACCATTATAGTGAACTATAATGGATTTTTATGCAATACCCAAATGTTATAGAAGAAAAAGTTAAAATAGGAGATGTAAATGCGCTTATTTTAAAGCCAGAAAAAGCAGAAGGATTATTACCGGCTGTAGTATTTTACCATGGGTGGTCATCAAATAAGGAATCTCAAAGATTTAGAGCATACATTATTGCCAGTTTTGGATATCTGGTGTTATTACCTGATAGTATACACCATGGTGAAAGAGGTGTAATAGATTATTCAAAGAAAGAAAACGGACCAAAGTTTTGGGAAGTAGTCTTGAGTAACTTAAAAGAGTGGAAACAGATTAAGGAATTCTTAATTAGGGACTGTGAAATAGACAAAGATAGAATTGCAGTTTCTGGACACTCCATGGGAGGATTTACCTCAGCGGGTATATTCTCTAGGGATAAAGACATAAGAACATTAATAGTTCACAATGGATCATGTAATTGGAGGAGCAGTAATGAAATATTTAAGACAAAACTAGGATTTTCAGATATGGAAGGTTTCCAGGAACTTGAGAATAGATTTAGTGAATATGATCCTATGGGAAGTATTGAAAGCTTAAAAGATAGACCTATTTTAATATTGCATGGAGAAAGTGATCAAGTTGTAGATATTGAACCCCAGCTTGTTTTTTACAATGAATTACAAGAGTTAAATTTAGACAAGGATAAATTAAGAATTATTACCTACAGTAATCTAAATCACTACTTGACAACAGGAATGCTTGAAGAGATGATTCTGTGGTTAGAAAAATATCTATAGGAGTGATAAGTTGAAAAAGCCAATTATTGGATTAACTAGTACACAGGATGTAATGGTAGGAAAAAGAATAAGCAGAATTAACCAACCATATATTGATGCAGTAGTAGCAGCTGGAGGAGTTCCCTTAATTATTCCAGTCTTAGAAAATGGGAATCTATCTGATGAGTATACTGATGTAATAGATGGGTTAATACTTACAGGTGGAGAAGATATGTCCTCACATTATTTTGGAGAAGAACCTGTGAAGCAGGTAAAAATGATTGATCACAATAGAGATAGAACTGAGTTGGGCTTATTCCATAGTGCATATAAAAAAGGAGTTCCCATATTTGGTATTTGTAGAGGACATCAAGTAATCAATATTGCCTTGGGAGGTAACCTTTATCAGGATATTTATTCTCAGGTACCAGGTGTTCTAGGACATACCAGCGATTATAATATTGATGATGGATACCATTCCATTGTTTTAGAAGATGATAGTATAATCAGGGAGATTATTAAGGAAAAAGTTATTGCTGTAAATTCCATACACCATCAGGCAATAAAGGATATTGGCATGAACTTAAAAGTTACCGCATATTCTAAAGATAATATTGTGGAAGTTATAGAGTCTACCAATGAAAACTTTATCTTAGGCGTACAATTCCACCCTGAAGGAATGGCAAAGAAACATGAAAAGTTTATGGATATTTTTAAGTATTTTATAAATGCATGTAAAAATAAGGGCTAGAATAATAGCCCTGACATTAAATAATACAAAACAATTAAATTCACTAGTAGCAATAAGGGCAATCCAAATTGGAATTTTGCCTTTTTTGTTTTATGTGAGAATACCTGCATACCTAGATAAGACCCCAATGCTCCAAATAACAAAGATATTAGGAGTAAGTTATTTTCAGATATTCGATACTTTCCTCTAATGGCTTTTTTCTTATCAATATAAAACATTAAAAAAGAGAGTAGGTTTATTATTAAATAGCTAAATACTAAAATTTTTATAATCAAGGAATTATTCAAACTAATACTCACTCTCCATTCTTTTTATCCTATTATAAATCATGCTGTTAATAGGAGATTCTAGATTGTGTTTATTTGATAACTCCAAAACTTTGCCTGAGAACATCTCTACTTCAGATTTAATTTTATAAAGGCCATCATGCCTCATTGAGGGTATACCTAAGGGATTTAAGGTATCAACTAGAGCTACATAAAAATCAAGGTCTTCCTCTGTTAAGTATATGTTCTCTTTATCTGCCAGTGATATTACCTCTCTCATGGCAGAAATCATTAGTTCCCTAGCTTCACCTGGTTTTTGAATTGTATGATAATTTCCCTCATAGATCATTACCACTTGGTTTACTCCAACATTTAACATGAATTTACTCCACATTCTGCGTAAAATATTTTCTTCGTATATATAAGGGAAACTAATCTGATCAAAAAATTCAATCAAACTATCCAATCTATCATTTTCCCCTGAATCAAACCTATCTGAACCTAAGCGTAAATAACCCATATTTGTGTAGCTTAAATTATATCCTGACTTTATTGGATCCATTCCTTCAGCTACGGAGTATAGAATTTGATTTGGGTCGTAAAATTGAGCAATGATGTCTTCTGAAGTTATACCATTTAAAAGAGATATAATTGTTGTATCTTTTGAAACATGTTTTTTAGATACTTCAATTGCTTCTCTTAGGGTTGTTGACTTAACTGCAAACATTAATAAATCTGACGGTGTTGAAATAGTATCATCTGATGAAATTACATTAAAATCATATTTTTTACCATTTACATATCTATCCTGCTTTCCATATTTATCATATCTTTCTTTATCCACAATGAAATTAACCTTATCTCTTCCCAGTTTATCATATAGAAGGCTACCGAATAACAATCCAAGGGATCCCATCCCAACTATAGAAACCTTTTCTATCATATAAATCAACCTTTCTTTTTAGTATATTGAATAGAATTATATCACAAAGTTTACATGAAGTACTAGTTTCTTTAACCGCTAATTTACTTGCTTGTAGGACTTTAGTAATAATCTTGTTTTATTGACAAATACCCCCATATATTATAATCTTAAAGGGTATACAATTTTCTAAAAAGTTATATAATTTAAACATAAATACTGTAGATAGGGAGGATGAACATGGAGTTTAAGTTTGATATGGAAAAAAATAGTAGTAAAATAACAGCATTTAAGAACTTTCTTGATGAAAAGAAGAATACAAAGGGACCATTGATGCCCGCATTGCAGCAAGCGCAAGAAGTATTTGGGTATTTGCCTATGGAAATATTAGAGATTATTTCTAAAACACTTCAAATCCCCATGGCTGAAATATATGGAGTAGCGACATTCTACTCACAATTCTCATTCATACCACAAGGAGAAAATAAAATAAGTGTGTGTTTAGGTACAGCTTGTTACGTTAAAGGAGCTCAGTCAATACTGGAGGAAATTGAAAGTCAGTTGGGCATTAAGTCAGGATTTACAACACCTGATCAGAAATTCTCAATAGCATCAGCTAGATGTGTTGGTGATTGTAGTATAGCTCCAGTTATCCTAGTAAACGAGGATGTTTATGCCAAGGTAAAAAAATCTGAGATAAAGAATATAATTAATAAGTATAAATAGGGGTGATAACTATGATGACCAAGGAGAGAATGGATACTATTAAAGAAACCTTAAAACCGAAAGTACTGGAAAAGCTCCTAAGTGAGGATAAGGTTGAACTTAGAGGAGAAGATGTGGTTTTAAAAGGAGACTATTATAAGAAACAAGTAAGAATTGCATTAAAAAACTGTGACATTATCGATCCGACAAATATTGAAGAGTACATAGCATTTGATGGTTACTATGCATTATATAAGTCATTAACAGAAAGAAAACCTGGTGATATTGTAGATGAAATTAAAAATTCCCTATTAAGAGGTAGAGGTGGGGCTGGATTTCCCACAGGACGTAAATGGGATGAAGCATATAAGTATGAAGCAGACAAGAAATACATAATTTGCAATGCAGATGAAGGAGACCCAGGGGCATTTATGGATAGGTCCATTTTGGAGAAAGATCCACATAGTGTTCTAGAAGGGATGGCCTTAGGTGGTTATGCAATAGGTTCAGATCAGGGGTACATTTACGTTAGAGCGGAATATCCCATGGCTGTGAAGAGATTAGAAATTGCTCTTAAACAAGCAAGAGAATATGGACTATTAGGAAATAATATTTTTGGAAGTGGCTTTAATTTTGACATAGAATTAAGACTTGGATCGGGTGCTTTCGTTTGTGGAGAAGGTACTGCTTTAATGGAATCTATTGAAGGCAGAAGAGGTATGCCTAGACCTAAATTACATAGAACAGCACATGTGGGTTTATGGGGGAAACCAACAATTATTAACAATGTTGAAACCCTTGCCAATGTTCCTGTAATAATAAATAGAGGGTATGAGTGGTTCAGAGGAATTGGTACGGAAGAATCTCCTGGCACAAAGGTATTTGCTCTTGTTGGTAAAGTCGAGAACGCAGGGCTTGTTGAAGTTCCCATGGGCATGTCCCTTAGAGAGATAATATTTGACATTGGTGGGGGAGCACAGGATGGAAAAGAGTATAAGGCTGTACAAACTGGTGGCCCATCAGGGGGATGTATACCTGCTGATTTAATTGATACTCCAGTTGATTTTGAATCCTTAGGGAAAATTTGGTCCATTATGGGTTCAGGTGGAATGGTAGTTATGGATGAAAATACCTGCATGGTGGATATTGCAAAATTCTTCCTTGATTTCAGTGTTGAAGAATCATGCGGAAAATGCGTGCCTTGTAGAGAAGGTACTAAGAGAATGTATGAAATACTTGATAGAATTACAAAAGGCGAAGGTGTTGATGGAGACATAGAAAGACTTGAAGAGCTATCTGAAACAGTTAGCTCAGCTTCCTTGTGTGGTTTAGGTCAAACTGCACCTAATCCAGTAATAACTACACTAAAATATTACAGACACGAATATGAAGCTCACATCCATGATAAGAAATGCCCAGCAAAAAGCTGTAAATCACTTATCAAATACTTCATCGAGGATACATGTATAGGTTGCACAAGATGTGCAAAGGCATGTCCAGTAGGTTGTATTTCAGGTAAGGTAAAAGAATTACATGTTATAGATCAGAGCATGTGTATAAAATGTGGTGCTTGCTATGATGTTTGTCCTGTAAAACCAATTAAAGCAGTTAGTATAATATAGCATTGGAGGTAGATTATGAGTACTGTAAAGCTAACCATAGATGGTAAAGTTGCAGAGGTTTCATCTGGACTAACCGTTTTACAGGCAGCCAGAAGTATTGGGATAGAAATACCTGCCCTATGCTATGATGAATCATTGGAAATATTTGGTGCTTGTAGAATGTGCATAGTTGAGATTGAAGGTAGTAACAAACTACAAACTTCCTGCTCAATATTAGTAAAAAATGGTATGGTTGTTCATACTGAAACAGATAGAATTAAAAAGACTAGAAAAGATATAGTTCAAATGCTACTGGATAGTCATCCTAATGATTGTTTGACTTGCCAAAAATCAGGAGAGTGTTTGCTTCAAGATTATGCATACAAATATGATGCTACTTTTAGAAAACATGATGGTGCCATGAGACCACAGTTAATGGATACATCTAGTCCATATATATTAAGGGATAATAGCAAATGTATACTATGTGGAAAGTGTGTACTTACATGTTATCAAGTTTCAGATAGACAAATTTTATCATTTTCTGAAAGAGGATATGATACAAAAATTGTATTTGGTGCAGATCAAACCATAGAAGAATCACCCTGTGTATCCTGTAATAGATGTGTTGCAGTTTGTCCAGTAGGTGCATTAGTTGATAAGAGGCAAATAGGAAAAATAAGAAACTGGGATGGAAAATCTACAGTAGTAATGTGTAAAGCATGTGAGTACGGATGTGAATTTGAAGTACATTCAAAAAATAAGGAAAATCTAGCTGTTACAGCTAAAGAGCCAAGTAACGGAAGGCCCCTCTGTCTAAAAGGCAGGTTGGCAACTGAGTTAAAGTACTTAGAAAATCCAGATACACCTTATAGAAAAATTGGCCAGAAATTTGAGAAGACTACTTGGGATAAGGCTTTAGGTATTACGGAATTAATTGAAAAGATGAATAGATTGGAACAAAAAGTTAAAGGAGAGGAGGAATAGAAAGTGCAGATTATTATTAATGGTAAGAATTATGATGTTGATAAGAACACCACCATTCTAAAAGCATGTAGAGATAATGGCATTGAAATTCCAACTCTTTGTCATGATGATAGACTATCTCCATCTGGGGCATGTAGACTATGTTTAGTTGAGGTTGAAGGATGGAAAAACCTACATACATCATGTACTGCTATGTGTAAGGACAACATGGTTATTCATACTCATAGTGATAAGGTAATAAAAGGAAGACAAGAAGTTCTAGATCTATTAATTTCTAATCATCCCCTGGAGTGTTTAACATGCGAAAAGTCTGGAGCATGTAAACTTCAAGATTACTGTTACGAATATGGAATCACAGAGGGAACTTACAGATGGGAAATGAAAAAACCATACCTAGATATTTCAAATCCATTTTATAATTTTGATTCTAGAAAATGTATTTTATGTGGCTTATGTGTAAGAGTTTGTGATGAGCTCCAAGGTACATCAGCTATTGGATTTGAAAATAGAGGGTTTGAAACAAATGTAGCTACTCCCTTTAATGAAGGACTTATTAACTCCACATGTGTTTCTTGTGGGAATTGTGTTTCTGTTTGCCCGGTTGGAGCTCTTGAACCAAAGAGCAAGGAGAAGTTTAGATATTGGGAGACTAAGGATGTTAGAACTACTTGTTCATATTGCGGGGTAGGATGCCAAATGGACCTTGTAGTTAAAGACAACAAGGTTGTGGATGTTAAACCTGCCTTTGATGGATTAAATGAAGGTTTGCTATGTGTAAAAGGAAAGTTTTCATATAATTTCCTGGCTCATCCAGACAGACTTAAGAAACCAATGGTTAAGAAAGATGGAGTATTTGTAGAAACTTCATGGGAAGAAGCCTATGATATTATAGTTGACAAAATGAAGTATACTAAAGATAATTTTGGAGCAGATTCATTTGCAGGTTTAACATCAGCCAGATGCACTAATGAAGAAAACTATTTATTCCAGAAGATGTTCAGAGCTGTTCTGGGAACAAATAATGTAGATCATTGTGCACGACTCTGACATGCTTCAACAGTTGCAGGTCTTGCAATTACCTTAGGCAGTGGTGCTATGACAAACAGTATAGCAGAGATTAAGAACACAGATGCCATGTTTGTAATTGGCTCAAATACTACAGAAAATCATCCAATTATAGGTGCAGTTATGAAGCAGGCAAAAAAGAGGGGAGCAAAACTAATAGTAGTTGATCCCAGAAGAATTGAGTTGGCAGAGTATGCAGATGTATTCCTACAGTTAAAACCAGGGACAAACATCGCCCTTTTAAATGGTCTTATGAACGTAATTATAGAAAAGAACTTACAAGATCAAGACTATATCAATAGTAATACAGAGAATTTTGAGGAACTAAGAGAAATTGTAAAGGATTACACTCCAGAAAGAGTATCAGAAATATGCGGGGTTAAAGCAGAAGATATAGTTAAAGCTGCAGTTATATATGCAGAGGCAAATAAAGCTGGAATATACTATACTATGGGAGTAACTCAGCATTCAACTGGTACAAATGCAGTAATGAGCATCTCAAATCTTGCCTTATTATGTGGAAATGTTGGGGTTGAATCTGGGGGAGTAAATCCACTTAGGGGACAAAACAATGTTCAAGGTGCCTGTGATATGGGGGGATTACCTGCAGACTTACCAGGTTACCAAAAGGTATTTAAACCTGAAGTAATTGAAAAATTTGAAGATGCGTGGGGAGCCAAACTCTCCAATAGAGTTGGCGCAACTATTGGAGAAATGTTTGATGGTATAGAGAAGGATGAAATAAAGTTTCTATATATAATGGGTGAAAATCCTGTTGTTTCAGATCCGGATACAAACCATGTTAAGAAGGTATTATCCCATGCAGAGTTTGTAGTTGTTCAAGATATTTTTATGAATGAAACATCAGAATTTGCCGATGTGATTCTACCTGCTGCAGCTTTTGCAGAAAAAGATGGAACATTCTCAAATACAGAAAGAAGAGTTCAAAGAGTTAGAAAAGCAATTAATCCACCAAGTGAAGCTAAAGCAGACTGGGAAATTCTCATGAGTATCATGAATAGAATGGGTTACCAAAAAAAATATGATCATCCTTCAGAAATTATGGATGAGATTGCAAGTTTAACACCATCTTATGGAGGAATAAATTATGAGAGACTGGAAAAAGAAAGTATCCAGTGGCCTTGTCTAGATGAAACTCACCCTGGCACAAAATACCTCCATAAAAATGCCATCGCAAGGGGTAGAGGGTTGTTTATGCCCATTGATTATGTTAAGAGTGCAGAGACTCCAACAGAAGAGTATCCACTAATAATGACTACAGGGAGAATACTTTATCATTACCACACTAGAACCATGACAGGAAGAGAAGATGGTTTAAATCAATTAGCTCCTGAATCATTTGTTGAAATTAATCCTACCACTGCAAATAGATTGTCTATAAGTGATGGGGAAAGGGTAAAATTAATATCAAGAAGGGGAGAAATCGAAACCAAGGCAAAAATTACGGAAATCATAGATGATGGAGTAGTATTTATGCCCTTCCATTTTGCAGAGGGATCAGCTAATTATCTTACAAACACAGTAACGGACGATATAGCTAAAATCCCAGAACTTAAGGTAGCTGCTGTTAGGCTTGAAAAAATATAGGGGCTTAAGCCCCTACTTTATGAGGTGAGAGATATGGAATATACTCAAGTTTTAAAATATGCCATGCAAATGGAACTTGATGGGAGTAATTTTTTTAGAGAAAAGGCATCACTTTTTTCTAACCCAACTACAGAAAGATTGTTCATAACTTTAGCTGAGACAGAAATGGAACACTATCATTATTTGAAAAGACAACTGGATAGTTATGATAAAAATAAGTCTTTTGACCTAAGTGAAGAGGTTTTGGAGAGAGAAGAAGACATTTTTAAAGCAAGGGAAGAATCAGAAAAAATTAAAGAAACCCTTAAGGAATCTGATATTCCAGATTTAACAATCCTTCGAATGGCTTATCTAATAGAAAGAGATTACAAGGAGTTTTATGAAAATGCTGCAAATTCTTCTGATGATCAAGATATAAAGAAGATTTTTACAAAGTTATCCAAGTGGGAAGAAGGGCACGAAAGGCTTTTTAAAGCAGAATATGATAGAAGAATGAAGGAGTACATGTCAGTTCCTTGGGGAGGTTAGCATGAGAGATTTCGGGAGCGCTATTATCCTTGCAGGTGGGAAGAGTACAAGGATGGGTTTTGATAAACAATTATTATATTTAAGAGAAAGAAGGCTCATGGACAATCTTATTAATAAGCTCAAGAATGTATTTGATGATATTATAATTGTCACCAATAAACC
Organism: uncultured Tissierellaceae bacterium; assembly: GCA_964575895.1. Lineage (GTDB taxonomy): Bacteria > Bacillota > Clostridia > Tissierellales > Tissierellaceae > Gudongella. Next base: position 79,706 of record CAZNTE010000006.1, on the reverse strand, counting down.
AGAGTATTATTGTGGTTTAGCCCATAGAATTACTGAAGATATAATTTCAGATGGCGGTCCATTAGGAGGAATTCATGCTGGATTGAGTATTGCTTCATCAAGGTATTCATATGTTATCGCCTGTGATATGCCTAATATTAATCAAGAGTATATTGAATATATGAAGAATGAACTTCTTAAAACTGAAAGTCAAGGATGTGTTTCCATGTATGGTAGCTTTGTGGAACCATTTAATGCCTTTTATTCAAAGGATCTTATTCTTCCAATAGAAAAGTTCTTATCTAATGGACAAAGGGCAATTCATAGATTCTTACATGATAAAAATTTTGTTTGTATTCCAGAGACCACAGCAAGAAAATATAGTCCTGATTGGGATATGTTTTTTAATCTCAATACAAGAGAGGATGTAAGCACCTATCTAAAAAGAGAAGGTGGAGTATAGAATGGATGTTGTAAAAGAGATTAGAATAAACAAAATCAAAGGTAGAGATGTTGAGAGTATTGATGATTTGGTAGTGACGGAGTACCCCTTAACTATATTTTTGAATGAGATTGAATTAATAACTCTGCTTGCTAGTCCTATGTCTTTAAAGGAATTGGCAGTTGGATTTTTGATTTCTGAGAGTTTCATAGATGATATTGATGAAATAGAAAGCATACAACTTTATGAAAATGAAGGTTGTATATACATCAACACAAGTACTGAGAAGGATTTAAGAATAAAACTAAAAGGTAAAAGAACAATAACCTCTGGGTGTGGAAAAGGCACTTCTTTTTATAGTGTTCTTGATACATTCAAGGATAATAAGGTAAATACTGACATAAAGATTACAAGTGAAGCAATTATTAAAATGGCTAGAGAATTCAATCATCTTTCAGAACTATTTCAAAAGACAGGAGGCGTCCATTGTGTTGCTCTTTGTAATAGTGATGAAATTTTATACTATGAAGAAGACATTGGTAGACACAACGCATTGGACAAGGTTTTTGGGAGAGGTCATTTAGACAGTGTTGATTTTACTGACAAATTCATTTTGACCACTGGGAGAATTTCTTCTGAGATACTAATAAAGGCAGCAAAGAGGAATATCTTTCTAGTAGCATCCCGTTCAGCACCCACTGAGCTTTCCATTAAGTTAGCAAAAGAAATAGGTGTTTGTGTAGTTGGTTTTATACGAGGAGAAAAAATGAACATTTATAGTAATTTTGACAGTATAATAATATAGGGTAGTAGCTTGAATAGACAACCTATTGAAGGTTGTCTTCGATTTTGAGAGGGTGTGATAGTTTGAAGAAAATAATTATATTATTAGTTCTTGCGTTGTCTTTAACAGGATGTTTACCTGATGCAAGGGATCCCATCACTAATGAAGAGGGAAACATAGAAGAGCAGCAACCAATATTTGGAGGAAGCACTATTTTACTTGGCACAACAATTCCAGAAGAATCAGAACTACTAAATAACTTGGTGAATGAGTTTTCCAACCAGATGAATATAAGGGTAAACACAATTTATGTCGGCATTGATGAAGCCATAGAAATGGCACAAAATGCTGAAGTAGACGTGGTATTTATGAATTCAAAAGATGATGAATTAAAACTCATAGAAGACGGCCATGGGACTAATAGATATGAAGTTATGGAAGGTGAGATAATTCTTGTAGGACCACAGGATAGTATTATCAAAGACTTAGATATTATAGAGGCTTTTAAAATTATATATGAAAATGAATTACCCTTTATTTCGGGAGGAAGCAATTCATTAACATCAAGGATTGAAAATGATATATGGGAACAGATAAATCTATTGGAAAAAGGGCAATGGTATAACAATTCTGAAGGAAGTATGATGGAGATTTTGCTAGAGGCTGATGGAATAAATGCATATACCTTAGTTGATAAAGAGATTTATTTAAGTGTGAAAAAGGATGTAAACTTAGAAGTAATTACTGAGGATGATACTATGCTTAGGAATCCTTATGGTGTAATAACCATTGATCCAACCAAATCACCTGTAATTAATGAACTAGGGGCATTAGCTTTTGCCAATTGGATAATTTTTGATGATGCTAAAGACATTATTAGTGAGTATGGAAGTAAGGAATACAAAGAATCAATATATGTCCCTGCAAATAACAAATGATAGTGATTATCAAATAGATGTTTTAATGGACTACTAAGTGGGAATACTTAAAGTATAGTAAGAATTAGAATAATAAATGAATTACTGTGGAGGGATCTTATGCTTAAGTGGTCATTAATATTTATCGTTGTTGCACTGGTGGCAGCAGTGTTTGGATTTGGTGGCATTGCAGGTGCTGCCACGGAGATTGCAAAGGTATTATTCTTTGTGTTCTTGGTACTTTTTGTTCTTTCTCTAATATTTGGCAAAAAATTTAGACCTTGATAAAGGTAAAATCCAGGAAAGTGATCCTGGGTTTTTTTATTTTTTGCTGTAAGAACTTATTTAGTTGTAAAATGATAATAAATTATTTATAAAAGTCATGCTAGAAAAAAATCAAATGTTTGATAATTAAATCAATTAAGGAACTGATAAATGGGTAAAAATTTAAAAACATGTTTAGCTTTCCATAAGTATGAAGTAAACAAATAATAAGTGCCCAAAAATGTTGATAAAAGTTCAAAGAGCGCTGTTTGACAAATAAAGCGATAAAGTGATATAATTAATCAAGTTCATATAGCAAACGACTGTTCACAATACGAACATTTATATTCAGAGGGAGGTTAGATGTGGATAAACCAAATTCAATTGGTAAAGTATTGCAAATACTTCAATTTATAGCAAGAGAACCCTATTATTTTTCTATAGCAGAAATAAGCAAAGAGCTTGGAATAAACCGAACAACTGTATATAGAATTCTAACAGAATTAGAGGAAGCCAAGTTTGTAAACAAACATAATGTGAATAGAAAATATACAATAGGTCCAACCATGTTTCATATTGGTGCAAAGTATATGTATCGAAGTAAAAGCTTTGAGGATATTAAGGGAGTTGTTGAAAGGCTAGCTCTTGAAACAGGAGAAAATGTTGGATATACAATAATCGATCACGGTAAAATTATAAATATATATGAGTCAGAGGTCAGCATGCCCGTTAGAATTACATATGCACAGGGAACTTACTTTCCTATTAATGCTGGTACTTATGGAAAGACTATTATGGCTCACTACAAACCTCTAGATGAGCTAGAAAGATTAGTTCGAACAACTAAACTTGAAAAAAGAACCCCGTATACTATAACTGACCCAGACATATTATTGGAAGAGTATAAGAAAATTAGAGAACAAGGGTATGGTATTAGTAATGAAGAAAATTTACTTGGAGCCATAGGAATTGGAGCTCCCATATTTGATATTGATGGTAATATTCACGGATGTGTTGGTGTTGCAGCTGTTAAGGCAACCATTAGTGAATGTGACATAGAAAGATTCATCAAGCTTATGAAAAAGGGTGCAGAAGAAATCAGTAAATATATTTAATAAGGAGGGAAGATGTAAGCACCTGTAAAGTAAAATATAGGAGGGATAAAATGTCAGATAAAGCAAAAGTAGAAAAAAAGAAATTCTTCAAGGTACCACATACTTACGTAATTTTATTTTTAGTAATTTTAACCATGGCAATACTAACATACATAATACCAGCAGGAGAGTATGTAAGGGTTGAGGACCCAAATACTGGAAGAACAGTAGTTGACCCTGCATCATTCCACCCAATAGATCAAAATCCAACTGGCTTTTTTGATTTATGGCAATCAATACCAAAAGGTATGACTGCTGCAGCTGGGATTATATTCTTCATCTTTTTAGTTGGAGGATCATTTGAAATAATCAGTGGTACTGGAGCAATCGAGGCAGGAATTAGTAGGATAGCTGTAAAAGTTCAGGGTAAGGATAAAATCATTATTCCGATATTTGTAGTTATATTCTCAATATTTGGCGGAACAATAGGAATGGCAGAGGAGGCAATAGTATTTGTGCCCATTGGAATTGCCCTTGCTAGGGCATTAGGATACGATGCAATTGTTGGAACTGCAATGGTAACTCTTGGAGCAGCTTGTGGTTTTACATCTGGATTCATGAATCCTTTCACAGTTGGAGTAGCTCAAGGAATTGCTGAAATACCTTTATTCTCAGGTATGTGGTTTAGACTTATTATTCTTGCTGTTATGATAGTTGTAACTTCAGCATATATACTAAGATATGCAGCAAAAGTTAAAGCGGATCCAAGTAAGAGTTATGTTAGAGAATTAGAAGAAGAAGAAAAACATTCAGTTATTGACCTTGCAAATCTACCAGAGTTTAAAACAACTCATATGCTAGTTCTTACTGTATTGACAGTAGGATTAGGAATAATAGTTTATGGTGTATTTGAACATGGTTGGTATATAACTGAAATCGCTTCAGCATTCTTAGCTATTGGAGTAATAGGCGGATTAGTAGGTAAGATGGGACCAAGTGAAATTTCCAAGCAATTTGTAAAAGGCGCTAGAGGAATTGTATTTGGTGCATTAGTTGTTGGTATAGCAAGAGGTATCTTGATAGTAATGCAAGATGGTGGAATCATGGACTCAATAATCAATGGTCTTGCTATTGCAATTCAAAACCTACCAAAAGCAATATCAGTTCTAGGAATGTATGCAACTCAAGTAATAATAAACTTCTTTATACCATCAGGTAGTGGTCAGGCAGCTGCAACAATGCCAATAATGATTCCACTTTCAGATGTATTGGAGATAAACAGACAGGTTGCTGTAACTGCTTACCAATTTGGTGATGGTTTTACTAACTCAATAATCCCAACATCAGCAGCATTGATGGGAGTTTTATCAGTAGCTAAAATCGATTACGAAAAGTGGGTAAAATGGTTGTGGCCACTAATGTCAATTTGGCTTGGAATAGGAGCAGTGTTCTTGATAATTGCGAATGCAATAAATTACGGACCTTTCTAAGGAGTGAATGTATTGTCTATTGAAAAGTACTTCTCAAGGGAAGAAGTTATTAAACTAACTCAAGAATTAGTTAGAATACCTAGTCATAAGGATATTCCCACTAGAGAAAAAGAAGTTGCAGATTATATATACAATTACTGCATAGATAATGGGTTGGAAGCGGAATATCAAGATGTTGATGGAGTTAGAAAGAATGTAAACATATATCTAAGAGGTGAAGGCTCAGGAAAAACTTTGCTTCTAAATGGTCATACTGATACAGTACCTCCATATAACATGATAATAGAGCCTTACAGTGCAGAGATAAAAGATGGATTCTTATGGGGTAGAGGTTGTAATGATATGAAGGGTGCTTTAGCCTGTATGATTACTGCGGCTATTGCCTTGAAAAGAAGGGGAGAAAAACTTCCTGGAAATCTAATAATTTCTGCAGTGGTAGGAGAAGAAGAAAAAAGTGATGGTACTGAGAAATTAGTTTTAGCAGGAATAAAAGCTGATGGAGCAATAGTTGGAGAGCCATCCAACTATGAATATGCCATTGGACATAGGGGACTTGAATGGATTGAGTTTCAATTCTATGGAAAGGCTGCTCATGGTGGAGTTCCAGATGAGGGATTAAATGCAATCTCAATGGCTTCAAAATTTATTGAAGCGGTTGAAAATAAATTATTCCCAGAATTAAGAAGTAGATTTAATGAGTATATGGGTCCATCAGTAATGAACTTTGGTAAAATTACCGGAGGTACTCAACCTTCCACAGTTGCAGATTATTGTGCTATTCAAGTTGATAGGAGATATATTGTTGGAGAGACAGTTGAAACTGTAATTGCAGAGTACCAAAACATTATTGATGAGATCAAAAAAGACTATCCTGAGTTGGAAGTAAAAATTGTAAGGATGGAATCAAACTTGATGAATGAGTTTGATCATATGTACCATTACACTGAACCCGATAAGGAGATTGTAAAGGTAGTCGAGGAAGTTTTAGGGGATCACCTTAATGAAAAACCAAGTATTACTAGGAAAAGAGGATGGACAGATTCAGCTACATTATCATATTATGGTAATATACCAACTGTAATCACTGGACCTGGTAATATTAGTTATTCTCATACTAAGGATGAAAAGATCCCAGTAGATGATCTTTACAATTACACAAAAATATACGCAGAAATCGCAGATAAATTCTGTAGATAGAACCTTAATCAGGCAGAGTACTCTGCCTGATTAATATTAGGAGGGATAATATGGGAACAGTTAAAATTATTAATGGTAAAGTACCAAATTTTGACAAAATGACTTTAGAAGAAATGGACATATTAATTGAAGATGGTAAAATTGCTGACCTTGGATCAGTGAAAGTGGAAACCGATGTAACAATTGATGCAAAAGGAAAGATTGTATCACCAGGCTTTATTGATATTCACATGCATGAAGAAACCATAGAAGATTTAGAAGATCCTTACTTTACTTCATATTATGAATTGTTAATGGGCGCAACCACTTGTGTAGCAGGAAACTGTGGAAATAACAGACAAGGGGTTAAAGAATTCTCTGAATTTATTGAGAAGAATGGTTCTCCTGTTAATTATCTATCTTTCATTGGGCATAATTTTCTAAGAAGACAAGTAGGAATAGAGGATAGATACAGAGCAGCAACAAATGAAGAAATAGAAAAAATGAAAGAATTAGTCAAGGAAAACATACCCCTAGGAATAGTGGGTATATCCTATGGAATTGAGTATTCACCAGGAATAGATTTTCGTGAGTTGGTTGAATTAGCAAAAGGTTTAGATTCCAAAGATTATCTCTTATCAGCACACTATAGAAATGATGGAGAAAAAAGTGTGGAGTCAATAGAGGAAATGGTCAAAATCTCCACAGAGTCAGGTATACCGATGCAGATAGCTCATATTGGAAGTTGTAGTGCATTTGGTTTTATGAAGGAAACATTGGATATGATTAAGAAGTATAGAGAAGATGGTGCAGATATTATGGCTGATTGCTATCCTTACGATGCATTCGCAACATATATCGGTTCTGCAGTATTTGATGATGGTTGCTTTGAAAGATGGGATAAAACATACAGTGACATATTACTGACAGAAGACCCATTTAAAAATGTTAGATGTGATAAGGAAACATTTGAATTAGCTAGAAAAGAATATCCAAACATCATAGCAGCAGCTTTTGTTATGAGGGAGGAAGAGGTTATAGAAGCACTTAAAGCTCCGTTTGTTTTTGTTGGTAGTGATTCATTATTCAGAAGAGATATGGGTCATCCAAGGGGCGCAGGTAGTTTCCCTAGAGTGTTAAGTAAGTATGTTAGAGAGATGAAAGAATTAGATATTGTGGATGCCTTATGGAAGATGACCTTAGGTCCAGCAACCAGATTAAATTTAAGCAAGAAGGGACAAATCAAAGTAGGTATGGATGCTGATATTACTATATTTGATCCTGAAACTATTGAAGATGGTGCAACATACGCTGAACCAACACTACCTCCAAAGGGAATTAGCCATGTACTAATAGATGGGAAAATTGCAGTTGAAAACAACAAGGTTTTAGAAGGTAGACTTGGTAGATATATTAAATATGAAAGAGGAAGATAAAACCATGAAAGAAAGAGTATTGGGATTAATAGAGAACTTAGAAAGAGAACTTATAGAGTTAAGCGAAAAAATCTATGAAAACCCTGAATTGGGCTATGAAGAATTTTTTTCATCTAAGGCACATATGGAAATATTGAAGAAATATGGGTTTGATGTTGAAGAGAACTACATGGATATGGAGACTGGATTTAAGGCTGTATATGATTCAAAAAAAGAAGGTCCTACAGTGGCATATCTTATAGAATATGATGCACTTCCTGGCATTGGACATGGATGTGGTCATAATATTCTAGGAACAACTAGTACTGGAGCTGCTATTGTATTGAAAATGATACTAGATGAAGTTGGTGGAAAAGTAATAGCATTTGGTACTCCAGCTGAAGAAACCAGTGGAGCCAAGGTAACTTATGTAAACAATGGAGCTTTTGATGATGTTGATTTTGCAATGATGGCCCATCCTAATTTCTCATTTAACAGAAGTGGAAAGTCATTAGCCTTAGAAGCAATAGAGTTTGAATTTACTGGTAAAACCTCACATGCAGCATCTTCACCGGAAAAGGGAATAAATGCCCTTGATGCATGTATAAATACTTTCAATACCATCAATGCGCTTAGACAACAGATTAGATCTGATGCTAGAGTTCATGGTGTTATAACAGACGGTGGTGAAGCTGCCAACATTATTCCAGAAAAAGCAGTTGCTCAATTTTATGTAAGGGCTCAAACTAAAACTTATTTGGATGAGTTGGTTGAGAGAGTTAAGAACTGTGCTAGAGGATCTGCATTAGCTGCAGGTGCTACTTTAAGTATCAGAAACTATGAAAACAGCTATGACAATATGGTTACCAATAAAATTATGGACAATTTATTTGTTGATAAATTAGTTGAGTTTGGAGTAGAAAGAGATAAAATTGAAGATCCAAGAGAAGGATATGGATCACTTGATGCAGGAAATGTTAGTCATGTGTGCCCAACCATTCACCCATACTTTGATATAACTAATGATAGGAGTATTGCAGCCCATACAAGAGATTTTGCCAGTTGTACCTTAACACCCTATGCATATGAGAGTATGAAAAAGACAATAGGGGCTTTAGTATTAACTGCAGTTGACGTAATGAAGGATAAAGATTTATTAAGTTCAATCAAAGACGAATTTAATAATACAGAAAAATAGTTTAAATATTTTAGGAACTAAGTTTTGTGCAATAAAAGGGTTAATAAAGAGGGAGTATGAAACTTTCAAAATATCATAAATTGTAATTATCAAGAGTAGTTTTAAATTACAATGACTTTAATCAAAGTAACCCGGTTGTTTGCTATAAATAATCGGGTTAAGTTTTTTGAGGAATACTTATAAAGGAAGGTAAGAAATAATGAAGGTAGGAATATTATATAGCGAAAAGGAAGTCGATAATGAGTTAGAACATAGAATAAATCCACATGGATCAATACAAATGGATGTGACATTGGAGTCAATTAAGAATGCCTTGGAAAATAGGGGGCATGAGACAACACTTATACCTGCAGTAATAAATTTACCTACTAAACTTAGAGAGTTAAGTGATCTGGATATTATATTTAATCTATCTACAGGGATTACAAAGAAAAGTCAACAAGCACATGTGGTTTCAATTCTAGAGATGATGAGTATCCCCTTTCTTGGTTCTGGATTATCTTCTCAGGTTTTGAGCTTGGAAAAGCATGTTGCTAAAAAGATATTCGATTATGAGGGAATACCAACTCCGAAATTTCAAGTATTTTATACAGGAGAAGAAAAATTAAGGAAAGATTTAAATTTTCCCTTAATTTTAAAACCTGTACATGAAGGATCAAGCATGGGTATTACTGAAGATAGTATAGTTACTGATGAGGAATCATTTAAAATTAGAGTTAGTGAGATAATTAGTGACTTCAAACAAGCTGCTATGGTGGAGGAATTCATTGTTGGCAGAGAATTTACAATTGGCATCATGGGTAACGATAAATTGGAAGTATTACCTATAGAAGAAATTATATTCGATCACAGGGACACAAAAAAACTTGGTGTAATGACCTTAGATATTAAGACACGAGATGCCATAGTACCAAAAACACCTGCTGATATACCTAAAGAAAAGGCTGAGGAGATTGTAGCTTATGCTAAGAAGATATTTAAGGTTCTAGGTTGTCGTGACTTTGCTAGGATTGACTTAAGAATGGATAAACAAGGTGTTCCTTACTTCTTAGAGGTAAATGCACTACCTGGACTACAGCCAGAATATAGTGAATTTCCGAGAATGGCAGCAGCTGCTGGGTACATGTATGATGAATTAGTTGAAAAATTAATGTTTATAGCACTAGATAGATATGAGAAAAACAATTGATAGATAAATAAAAAATAAGGTTGGAGTGATTTTCTCCAACCTTATTTTTATTTACTTATTTCAAGAAATTTTTCTACATCCTTTTCGATTAATCTTAAGCTACTTCTGAAGAATTCTGGATCATGAACATCAACACCCATCTTCATTGCAACGTCTTTTATGCTATTCTTTCCTGTTGCATTTAATAGATCATCATAATTATTCAGGAACTCTTCTTTATTCTCCAGATATTTAGCATAGAGTCCCTTTGCAAATAGTAGACCAAATGCATATGGGAAATTGTAGAAGTTTAGTCCTGCTGAATAATAGTGTGGTTTATTTACCCACATATAAGGATGAAGGTTAGTATGATCTAATCCATCACCATAAGCTTTCTTTTGTGCTTCAATCATAATTTCTTTTAATTCACCTACAGAGAGTGGATGATCTTCTCTTCTAGTAAACAATTCAGTTTCAAACAAATACCTACTAAATATATCGACTATAACTTGTCCAGCAGCAGAAAGTGATTCCTCAAGAATTGCAAATGCTTCCTCCTCACTAGCTTCATTCAAAGCAGCATTTACAACTATTGTTTCGCAGAAAATTGAAGCTGTCTCTGCAATAGGCATAGGATACCTACTGTTTAGGATAGATTCATCTCTTAAGTTTAAACCATGGTATCCGTGTCCTAACTCATGAGCTAAAGTAGTCATATTAGAGAAACTTCCATTAAAATTTGACATTATTCTACTTTCGCCTATGGGATGGATATTTGAACAGAAAGCTCCACCTCTCTTGCCACCTCTTGGTTCAACATCTAACCATGCATTGTCAAATGCGTTTTGGGTATAGTTAGCTAATTTATCGCTAAATGTTCTAAAATTATCAATAATATAATTCATAGCTTCTTCATAAGTGAACTCTTTATCCATACTTCCTACAGGAGCAAACATATCATAGAAGGGAAGACCATTTTCATGACCTAGGATTTCACCCTTGCGTTTAAAATACTTATGGAATACTGGTAAATACTCTTCCATAGCCATGAGCATTGCATCTAAGGTCTCCTTATCCATTCTAGATTTAACTAAAACTTCTTGTAAAGGAGATTCAAAACCTCTCATTTTAGCCAGGGTTATAACTTCTCCCTTAATTCCATTTAAAGCAGCAGCTGAAGATTCTTCAATTTTTTTATAGGCTGTTAATTCAGCTTCATATGCTGTTTTTCTAGTGATAGGATCCTTATTATAGGCAAGGTTTCTAACCACTGGAAGGGGTAATTGTTTCTTCTCACCATCTACTTCAATATCAACAAGAAGGGTAGATGAAATCTTATTTTGAAGATTAGACCATGCTGTAGAGCCTGTAGTAGTAAGCTTAGAAATTAAAACTTCCTCAACTTCTGAAAGCAAGTACATGGATCTCTCTTTTGTAGACTCAACAAAGAATCTATGTTCTTCAAGCAGTTCTGATGAAGAAATTATTTTATCTAAATCATTGATTTCCTTGAGGAAATTTTGGAATAATACATTTGGTTTTGTTAAGTCATTTGTCATTACATTAACCTTATTTAAATAATTCAAAGCCTCATTGTTAGATGAGTCAACTGCATTTGTAAGGCTTGCAAAAACCATTAATTTTACTCCCAATCTATTTGCCTCTTGTGAGTAAAGGATATACTTTTCTAGCTTTTCCTTTTCATTAGTTACTTCTGAAAGATTAGTTTCTGTCCATTCATTGATTTCTTCGATTAGTTTCTTAAATGATACTAAATCATTTTGATATTCTTCACTTGAAAATGAAGGATATAATTCTTTTAAACTCCAACGCAAATTTATCACCTCGCAAATTATTTAGACACACTAATATTATACCATAACATCTTAGGGTATCAATAATGCGGAGGTGTAATTATGGTAAATAAAGATTTTAAAAAACCTAGTAAAGATGAGTTAAAAGCAAGATTAAGCGACATATCTTATAAGGTAACGCAAGAAAATGGAACCGAAAGACCCCATACTCATGAATATGACCAAAATTTTCAAGAGGGTATATATGTGGATATAGTTTCAGGGGAACCCTTATTTTCTTCTACTGATAAGTTTGATGCTGGCTGTGGTTGGCCAAGCTTTTCTAAACCCATAGATAAGGAAATGATTAAAGAGAAAAAGGATTTTAGTCATTTAATGATAAGAACAGAAGTTAGAAGTAATTTAGCTGATTCCCACTTGGGGCATGTGTTCACAGATGGTCCTATGGATAAAGGTGGGCTAAGATATTGTATAAATGGTGCTGCATTAAGATTTATACCTAAGGATAAATTGATGGAAGAAGGCTATGAAGAATATTTGGTTATATTCTAGAGCTTCTATAGAAATATCACAAAAAGAAATATATATTTTTATAAACTGTGTTTAATATCACAAAAAGGGTATATATGTAATAAAAAGATATTGGGGGATAAAAATGAAGAGTATAACACTATCAAAATTAAGACGATTTAACATTATTATGGGAGGACTACATCTAATTCAAGGTATAGTAATGCTATTCTTAGCTACTTCTGTTATTCAGACAATAGGTGAGTTCACACCAGATATTACACAGTTCTTTTTGGCATTTAACCCTGCTACTAGATCATTAGAGGTCCAATCAAAGGTATTATTTCAATTGCCATTTGGCGTATTAGTTTCTATGTTTTTGATAATATCTGCATTAGCACATGCAATAATTTCACTACCAAAGATTACCAATGATATATATAATAGGGATCTGCAAAAGGGAATAAACAAGTTCAGATGGTTTGAGTATGCAATAAGTTCATCAATTATGATTGTTTTAATAGCTACATTATTTGGAATATATGATATAGCATCTTTAGTTCTAATATTTTTTGTAAATGCTTCAATGAATTTATTTGGCCTAGTAATGGAACAACTTAACTCAGGGAAGGAAAAAGTAGACTGGGGTCCATTTGTTTGGGGATCCATAGCAGGTATTGCACCTTGGATTGCTATATTCATCTATATGTTTGGTACTGGTAACTTTTCTTCAGTTCCTTGGTTTGTATGGGCTATTGTAGTAACTTATTTTGTAGCTTTCAATACCTTCCCTATTAATATGATTCTACAGTACAAAAAAATTGGGAAATGGAAGGACTACATTTACGGAGAAAGAGTTTATATTATCCTTAGTTTAGTTGCAAAATCAATACTTGCCTGGCTAGTGCTATTTGGAGCCATGCAACCATAATAATAGAAAGACCCTAGATTTTTTTCTAGGGTCATAATTTTGTCTTATACTATTTTTGTGCTCCATCCTTCGCAATTCCATATCTCAGTTGCAACTTCCCTATAGAATTCAGGCTCATGGGAGATAAGTAGGATTCCTCCCTTATAAGCTTTTAAAGCTCTTTTCAACTCTTCTTTTGCATCCACATCCAAGTGGTTAGTTGGCTCATCAAGTAATAGAATATTAGAATTCTTATTCATTATTTTACAAAGTCTTACCTTAGCTTGTTCTCCACCACTTAGTACCATAACCTTTGACTCTATATGCTTTGTTGTTAGTCCACACCTTGCCAAGGCAGCCCTTACTTCATACTGAGTCCAGCCTGGAAATTCCTGCCATATCTCTTCAATACAGGAATTATTGTTATTCTCCTTCATCTCTTGTTCGAAGTAACCAATCTCTAAATTATCACCTAATTCAACGCTCCCAGAAAAAGCAGGAATAAGTCCAAGGATTGATTTTAGTAGAGTTGTCTTACCTAAACCATTTGCACCGGTCAAGGCAATTTTTTGGCCTCTTTCTAGCATTAGGTTTAAGGGCTTGGTTAAAGCTTCATCATAGCCAATAACCAAATCATTAGTTTTAAATACTAGTTTTCCTGCTGTTCTTCCTTCTTTAAAGCTAAACTGTGGCTTTGGTTTTTCTCTGGCTAGCTCTATAACATCCATTTTATCAAGTTTCTTTTGTCTGGACATAGCCATATTTCTCGTGGCAACTCTAGCCTTGTTTCTTCTTACGAAATCTTCCAGATCAGCTATTTCCTGCTGTTGTCTATTATAAGCTGCTTCCAGTTGAGATTTTTTTGCCTCATATACCTTTTGAAAATTATCATAATCTCCCACATACCTGCTTAATTCTTTATCTTCTATATGATAAATCAGGTTAATTACACTATTTAAAAATGAAATATCATGTGATATTAGTAAAAAGGCATTTTCATAAGAATTAAGATATCTTTTTAGCCATTCAATATGTTGTTCATCCAGATAGTTGGTTGGCTCATCAAGTAGAAGAATATCTGGCTTTTCAAGGAGTAACTTAGCTAGGAGCACCTTAGTTCTTTGGCCTCCACTTAAATCATGAACATCTTTTTCAAGTCCAATTTCATCAAGGCCCAATCCTTTAGCTATTTCATCGATTTTTGCATCAATCACATAGAAATCATTATGGTCTAGAATATCCTGAATAGTACCTACTTCTTCTAGTAGTTGAATAAGTTCTCTTTCGTCCACATCACCCATTTTTAGATACATTTCCTGCATTTCCCCTTCTAAATCAAAGAGGTATTTAAAAGCTGTTCTTAATACATCACGAATAGTCATGCCCTTTTCCAAGGATGCATGTTGATCAAGATATCCAACCCTAACCCTTTTTGACCATTCAACTTGACCTTCATCTGGTTCTAATTTTCCAGTTATTATGTTCATAAATGATGATTTACCTTCACCATTTGCCCCAATTAGTCCAACATGCTCTCCTTTTAGCAGTCTAAAGTTGACATTTTTTAATATTTCTCTATCACCAAATCCATGATTTAAATTACTTACATTTAAAATACTCATTTTTTACTCCTTTTTTCATTTTTCTCACATGATTATATCTAATATATGGATTTAAGTCTATTAAAATTACACAAAAAGAGTTATATATATGCAAAAGAATAAAATTTTGGTTGCTATTTGGACAATAGTCATATATACTTAATAGGTTAATAACGAGGAGGAATTTTTTTTTAATGGAAAAACTTAGATTTGAAGAAATGCAATTATCAGAAGGCATAAAGAGAGCTGTAAAGGATATGGGCTTTGAAGAAGCATCTCCAATACAGACGCAGGCAATCCCTATATTGCTAGAGGGAAAAGATATAATCGGACAAGCACAAACCGGTACAGGAAAAACGGCGGCTTTTGGAATACCTCTATTGGAGATGTGTAATCCACAAGATAAGACTGTTCAAGCATTAATCCTTTGCCCTACAAGAGAGCTATCAATTCAGGTATCTGAAGAGATAAGCAGGCTTGGAAAGTATATGAAAGGCTTAAGTGTTGTACCTATTTATGGTGGCCAACCAATAGATAGACAAATTAAAGCCTTGAAAAAAGGCGTTCAAATAGTAGTAGGAACACCAGGTAGAGTAATTGATCATATAAATAGAAGAACTTTAAAAACTGGGAATGTTAAGTTCATGGTGCTTGATGAAGCAGATGAAATGTTTGACATGGGATTTAGGGATGATATTGAGTTAGTAATGAATACTCTTTCAGAAGAAAGACAGACAATATTTTTCTCGGCTACAATGCCTCCAGAAATTAGAAGGTTTGCTTCTAAATACCAAACTAATCCAGAATTCATCAAAGTTGTTCATAAGGAACTAACAGTGCCTAAAGTTGAACAAGTATACTTTGAGTTAAAGTCTCATATGAAAACAGAGATTTTATCTAGATTAATCGATATTCACAACCCAAAACTTACCATAGTATTCTGTAACACTAAGAAGAAGGTTGATGAACTTACAAGTGATTTACAGGCTAGAGGATACTCTTCAGATGGTTTACATGGAGACTTAAAACAAAGTCAAAGAGATACTGTAATGGGTAAGTTCAGAAAAGGAACTATTGATATTTTAGTGGCTACTGATGTTGCTGCCAGGGGATTAGATGTTGATGATATCGATATGGTTATTAACTATGATATGCCACAGGACGAAGAATATTATGTGCATAGAATTGGAAGAACCGCTAGAGCTGGTAGAGAAGGTAAAGCTTACAGTTTTGTATCAGGTAGAGAGATATACAAACTAAAAGATGTTCAAAGATATACCAATACCAAGATAGAAAGAAAAGATCTACCTACACTACAGGATATCCAGGCACAGCATACTGAGAATATTTCGACAAAGATAAAGGCAGAAATGGAATCAGAAGAATTAAACAAGTATTCAAACATAATAGATGCTCTTCTGCAGGAAGATTACAATAGTTTTGATATTGCAGCTGCACTTTTAAAGATGTATATTCAAGACAACAAACTATTTGAAAATCATGAAGAACTTGATATGGTTGATTCTGGTAAGAAATTAAAAGGAAGTACTACAACTACCAGATTACATGTAAACTTAGGTAAAGAGCATGGCTTTAGTCCAAGACATTTATTATCAGCTATTTTCCAGGAAACAGGACTTAGTAAAAAATTAATTGGAAATATTGATGTATATGATAAATTTACTTTTATGGAAATTCAGAGTGACTATGCAGAGCATGTTATTGAAGGACTAAAGGGTAAGAAAATTAAAGGACAAAAAGTAAAAGTAGAAAGAGCAAGTGAAAAGAAAAGTAAGAAGAAAAGATAATTATAAGCTAACCAGTTTAATTTGGTTAGCTTATTTCTTTTTAAGGGCTTTTCTTAAGCCTTTTTCTTCTTTTATTTTTATTCGCTTAATATTTGGGATGTGTTTAATTAAAATTACAATAGCCATAATAATATTTAGAATAATAGTATTTGAATCCAAGTTAAGAAAAAGAGGAAGGATTAATATAT
Source organism: uncultured Tissierellaceae bacterium (assembly GCA_964575895.1). Classification (GTDB taxonomy): domain Bacteria; phylum Bacillota; class Clostridia; order Tissierellales; family Tissierellaceae; genus Gudongella. The sequence goes on along the minus strand of CAZNTE010000006.1, from coordinate 62,948 downwards.
AAACCCAAAGTGCCAGTGCGCCAATTGCTATATAGTCTGATATTACTGTGGTTAAAAAAACAATTAATATAGATAATAATCCAAGGTTTAGATTTATAGCCAAAAGCATACCTACTGTTGATGCCGTGCCCTTACCCCCTTTAAAATTAAGAAAGAAGGGAAAGGTATGACCAATTACAACAAAGATTCCATTTAAAAAAAGTGGAAAATAGCTTTCTTGAACTAACTCTGGGTATAGATATCTTATTAGTAGCACTGATACTACAGCTTTTAGTATGTCCAGTAGAGCCACTAATAATCCTTGTTTCCATCCAATAGAAACTACTACATTAGATGCGCCAGCATTTCCATGACCCAAGGATCTAATGTCTTTTTTAGTGTATAATTTCCCTATAAAGTAGGCAAACTGAAGACAGCCAAATAGATACCCTAAAATTGCAATAACTAGATAGTTTGACATGATACCACCTCAAATTTTTGATGATTCGATTATATCATATTAGTGTATACTTAAGTAGGTTATAATATTCAAAAATATTAAATAGAATAAGGAGTGATTTATAATGAAAACGTTTAAAAGTGATAATACATCAGGGGTTCATGAAAAAGTACTTAAAGCTATGTTAGAAGCAAATTTTGAACACGATTATCCCTATGGAGCTGATACTACAACAAAAATAGCAATAGAAAAGATGCGAGATTCATTTGGGAAAGATGTGGATGTGTATTTTGTTACAACTGGAACTGCAGCAAATGTTATAGGACTTAGTGGATTACTAAGATCTTTTGAAGGAGTTGTTAGTGCGGATACTGCCCATATTAATGTAGATGAATGCGGTGCACTGGAAAAGATAAGTGGAAGTAAGATTATTCATGTACCTAATAGGGACGGGAAAGTATCAATTGATGATATAAAGCCTCTGCTATCAGTGGTTGGGGATGAACATGCATCACAGCCAAAGGTAATTTCCATATCTCAAACAACTGAACTGGGAACCTTATATTCCTTAGATGAAATAAAGGATATTGCTGATTTTGCCCATGAAAATAATATGTATCTTCATATGGATGGGGCACGAATTTCCAATGCTGTAGTTGCTCTTGATACCTCTTTCAAAGAAATGGTTACTGATACTGGGGTTGATATTCTTTCCTTTGGTGGAACAAAAAATGGAATGATGATGGGTGAGGCTATTGTTGTTCTAAATAATGAGATCTCTTCCCGCTATAAGTTTTATAGAAAACAAGGAATGCAGTTGTTGTCAAAGATGAGGTTTGTATCAGCTCAGTTTTTAGCTTTTCTAGATGAAGATGTATGGAAGATAAATGCTGTTAATGCCAATAGTATGGGAAGATACATGGTTGAAAAATTGATGGAATTTGACAAGATTAAGTTAAAATCAGATTTTAAAACAAATATGATTTTTGCCTATATGGAACAGGATTTAATTGACCATTTACTGAAAAGATTTGGATTCTATGTGATAGATGAAAGAGAAGGCTTAATTAGATTAGTTATGTCCTTTGATACAAATAAGGAAGATGTTGATGGATTCATCAATAGTATAAGAGATTATTATAATAGTAATTAAATTCAAAATTTTGACCTAGGTCAAAGAATCATATTAAGAATTAAGTTAGTATAAGATTAAGAGATAGAGATGAGGAGTGATTAAAATGAAAAAAACATATCAATTAGATACCTTAACATGTCCATCATGTACAATGAAACTTGAAGGAATGCTTAAGAAAACAGAAGGGGTATTGGAATACGAAGTGTTCTTCAATACATCGAAGATTAAACTTGAGTATGATGAAAATGTTGTAGATTCAGAAACAATTAAGAACAGAATTGCTAAGTTAGGTTTTGAAGTATTAAAAGAAAAGTAGAAAGAGAGGGAGTACCATGACAAAACTAAGTAAAAAAAATAGAGTAATAATTGCATCAGTATTGGTGGTAATATCTTTCATATTAAAGGAACTTCAAGGATATGCTCCCATTACTATAGCATTTATGCTTGGAACAACTCTAGTGGCTGGTATTCCCATATTTAAGAATGCTTTTGAAGCACTGAAATACAAGATAGTTGGAATTGATGCCTTGGTTACAATAGCAGTTACTGGAGCCTTGTTTATTGGAGAGTATTGGGAAGCAGCAGCTGTTACCTTTCTTTTTATGTTAGGGGACTATTTAGAATCAAGAACGATTGAAAAAACTAGATCATCAATAAGGGCATTACTTGATTTAGCCCCAGATACTGCAAGGGTAATTAGAGAGGGTCAAGAAATAGAGGTTGATCCAGAAGATGTCCTTGAGGGTGAAATTGTTTTAATTAAGCCTGGAGAAAAGATTTCAGTAGATGGAGTTATTATTGAAGGGAATGCATATATTAATCAAGCAGCCATAACAGGAGAATCCCTACCTGTTAATAGGTCAGTAGAAGATGGTGTGTTTTCTGGAACCATAGTTGAATCTGGGTATCTAAAGGTACGTGCAGATAGAGTTGGAGATGATACAACTTTTGCCAGGATATTAGAAATGGTGGAAGAAGCCCAGGATAAGAAAGCAAAGACTCAGAAGTTTTTAGAGAAGTTCTCAAGATACTATACTCCAGGAATTATCGTTTTAGCAACTTTACTTTATCTAGTAACAAGAGATATAGTTCTATCATTGACCTTATTGGTTATAGCTTGTCCTGGTGCCTTAGTAATATCAACACCTGTATCCATTGTTGCTGGTATCGGAAATGGAGCCAAACATGGAGTCTTGGTTAAGGGTGGAGAAATAATGGAAAAGCTTGGAAAGATTAAGGTACTTGCTTTTGACAAGACTGGCACTCTTACACTTGGGAAACCAATGGTTACAGACGTTTTAGCCTTTGGTATTGAGAAAGATGAACTATTAAGAGTAACTGCATTAGCTGAATCTTATTCTGAACACCCTTTAGGAAGGGCAATAATTAATTATGCTAAGGAAGAATTAGGTGAAATTCAAGGTAGTTTAGAAGATGCTCAGATAATTACTGGTCAGGGTATAAAAGCTAAAATTGAAGGAAAAGAATACCTAATAGGAAATAGAAGATTATTATTAGATAATGGGTACAAACTAGATACCTATGAAAGTATACTACAAGAGGAAGAAGACATAGGGCAAACTGCCATATTAATAGGATTAAATATGAATGTAATGGGTATTATAGCAATAGCTGATATTGTAAGAGAAGATGCCAAGGATTTAATTAAAAATCTAAAATCATTAGGAATTGAAAAAGTAGTTATGCTAACTGGAGATAATGAAAGAGCCGCTAAGGCTATATCCAATGAATTAGGTATCGACGAATGGTATTCTGAACTAATGCCAGAAGATAAGGTAAAGGCAGTAATAACTTTGCAAGAGAAGTATGGAGCCACTGCAATGGTAGGTGATGGAGTAAACGATGCACCAGCACTTGCTTCGGCAGAACTTGGTATAGCCATTGGTGGAGCTGGCAAAGATGTTGCAATGGAAACTGCAGATGTTGTACTGATGTCAGAGGAAATCAAAAGACTATCCCATGCAATTGGACTTAGTAGAGCAACAGTTAGAAATATGAAACAAAACATATACTTTGCAATTGGCGTAGCTGCCCTATTATTATTAGGAGTTTTGGTTAAAACTGTAAATTTATCCTTTGGAATGTTGGTACATGAATTGAGTGTACTTTTAGTGATTATAAATGCAGTAAGATTATTGGGATATGGAGATAAAGGTTTTAGTAAAAGAAAAGTTATGAATTAAGGAGAAATTATATGAATTGCAATTGTCACCAAAGAGATGGTAGAAACTGTATAGAACTAGTTCCTATATTTAGCAATCTTTCAAAGGATGAAATGATTGAAATTGCCTTAATTACAAATGAAAAAATTGTTTCTAAAGGTGAAATTATCTATTGGGCTGGAGAAAGAACAGATAGTCTTTATGTAATTCATAAGGGCAGGGTTAAAATAACAAGGACAAATGAAGCGGGGAAAGAACAAATTTTAAGGGTCTTAGGTCCTGGACAGTTTATGGGTGAGCTAACCCTTTTTAATGATAAAGCTTCAACAGATAGTGCGATTGCAACTGAAAACACAATAATGTGTAAGATAGATGGCAAGGATATCAAATCTTTAATGGGGAGGTATCCTTCCATATCATTTAAAATTTTAGAGGAGTTAAGCAAAAGACTTGAAAAAGCCGAAACTCTGGTAGAAGACATTAGCCTAAGTTCTGTGGAGAGAAGAATAGCAAAGAGTATTTTAGATCTTCAAGATGGTGGGATAGTTAACTTAGTAATGACCAAAGGTGACTGGGCATCATTATTAGGAATGAGTCAGGAGACATTAAGTAGAAAGTTAACTTATTTTCAGGAAAATGGATTTATAAAATTGAAAGGTCACAGGCAAATTCATATTCTCAATGAAGAGGGGTTAAAAGAAATAGAATAAAGCCTATTTCTAGGCTTTAAGACTATACAAGATACTTATCTTCTAATATCTTTAATATATTTAAGTGCCTTGCTTGGATACCATTATTAGTTGCTTCTAATTCAATCTTATGGCAATCTAAATCAATGGATTCCTTGATTTCATCAGGTAGCATATTTTCTGCAAATTTGTAAAGGGCAGTATTTTCTTTTTCAATATGTCTATTTAACAGATCTGCATATGCTATAGCATTTGCAATAATATCCAGGCGGGCTTTATCATTGCCTTCCTTAAAATTATTAAGACCATTTTCAAGATTCGCAATGAATAATCTGCCTTGATCATGTTCTATATACATACCTGTTATTGCACCTGATTTAGCTAGTTTTTCGATTTGCTTGTTCATGGCTTCAAAGAGGATATCCTCTTCTTTTCCATGATGAAGTTTATCGGCATAATTTCTTACAAAATCAATGGCTAGATAAAAATCTTCAACTTCGTATTCACCTTTAGTCATCACCCTGTAAGATACTTCTCTAATAACATTTAGCATACGTCTGATATTTTGGTGTTCTTCAACCATAATATCTATGGACTTCATAATATCACCTCAATTAATTATACTGGTTTTAATCTTACCCAAATTATGGGAAGAATAACATAAAAAATAAAGGAGGGTTTTAAATGAGCTTTAAAATGACGGACAAGGTAACATGGGTAGGAAAGATTGACTGGGAATTAAGGAGATTCCATGGTGATGAGTACTCAACTGATAAAGGAACATCTTATAATTCATATCTTATAAGAGATGAAAAAACTGTACTTATCGATACTGTGTGGGAACCATACGCAAATGAGTATATAGCAAATTTAAAAAAGATTATTGACCTAAATGAGATCGACTATATAATTGCACAACATGGTGAAGTTGACCACAGTGGTACACTACCTTTATTACTTAAGGAAATCCCTAATACACCAGTTTATTGTACCAAGAATGGAAGGAAGATACTGGAAGGTCATTACCATGAGGATTGGAACTTTGTAGAAGTTAAAACTGGGGATACTCTGGATATAGGAGAGTCTACTTTAACATTTGTCGAAGCTAGGATGCTTCATTGGCCAGATTCTATGATGACATACATGAGTGGTGACAATATACTATTCAGTAATGATGCCTTTGGTCAACATTACGCATCAGAGTTTATGTATAATGACAAGGTGGACCAATGTGAATTATGGAATGAGGCAATTAAATATTATGCAAACATACTGACTCCTTTTAGCAAACTAGTAACAATGAAGATAAATGAGATTTTAGGATTTAACCTACCACTAAGTATGATTGCAACATCCCATGGTATAATATGGAGAGATGATCCAGCTCAAATAGTTCTTAAGTATTTGGAATGGGCAAACAATTATCAAGAAAATCAAATTACAATTATATATGACTCCATGTGGCATGGAACAAGACGAATGGGAGAAGCTATTGCCGAAGGAATAAGAAAAGCTGATCCAGAAGTTGTGGTTAAATTATACAATGCAGCTATCACTGATAAGAACGATATAATAACAGAAATATTCAAGGCAAAAGGTGTATTATTTGGTTCTTCTACAGTGAATAAGAGTATACAACATGCAACTGGTGGAATAATGGATATGATAAGAGGATTGGATTTTAAGAACAAGAAGGCAGCATCCTTTGGATCATATGGATGGAGCGGTGAATCAGTTAAGATACTACAAGAGAAATTAGAAGAAGCTGGTTTTGAAATTGTACAGGATGGCATAAAAGCTCTTTGGAATCCTACTGAAGAGGCCAAGGAAGAGTGCAGGGAGTTTGGTGTTAAATTTATAGAATCCTTTAAGTAGTAACTTTAGCAGGTCGAGAAGACCTGCTATTTATTTTAGAGTAAAAATTTCATTTTAGAGTAAAAATTTCATTTTAGGGTAAAAATTCACCTAGAAACATAAAGAAAGTAGGGAATAATATGAAGGTTGTAATTTTACCTAGTGGAATAAGAGGAACTTTGGATCCCATTGAAATGACAAATACTATGGAAAAAGGTGTACTTAATATTATTGAAGATGCAAGTATAAGAAAGTATCCACTTACAAGGGGTTACGATCCCTTAACACAATGTAAATATTTTGGTGGTGAGATACTTAATATAGATACTGTTGATCCATATTTTAGAGAGATAAAAGCAAAGTATGGAGTTTTAAACAATGAATCTGCTCTTATTGACATAAGAGAGGCATCAGGACTTAAATTAATGGGGGAAAATGAAAAGAATCCATTATTAACTAGCACATATGGGACTGGACTGCTTATTAAGGATGCTATGGATAAAGGCATAAGGGATTTCTATATATTTACTTACGGAAGTGCTACCAATGATGGAGGGATAGGTATTTTAAGCGCCTTGGGGTATAGATTTTTAGATAAAGATGGCAATACGGTTCCCTCATCAGGGAAGGGTCTATATTCCATAAGAGAAATAGATGACTCTATGGTAAGTAAAGATGTAAGGGACTCTACCTTTCACATAGTAACAGATTATATAAACATGTATTCAGGAGTCAGAGGAATTGCATATGGATATGGAGCTACAAAGGGAGCTAACTCATTAATGATACAATCCTTAGATAGGGGATTAAGAAACTATGCAATGGAGATAGAAAAGTTCACAGGCGTGGATGTGGAAGCTTTAAGGGGTACTGGAGCAGGTGGTGGGGTTGGAGCTGGAGTATATGCCTTCTTAAAGGGAGAAATAATTGGAGTTGTAGAAGCTTTCTTAAACTTAACAAATATTGAAGATGACATAAGAGAAGCAGACCTTGTACTTACTGGTATGGAGGTTTTAAGGAGTAACATAAAACTTCATAAGGGAATGATGAAGCTAGCAGAACTTGCTAAAAGAAACCATGTACCCATGGTTGGAGTATTTGGGAGTTTAGGAGCTGGATATGAGGAATTATATCAAAAAGGTTTTACAGGCATCTATTCACTATACAATTACGAAATAGATACTGATAAGTATTATCCTGATTGTAAGGAATTATTGGAAAAAATGATTGGTGCAATTATAAGTATTGTAGAATAAGGATAGTGATAGATTTGGATGGAAAAAGATACAACACTCTTAATGCTGAGTTAAAAAGAGTTTTTGGAGAAAAAGTGGCTAAAATATCTATAGATGGAGGATTTAGCTGTCCAAATAGGGACGGAAAAGTTGGCTTTGGAGGATGTATCTTTTGTGGAGAAAAAGGTGCAGGAGAATTTACATCTGAAAGAGGAACAATTAAAGACCAAGCTTCAGAGCAAATCAGTATTATTAAAAAGAAGTGGAAAACAGATAAATTCATTGTATATTTTCAAAACTTTACTAACACCTATGCTCCCATTGAAAAACTAAAGAGTCTTTATGAAGAAGCTCTTGAAATACCAGGAGTAGTTGGATTGGCTATAGCCACTAGACCAGATTGTTTGGATGAGGAAGTAATGAAATATTTATCGGAATTGAATAAAAGAACATTTTTGTGGGTTGAACTTGGATTACAATCAATTCATGATAAAACATCAAGGTTTATTAGACGAGGATATCCACTAGAAATATATGATAAGGCAATTTCTAATTTAAAGATTGAAAACATTAGAATAGTTACACATCTAATAATTGGACTTCCATATGAGACAAAGGAAGAGATAATCCAGTCAATAAAGTATGTAGGTAATACTATGACTTGGGGTATAAAGCTTCACTCCTTGTATATTCAAAGAGATACTGACCTTTATAAATATTTTGAAAGGAATCCATTTAGAATTTTAAGTAAGGATGAGTATGTTGAAATTGTTACTGAAGGCTTAATGTATTTACCAAAGGATTTTATTATCCATAGGATAACAGGAGATGCTGATAAAAATCTATTAGTAGAGCCAAAATGGAGTGGTGATAAATTATCAGTATTAGCCCAGATTGACAGTGTAATGAAGGAGAAAGATATTTACCAGGGCCAAAACTCAATATTGTAATCAAACTGTAAAGACTTCTATATATTGAGGTCTTTTAATATGGGTATAAACAAAATGATAGTATAAATGTAGGGAGGGATTGTTTTGAAAAAGAATAAATTAATATATTTAATAATAGTGTTGGTTTTGGCACTAAGCATCTCAGCTTGCAAGAAGGAATCAGAAGTTGTGGAAGAAGACCCTGTTACACCTCCAGTAACACAACCTGCTGAAGAAGTGGAAGAGGATGAAAAAGCAAAAATCATGGAAGACTTTAGGGTTTTGGTTGAAGATGATAAGGCGTCTGCAAAAGATCTAAAACTATTTATTGATGAAAATCTACCTGTTCTTGGACAACTGGAAGGAAACAAGATGATTTCTCAGTTGGAAATGGCATTAATAAGGGATATAGAAAAAATGAATAACGAATTATGGACCTTAAACAGTGAAGGTGAACTTGAGGAGATAGTCAAGGATTTTGCAGCTAAACCTTCATCTATGTTCCCAAAGGAACGTGTCGAAGAAATCAAAAATACTGAGCTTAAGGACTTTGTTGAAGACTTATTTGCTAATCATTACAAATTAATGATTCTTGAAGGAACTTTTGAGACTATAATAGACTATCAGAGTTTAAGAGCCTATGATCCTAAGATAACTGATGAGTGGAAGGAGTATTTAGCAATTCGATCCATAGATTCTGAAAATCCACCATTTATGGATGGTTCCTTAAATCTTGATTTTGATGGTTTGGCAGATAGGATATTGAAAACAGAAAACTATCTAAATAGGTATATATCTGGTGAAAGACAAGAGGAATTGATTGTTCTATATGAAAACAAGTTAACAGCTTATTTTAAAGGACTCCCAAATACTCCTATTGCTGCATATGATAATAAGGTGATATTTGATAACGTATTAGAATCATACGAGAAAACTATCCTTTCAGATGGTTATGTAACATCAGCAATGACTTATTTATATCTAGAGGATTTAAAAGCAAATAATAAGATTATTGATGATGGAATATTAGCAAAAGCTGATGGATATATTAAAGAAGCTGTAAGGACACTTAGAGAATACAAGTAAATATTAAACAAGAAGATACCTTGTTTTAACAGGGTATCTTTTTTGTCTTTCTTAGTAAGAAGACTCTTTATAAAAAATATTTTAAATCTGACTATTTTACTATGAATTAGGGTATAATATACTGAGTATATTTAGGAGGGATAAGATGAGTGAATTAATAAATAACAGAAAGAATATGACAGATGGTGAAAGGCAAGATAAGTTAAAGGAAGTTATTATGGAGTTACATGCAGGGAAGAGTGTTGAGGAAGTTAAGGAAAAATTTGCAGATGTAATAGCTGGTGTTTCTCCTCTTGAAATTTCAAGAATGGAAGTACAGCTAGTAAAAGACGGGTTACCCATAGAAGAAATTCAGTACTTATGTGATGTTCATGCTGAAGTTTTCAAGGGATCAATTGAGGAAATTCATCATGCAGAGGAAATTCCAGGACATCCAGTTTATACAATGAGGGAAGAGAACAAGGCTTTGACTGAACTTATGGAAGGCTCCCTAAAGGATAATCTTGAAAATTTTATGGAATTTGATGGAGATGAAAACAGGTTTAAGCTTATAGAATCCATAAACTTATTATGGGATATAGATAAACATTATAGTAGAAAAGAAAACTTAATATTCCCATTCCTTGAAAAAGCTGGGGTAACAGCCCCACCTAAGGTTATGTGGGGAGTAGATGATGAGATTAGGGAAAAGATAAAAGAATCTAAAACAGCATTAATAAAGTATGCTGGAGATAAAGATATTGTTGAAGCAAAAGTAAAAGCTGCAATAACTCAAATAACAGACATGATTTTTAAGGAAGAAAGCATACTATTTCCAATGTGCCTAGAAACACTTACTGAGGATGAATGGATAAAAGTTTATGAAGGCTCTGATGAGATTGGTTATACTTTAATACCGCCCCAAAAGGAGTGGGAATTAAAGAGAGTTAATGTTGTAAAGAAAGAAGAAGAAAAAGGTATAACTGAAAGTGGATTTGTGAAATTCGAGACTGGCGTACTATCTTCTAAAGAATTAGAACTTATGTTAAATCACATTCCAGGAGACTTTACCTATGTGGATAAAGACGATATTGTTAAGTATTTTTCCAATGGTAAAGATAGAATTTTTGCCAGGACAAAAGCAATAATTGGTAGAACTGTATCAAATTGTCACCCGCCAAAAAGTGCCCATGTAGTTGAGAAGTTAGTTGAGGATTTTAAATCAGGCAAAAAGGATTCGGAGAGTTTTTGGATCCAAATGGGAGATAAGTTTATCCTTATACAATATTTTGCAGTTAGAGATGAGAAAGGTGAATTCATGGGTACTTTGGAATTTTCCCAGGATATTGCCCCACTAAAACTGCTAGAAGGCGAAAAGAGATTGATGACTGAGTAAGACAATTTTAATTTCGAGGTGTTGGATATGAGTAAGCTATTAGTGATGTTAGCTAAAGGTTTTGAAGAAGTTGAAGCTTTGACAGTGGTTGATTATCTTAGAAGATCTGGTCTAGAAGTTGTGATGGTTTCAATCACAGATGATAAATTAATTCAAGGGTCCCATGGAATAAAAGTTATGGCGGACTTAACCATGGATGAATTGAGGGATGTTAGTAATTATCGTGGTATTATAATACCTGGAGGTATGGGTGGAGCAACAGCTTTAAGAGATAATTCTACAGTGATTGAGTTAGTACAAGAATTCTACAAACAAAATAAATTGATTGCTGCTATTTGTGCTGGACCTATAGTATTAGGTAAAGCAGGAATTTTATTCAATAAGTCTGCAACTTGTTATCCTGGATTTGGTTCTCAATTAGGTGCAAGTAAATTAAAGGAAGATATTGTAGTGAAGGATGGGAATATAATTACATCCAGAGGACCAGCAACTACTGTTTACTTTGCTCTTAAAATTATCGAGCATCTTCAAGGTGAAGATAGGAAAAGAGAAATTAAAAAAGCTATATTGCTTGATATTGTTGAAGATCAAATATAAGTTGATTTTAATGCTATCCTTTTTAAAGGGTAGCATTAACTATTTTGTCTCTAAATTGTAATACTATCGTAAACCACTAAATAATTGTAATTGTTGACATTTTATAGTATTATTAAATATAGTACAAATTTAATGAGGTGTTTTATGAAAAAACAATTTTTAACTGTTTTTTTAGCATCTTTGGTTATTTTCGGACTGTTTTATATGCTTGCAGGAGATACTTTCTTTGATGAGAAACCTGTTGTGGCTACAGATCCAACTGAAGTAACTGGAGAGCCAACAGATGTTGAAGAACCTAGTGAAACAAAAGATAAAAACGAAATAGTTTTCCTGATGATGGGTGTTGACGCCAAAGATGTAGCAAAGTCAAAAGGAACTAGAACAGATACCATGATGCTTACAAAATTAAATATTGAAACTGGTAAGATTACAGTAGTTTCTATACCTAGGGATACAAGGACCCTAGTAAAAGGAAACATGGACAAGATAAATGCAGCCCACGCTTATGGAGGGGTAGAGGAAACTATTAAATCAGTCAGACATTTACTGGGAATTGATCTTGAATATTATGTCAAGGTTGATTATCAAATTGTTCAAGATTTAGTGAATGCAATAGGTGGAGTAACAGTTGAAGTTCCATTTACTATGATATACAGTGATCCTACTGCAGATCCTCCACTGAATATAAATATTAAAAAAGGGGAGCAGACCTTAGATGGTAAAAACGCTCATGATTTTATAAGATTTAGACATAACAATGATATGACTGTAGGATATCCAGATGGAGATATCGGTAGAATTAGAACCCAACAGTATTTTTTAAAGGAACTGGTTAAACAAACCATAACACCTAAAAATCTATTGAAACTACCAAAAATTATTGAAACTTATTTTGATAATGTAGAGACTAATATTCCTATTACCTTCATGTTAAGAGCTGGTATAAGTGCCAATAAAATTGATGTGGAGTCAATGGAAACTGCTACAGTTCCTGGGAAGGGCGAGTATATAGGATTAGTTAGTTATTTCATCCATAACCAAGAAGAAACAGACACCTTAATGGAGAAGATGTTTGGAGATTACTTAGTGAATCAATAGATTCACAAAATTTCAAAAAGAGGTGGAGTAATGAGAAGAGTTAGAAAAAAGGAACATATAGAGAATTATTTGAAGACTTCATTTAAGGGGGATACTCTGTTTGGAGATATTTATCTTCCCCATAATGCTTTGCCTGAATTAAACTTTGATGAAATTGATACTAGTATTTCCTTTCTTGGGAAAAAGGTAAACTATCCCATATTAATAAATGCAATGACTGGAGGATCTGTATTCACCCAAGAGATAAATAAAGACCTGGCTACTCTGGCTAAGGAGCTAAACATTCCAATGGCTGTGGGATCACAGACTATTGCTCTTGATGATGAAGATAGTATGGAATCCTTTAAAATCGTTAGAGAAATTATTGGTTCTGATGGAATAGTAATAAGTAACTTAAATGGATTTGCATCAGTAGAGGATGCAAGAAAAGCTATTGAGATGATAGAGGCAGATGCTATACAAATTCATTTAAATTTAGCTCAAGAACTTGTCATGGAAGAAGGAGATAGAGAGTTCAAGGGTATTCTTAGTAATATCGAATCAATAGTTAAGGAAATTGATAAACCACTTATAGTTAAAGAAGTAGGTTTTGGGATTTCCAAAGATGTTGCACAGAGATTATACAATGTTGGAGTTAGATATATTGATGTTTCAGGATATGGTGGTACTAATTTTGTTGAAATAGAGAATCTTAGGAACCATGAACTGGACTTTACTGAACTTTACTCATGGGGAATTCCAACTGGATTAGCCTTGCTACAACTTAAGGATATGAAAGATGATTTGAGGATTGTTGCCAGTGGCGGATTAAGGACTAGCATGGATGTAATAAAATCTCTTGTTTTAGGAGCAGAAATTGCTGGAATAAGTGGTGAATTGCTAGCTTATCTGATTCATGGAGGGTATCCTAATGCAAAGGAATACCTGGAGAGTACAATATATAAGATAAAAATAATTATGATGCTTTTAGGAAAGAAAGACATCCCATCCCTACGAAGTACAGAATACAAAATTACTGGGAAATTGAAAGAAATGATTTAAATGAGGAGGGGTCGTAACAAGACCCTTCTATTTATTAGATGAGGTGAATAAAAATGAAACATCAAATTCTATTCAAATTGCAGGAAACTGATGATTTTGTATCTGGGGGTAAACTAGCTAAGGAATTTGGGTTAAGTAGAACAGCTATTTGGAAGCACATTCATTCATTAATGTCAGATGGGTATGAAATCGAATCTGTAACAAACAAAGGCTACAGATTAATATCAAGCCCTGATATAATAAATTACGATGAAATAAAAGACGAATTGGAGACGAAAATAATTGGCAGGTCCATATATCATTATAAGACCATTGATTCTACTAATAAGAAGGCCAAGGAGCTAGCTCCCAAGGTTGAAGAAGGTACTGTAGTGGTTTCTGAAGAGCAAACATCAGGTAGAGGAAGATTAGGGAGATCCTGGAATTCTAAAATGACTAAGGGAATCTACACTTCAATTATTGTAAAGCCAAAAACTGAACCTGATAAGGTTGCTAAGTTAACCTTATTAGCTGCAGCTGCAGTTTTTCAAGCATTTGAGGAAATAGGAATAGATTCAACGATTAAATGGCCTAATGACATATTGGTAAAGGGGAAAAAGGTAGCAGGTATCCTAACGGAGATGAACTGTGAGCTGGGAATAATAAATCACATAGTTTTAGGTATAGGGATTAATGTGAATCATAACTATGATGATATCCCTGAGGATCTAAGGGAGAAAGCAACTTCATTAAAGATTGAAACAGGAGAACAAATTGATAGAAAACACCTGTTTAGTATACTATTAAATCATTTAGATGAGCTTTATATTCCATTTGAAACTACTGGTGATTTTGAAACTGCTCTTGATATTTGTAGAGATAACTCTGCAGTAATTGGGGAAGATATACTAGTTGTACAAGGTCATATGACCAGAGAAGGTAGAGCTATAAGTATCAATCACAATGGAGAGTTGATGGTTCGTTTTGAAGATGGGTTAGAACCTGTTCTTTCTGGTGAGGTTTCTATACGGAAAAAAGATAGATATATATAAGACTATTACAAAAAAGATGTAATAGTCTTTTTTAATCATAATTTTTAATTCTATTCAATCTATACCCTATGGAGGATGCAATTATAAGTTTTATGATATCTCCTGGAATGAATAAAAACAGTCCTATTTCAAGGATTCTTATAAAGCTTAATCCACTTTTCATAACCACATTCAGTATAAATGCCATGTATGGTATACCTATAATATACATAACTGAAGTACCAATTATTCCAGCAATAATGTAGCTGTACATACTTCTTTTACCATCCTTACATAATAATCCAACGATGTATGATGCTACAAGGAAGCTTATTATAAATCCAAAACTTGGTTTAAGGACTGACTGTATACCTCCTGTCATACCTGAGAATATTGGTAGACCAACTAAACCAAGAAGTACATAGGTTAGTTGAGATAGAATAGCAAGTTTTGGTCCAAGTAAAAAACCACTAAGCAGAACAAATAGTGTTTGTAGAGTTATGGGTACAGGACCTAATGGAATTTGGATAAAAGCACCAATACCAGTTAATGCAGAAAATAGTGAAACGTATACAAGTTCTTTAATTGATAATTTCATATGCCCTCCAATGTTAACCTGAAACCTTATAACAATAGTTTACAATCAACAAGAGAAAAAAGCAATATAATTTTATTGACAGGTTAATATTTTAGGTTTATACTGTACATATATAATATATACAGTATAAACAATATATACAGTAAGGATGGTTTGATCATATGAGAATACTAATATCAAATAGCTCAGAAGACCCGATTTACACTCAAATATATAATCAAGTCAAAACAAGCATTCTTAAGGGAGACTTAGACCAAGGAGAAGCACTACCCTCCATTAGGGCTTTAGCCAAAGATCTTCACATTTCAGTTATAACCACAAAAAGGGCTTATGATGAATTGGAAAAGGATGGTTTTCTCGAAACAATCCAAGGGAAAGGAACCTTTGTTGCCATTCAAAACATAGAACTAGTTAAGGAACAAAAACTTAAGATGATTGAAGACCTACTAAATCTAGTGGTAATGGAAAGTAAGTCACTAGGATTAGATTACAAAGAAATAATAGAGATGTTGACTATTCTTTACAGGGAGGATTAACATGCTAGAGATAAAAAATTTAAGTAAAAAGTACAAGGAAGGATTTGAAATTAAAGATATATCCTTCAAGTTAGATAAAGGATACATAATGGGATTTATTGGTCCAAATGGGTCGGGAAAAACCACTACAATAAAACTTATTATGAATTTATTAAAAAAAGATAGTGGGAGTATAAAGGTGTTTGGCCTTGACCATATCCAACATGAGAAGGAAATAAAAGATAGAATAGGATTTGTATACGATGAGTCACATTTTTATGAAGATATGACCATGAGGCAAATGAGATCAATAGTTGAACCTTTTTATTCAAAATGGGATAGTGAAATATTTAATGACTATATGAAAAAATTTGATCTCAATCCTGATTTAAAAATAAAAAAACTTTCTAAAGGTATGAAAATGAAATATTCCCTTGCCCTGGCCTTAAGTCATAATGCAGAATTAATAATTATGGATGAACCCACCAGTGGACTAGATCCGATTTTTAGGAGAGAAATTTTGGATATCCTCTACAGCATCATACAGGATGAAAATGTTTCAATATTTTTTTCCACTCATATTACAACTGACTTGGAAAAGATAGCTGATTATATCACCTATATTAATGATGGAAGCCTAGTGTTTTCATTAAGCAAAGATGAGGTAATGGAAAAGTACCACATTATAAAAGGGGATCCAGATGTATTAAGTCAAAACTTAAGAAATAACCTATTGGGAATAAGAGAGACTAAGATTGCATTTGAGGGACTTATTGATGATATTAATTCCATAAAGGAATTACCAAAAGAGAGTATCATCATAGAGAAAGCGTCATTGGAAGATATAATGTATTACACAAAGAAGGTGAATTAAATGCTCTCCTTAATAAGGAAAGACATCAAACTTGTAACCTTTGGAACCTATAACAAAATATTTCTAGTAGTATTTGTACCGGTATTAATGGCTATGTCAGGATTCGATTTTACCGTAAAGTACATGTATATGGCCATAGTTCTTTCCTTTGCATATATGTTGGTACTAACAAGTTTCAGTTATGATGTCCAATTTAAGACTAATCTATATGTTCAATCACTACCGACAACAAAATCAGAAATTGTCAGAGGTAAGTACGTATTTTCACTACTAGCATTCCTTTTTTCAATGATTTATTCTTCACTTTATTTGGGATTGCTAAATATTTTCACCAGTTTGAACTTCGATTTATTTGATATTTACACTATGAAAAATTCTTTCATCCTTTTCTTAATTCTGATATCATTCGTTGTACCATTAAACTATAAATTGCCACCAAAGATTGCAAGTTTTTTTGGGGTTTTCACTTATGTTTTTCTAATAAATACATTTGCAATGAGCACAACTGACATTGAAGAGGTTTTTAATCATTGGTTATTTAGTTTATATGGTGGATTATTTGGAATTCTTATTGGGTTAGGACTAATTATCTTATCAACTAAATTATCCATATACTTATATGGAAAGCGCGCATAGGTGGGTGATTTTATGAAAGCTTTAATATTGAAAGATTTTATTTTATCAAAAAAAATTATTTGGATAGTGAGTTTTTTTCTTATATTCTGGGGTAGTCTTGGTACATTATTAAATCCAGCAATTGGTAGTATAATTTACATATACTTGGCTTTTTTCATAGCATATTATTGTGTAATTATACTCTTTGGATATGATGAAAAGGTTGACTCGGATGCATTTATTAACAGCCTACCTGTGAAGAGAATAGATGTTGTTATAAGTAGATATGCCTTTATTTTAATTTACTCAATTTTAATTTGCCTTTGCATTTTAGCTATTTCAAAGTTCATAGATTTAACTCCATTCAAAGGAATTTCAAAGGGAAGATTCTTTAGCCCCGTTGAAGTAATTGTAGCAATGGCAATAATTATGGGATTCATGTCAATTTATCTACCATTTAACTATTTTAGCACTGGAAAAGTAAAGGCTTTCAATCAAATATTCTACATATTTTTAATAATAGCCCCTGGGATATTATTTAGATTTGTAGGTGAGAAGTCAATGATTGTCTTTATAAATTTCTTGCAAGAACTTAATAGCTACACTTTAATCATGTTAATTATTTTTATTGCCATAGTTCTATATTCTTTATCAATGCTATTGTCCATGGGAATATATAGGACCAAAGACTTATAATCCCTTGTCTAAAATGAATCCTTTGAGTATAATCTACTGAGGGAGATGAAAAGATGAAGGATAAGAAAGTTTTATATGCTGATCTATCACTATTAGTGGTTGCATTTATATGGGGTTCAGGATTTGTTGTAACTAAAGGCGCATTAGATCATATGACCCCTTTATACATATTATTTTTTAGATTTATAGTAGCATCATTTTTTTTAACTTTAGTATCCTATAAAAGGTTAAAAAAGGCAAAGTGGTTAGATGTTAAGGCTGGCTTAATAGTAGGCCTACTTATGTTTATTGGGTTTGTAACCCAAACTGTAGGATTACAATATACTACAGTTGGAATTCAAGCCTTTATTACTGCGTCAAATGTGGTTATGGTTCCCTTCTTTTACTGGTTTCTAACCAAAAGAAAACCAAGTTCATATGAGTTCTTCGGAGCATTTTTGTGTTTTGTTGGCATTGGAATACTTAGTCTAGATGGGAACCTAAGAATGGGATATGGTGAATTCTTAACACTTATTTGCGCCCTTTCATTTGCACTACAGATTGTAGCTGTTGGTTATTTTGCAAGAAATGTTGATAGCTATGTGTTATCAACTATACAGCTTTATGTGGCATCAATACTGGCATTTATTCTAGCATTAACTTTCGAACCACCAATCTACTCAATAAGTTCAAATATGATACTACCAGTTATGTATTTAGGTATTTTTACAACCATGTTAGCCTTCTTAACCCAGAATATTGCTCAAAAGTATACTTCTTCAACCCATGCTGCTATTATATTAAGTTTGGAAGCCGTATTTGGGAGCTTCCTTGGAATAGTTTTATTAAACGAGAGTATTACTGTTAAGTTTGTAATTGGATGTATCGCTATATTGATATCCGTTTTAGCCAGTGAGACTAAATTTGAATTTTTAAAGAAAAATAGAGTAAGACATATTTGATATTTGCTCCCTATTAGTTTATTCTATGGGGAGTTTTTTGGTAAAATGGGTAATAATAGTAGTATTATAGAAGAGCAAGATAAGGAGCAGGCTATGAGAAAAGAGTATGTTGAATTTATTAAAGATTTACCTATCAACTTAAAACTGGCATCAATTAAGAACTATCCTTATCATTGGAAGGATGCATTAGAGATATTATTCGTTCTAAAGGGTAAAATTTCCATTGGCGTTGAAGCTGAAACATATAATCTCTATGAAAGAGAATTAGAGATTATTAATCCTAATGAGGTATATAGTTTGCAATCAAAGGATGAGGATAACTTGGTTTTAATAGTACAAATTGATCCACATTTCTTTCAGATGTACTATGACGATGCAGAAGATACTTTTTATTACACAAACTCTTCTAAGGATAATATTCAGGAAGAAGAGAAATACTACCAGCTAAGGGAATATATAGCTGTTCTTCTTTATGAAGCTGTTTCCAAGCTAGATGATTATGAGGATCAAATTGAAGAAAAATTGTTGGAAATGATGTATCATTTACTAAATAATTTTCACTATTTATTCTATGATGAGGACAGTCTAAAGGAAGATGAAATCCAACTTGAAAGATACCATAGAATCATGAAGTATCTAAGTAATAATTATATGAATAAGGTCAGTCTACAGGATATTGCTAAACAGGAATTTTTAAGCTCGCAGTACTTATCATATAAGATTAAAGATGTATTTGGGCATGGATTTAACGAGTATTTGAATCAAATAAGAGTTGAAGAGTCGACAAAACTTTTACTAGACACTGACAAATCTATTGGAGAAATATCAGATGAAGTTGGGTTCTCCCATGTAAGGTACTATAATAAGCATTTTAAAATACACTATAACTCCACACCAATCCAATATAGAAAGAAGAATAAGGTTAGTGAAAAGGAGCTGGAAAAGCAAAAAAATATTAAGTTTTTTGATATTAAGGAATCTCTAGAGTATCTTAAGGAGTATTTACTAGATTACGAAAGATTCAACTATGACAATAGAATTTACAAATTGGACATTGATCTAAAGAAAGAACCTATTGAAGAATTTATTAAACCAGACCTAATAAATCTTGGAGATATATCTTTGTTACTTGAGGCTGAAAACAGAAAGGTACTAAAGGAAATCCAACAGGAAATTGGATTTAAATATTGCGTGGTTAACAAGCTTTTTTCTGATGATATGGACATATATAAGGGAAAGAACAGAAGGTTTATTAACTGGACACGAGTTGAAAATATTTTAGAATTTTTAGATGACTTAAAATTGTTTCCAATTTTAATTAAAGGTAGAACAGATGATTATATATTAGATGATTTTATAAATACATTCTCCAACGAGTATAACAATATTGAAGATTGGTTAAATTACCCCATTGAGGATCTAAAACCAGAAACTCCTAAAAACAACATTCATCCAATACATGATACTATATCCATGGCACCATATATAATAGATAGCTATGTAAGTCAAAATAGAAGACTAATACTAAACATGATTGATGAAATTTCAAAGGATACTGTTTTGGATAATGAAAGTTTCTTCGGTGGAATGGGTATGTTTACTGCTAATTACTTGAATAAGCCATCATTTTATGCATATAAATTCCTATCCCTTTTAGGAGAGGATGTTATTTATAAAGGTGAAGGATATATAGTTACAAAATCTGAAAAAGGTTATCAAATATTGTTATATAATCCTCCGGGCTTAACTGAAGAAATAATGTATGATGCAGAATTGATGGATAAAAACAAAGATAAGAAGTTTTCTCTAAACCTATACAATATGACATCAGATTTTCAGATAACAAAATATGATTTAAACAAGAGTTATGGATCAGTCTATGATAAGTGGAATTTTTTAGGGAAACCAGAAAGATTGACAATTGAAAATTGGACACTTTTAGATAATTATGTCCACCCGAATGTTAGCTTTTACTTTGGGAAGAAATCCAGTGTATTTAACATTCTCA
Source organism: uncultured Tissierellaceae bacterium (assembly GCA_964575895.1). Taxonomy (GTDB): domain Bacteria; phylum Bacillota; class Clostridia; order Tissierellales; family Tissierellaceae; genus Gudongella. Next base: position 42,030 of record CAZNTE010000006.1, on the reverse strand, counting down.
CAACGATTAAACCAAATGGATGTGTTTTATATACACTAAACATGGACTAAATCAAGAAAAAAATGTACTATTTTAAGGTTTAGGAAAAATTTAATATTTTAGCATTCCCCAATTTAATCCAAAATAGTCCCTAAGTCAGTGGATAGCTTATTTCCTCCATCATGATAGAATTAATATATCAAATGGAGGTTTTATTATGAGCAGCAAACAATTTGGAGAAGCTAAGATCAGTTCACTCCTGTTCAAATTTTCAATTCCAGTTATTCTATCTATGCTAGTTGGGGAGTTATATAGTATGGTTGATACATTTTATGTAGGTAGATTTGTTGGAGGAGAAGGAATTGGGGCACTGACAGTGGTTTTCCCTTTACAAAGAATATTAACAGCAATAACTATAATGATAGCAGTAGGCACAGCAACAGCTTTTTCTAGAAGTATAGGTAATGATAATATTAAATCTGCTAAGGAAATACTTCAAAGTGGATTTACTATGGTTTTAGCAGTAATGTTACCTGTAGCATTGGGAGTATTTTTGTTCAGAGATAATATTGTAACAATAATGGGTGCAGGTGAAGCTATAAGTGCAATGGCATCTACGTACTTAGGTACAATTATATTTGGTACAGTATTTTTAAGCATTACAGTCTTTATATCTCATACCTTGATAGCGCTGGGAAATACTAAAATTTCAATAATTAGTACAAGTATAGGAGCAATTGTAAATCTAATACTAGATATAATATTTGTACAAAATATGGGAATGGGTATACAAGGGGCAGCAATTGCAACAGCCGCTTCTCAAATGATAGGGTTTGGATATGCATTCTATAAATACTCACAAATAAGAAAAACCTATGACATTTCAATAGGACTGAAAATTAAGAAATCCTTGATTATGCCAATACTAATAGTTGGAGTATCAGCTTTTATCATTGAGGCAGAAGATGGAATATTAATGGGGGTTTTAAGTAGTTTACTAGCTAACTCTGCAGGAGATCAAGGAATTGTTGTACTTGGTGTGGTTTCAAAACTGTATATGTTCTTATTTATAACCATATTCGGAATTGCATCAGCTATGCAACCAATAGCAGCATATAATATTGGTGCTGGAAACTTTATAAGACTTAAGAAACTAATGAAGAAGACAATTGTATATTCAATTATACTAACCTCAGGATTATGGATCTTTATGATGATATTTGCACCTTATTTAATAGGTATATTTATTCAAGATAATAGTATTATAGTAGAAGCAACCAGAGCATTTAGAATCATGATAGCTCTCTTCCCAGTTATAAGCGTTTACTATGTTTCAATATTCTATTTTCAAGCTAGAGGAAAAGCTAAGTCATCAATAATGATAGCAGTATTAAGGCAATTAATATTAATGATTCCAGTTTCAATACTTTTAGTTAAAGGGTTTGGAATGGGGGCAAATGGAGTGTGGCTTTCTTATCCAATATCTGATATATTATCTAGTTTAGCCTCATATATGCTTATCAGAAATGAAGGCATGGAGATTAATATCGCTATAGCAAAAGAAAAAAGGGATACAGCCACAAAGGGATTGGCTCTTCGTTAAGATTAGTATGATTTTGGGTATATTATGGTAGATGGATTTTACATCTACCTTTTATTTTTTTGGAGATGATTATTGTGACCAGGGAAGTTAAGAATATATCTAAAACAGCAAACAAACCTCCAGGTAGTTTAATATACACAGGAGATGCAGATGGGCAAACCTTGATTTTAACCACATATAATTCCGATCAATTATCACGAGTAAAAATTGGGAGCATAGAGGAATTTTTAGGCGATTCTAAGATGGGAATAAAATGGCTAGATGTTATAGGGCTATCAAAGGTAGAAGTTATAAGGGAATTAAGCAAGGAACTGAATATACATCCTCTGGCACAAGAGGATATTTTAAATACTTCCCAAAGCCCTAAGCTTGAAGATTTTGACAGCAATTTATTCGTAATCACAAAGAATATCTTTAAAGGCGAAGATGGGTATTTGGATAGTGAACATATTTGTATACTACTATACTCCAATAGTGTGATTACATTTCAAGAGTACGATACGGACAGTTTTTATCACATACATAATAGACTGGAAGAAGGAAAGCTATTAAGGGCAAGCGGAGCTGATGATTTATTCTACGCATTGTTGGATTCTATTGTAGATAATTACTTCCTTGTTTTGGAGGAGCTGGGATCAGAAATTGATAGGGTTGAGGATGAGTTGTTAGAAAAACCCAGCAAGGAGATACTTAATAAAATATACCATCTTAAAAGAGAATTAGTTTATTTAAGAAATATACTATGGCCAATGAGGAATTTGACAAGCACTCTTTCAAGAGGTGAAAGTCAGTTAATTGATCAGCAAACCATAAGATACTTAAAAGACATTTATGATCATATTATTCAAATGATAGATATTGTTGAGACCTATAGAGAAATATGTTCAGGCATGCTTGACACCTACCTATCCAGTATTGGATCTAAGACAAATGAAGTAATGAAAATACTTACAATTTTCTCGGCAATATTTATACCCCTAACTTTTTTAGCAGGGGTATATGGAATGAATTTCAAATTTTTTCCCGAGTTAGACTGGAGGTTTGGATATTTTGGATTCTGGGGTATATCTATTCTAATTACAGTTGTAATGTTAAGGTTCCTAAAAGGAAAAGGATGGCTTTAACTAGATTTTGCAACCAAATATGCTCCTATGAGTACACCTAAACCACCTAGGAGTTGGATTAAGGATAGACCTTCTCTTAAAAGGACAAATGATAGTATTATTGTGAAAACAGCCTCCATTAAACTAATAATGGAGGTTTTTGTTGGACCAATATACTCCATACCTTGAAAGAATGTTGCCATTGCAATAACTGTAGAAAACAGAGCTATGCCTAATATTGATAACCATGATATAATACCAAGACTGAAGTTAAATCCACCAGTAGCAAGCCCCATAAAAAGTGTTCCAACTGAAGAAAACAATGCTATATAGGCACTGGATACTATTGCTGGGGTCTTTTTGATTACTCTATTGCTATAAACAATGTATATTGAATAAACCATAGATGCTCCTGATGCATAAAGAATACCTAATATATTAACCTTACCCAAGGATGACCCTAATATTAAGATTAATCCTAGTATGGAAATACCAGTTGCCATTACAAGTTTTAAGGTTGGTTTTTCTCTATCGATAATATAAGATAGGATTCCAACTATTATAGGATATGTATACAAAAACATAGTCGCCATTGCTGGTGATACAAAATGTAGTGCCGAAAAATAGAATCTAGACTGAAGGGTGTAACCTAACACTCCCAATAAGATGAAAGATACCACTGCTTTTTTTGTGATTTTCATTGATATTTTTTTAAACTTTAAATATGTAAAAAACATAACTGTTGAAGAAATAAATCGCACCAATAAAACAGTGGAAGTATCAGCACCGTCATTATAAGCATAAACTATGAATATGGGCATAAAACTAAAAGCAAGAGCGGATAATAAAACTAATATTATACCTTTAATTTGATTTGACATAAGACTCACCCCTACAATACTTGATTATACACTCTCTAGAAAAAACAAACAATATATTAGATTTTAGTTGAATAAAACTCTATCAGGTGTTATCCTATTAATAGATACAGTATATATTAAATTAAAACTGTAACGATACAATAAAAGAGGTGATTGTAGTGAAAGGTTCCCATAAGATAGCACTTTATGGAGTGTTGATGGCCTTAACTGTAATAATGACTATGGTTATACAAATTCCTTTACCAGCAAGTGCTGGATATTTAAATCTAGGGGATATGGTAATATTCTTAACAGCTTTGATCTTAGGAAAGAAAGCGGCTTTTTTAGTTGGTGGTATGGGTTCAGCCCTAGCAGATATTCTTCTTGGATGGGGATTCTATGCACCCATAACTTTTGTTGCAAAAGGGATTGAAGGGTTTGTTGCTGGATGGTTACTTGAAACCACATGGGGTAGGAAGTACCCAATTATACCTACTTTAATAGGTGGAGTCGTGATGGCCTTAGGATATTATTCAGCTGAGATATTTATGTATGGGGCTGGAGCAGCACTGGTTAATTTACCAGCCAACATTGGTCAAGGATCATTTGGAGCTGTGGTGGCAGTAATATTGCATGCATTATTAAAGAATAGAATAGCTATTTTAAAAATAAAGTGAAGATGAGATTCTTCACTTTATTTTTATAGGAGAGCATATATTAATATAAATAGTATAGGTGCTGATGCTAAAAATAATCCAAGCTGGCCGCTCTTATTCTTAAACATTAAATAGATACCAAGGGCCCATACAAAACCAATAGCTAGGTCATCGATTAATGAAATGCTGAAACCATCATTTATAATAGGAGAAGCTATCCAAAATGAAAGAAATCCAGTTGTTAGAGCATATATAATACGATATGTAGTTCTAAGCATATTAACACCTCCAAATTCTATAATAATTATATCACTCTTATTTTTAAAAAAATATTAATCTTCATATTTGTTTCACATTTTAATTCTATACTTAAAACATAGAAGGAAATAATGAAATAAAGGAGAGGGATTAAAATGAAAAAAACTTTAGTTGTAATGGTAGTGGCAGTAATGATTCTTGGAACAATGAGTGTTGCTTTTGCAGATGCAAGCTGGGGACCAGCATCAATATTTGCTAGACTTAGTGGAGATGGTATGACAGAAGAAGAGGCATATGCAATAAAAGTTGAAAGAGGTCTTACTTTTGGAGAACTAGCTAAATCAGAAGAGTATGATTTTTATGATGAATTCAAAGAGTTGGCACTTGCTGGTAAGGAAGTAATGATTGCACAATTAGTAGAAGAAGGAAAATTAACAGAGGAACAAGCAGAAGAAATTCTTCTAGCATTTGAAAATTGTGATGGAACTAAAACTGAAATGTTAAAAAACAGTGGATTGTTTGGACTAAAAGCTGGTAATGGTCAAGGAAACGGATTAAGGGCTCAAGATGGTGAAGGAGAAGGAACACAACAAAGGCTAGGTGGAAATGGTCAAGCTAGAGGAATGGGACAAATGAGAAGAGCAGCATCCAACTAAGAACATGTTAAAAGGCAAGGGCTGTTATTAGCTCTTGTTTTTTATTTGGGGTTTTTGTTGCAAGAATCATCTATATGATATAAAATATAATCGATTTTAATATAGAATGAAAGGGATGGAAAATGGAAAAATTAAAATTATATGGGTTTAACAATCTGACTAAAACATTAAGCTTTAATATTTACGATGTATGTTATGCTGTAACACCGGAGGATAAGGAAAAATATATTGAATATATCGATGAACAGTATAATTCAACAAGATTAACTGAAATATTAGTTGAAGTAACTAATATAATTGGTGCAAATTTATTAAATATTGCTAAGCAGGACTATGTTCCTCAAGGAGCAAGCGTTAACCTCCTCATAACTGAGGAAGCATTACCCGATGTTAATGTTGATCCTTCATGCAACAAGGGGGATATTATAGCTAGTCCTAGGAATGTTATTGGTCATTTGGATAAGAGCCATATAAGTGTTCATACATATCCAGAATATCATCCTGACAAAGGAATTATGACATTTAGAGTAGATTTAGATGTATCCACATGTGGAGAGATTTCACCATTGAAAGCATTGGATTATCTATTCGAGAATTTCGATTCTGATATTGTAATTTGTGACTATAGAGTTAGAGGATTTACTAGAGATATTGATGGCACTAAGCACTTTAAGGATCACCATATAAATTCAATACAGGATTATATATCAAAAAAGAATTTAGATATGTATAATTCAATTGATGTTAATGTTTATCAAGAAAATATTTTCCATACTAAAATGATATTAAAAGAATTAGTTTTGGATAACTATTTATTTGAACTTAAAGAAGAAGATTTAACGGGGAGACAAAAGAAGGAAATTATTGATAAATTAAACCAAGAGATGCACGAAATTTATTATGGTAGAAACTATTAAGGAGGGTGACTATGGAACTTTGGTACTCAGAGAAAAACACAGAAACTTGTAAATTTTCCATAAAAGTTAAAGAACAGATTTACTCAGAACAAACACCATTCCAAAGAATTGCTTTTTTTGAGTCTTATGATTTTGGAAGATTTTTCACTCTTGACGGCTTAATGATGGTGAATGAAAAGGATGAATTTATATATCATGATATGATAACTCATGTTCCAATGGCTGTAAATCCAAATATTGAGAAAGTATTGGTTATAGGTGGTGGAGATGGAGGTACAATCAGAGAATTGACTAGGTATCCTGGTATTAAGTCAATTGATTTTGTGGAAATAGATGAAAGAGTTGTACAATTATGCAAAGAGTATTTACCACTTACTTCATGTAAGGTGGATGATGAAAGAGTAAACCCACATTTTGTGGATGGGATAAAATTTATAAAAGAAAAGAAAGATTACTACGATCTAATTTTAGTTGATTCTACAGACCCAATAGGTCCAGGAGAAGGATTATTTACTAAAGAGTTTTACACAGATTGTTATGATGCTTTAAATAAGAATGGGATTCTAATTAATCAACATGAAAGTCCATACTTTCCTAATTATGCAAAAGAAATGATGAAGGCTCATAAAAAATTAAAATCTATTTTTGATGTATGTAAGGTATATCAATTCCACATGCCCACATATGCCAGTGGCCACTGGTTATTTGGATTTGCAAGCAAGGGGTTGGATCCTATTAAAGATCACAACAGAGTAGCTTGGGAGAGCTTAGGATTGAAAACTAAGTACTACAACTCAGATCTTCATCAAGGATCTTTTGCGCTGCCATCTTATGTAATTGAAAAACTGAATTCTGAAGAATAAGATTGAGGGTTCCAATTGGAACCCTCAATCTACTTATATAGCCCATTCACCATCTTTAAATATTTCTATTTCACTTCCATCACTTGTTGTCCCAATAATTCGAAGATCACTGGTTCCTATCATGAAGTCTTCATGAGTAATGGAATCATTTACTCCATATTTTTCAAATTCATCTTCTTTCATTGTAGCTCCACCTTCAATATTGGTGGGGTAAGCTTTACCCAAGGCAAAATGGCAGCTTGCATTTTCATCAAACAAGGTATTTAAGAATAGAATTCCAGCTTTTTCTATAGGGGAACTAAAGGGAACTAAAGCTACTTCACCTAAATATCTAGCTCCCTCATCCATGTTAAGGAGCTCCTCAAGAAGATCTTTTCCCTCTTGGGCATCGAAGTCTACTACCTTGCCATCTTTGAAGAACAGTTTAAAGTTATCTATTAGGTTTCCTCCATAATTCAAAGGTTTTGAACTATAAACAACACCATTAACGCCAAATTTATGAGGCATTGTAAATACTTCTTCTGTTGGCATATTTGCTACAAAATAATCACCTTTAGAATTATTACCACCACCACCAGCCCATATATGTCCTTCAGGAAGTTCAACATATAGATCGGTTCCGTTAGATGATGAGTAATGAAGTGTTTTAAATTTCTTGGAATTAAGGTATTTAACCTTCTCTTCAAGATTTTCAAGATGATCTTTCCATGCAAGAACTGGATTATTCATATTCATTCTCGTAGCCTCAAAAATAGCGTTCCATAATTTTTCAACTGCTTTTTCCTCATCAATTTCTGGGAAAACTCTTGTAGCCCATTTTTTAGAGGGAATGGAAACAACACACCATGAATTTATATCATTCATTGTATAATTTCTATATTCTTTTAGTGCAATACCTGAAGATTTGTTAAATGCTGCTATTTTATTGGTATCTATTCCACTTAACAATTGGGGATCTTCAGCGGATAAATAAACAAATCCAGCACCTTTTTTCGCATAATCAACCAATGCATCTGCCCTCCATTGAGGGAAATTCTCAAATACTGATAAGGGTGCGTTTTCATACTTTAGTCTCGAAAGGACATCATCGCTCCAATTGACATATACATCAGTAGCACCTTTTTCATATGCTATTTTAGCCATCTCTCTAACAAAGTCTGCTCCTTCGATAGGAGAAGAGATTACCAAGGGCTCACCTTCTTGAATATTCACCCCAACTTCTACAATTAATCTGGCATAATCTAAAAATTTAGTATTAAAATCCTTCATTTTATCACCTCAACATATATTATATCCCAATAATATTCTATTAACCATAATAATAATCAGGTTAAGCCTTTATTCATATAATTTAAAAACTTGTAGCAAGAGTTGAGCAAATGTATAATTAGAATAAGACAAAGTTATGGAGGAACATATGGAAATATTAAAAATACTTTTATATATTATAGGTATTCTATTACTGGTGGTATTTATCCTAAGCAATACTGTTTCAATTAGTTACAAGAATAAAGTCAAAAATGAAATTAAGAGATTAAAAGAGAACCAGCAAAATCTGGAAGGTAGAGTTATTACAGAAGGGGATATATCACACCTTCCTGAAAGTGTTAAAAAATGGTTGATTAAATCAGGAATAGTGGGTGGAAAGTGGTATAGATATGTCTATATTGAAGAAAAAGGTAGTATGAAATTGGATATGGATAAGGATAAGTGGATTTTTGCGTCAGCTAAACACTATGTAGGTTTAGTAGAACCATCATTTGTATGGAGTGTAAAGGCAGAAATGATGCCTTTTGTATATACATATGGTCGAGATTTATTTCTTGAAGGAATAGGTGCCATGGAAATGAGGGTTTTAAATATATTTAAAGTAGTAGATGAGCATAATGGAAATAAGCTAAATCAATCCTCATTTCAAAGATACCTACTGGAAATGCCCTGGTATCCTCAGGCAGCTTTAAATAAGAATATGAAATGGACTAAAATTGATGATAACACAGCAAAAGTGGTAATGAGTCATAGAGGAGTAGTAGGAGAAGCATATTATTACTTTGATCCTGAAGGAAATATTTTGAAAGTAAGTGCTATGAGATACAAAGATATAAAACCTAATTCTCCAATGTTTAATTGTATAGGAGAGGCTAAGGAGTATAAGAAGTTTGATAATGTTTTAATTCCGAATAAGATAAGTGTTACTTGGAAGCTGCCAACTATTGATTATAATTGGTTTAAGGTAGAGACAAGCAAAATTGAGTATAAATAAATCCCTATCATTGATAGGGATTTATTTATATAGTTGTTTGAACCTGAAATTCAGGTGGTGTTAACATATGTCTCTTAACAGAACAAAGTTCTATTGAGTTAACAATTGCATTCCTATATTTTTCTGGAAATCCCTCAGGAAGTTTCACATCGAATATTACTTTTGAAATCATTCCATTTTGTCTATTCATTTCTAAATCCATAGAAATATCCAATCCCTCAGTAGGCAAGCCTTTATTTTTGCAAAATCCTAAGGCAAATATACCTGCACAAGTTGCTAAAGATCCTAAGAACAACTCAAATGGTGTTGGCACGCTACCGTTTTGATCTGTTTCTATCAAGTGTCTACTGGATCTTGCATTAACTTTTAATCCACCTGGAAATTCAATATTCATGTATGACATTTTATCACTCCATTCTTTGAAATCAACGATATTAATTATACCACTATACCCCGTGGGCGTATATACTAATTTAATAAAATAAATAAAAAAAATTTAAAAATTCTTAGACACTTATTACCTTAGGTTCGTTATATAGGTGAGAAGCAAAAAAAAGGAGTGAATAAAATGTTTGGGGATTCAAATCTACTATTAATAGAATACTTATACCGCTTGGAAGTTCAAAGAGAAAATAATAAGAAAAAGTACTACTATATATCAGATGAGAGATTGATAAGGTATTAATTGATTAATGGAGGGAAAGTAAATGTTTTATGAAAGACTATATTATGACATAGCCATATTATCCTGTGGGAAAGATGGAATCAGCGGATGTAAAGAAAAAGATGAATTGAAGAAAATCGAAAAAAGATGGGCTGGTATAGAGTAATAGGAAAGGTGCACTTCAAGTATAGTGCACCTTTTTACATTCAATCCTAAAATATATTTTAACTATTTAACAAGTTTAGAAACCATTTTAAATTCATCACTTCCTGCTGCTTCTAATAGGTCAAACAAAGCTACTTCTGTGGATGTAATTATTCCACCCATATCTTTTATAAGATTCACACCTACTTGATAGTTTTCTTTTGTTCTAGATGTAACTCCATCAGAAACTAAAAATACATTGAAACCGTTTTGAATGAGATCTCTTGCTGTTTGATAAACACATACATGTGACTCCATACCTGTAAGCAATATATTAATTCTACCACTGGCTATAAGGACATCTTTTAGCTCTTTATTAAAGGCTGAAAAAACAATTTTCTCCAGTGGTTTTTCAGCTCCAAGGATTTCACCTAGGTCAGCTATAGTTCTGCCTAGCCCTCTAGGATATTGTTCAGTATGAATTATTGGTATATTCATTTCTTTTAAAGCTGTTATCAGTATCTTATTGTTGTTTATGACTTTGTCACCTTGAAACATAGCAGGAACAAGTCTTTCCTGGATGTCTATTATCAGTAATAAAGTATCTTCTTTCTTAAGTTTAAAATTTTTCATCATATTTTCCTCACTTTCCAAAAACTAGTTTATGTAAGGGATGTCTTTTTATCCCAATCGCCTTCTCTGGGCACAGTTCATGACAGCAAAAACATCTTATACAACCACTGGTATCAATAACTGCTTTCTTACTTTCAAGATGAATGACTTTTGGAGGGCAGTTTTTTACACAAATACCACAACCAATACACTTATCTACCTTAACTAAAGGATAGGGTCTAATTTCATCTAATAGAAAGTTTACTACAAATTTAGGGATCCTACCAGAAACAAAATTAACATGCATTGAACCTGGCAACTTAAAGGGCCTTACATCCAATTCTGTAATGTCTATACCTGTTACTTGGATGGAATTATCCTCAATTTTAAATAATTTTCTCTTTAAAGCTTCAATCACTGTAGGAACATTTTCTAAACCTGCTATATAGGTTGCTATATAATCTAATTCATAAGGGTTTGTACCTCCTAATATTAAGCCTAAATCTCTAATTTCACCACTGGATGGGCCATCGCCTTCCATAGCTTCTATACCATCCAATATTGAGAATACAGGTTTAACATGTTCGCAGACATCAATTAGCATATTAGCAAAATGTGTTGGATCATTCATTTTTAGATGATAATCAGCCTTTGTAACTCCAGGAATCATTCCAAATAAATTCTTAACTGCCCCAGTATAAGTCATCATAGTGTGGGTTTTAAGTTTCCCACAGGATATTACATAATCAACTTCAGTGAAGGCTTTTACTAATTTTAAGTTATTGATCAATAAAGAATTAGTAGGCTTTACTTCAACAATATCAGTATCGTAATTAAGCTTAGTATCTGTTCTCTTAGCAACGTCAAGGATTCCACTGGACTCATAGATTCCTTTTAGGATTATAGGGTTAAATGGACCACCTGGACTATCCCCAATTAAAATATCGTGACCAAGATCTTTAAAGAATCTTACTACACCTTCTACAACATAGGGATGAGTTGTGACCCCATCTTCAGGTTTATTCTTCTTCAGAAGATTAGTTTTTATTAGAACTTTTCCAGGTTTTAATTCTTTAAGTTCTTCGAAAGAGTTTAATAGATCATAGGTTTTATTTATAACATCCTCATAAATATACTCTTTACATTCCAATACACATACTTTTCCCATAAAATACCTCCAATAATTAGATTATACAAGAAATATTAGAATATAAGAAGGTGAATTAGAAAAAAAGGGTATGAATGAAAAGATAGAATTTTCAAATTATACAAATGAGGTGATTGTATGCCAGAAGAATATGTAAAGCTATGGACAAGACAGGATATTAAAAGTTTAAATGATCTTGAAAAGTATGGAGTATTTAGAAATAAAAAAGAATACATTGAGAAAAATTATGGTGATATTTCTGATTATTTTATTTCTTTGTATAAGTGGTTCGTTAATGAAGCGTCTAATATAGTACCAAAACCAGATGAAGTTGAATTTCCTATTTGGTGTTCAGTAAGTGAAGAGAGTATGTTAAGACCAGTTGAGGAGACAGTATGCTATGAGCTTGAAATTCCAAAGTCTGAGGTTATATATTTTGATGGATCAAAATGGGATTATGTGTTGAACCACATATATATTCCAAAGGATGACAAAGATCAAGAAATGTACTTGGAAGATTTAAAACGAAAGGGATTTAAGAATGAATTTGGATTTCTGCAAGGAAGTAAAGCCAATCAATATCCATTGGAAAAAAAGAAGATAATTGATAGTTGGAAGAGAGTATTTGAGATTGATAGATGGAATATATTTATAATTCAAGGAAATATTTGGGAAATAAGACCAGAACATATAAAAAATATATTTCACTATAAATAAAAGAAACCCTTATTTAAGGGTTTCAAAGAATAATCCAAGAGTTTTAGGACCACAATGACTTGAAATAGTGCAACTTGCAGTAGTATAAATAATATTACTAGATGGATAGATATTCTTAATTGTATCTGTAGCTATTTTTAAGCATTTTTCATCCAGTCCAGCTTGTGCTATGAAGATTTTATCTTGATTAATATTCTCGTGTTGGGCTAGTTTATCCATAATATATTTTGGTATAACCTTCTCAATGGAACCTCTATACTTTATACCAGATGTCATAGATCCATTATCAGTATTATTTACTTCAATAACAGGCTTTATTTTAAGCATGGTAGACCCCACAGAGGTAAGTTTTGAAACTCTACCTCCAGCAAAAAGAAAATCCAGAGTATCAAGGACGAAACTAGAGTGAACATTTTTAGTATGGTCCTTTAGCATGGTTACTATTTCATCTACATCTAATCCTTTTTCAACTAATTCCACCGCTTTAAGGACTAACAATCCAGTACCTGATGATAGATTTGATGAATCTATTGGATATACATTATCCAAAGTACTAGCAGCAATTAAAGCATTTTGATAGGATGAAGATAAGGAACTTCCTAGATTTATATGTATAATTTTATTGCCCTCATCAAGTAAGGGCTTAAAGAACTCAATATACTCGCCAACATTTATGGAAGATGTCTTTGGTAGAATCCCTTCCTTATAATAGTTGTCAAAGATTTCTTCAGGAGATATATCGACATTGTCTTTATAAGATTTTTCATTTAATATAATTGTATAAGGATATGTTTTAATGCTATACCTATCAACTATTTCCAATGGAAGATCACATGTGCTATCAGCTGTAATAATAATCTTACTCATATTTATCCACCTTTCTAACCAACAATCTACATTATACTATAAATAAGTAAAGGTTTAAAGATTAAAGTAAAAGGAGGTGCTCTTTTGAGAATAAAATCGAAACTAATTACAGTGTCACTTATTTTCATCCTAGGAGTTGGGGTAATGTTAGCGCTGCATTTTATGGATAAGGAAGGTCCCAAAACTCTCCAACCTGAAACAAATAATAATCAACCTTCAGAGTTACCTGAAGAAACTGAAGAATTATCAGAGTATCTTTTTACTACAGACTACTTAAATCTAAGGACTGGACCAGGAACTAATTTTGAAAAGATTAGAACATTGCCTGTGGGAGTAAAGGTGGAGGTCTTAGAGTATGATAATGGCTGGTATAAGATATCATACAATGGAACAATCGGGTACAGCATAGAAGACTACTTATCTAATAGGTTAGAGGATAATGAAATGGATGAACCTGATGAAGAGGAAATTGAAGATGATGAAACAGGAAGTCAATTTAAAATAATAAATGGGTTATTGCTAGTAAACAAAGAGTACTCACTACCCTATGACTATTACCCAGGGGAAGATGAGGAAGCGATTGAGCATTTAAATGAAATGATTAAATCTGCCAAAGAAGAAATTAATAAGGAGATAATAGCATTTTCAGGATTTAGAAGTTATAACTACCAAAAAAGATTATATGAAAGCAGCATTCAGACAGACGGACTTACATATACAGAATTGTATAATGCTAAGCCAGGACATTCTGAACATCAGACTGGACTGGCTTTTGACTTGGGCGGTAATATGAAATACTGGCTGGAAGAGGAGTTTGGAGAAACCCCAGAAGGTCAATGGCTTAAAGATAATGCTCACAGATTTGGTTTTATACTAAGATATCCAATGGGTAAAGAAGATATAACAGGATACGGATATGAACCATGGCATTTTAGATATGTAGGTGTAGATCATGCAGGAGTAATTTATGAAGAAAGTATAACTTTGGAGGAGTATTTATTAGGGGGAGAACAATGAAGAAAGTAATAATACCATTAATAGCTCTCATACTTTTACTTTCGGGATGTTCAAAAGAAGTAATTTACTCACTTGATGATATTAGTAATGGGGATAAAGTAGGAGATTTTGCAATTGATGGGAAATATATGAGTGATGACAAGAGAGAAGTGTCATTTGAGTTAAATGGAGAGGGTACAATCCGTGGTGAACTTCAATATGGTTCTGGACTCCATGAGGATAGATTTCTTATAATTTCTGAGAAATCAAGTTATGACAGCATAAGTATTGATATTACTTTTGAGGATGAATATATTTTTAGACCTACTTTTAAGGTGTTTGTAATTAGAAATGAAGAAATTATTGATGATGAACTTAAGAATTATCTTATAGCGGGTAATAAAAAAAGTGTTAAAGTGAAGGTAGATCAACTTATACATTGGTCAAGACGGGAATCTGAGTTTTTCAACCTTATAAGCATAAAGGAAATAACCATAGATTGAAGGGAAGCTTATGTACAGAGAGATTAGAATATCTGTTAGGAATCTAGTTGAATACGTTCTAAGAACAGGGGATATAGACAATAGGTTTATGTCCATGTCAAGGGCTCAGGAGGGAACTAAAGCACATCAAAAGGTTCAAAGGACATATGAAAAAGGAGACCTAAAAGAAGTTACTCTTAAAGAAATTATTAACTACCAAGGTTTAACTTTCAACATAGAAGGAAGAGCAGATGGTATTTTGTTTACTGATGATGGTGTGGTAGTTGATGAGATAAAGAGTACAACTAGGGATTTAAAAGAAGTTGGGGAAGGGCTTAACATTAGACATTGGGCTCAAGGTATTTGTTATGCTTACTTTTATTCTCTAAAAAACAGCTTAACTGAAATTAGCATTCAACTTACATACTTTCATATTGAAACGGAAGATGTAGTTAGAATTAAGAGAGCGATGTCCTTTGCGGAAATTGAAAAGTTTTTTTATGATCTTTTAGATAGATATATTAATTGGGCTGGAATAACATTTAATTGGGGTGAACTTAGGACCAGATCAATTAAGAACTTAGAATTTCCCTTTGTTAAATATAGGATAGGACAGAGAGAACTGGCAGTGGCAGCATATAAAACCATCAAGGAAGGAGCTAAGATTTTTGTTCAAGCACCTACAGGAATTGGTAAAACCATATCCACTCTTTACCCTGCCATAAAGGTTATGGGGGAAGAAGGTGTAGAAAAAATATTCTACCTAACAGCAAAAACTATCACTAGAGAGGTACCAAGATACTCTTTAGATATATTAAGAGAATCAGGGATGAGAGCTAAATCAGTTGTATTAACTGCCAAGGATAAAATTTGCTTGAATGAAGAGGTTAAGTGTAATCCCAAAGATTGCATATATGCAAAAGGTCACTATGATAGGGTAAACGATGGAATTATAGATATTTTCACCAAAGAAGATGCATTTAATAGGGATGAGATAATTGATTATTCAATTAAGCATAAGGTTTGTCCCTTTGAGTTTCAATTGGACTTAAGCCTATTTTCTGATGTGATAATATGTGACTATAATTATGTATTTGATCCACAAGTTTATCTAAAAAGATTCTTCGATGTTGAAAAAGGAGAATATGCATTCTTAATTGATGAATCTCATAATTTAGTTGATAGATCAAGGGAGATGTTTTCAAAAGAAATCAGAAAATCCTGGATTAGGAAGGTAAAAGATATCTCTAAGGATAGATCCAAGAAGTTATCAAAGAGCTTAAACTCAGTTATAAAAATACTAAACGATCTAAGAAAAAACTACGATATAAGTAATGGTTATTACCAAAGAGAAGAGATATCAGAGCTTTACTTCCCAATAAAAAGGAGTTTGACCCTTATGGAAGAATACCTGATGGGACATAGAGACACTGAAGGATATGATGATGTATTGGATTTATATTTTCAGTTTAATAGCTTCATAAAAATATCAGACCTATATGATGAAAATTATGTTACAACCATAGAAGAAGTATCAAGTGATATAATTTTAAAATTGTATTGCGTGGATGCATCAAAATTAATAAGGAATAATCTAAATAGAGGGAAAAGTAGTATATTTTTTTCTGCTACATTAACGCCAATTGATTATTTTAAGCAGTTATTAGGTGGAGGCGATGAAGATTACCACATGATATTAAGGTCTCCCTTTCCCAGAGACAACTTAGGAATAATGATCCAGAGTAATATTTCTACAAGATATAAGGATAGAGAAGAAACTTATGATGAAATAATCAAACAGATAAACTGCTTCATATCCTCCAAGAAGGGAAATTACATGATATTTTTCCCATCCTATGTATACATGGAAAGAGTCTATGAAAGGTTTAAGGGAATCTATACTAATTTAAATATTACAATTCAAAACAATGCAATGAATGAAATACAAAGGGAGGAGTTTTTAAGTAGATTTCATTTGGAGTCTGACCTAATAGCTTTTGCAGTTCTTGGGGGAGTATTTTCTGAAGGAATTGACCTAGTTGGCGATTCATTAATAGGCGCAGTAATAGTTGGTGTTGGAATGCCACAGATTTGTTTTGATAGAAATATCATAAAGGATTTCTTTGATCATAATACAGGGGATGGATTTAACTATGCATATACATTTCCAGGGATGAATAAGGTCCTACAAGCAGTGGGAAGAGTTATAAGAACTGAAGAGGATAAAGGTGCCATACTATTAATAGATGATAGGTATTCAAAAGCCCTTTACAAAAGATTAATGCCCAGAGAGTGGAAGGGGTATGCGTACGTAAAAAATCAGATGGATACTGTAAAATATTTAGAAGAATTTTGGGAGGGATAATATTATGAAATTTAGGAAGTACATATTTTCGATTATACTCATCCTTATTCTTGTTATTCCCGTTTGGGCCAATTCTGCAGAACCACCATCAATTTTGGTAATAGTACCTAATGCTCCCATTGATCTTAACTTAAACATAGGTGAAGGAAGTACATATAAGGAAGCATCAAGAAGAGATAAACTCTTTGAAAGTTACTATTTGTTTTACCTTGATTATGAGTATCCTAAGGATGACATAGTAATAAATGCTACTAATAAAGAATATAAGTATACTATGAAACTTGGGAAAATGGACCAAAGATATAATAATGTATTTTCTTTAGATTTAAGAAGTGGAGAGTTTGTGGAAGGTAAACTCCCTTTTAGAGCTTTTTTATATATAATACTAAGACTCAGCATTACTTTAGTAATAGAAGGAGCTATTTTATTGATAATGGGTTTTAGAAGAAAGAGGACATGGGTAATTTTTGTTGCGGTAAATCTGATAACCCAAGGGGCATTAAATTATTGGATTAATACTGTAACATATAATGATTATTCCTTATTTTTCGGGTTAATTTTCTATGAATTCATAATACTAATTGCAGAAATGGTAGCCTTTTTAAGCTTTGGAAGAGAGAAAAGCAAAGGATACAGAATCTTATATGTATTATTGGCAAATATAATAAGCTTCCTTATAGGGGGCTATATCTTAACAGTACTCCCCTATTAAAAGTAATCTTGACAAGAAAAATGATATATGTTAACTTTAAATTAGCACTCGAAGGCAGAGAGTGCTAATTTTTATAATAGTAAGGAGAGATACATTATGGAAAAAAGAGAGTTTCAGGCGGAATCCAAGAGATTATTGGATTTAATGATCAATTCTATTTACACTCATAAGGAGATTTTCTTAAGGGAGTTAATTTCTAATGCATCTGATGCCATAGATAAGATATATTACAAGGCTTTAGTAGATGATAGCATCTCCTTTAACAAGGATGATTATTATATTAAAATCACTCCAGATGTTGAAAATAGGACATTAGTAATTGAGGATAAGGGAATTGGTATGACCAAGGAAGAGTTGGAAGATAATCTGGGGACCATTGCTAAATCTGGAAGCTTTCAGTTTAAAAAAGAAACTGAAATTAAGGATGGTTTTGACATAATCGGTCAATTTGGAGTTGGTTTCTATTCTTCCTTCATGGTTGCAAAAAAGGTTGAAGTAATAAGTAGAGCATTTGGTCAAGAACAAGGATGGAGATGGGTATCTGAAGGTGCAGATGGATATAGTGTTGAAAAGGCTGAAAAAGAACAAGTAGGTACTAAAATTATACTTACTCTTAAGGATAGTAGTGAGGATGAAGATTATGATCAATACCTTGAAGAACATACTTTGAAGGGAATAATTAAAAGATACTCTGACTTTATCAGATACCCAATTAAGATGGATATTTCTGAGTATAAGAAAAAACCTGACTCTGAAGAATATGAAACCATAAAGGAAGAAAAAACTATTAATAGTATGGTTCCCCTATGGAGAAAGAATAAAAATGAACTATCTGATGAAGACTATGAAGACTTCTACTCAGAGAAACATTTTGGATATGACAAGCCTATTAAGTGGAGTCATATAAGTATTGATGGAACTTTAAGATACGATGCAATACTATATATTCCTGAAAAAGCTCCTTTTGATTATTACTCAAAAGAGTATGAAAAGGGACTAGAGCTATATTCAAGTGGCGTGTTAATAATGAATAAGTGTCCTGATTTATTACCAGATTATTTTAGCTTTGTTAAGGGCGTGGTAGACTCTGAGGATCTTTCACTGAATATATCTAGAGAAATGCTACAACACGATAGGCAATTAAAGTTGATGGCAAAGAAGATTGAAGAAAAGATTAAAGATGAACTATTAAGTTTACTAAACAATCAGAGAGTTGTTTATGAGAAATTCTTTGAAAGCTTTGGAAAGCAGATTAAATTTGGAGTTTATAATGATTTTGGAATGAACAAAGAAAAATTACAAGATTTGATGCTTTTCTATTCTTCAACTGAAAAGAAGCTTGTTACCCTTAGGGAATATTTAGAAAGAATGAAAGAAGATCAAAAATATATCTACTATGCTACAGGTGAGTCTGCGGATAGGATTGATAAATTACCACAAACTGAAGTGGTTAAGGAAAAGGAATTTGAGATTTTATATTTAACTGATGAAGTGGATGAATTTGCATTAAAGGTGATGCATCAGTATGAAGAGAAGGAATTTAAGTCAATATCCAGTGGAGATCTAGGCTTTGAGGAAGAAAAAATTGATGAAGAGGATATTAAAGAAGGGAAAGATATCTTTAAATCTATGATGGATATCCTAGGGGATAAGGTTAAAGAAGTCAGGTTTTCAAAGAGACTGAAAAATCATCCTGTATGCTTGTCTAGTGATGGAGAAGTGTCCATAGAAATGGAGAAAATATTAAAAGCAATGCCAAACTCTGGGGATATAAGGGCAGAAAAAATCCTTGAGATTAATGCTAATCATCCAATTTTTGAAAAACTAAAGAGTGTTCATACATTGGATAAAGAAAAGTTTGAACTGTACACATCAATTCTATATGATCAGGCAAGATTAATAGAGGGACTAGATATTGATGATCCAATAGAATTTGCAAACAAAGTATCAAAACTAATGTAGAAAGAAAAGATTGGGGAAAATATCTCCAATCTTTTTTAAATTTATGCTTTACAAAAAGATATTTTGATGGTATTCTATGAGATATTAGTTTAATATGCTAATGCAATGACAGGAAAGAGTAAGCTTTATGATGCTTTTTAGAGAGTACATGTTTGGTGAAAATGTACAAGTGTCTTAAGATGAACACATCCTTGAGCAGGTTGGTGAAACCATTTGGTAGTAGCTGGATTCGGGAGCGCCCGTTATAGTGCAAGGGTATAGTAATTTTGTACTCTCAGAGGATAACACTGTGAGGTGTTATCGAAAAGAGGTGGAACCACGAGAATTAACTCTCGTCCTCTAGTATAGACTAGAAGACGAGAGTTTTTTAGTCTGATAAAAACATTTTAAATATAAGGAGATGTCAAAGATGATGAGAATTGGTAAAAGAGGTATTTTATTATTAGTGATGGTAATGGTAGTTGGAGTATTAGCATCGGCTTGCAGCCAAGATGCACAGGTAGAAACGAAAAAAATTATAATGGGCTTGGATGACACTTTTGCTCCAATGGGATTTAGAGATTCTAGCGGGCAGATAGTTGGTTTTGATGTTGATTTAGCAAATGAAATGGCAGCAAGAAATGGATGGGAATTGGAATTTCAACCAATAGATTGGTCTATGAAGGAAACTGAACTTAATGCTGGAAATATTGATTTAATCTGGAATGGTTACACCATAACTGATGCTAGAAAGGAAATGGTCAACTTTTCAAATCCTTACTTAGCAAATGCTCAAGTAGTAGTTGTGCTTAATGATTCATCAATAACAACTTTAGAGGATCTAGAGGGGAAATCAGTGGCAACACAAGCTGAATCTAGTTCTCTTGATGCAGCAAGAGCTGAAGCTGGATTTATTGAATCTTTAAAAGATGGAAAAATAATTGAGTATGCTACTTTTAATGATGTATTCAACGATCTTGAATCAAAGAGAACAGAAGCTATCATTGTTGATGAAGTAATGGCAAGATATTATATGAATAATAAAGGTGAAGAAAATTATAGAGTACTTGAAGATAATCTAGGACCTGAAGAGTTTGGGATAGGTGTTAGAAAAGCTGATGAAGACTTGTTAAAAGAAATCAATGATACTTTAGAAGCGATGAAATCTGATGGTAAATACGATGAAATATATGAAAAGTGGTTCTCCAAGAACTAGTTAGAAAAATAAAGCAAAAAAGAGGAAGTATATATGAAAATTTTTGAAATGTTAATTCCAATGACAATTGAAGGTCTGAAGGTAACTTTAGGAGTATTTGCAGTAACTTTGATATTCTCACTGCCTTTAGCGGTTATTGTTGCCTTATTAAGAAGATCAAAGAATAAATTAATATCTGGTATAACTGCAGGCTATATTTACGTTATGAGGGGAACCCCATTATTGTTACAATTAATGTTCATATTCTTTGGATTTCATTTTGTTCCTTTAATTGGATATTCCTTTTCCAGGTTTCAAGCAATATACATTGCCTTTATACTAAATTATACAGCATATTTTGCTGAAATTTTCAGAGCCGGAATTAACGCAATTGATGTTGGTCAGTATGAAGGAGCTACAGTACTTGGAATGAGCAAATCATACACATTTTTGAAAATAATACTTCCTCAGGTTATTAAAACAGTAGTACCTGCAGTTGGAAATGAAGTTATTACCTTGGTTAAGGATACATCTCTTGTTTATATTCTTGGAGCAAGTGATATTTTAAAGGCTGCCAAATCAGTATCGAATGTATACTCTGCTTTTAGTCCGTATATTTTCATTGCCTTTGTTTACTTATTTATCGTAGCAGTGCTTACAAAAGCCCTGTCCATGATAGAGAATAAATACAATTATTATAGATAGGAGAAATAAGATGAGTGTATATGTGGATAGCATAAGTAAATCATTTGATAGTACTAAGGTTTTTGAAAATGTATCATTTGAAGTTAATCCAGGGGAGATTGTCTGTATAAAGGGCAAATCTGGAGAGGGTAAAACTACTCTCTTAAGATGTTTAAATAATCTTGAACAGATTGATGGTGGTAAAATTATTATTGATGGGGTAGATATCTCCAAGGAAAAGGATTATCGTATAATTGGTCAAATGATTGGGATGGTATTTCAAAGCTTCAACCTATTTCCTCACTTAAGTGTAATGGAAAATCTTTTAATAGCTCCTATGTATCTTAAAAAAGACAATGAAGATAAGATAAGATTAAGAGCCATGGAGCTGATAAAAACTCTTGAAATTGAGGGTAAGGAGAATATGTATCCCTATCAATTATCAGGAGGTCAAAAGCAAAGAGTGGCCATAGCAAGGGCTTGTATGCTAAATCCAACAGTTTTATGCTTTGATGAACCAACATCTGCCCTGGACAACGAGACAACTAAGCAAATAGGAAAGGTTATAAGAAGATTGGCAAATGAAGGGATGGCAATAATTATTGTAACTCATGATGAAGCTTTTGTAGATGAAATCGGAGAAAGAGTATTGACCATGAAAAATGGGAATTTGAAAGAAGAAATATTAAAATTTTAGTAAATGGGAGATGATCAAATCTTGGTCATCTCTTATTAATTTTTGGTACATTTCCTTTTGTGAATGATACAATATGAGTATGATGAAGTAGCAAGGAGATAATCATTATGAAAAGAATTACTAAAAAGTATAAATCATTTAGAAAACTTGAATTTGAAGAATTTTTTAAATCGAAGGCCTTAAGTAATGAAGGAGATACATATTACGGGGAGGGCTGGGTTGTAATAATCGATGATGAGAAGGATGATTATATTGGACCCATGAAGTTTATTTCTGTTACCTTGGAAATTCAAGTTGAGGAAGAAATCCAGGATGATTTTATAAATCAACTAAGAGTAAACTTTTTAAGGGGTGGAGGTTAGGATTTTTTTGCATCATAAAGAGCAAAATGGGTATAAAATAAGAAATTATACACATTAGAGTAGGAAAGTATACATAATTACATCAATTAGAAGGGAGGAAGTTCCAAATAGTTCTAGGTATACTTTACTAGTCCTTAAGGAATTATTATTCTGTGAGTGAAAAGAAAAGAGTAACTAATGAAAAATTAAGCTTGGATGAGTTGTCACTTTTTTCATATCAACTATCTCTTATGCTTAAATCTGGTGTATCCTACTTAGATTCAATTGAATTATTAAAGCTTGAATCTAAACAGGGGAAGGTTAAATCCACCATAGATAGAATATATGAAAGCGTTAAAGATGGCAGAAAACTTCATGAAGCCTTAGATGAGACATCTATGTTCCCCAATTACTTTATTCAGATGACAAAGATTTCTGAGAAAAGTGGAATGTTAGATGTTGAAATGGAAAGGCTTAGCACATACTATGATAATATGGAAAAAGCTAGATACAAGGTTAGAAGTGCACTTATTTATCCCGCCTTTCTATTTGTATTGGTATTTGGGATTATATTTATGATTTTCATCAAGGTATTTCCAATATTTGAAGAAGTTTTAGCATCATTGGGAGGAGAATTACCCGCTGGAATTCAATGGGTTTTTAGGCTTAGTAATTCCCTAGAGAATACTGGTTTGATTTTACTCTTCTTACTTGTAGTTATAGTATTGGGGGGATACTTGTATACAAAATCTGCCATGGGAAAAGAAGTTTTTGATACCTTTAAACTTAATTCAAGATTAAGTAAGGAGTTGTTTAAGAAGTTAACTGCCCTTAGGTTTTCGCAGGGATTTCTCATGATGGTAAAAGCAGGGATTCCATATGAAGAAGCATTAATATATACTGCTCCACTTACTGAAAACTCAGTTTCAGAGAAGAAAATTATTAAAGCTAGCCAAGATCTCAATAATGGACTTAGCTTGCCAGAGGCATTGGAGAGGACAGATGTATTTCCAAAGCTTTTTACCAGCATGATTAATATAGGTTGGAAATCTGGCAATGTGGACAATACCTTAGATAAATTATGTATAATATATGAAAAAGAACTAGATAGAGCCACTAAAAGAATAACAGATACAATAGAACCAACCTTGGTAATAATATTATCTATTATTGTAGCAATTATACTATTAACAGTAATGCTTCCAATTATACAGATAATGTCTACAATTGGCTAATATGTGTGAATAGATAGGAGGTGTTTGTGGATAGATTCAAATTAGCTTAAGTATTTATCCACAAATGTAATGAAAATTATTAAGAATTTTGGAGAAAAAAATTTAATAATTATTACCTTGCTAATAACTATATTAGTATTTGGAATATTTTCATTTAATAGTATAAACAGGTCAAGAGGTGAAGATATTGCCAAGAATATAGAATCTGCTATACTTTCTGCTGCTATTCAGTGTTATGCACTTGAGGGTAGCTATCCTCCTGATATTAGTTACCTAATAAATAACTATGGACTAATAGTAGATGAGAGCAAATACTTTGTATTGTATGATATTGAAGGTTCTAATCTGATGCCCAATGTTGCAGTTTTTAAAAGGTAGGTAAAACCATGAAAAACAAGGGAAGCTCTTCAACGGAGCTAATTCTTACTATGTTATTATTAATACTATTTTCTCTGGCTACAATTAGCTTAGTTGTTAGTGCCAGTGGAGCATACAGAGGTTCAGTAGAGTCAATTGAGGATGAATCTCAAATTAGGGTTGCTCAATCTTACCTTTACACAAAGTTTAGACAGAATCTTGAACCTGATAAAATAAGTATAGAGAAGCTTCCAGGTGTTGAAAAAAATGGAATAATTATCACAGATTCTGTATTGGGAGAAAACATTAGAACAATTATTTATTTCAATGAAGGATATATAAGGGAAGCTGTATTTTTTGAGGATGCTCAATTTGATCCAAATGCCAATTATCCCATAGCAAGACTTAAGGATCTAGAAGTAAATATTATTAAAGGCAAAGGCATTGAATTTGAAACAATGAGTGATGAGGGAAAATCATTCAAAGGTTTTGTAGCCTTTATTACTAAATAGGGAGAAATAAACATGGGATTTAGTAAATTAATGGGGATTAAAAACAAAAGAAAAAAAGGATTCACATTGGTTGAATTAATTATCTCTGTAGGAATTCTATCTGTTGCAGGGGCATTTATTCTGCTGTTTTTTGCTTACTCAAAAGATATAAATACTAGAGCCTATGATTTAGATAATAGTGTCTATCACTCAAACTATATTATTGAATTATTAAAGGCTGAGTTATGGGATGAAGAACCATTAATTGATATGAGGGTTTTAGAAACATCAAAACCACCAGATAGTATATCTAAAGAAATTCGCTTTGATAATAAGTGGGAATATGTAGAGCTTGATGAAGGCCATGATTATGTACTTAATCTTAATCTTGAGAGGAATGAAGATGGAGTTAACAATAAAGATTTGTACGATGTAACAATAGAAGTTATAAAGACTAAGCCTTATTTTAGATCACTTACTAAGAATATGACTATCTACTCTATGGAGACTAAGGTATATATATCTCTAGAAGAAGGTGATTCCTATGATTAGACTTAAGAGTAGACAAGGAAGTACAAGTATATTGATAATTCTAGCATTTTTAATGTTAATTATATTTAGTGTTTTAGCCATATCATCTTCTTCTGCCGATTACAGGTTAGCCCAAAGAAATGCTAACTGGACAAGTGACTATTATCAACTTGAAGGTAGGGTATCTGAATACAGATATAATCTGGATCGCTTATTATATAATGAAAATGTAACAAATATTGATGAAATTGCTGATATAATAAGAGAAAGAGACCCTGAAGCATTTATTGAATTTACCATTGATGGTATGAACCTAACAAGAATATTTGAGGCCATAAGTGGAAAGAGAATCCTCTTAAGTATGAACCTAGACTATGAAATGGATTCATTTAAACCAATAATTATTAAAGAGATACCCCTTGAGTTTCAGTATCGTGAGGGTATAGAATTTGAAGATGTGGAGGTAGACGGCTAGTGATAGAACTAAACGAATTACTAAAGATTGCTGTTGAAAAAGGTGCATCAGATATTTTCCTTACAGTAGGTGTTCCTCCTACTCTTAAAGTGGACGGTTCTTTAGTTCCTATTGAACATAAGAAGTTGACTCCAGAAGATACTGAAAAACTAGCTCTAAATATATTTCCAAGGGAAGAACATTATCAGGAATATATGAAACAAGGGGATAAGGATTTTTCTATATCCTTGAGTGGAGTGGGTAGATTTAGGGTTGTTGTCTATAACCAAAGAGGATCTGCTGCCATTGCCATAAGGGTTCTTAGTTTTAATCAAGATGACAAGCTAAAATTTAACAAACCTGATGTAGTATTAGATTTACACAAGAAGACAAAGGGGTTAGTTCTTATAACAGGACCTACAGGAAGTGGAAAATCAACAACTCTTGCGCAAATTATTGATTTAATTAATAAGAATAGATCATGTCATATTATAACAATAGAAGATCCCATAGAGTATCTCCATAAACATGATCAAAGCATTGTAGAACAAAGGGAGATTGGTCTTGATGCCCTATCATATGATCAAGCTTTAAGGGCGGCTATGCGGCAAGCACCGGATGTTATTCTAATTGGTGAGATGAGAGATCATGAAACTATATCTGCAGCCTTAACAGCTGCTGAAACTGGACACTTAGTACTATCAACCCTTCATACTTTAGGCGCTGCAAAGACCATTGATAGGATAGTTGATATCTTCCCTGCAGGGCAACAACAACAAGTTAGGGTTCAATTATCAACGGTGCTACAAGCTGTCGTATCCCAACAATTAATACCATCTGAAGAATATGGTAGAGTACCAGCTTTTGAAATAATGCTAGCAAACCCAGCTATTAGGAATCTTATTAGAGAAGGAAAAGTACCTCAAATAGATGCTGCTATTCAAACCAGTAGGGAGGAAGGAATGGTCAGCATGGATGTAAGCATAGCAAACCTTTATAATGAAGGGATTATATCTAAAGAAGATGCTTACGTATATAGTTTCAATCACGATGTTTTAAAGAGATATATGAAGTAGTAACTACTCCTATACTAAAGGGAGGTGAGGTTTTGAAAAAGGTAATCTTAATATTTATATTGACATTTACTCTTCTAGGTTTTGGGGGAATAGATTCCCATGCATCCAGCACTCAATTAAGCTTAGATGGCACACAAAGTAGTTGGGCAGCTAGTGAATTAAAGGAAGCATATAATTTCAACTTAACTTATCCAACTATTACAAATAACTACAAAAGAGATATAACAAGGGAAGAGTTTTCAACTATTGCTGTTAAACTCTATGAAGGTTTGACAGGAAATAAGGCTACTTATTCAAACAACCCCTTTAGAGATACAAGAAATACTGAAGTACTAAAGGCTTATAGCCTAGGAATAGTAAATGGTAAATCTTCTACTGAATTCAAGCCTCTTGATAGGATTACCAGACAAGAAATATCTGTAATGATATATAGAACCTTGAATGTAAGTATTTCTGACTTAGATAAAAACTTATCTGGAATTTTTCCATTTAGAGACCAGAATAATATAGCATCATGGGCATTGGATGCCATGAGATTTGTTTATAAGAATAAGATTATGAATGGTGTGACTTCAACTGAAATAAGACCTTTAGAGAACACAAGTAGGGAACAGGCTATAATTCTAGTCAAGAGGACATATGAGAACTTCTATGATACTTCAGCTAAAACACCTCCTGTTTTAGCCACAAAGGACCCAGTGTGTGCAGATGGAACTTGTATAGATATAACTGAAGCAAAGACTAAGGGGTTAGTTAAAGTTGGTCATAAAGGAACTTCTTCTGATAAGATCAAGGTAATGATAACAAAGGGAACAAGTAGGTATCATTATCCACTGTCGCCTGATGGTGTAATCGTAGGTTTTCCTTTGCAAATGGGTAATGGAGACTACAGTATTAGTGTAATGAGAAATGTTGGGGACAACAGATATGCTTATGTAAAAACAGAAACTGTAAGTATAAATTTATCTAATCCAAATATAGTATATCTTAATTCTATACAGACTGTAAGATGGACTCCAAACAGTGCAGCTACGGTGAAGAATCTTGAGTTAATAGGTAGAGAAACCGACCTTAATAAGAGACTAAATTTGAGCTATGACTATGTAGTTAAGAATGTAAAATATGATTACGATAAGATTAATAACATTACCACAGAGTATACTCCTGATCCTGATCAGGTGCTACGGGTCTTAAGTGGAATATGCTATGATTACTCATCTCTATATGCCGCCATGAAAAGAAGTGAAGGAATCCCAATAAAATTGGTTAAGGGGTATAATAAGGATATTGATGTATATCATGCCTGGAATGAAGTATATATAAATGGCAAATGGGTTGTAGTTGATACAACATTTGATGCTGTATATTACAGCAATAGGGTTGAATATTCCTTTGCAAAAAATGCCAGCGATTACAGGAAAGTATATGAGTACTAGAATTTAAAAACACAGAATTAAACTAAATAAAATATATATTGTAACTTAAATAAAAGTGCACCTTTAAAGTTGCACTTTTATTTTGCAGTTAGTATCTTCTTGTTATAAACTCTACAGCTTCTTTTAAATAATCCAAATCAGGGGAACGGATAATTATGGCATTCTCACCCATGGCGGCAACAAAAATCTCAGGATTAGGAGCATCATATACTATCATATGTCCATATTTGGAATAAATTTCATCTTTTGTATGAATAAGAGGATGAAGGCTTGTCTTTAAACCTATAAAAGCACAGTAATATGCTCTTTCAAGAAGTGGGTCTGGAGTTCTTCCAGCTACAACCTTTGCATATTGCTTGTAAACATCAGCATCCATTGAGTAATTTATGGTTTCAAGGCAAAGTCCTCCAGGGGGTCTCGCATTTAGTTCAAGGGCAATTAAATTATTATCTTCCAGGCGAAAGTACTCAAAATGGAAGAATCTTTCCTTTAAATTAAAAGCTTCAATAATTTTTTTTCCCATGTCCATGGCATCCTCAGGAATAAATCTTTGAACATAAAATATACTGTCAAGACCTTCATTTACTGTCTCCATAATACCAGATCCATAAGCCATAGAAGAAAGAATTGAAATATTTCCTTCTAAATCAACAAGTCCATCGAATGTAAGTATATCTGCTGAAATAAATTCTTCCATAATAAAATCCATATCAGGCTTTGTATTGAAGAATTTTCTCAACTCATCCTCATTATTTATCTTGTAGGTAAAAGAAGCACCCACACCTTTATCTGGTTTTGCGCAAACAGGGTATCCTGTCTCGAAAATAAGATCCATTGCATCATTAATATCTTTTACTACTCTTCCTTTTGCAACTGTGATACCAGCCTTCTGGAAAATTTCCTTCATTTTAGACTTTTGTTTAACAAAACCAATTTCATCTGATTTAAAACCAATTACATTGAAATCTGTTCTAAGTCTTGCATCAAGTCCCAACCAATATTCATTATGTGATTCGATGCGATGAATTTTTCCATATTTGAAAGTTAGGAAAGCTACAGCTCGCAATACTTCATCGTAGTTCTCCATATTATCAACCTTGTAATACTCCTTTAAAGATAGCTTTAGATCATATTCTAGATTATCATAGTCCTGACTTCCAATTCCTAACACATTAACTCCCTCTTCATTCAGGCGTATGGAAAATTGCTTGAAGTTTGAAGGGAAATCTGGTGATATAAATATGTAGTTCATTTTTATTCCCCCTAAAAACGTATTTTATTATTTATACCACATTAACATTGATTTGAAAATATAAATGCAGAAATAAATTTATTAATTTAAACTAATAAAGCAAAATCTTAGCTTTTAGTAAAATAATTTGAAAATCAAGCTACTTTTCTATATAATTAGTTTATCTAAGAGGGGGACATAAGGGAGTTCTCTTTTTTAATGTCAGGAGGAATAATATGTCTAATAAAGCTAAGTTGATAGATATTACAATAGATAGAGTAGATTTTCCAAACAAGGGAAAAGGAACTTTTGAGGGAAAAGAAGTAAGGTTTAAAGGTGGAATTGCAGGTCAAAAAGTAAGGGTAAATGTAACAAAAAGAAGAAAAGATTATTGGGAAGGCAAGATTTATGAAGTTTTAGAAAGCTCTTCACTTGAGAGTGAGAAAGGTTGTGCTCACACAGGAATATGCGGTGGTTGCATTTATCAGAAACTAACTTATGAGAATGAACTAGAAATTAAGTTAAATCAAGTTAAAGAACTATTTTTAAAGGCGGAGTTAGCTGTTCAAATTGATGGAATAGAACCTTCACCAGAGATAATTGGATACAGGAATAAGATGGAGTACTCATTTGGTGATGAAGAAAAAGATGGTCCTTTAGCTTTAGGACTTCACATGAAAAATAGATTTTATGAAGTTGTAAATACTTATGACTGTAATATTGTAAATGAAGATTTTACAAGTATTAGAGAAGCAACAAGAAAGTTCTTTGATACTAGGAACCTACCTTTTTATAACAAAAGAAGTCACATTGGATTATTAAGACACCTGGTAATTAGAAGAGCTCATAGTACTGGTGAGATTTTAGTCAACCTTGTTACTTCAAGTCAGATTGAGTTTGATAAAGAAGCTTATGTTGATTCATTATTAAATATAAATATCCTGGAGGGTAATATCACAGGGATTCTGCATACTACCAATGATGGTTTAGGTGATGTTGTAATAGCAGATAAACTAGATATATTATATGGGACAGACATAATAAGGGAAGAAATTTTAGGCTTGAAATTTGATATATCACCATTTTCTTTTTTTCAAACAAACACAATAGGCGCTGAAAGGCTTTATTCAATTGCTAGAGAATTTGCTGGCAATGATGAAAACAGAGTAATCTTTGATCTTTACTCTGGTACTGGAACCATTGCTCAAATGATGTCTCCTATTTCCAAGAAAGTAATCGGAATAGAAATTGTTGAGGAAGCTGTGAATAAAGCAAAAGAAAATGCTCTACTTAATGACTTAGAAAATGTTGAGTTTATAGCTGATGATGTATTTAGGGCAGTTGATAATCTTAAAATGAAGCCAGACCTCATAATATTGGATCCACCTAGAGATGGAATTCATCCAAAAGCAATTAATAAGATTATTGATTTTAAGCCTGAAAAATTTGTGTATATTTCATGCAATCCAGCAACATTAGTTAGGGATCTTAAGGTGTTTGAAATTAATGGTTATGGTGTAGATAGGGTTAAGTGCATGGATATGTTTCCAAGAACTCCGCATGTTGAGGTAGTTGTGAAGTTAAAAAAGGATAGGGTATAGTAATAGCAAGGGTTTAAGGCATTGAATGTACAGATGACATTCAATGCCTTTTCTGTTCTCGGGAACATGTCCATTAAAATGGTAAGATAGAAAAAGTAACAATGAAAGAGCGTCATTGATATAGTTTGGATCTTTTTGGCATTTATCCTGCTAATAAAGCTTAAATTAAGAAACTCTTAAGGTTTCCCTAAGTAAATTTTAATGTTTCTCCATCATAATTAGAGTATCAAATGATTTAAGGGGGATACAATTAAATGGGAAATCAATATTTATATATAGTTCTTACCAGAACCAATACTACAATGTCTAGACTTATTCAGATTTTTAAAAATGATAAATATACACATGCGGCTATTTCATTTGATAAAAATCTTAATCAGATGTATAGCTTTGGAAGAAAACATACATTTAATCCATTCATTGGTGGATTTAAGAAGGAAGATATAAATAAAGGTATATATAAGCTTTCCCAGACTGTACCAAGTGTAATTATAGAGATTCAAGTATCAAAGGAACAACATGAAAAAGCTAAAGAAATACTAGAACAATTTATTTCTAATAGCAATCTTTACAAATATAACTACATTGGACTATTGCATAATATATTTAAGAAATCAGTATGTTATGAGAACAGATTTTTATGTTCAGAATTCGTGTATCACATACTAAATGAAAGTGGTATTGTAGACTTTAATAAATCAAGAAATCTTGTTAGACCTATAAATCTACTTGATATTGGAGGAAAGATAATTTATAAAGGGGATCTTAAAAGAATGAATGTTTGGTATAAAACTTGGGATATAGAAGAAATAAAAATAAGGGAGTTAAATACCATTTATGAATAAAGAAAGGTGATGATGCTATTAGCTTTATGGCTGGGCTTAGTAAAATAAGTCTAACAAGATATATTACAATAATAATGCTAGCAAGGCCATGGGAAATATTAGCTGCATCGGTACTGGGTTCATCAAATATAATTATTCCATGGTGGAGTTGGGGAATTATTGTTATATTTGCTGTGTATATAGTAAAAAATAGTGATACAATAGAAGAAAAATTGATTAGCGTAATTAAAAGTTTACTAATTAAATCATAAGGATGATATTATGAAAAAAGAAATACAAATTTTAGTTGTAGAAGACGATAATGATATTAATAAATTAGTATGTGATATTTTAAAAAAAAGTGGATATACTGCACAACCTGCTTATTCTGGAACAGAGGCAATGCTTTATATAGATAAACAAGAGTGGGATATGGTACTTCTTGATCTTATGCTTCCTGGAATTACTGGGGAAGAGGTTCTATTAAAGATCAGAGAGTATAGCTTAGTTCCTGTGATTATTATTTCGGCTAAAGGTGAAGCTCAAACTAAAGTAAATACTTTAAGGACAGGAGCAGATGACTATATTACAAAACCTTTTGATGTTGAAGAAGTTTCTGCAAGAATTGATTCGGTGTTAAGAAGATATAAGCACTCCGCAAGTCATGAATATAGCAATGTCTTAACCCATAAAGATATATGCCTTGATTTAGAGTCAAAAATAGTGACAGTTAAGGGAACTGAAGTTAAGTTAACAGCTCGTGAATATGAAATATTACTGCTTTTAATGCAAGCTCCAAAGAAGATATTTACCAAGTCAAATATTTTTGAAAACATATGGGATGACGACTTTTTAGGTGATGATAATACAGTTAATGTTCATATGAGTCATTTAAGAGGCAAGCTGGCAAAGATTAATCCTGAAAAAGAATATATTGAAACTATTTGGGGTATGGGATATAGACTTAAAAATTAAGGTTTTCTTAATATATTATTTAAGTTCTCTTATAGTTTTGGTTTTATACTAAAACTAATATTTAAGAGAGGCAGGAGAATTAAATGAATGAATATATTTTAAGAACTAATAATCTATATAAGAAATATAAAGAAGATTTTGCCCTTATTAATGTGAATCTTGAGATTAAAAAAGGTGAGATTTATGGATTTATTGGGCAAAATGGTGCTGGAAAAACAACACTTCTTAGAATCGCTACAGGTCTTGCATTTCCAAGTAAGGGAACTGTGGAGCTGTTTGGAGAAAGTAGTGAGGAAGGGCTCACTCAATCTATTAAGAGAATAGGTGCAGTTATTGAAAGTCCAGCTATATTTCCAAATATGTCAGCTTATGAGAATTTAGAATTGCATCGCTTGCAAAAAGGAATTCCAGACAAAAAGTCTATTGATAAAACTTTAGAACTTGTTGGCTTGCAGAACACAGGAAGGAAAAAGTCAGTAAACTTTTCATTGGGGATGAAACAAAGACTTGGTATTGCGATTGCGCTATTAAGTGATCCTGAGTTTTTAATTCTTGATGAGCCTACAAATGGGTTAGATCCTATGGGGATTGTTGAACTTCGTGAACTTATAAAAAAACTAAATCGAGAAAAAGAAATGACAGTTTTAATATCTAGTCATATATTAAGTGAGCTACACCAACTTGCTACAAGATATGGTATTATTCATAAAGGAAAACTTTTAGAGCAGATTACAGCAGTAGAATTAAATGAAAAATGTAGACAATATTTACGTATTAAAGTTGATGATCCGAGTAAAGGTGCTACTGTACTAGAGGCTGAACTTGGTATAGCAGATTTTGAAGTTATGCCAGATGGAACTATAAAGTTATATAGTCATCTTGATGATATACAAAAAGTATCAAAGGCAATAACTAAAAACAATCTTATTATAGAACACTTTTCACAAACAGGTGATGACTTAGAAGGTTATTTTACAAAACTTGTGGGAGGTGTTGATAATGATTAATCTAATTAAAGCTGAACTATTTAAGTTAAAAAGGAACAATACATTTTGGGTATTGATGGGAGTAGTGACAGTTTTTTTTGCATTGGCTAATTATTTAGTCATAATAGACTGGTGGCAGATGCATAATACAGGCTTTTATAATATAGGATTAAAAGAGTATAATGCTATGGATATGGTAAAATTACCACTAATTTTTAATTTAATTATAAGTACATTAGGTGGTTTTTTTATTAATATAGACTATACTACAGGTACTATTAAAAATCAGATATTAAGTGGAAATAAAAGAAGTCATATTTATTTAGCAAAATTAATTGTTTTTTCTTTAGGTGCAGTAATTACTGCTGTAATATTGCCATTAATTACAGTTATAATTGAAACTATTTTATTAGGCCGTAGTGAGATTTATACTGGCACAACAGTTATGTATTTATTAAGGGCTTTTAGTTTATATACTCTGATTATAATAGCTTATTCATCAATTATAATGCTTATAGCTTCTTTAACTAAGGAAAGTGGGAAGACCATTATTATTACTATTATTATGACTATAATATTATTTGTAATTGAAAAGACATTAGTCTTAAAATATGAAGTAGTTAGAAGAATATATGAAAATTCTATATTCTATCAAATTTATCAAGCGTTTAATCCTTCTATTACATCTAATGAAATTGGAACGAATATATTAATTTCTCTAGGAACATTTATTATAATGTCTTATTGTGGTAGTAGGATTTTTAAAAAACAAGAAATTAAATAATATGAAAGTGGGTGAGAAAAGTGATATATATAATAATTATCTTAAGTTTATTATTAATAATTTTTCTTACCCAATTATTATTTACGAGAAAACAAATTAAAAATATAACAGAACAATTAAGAAGTTATAATATGGGAAAAACCAATAAGAAAACAGATATAACAATATTAGATAAGGGGATAGAAAATATTGCTAGCGAAATTAATAATTTAATTGATCTACATGCTCAATCTAACAGTGAAAAGAAATCTGCTGAAAGAGAGCTGAGGCAGGCAGTTGCAAATATGTCTCATGATTTAAGAACACCTCTAACATCTATTTTAGGATATATTCAACTAATAGAAAGTCACGAAGTAACTAAAGAAGAAAAAAAGGAATATTTAGCAGTTGCAAAAGATAGAACAAAGAGGTTACAGATATTATTAAATGATTTTTTTGAGCTTTCTATTATTGAATCCGTTGATCATAGTTTAAAATTTGAAAATTTGAAGATGAATAGTATTGTTGAAGAAACTGTCATGAATTTATATGATCAATTTAATGAACGACAAATAGTACCCAATATTCAAATCCCTCAAGAAAAAATAAGTATTATTGCTGATGAATCAGCAGTAAAAAGAGTTGTAGAAAATCTTACTATAAATGCTATAAAGTACTCAAGTGCAAATGTAGCTATAACACTTGAAAAGAATAATTCCAATATAAGTTTAATAATAGGCAATGATGTAAAAAGTTTAACAGAAAAAGATGTTGAATTGTTTTTTGATAGGTTTTATACAGCAGATCAGACTCGCTCCGGTAAAGGTACAGGGCTAGGTTTATCCATAGCAAAAAGTTTGATAGAAAAGATGAATGGAAAGCTTTCAGCTGAATTAAAAGATGGTTGGTTATATATGAAGTGTGATTGGAAACTGTCAGATTTATCACTGTAGCATATAGGGGATTTAAAAATATTTTAACGTATACTTTAGAAATATACCTCTCCGCCAAGGGGTACTGGGTACTTGCGACATCTTTATTGACCTCTCAAGGCACGTCGAGACGGTAGTGTTGCTATCAAGGGTAGAGAAATAAGTCTGTAGAAACATTTGCAAATAAGCGCTTCCCGTGATTTTAAAACTGGCTAGAAGCCGGAAGGATAATCACGGTTTTTTATTTTATGGGAACTTATCTAAGACTATGAAAGTGTAAGGTTGAGTGGATAGATTGACTTTTGGGCTTGTGAGTTGATAAGATAACAAATTGAATTAAGTAAGTGTGGTTAATATTAAGGTTCGGAAATAGTTATCCTAATAATTATAATTAAATAAATCATCAAGGGAAGCCTTTATAAATATTAAAGTCTTGATAAATAGATATATTTTATGTTAATATTATTTAGAAAGTTTTGAACATTTGTAATTTTGGTTAAGTCTATGAAATTTAATATTATTAGACTAGGCCTCATTTTTATTGAGTGAATTCTTAAATAAAGAATTATTAAATAAATTTAGTATTTGATCATCTATTTTGTATATGTTTAAATATAATCAACCAATTGTCGTATACTTTTCTGAGCTACTCAAATACCATTATTAAGGGTGAATTAATGAAACTATTGTTAAGAAAATTCATGGATTCAATTTCAATAAGGGCTGCAATTATTATCTTATTTGTAGTTAGTATTTCTGTTACTGTTGGGGCAATTGGATATTCAATTTACACAATTTGGAATACTTCTAATGATCAGGTTATAGATCGATTGGTTGATAATCTTAATCATGATATTATTCAGAAAGTGCGTGATGATCTATTAATTCCAGAGTCAGTAATTAAATTAAACCTTGGATTGATTGAAAATAAAGGTTTAGACTTTGATGATCCCCTGGCAAGAAACAGACTTTTCTTGAACACGTTGAGAACTCAGGATGAGATGATCTATAGCTCTGCTTTTGGATCAATGGAGGGAGAGTACTACGGGGCAAGAAGAAATGAATTTGACCAGATTGAATTAATGGTCAACAATTGGGATACCAAAGGTAACTCATGGTACTATACTGTTGGAGAAGATGGTGAATTAGGGGAGTTAGTTCGCGACTTCGGATACTTTGATCCTAGAACCAGATCATGGTATGAAGCAGCAATTAATACCAATGGATTTTCATATTCTCCAGTGTATAAACATTTTGTAATGAATGATCTAACAATTTCAGCTTCAGCCCCAGTAAGAGATGCCACTGGAGAAATCCAGGGGGTTTTAGGTGTTCATATCTTGCTATCAGGTCTAAATGATGTCTTATCAGAAATAACAAACCCAGCCAATTCTTATGCAATGATAGTAGAAAGGGAGACTGGTCATGTTATTGCAAACTCTCTTGGACTGGAAAACTATAAATTAAATAATGAAGGGAAATTTGAGAGAATTATTATTAGTGAAACTGGTAGTGAGGTTGCAAATAGAACTTATAATGAGTATATTTCATGTAAAATGGACATAGTTGAAGGACAAAGAGGTGTTGAAAAGCTTTATAGCATGGCTACAGAGTTTGAATTGCCAGGTGTTGACTGGGTCGTAATCACTGCTGTACCTGAAAGTCTCTTGGGAACTACTGCAAATGAAGCAATAAAAGATAGTTTAGTAATTGGTATTTTAGGATTGTTACTTTCAATCCTTGCATTCATGTTATTAATTAGAAGGCTTTTTTCTCCCATGGAAGAAATTTTATTAGCTAATGAAGTTTTTTCAAAGGGAGACTTAACTAAGAGAGTAAAGGTTAAAAGAAATGATGAAATTGGAACTATTGGTAGTTCTTATAATCGTATGGCAGATAGAATTCACTCTTTGGTAAATAATCTTGAGGGTGAGGTTAGGTTAAGGACTGAGGAGATTAGAAGAGCTAATCAAGAGCTCGAAGAAAGCAAGGATAAACTTCAGCTTATCTTGGACTCAGCAGCTGAGGGAATATATGGTATAGATTTAGATGGCAACTGTACCTTCGTCAACCAAAGTGCTCTTAAAATATTAGATTATGAAAGTCCTGATGAGGTGCTGGGTAAGAACATGCATGACTTGATACATCACAGCACTGAACAAGGATATTTAATTAACTCTAATGAATGTATATTATTAGAGGCTATAAGAAAAGGAAGAGGGGTTCATATTAACAATGAGGTCTTCTGGAGGAAGGATAAAAGAAGCTTTCCTGTGGAATATTTCAGCTATCCTCAAAAGATCAATGGAATAACCGTTGGGGGTGTTGTAACCTTTATGGATATTACAGACAGAAGAAATCTTGAGCAGAAAGTATACTCTGAAAAAGAGCAGTTTAGAACAACCTTACTTTCCGTTGGAGATGGAGTAATATCCACTGACGCAAGAGGCAGAATCCAGATAATGAATCCAGTTGCAGAGGATTTAACAGGTTGGACACAAATTGAAGCTCAAGGTTTGCCCTTTGACAAAGTGTTTAGTATAATAAATGAATTTACAGGTGAAGAATCTGAAAATCCAGTAAAACGGGTGTTAGAGACCCTTGAGATCATAGAGCTTGCAAATCATACCCTGCTAATCTCCAAAGATGGTAGGAAGATACCCATTGAAGATAGTGCTGCACCTATTATAAGTGAAAATGGTTCATTAAAAGGTGTTGTTATTGTGTTTAGAGACTTTACTGATAAGAAGGAGAAACTTATTGAAATAGAGTATCTTAGCTATCATGATCATCTGACTGGTTTGTATAATAGACGATATATGGAAGATTCTATGATTAGATTGGATACCCGTCGAAACTTGCCATTTACGATAATGTCTGTTGATGTGAATGGATTAAAATTAACAAATGATGCCTTTGGTCACAAGATGGGAGATGAACTCCTAATAAGCTGTGGAGAAATGTTAAAAAATGTGTGTAGAGAAGATGATATTATAGGAAGAATTGGTGGAGATGAGTTTATGATTCTTCTACCTAAAACAGATGAAGCTGCAGCACAAAGAATCATGGAGAGAATTGAAATGGCATCAAAAAAAATCAAATTAGATTCTGTAATTGTATCTCTTGCCCTGGGGTTTTCAACTAAGAACTCTGAGGATATGGATATACAAACTGTAATGACCATAGCTGATAATAATATGTACAAAAATAAACTAAAATATGGAAAGATAATGAGAAGTCAAACCATTGAATTGCTCCTTAAGAATATTAATTTGAAGTATGACAATGAGCAGATTCATACTGAACGAGTTTCTCAGTATTGTGAAGTTATTGCCAGAGAAATGGGATTTTCGGAAAATGATGTTGATAAGGTAAAAACTGCAGCAATACTTCATGACATTGGAAAAATAATGGTATCACAGGAAATTCTCAATAAACCAGGTAGACTTACTATGGATGAGTATGAAATTATCAAACAGCATCCAGAAACAGGGTACCAGATTCTAAAGTCAGTTGATGAGTATGCCTCCCTAGCTTTAGATGTTCTATATCACCATGAAAGAATTGATGGCAAGGGGTATCCAGAAGGACTTAAGGGAGAAGAGATCCCTCTTGCTGCAAGAATAATCGCTGTTGCTGATGCCTATGAAGCTATGACAGCAAATAGACCATATCATGTTCCAAAATCAAAGGTTGAGGCAATAGAAGAACTTCTTAGATGCTCTGGAAGTCAGTTTGATGCTGAAATTGTCAGAGTATTTGTAGAGAAAGTTCTTTAAATAGAAAATATTAAGAGGACAGGGGTAAAACAACCTGTCCTCTACCAAATACTCTTTTAAAGCTATGTTTTAACCTAGGAATGTAGGGCAGCTTATTATTAATAGTATTATTGTAGGGGCATAATACATTTATTATATAATAAAAAGAAAATAATATAGTGTTGATATGTTCTACCTATACTTGTAAGAGTAGAAGAAAATAGACAAAATAGTGGATAAGAGTATAGAGTTTTATCAAGAGGTGAATTGATGATTAAAATAGGAATATGTGACGATGAAAAGCAAGAATTAGATAAAGTACACAACTACCTTATAAAGTACAAAAAGGATAGTACTAAATATGAAATATCCATAACAACTTTTTTTTCGCCATTAGATTTGTTATATAATGTGGAAAATCAAGGGGGATTTGACATATATATAATAGATGTTTACATGGCAGGGATGCTTGGTACTGATGCTGCTCGTGAATTGCGTAAGCTGGATAATAAAGGCGAGATTATTTTTTTGACTAATTCCAGAAATCATGCTATTGAGGCATTTGAAGTAAATGCTGCTCAGTATATACTTAAGCCGTACACTGAGGCAACCCTATTTTCTACTATAGATAGGGTTATTAATAGATTTAATGTGGAAAGACGTCATATGATAACTTTAAAATCATCAGAGGGAACTGTAAGGATTTACACAAGAGATATAGTTTTCACTGAATCCGGTCGAAATAACTACCAGATTATTCACACTATCCAAGGGGATAGAATTGAAGTAAGAATTACATCATCAATACTTTTTGGTTTATTATCTCCAACCAAGTCTTTTCTTAAATGTGGAGCTTCTATGAATGTAAATTTAAGGTTCATTAGACAAATCACCAAGGAATCAATTATTTTCGACACTGGAGATAGAATAACCTATCCATATCGTATATATCAGAGTCTTAAAGATGAATTTTTACGTTTTCAAATGTCTGAAGAGTGATAGTAAATGGCATTTGCCCCTAAATAGATGGCAATTACACCAAAAATATTTTTTGAGGTTCTTTAGTGTTATATTAAGGCTAAATGAAGGGAGGAGTTAAGTGTGTCGTATAATGCACTTGTTTTTTTATCGTTTTTACAGTCTGTAATAGGCTTTACACTAATGTCATCCTCTTTAATGATTTTTAAAGAACCTGTGAGAAAAAGAATTGTCTTAGGACTTACAGTTATGATCTTAGGTATAAGTTTACTTTCATATAGATTATTTACTAAAGGGATGAATTCTGTTGATAATTATGCAGTACTTGTGATCTTATTCATACAACTTTCTTGGTTCTTAATTTGTTCAAAGGATCGTTTCTTTACCTCTTTATTTATTTTCTTAACATTTGTAAATATTTATGTATCAATAAGTTATATTAGTGATTATTTTTCACTGTATTTTACTAACAGTGAGTTTGTTGGTACCCATATGATGTTAAGATTGTTGATTTATGTTATCATAATTCCATTGCTGTTCAAATATGTACGTCCTCGACTAAGAAGATTGGTGGATACTTTAGACAAAGAGTGGAAAACATCTGTTATAGTGCCATTTTCATTTCTTATAATGCAAGCCATGATTTTATACTATCCTGGACCTTACTGGCATTGGGAAATTAAAATATGGTCAAGAGTCATTATTTCTACTACATATATCTTGT
This sequence comes from uncultured Tissierellaceae bacterium, assembly GCA_964575895.1. Taxonomy (GTDB): domain Bacteria; phylum Bacillota; class Clostridia; order Tissierellales; family Tissierellaceae; genus Gudongella. The sequence goes on along the minus strand of CAZNTE010000006.1, from coordinate 956 downwards.
TCTTATCAGTATATTATCTTTTATATATACAAGCCAATGCAATAGTTGAAAAATATATTCTAGAAAAGAAACAACTTTTAATGACCCAGCAAGAAAAATTATGGGAAGCAGAAATTGCAAGTCAAAAAGAGACAGCAGAGTTAATATATCAACAAAAACATGACATGCATCACCACAATTCACTTATCATTGATATGTTGGAAAATGGAGAAAAAGAAGAAATAGTTGAGTATATGAAGAGTGTTGATTTAGCACTAAATAAAAAAGTTCCCAATTTTTTTTGTTCAAATTCAATAGCGAATAGCATATTTAATATATATTTTAAAAAGTTTGAAGCTGAAGGCATAAAAACCACCTTCAATGTTAGTATTCCAAAGACTATAGGGATTGATAATGTTGATCTAACTTGCGTCCTAGGAAATGCTCTAGAAAATGCACTAGAGGAATGTATGCGACTTCCAAGGGATGAAGAAAAGGAAATTATTGTAACAGCAAAATTTATAGACAAACGACTTCGCGTGCAAATAGAGAATACCTGTCGTTCAGATATAGTATTTGAAGGTGAATTACCATTAACACAAAAGCAAGACGGTGGAACTGGTACTAAGAGTATTTTATACACAGCTGAAGTGTATGATGGAACTGCAGGGTTTTCTGTGGTTGATGGAAAGTTTATCACCCAGGTTGTACTTAATGGAAAATAAAATAACTTAAAAATTAGTTGAGAAATAGCTATCATATCCAAGTCTGATAGCTATTTTTTTTATTTATTTGGCAATTTCACCTAAAATGATAGCAATTTCACCAAAAAAAGTCTCGAAGGTATCTCATGTTGTAAAATAAAGAGTGTGCAAAAATATGCAATTTTAATTTTATGAATAATTATTATTATGAAAGTAAAGGTAGTGTAAAGTAGGCTATGAAAAGAACAGATATAGCAAATATTTAATGATTAG
>CAZNTE010000005.1:0-106519 GCA_964575895.1 uncultured Tissierellaceae bacterium | reverse complement strand
CACTATTTGCAATGTGTTTCAGGGTTTTATTTTGTTTCAACTGTCAAACTTGGGATAATAATTGTAAGGGCTAGGGTTGAACCTTTTCTATTTCTAAGTTTCATTTTTCTCATCCTCACTTTAATAGTAAACCTTTCTTTCCTTGAATATATACCCATTTATATCTTATGTCAAAATTTTATTTCGGTTTTATACACAAAAAGCACTAGGGTTATAAACCTAGTACTTTTTCCTCGATGTATTGGTTAAAATCTACTCCTGCTATGGTCATTTTACCAGGCTCTTCAAAACTTGCTATTATTCTAAAGAAGTTAATATAAAGCTTGTTTTCATCTACCTTAAATTCCTCGATAGTTCCTGGGACGAAAATCACTTCTATATCTTCAGTTAATCTATCCTTCAAATGATCTAAGTTCATTGTCTTTATAGGAACTATCATAGCTTTCATAGTACTTCTATCATCAATCATCCACATATTCTGACTCCAGAATTTTCTCTCTCTTTTTGATGAAGTATTTAAAAGCTCCCTATTTGTAATGGCTGATAAGACAGTTATTACTGATTTTTCATCGAATTTACTGTCATAGAGGGCCTTCATGTCCTTATGAAATGCTATTTCATTAATATAAACATCTGATATTTTCTCTCTTTGTACTACAGAGTCCCAGAAGAAAATCATCATTTCAATAGTTTCAAGTTTTACAGTAATATTTACCATAGAAGTCCTCCTATTTTTTCAAGTTAATACCTTTATCAGATATGTCAATAATTCCTTCTTTGTAAAGCTTTCCAACTGCTCTTTTAAATCCAGCCTTACTCATTTGTAATTCTTTCTTTATTTCATTTGGATGGCTTTTATCATTTAATGCTATAGATCCGCCCTTCTCTTTTAGCTTAGTAAGGATAATCCTAGAGTCCTCTTCCATTTGAACATATCCTCTTTCCCTTAAGCTTAGATCTAATTTCCCATCTTCATGAACCTTATTTATCCTTACTTCTATTTCATCTCCCATTTCATATACTCCGAACATATTCTTCTTTTGAATAAGTCCATCGTACTTGTTGTCCACAGCTACGAAAACTCCAATGTCCCTATTAATACTATAAATAGTTCCAACAGCCTTGTCATTTTCCTTATATGGTGAATCAGTACTTAAATATTCTTTAACCTTCATAGTAGCTGCAATCCTATTACTCTTATCCAAATAAAGCGCAACTAAATAGCTCTTAAATTTATCCACCGAACCAACTGTTTCACTAAAAGGTAGAAACAGATCCTTCTCTAAGCCCCAATCCATGAAGTACCCGATTTTTGATGATGAGATAACAGTAAGCTTTTTAATCTCTCCAACTTGAGCAAGTGGTTCTTTTACAGTTGCTATTATCCTATCCTTAGAATCCCTATAAATCATTACAGAAATACTATCTCCTTCTTTTGCTCCTTCTGGAACTTGAGATTTAGGAAGTAATATGTCATCTTCTTTTCCATTTTCCTCATTTAAATATACTCCTATTGATGTAAATCTCTGTATTGTCAATTCTTGAATTTTTCCCAATTTAATCATAATACACCTCTTCTTTTTATTATTATTATCATACCATAAAGTAGTAAATTATCAAACATTTGTTAAAAGAAAAACAGTGGATTCCCACTGTTTTTATCTTATATCTGTTCTTCTAGTTTTATCAGTTCGTTTAGAGCTTCTTCAGGTAATTTATCTCTTCCACCTTTAAAAGAATCCATGTGTTTAATAAATTCCTTTCTGTAAGCAATTGAATTTAACCACATATCCTTATAATCTTCGTTAAACTCAGGAGTAAAACCATCAACATCAATTGTCTCTAAGTCTGAAAAGTTTCCTAATTTCTTAAACCTAGCTTCACCTGTTGCAATATCTTCAAGTATCTTCAATGTGACTTCTTTTGGAATCTTCTTGTCCATAAAGTGACCAGTATTAAATATATAGCAGTCTACATCTCTATCTTCAAATAGTGCCTTGAACTTGTCATAATCATTCTTTAAAGGATAAGTTCTAAATGGATTAGCATATGGTTCTATAACCAATGCATTCATATCTACATTCTTAGCTAACTTCTCTGCTGTGGATCTCTTTGTTGCAAGAGTAGCCCCCATAACAGATGCAAGAACTGAATTATTTATCTTTAAAACTGGAGGAAGTGTAGCATCCTTCATCAACCAGGCAATTGCATCAACAGGTTCATCTATCTTATTAATTCTGTTTTCTGCCCATAACTTAGACTTAACTGCTCTTCCATTACCATTTCTAATATCTTCAGTTACAATTACCTTTCGTCCCTCATCATCCAGGGTTACTCCACAGTTTTGTACTGTTAGAAGGTACTTATTTGCAGGATGAGCTGTTGGATAATCTTGAGTTTTATCATAGTATGAAGGTTCAAGAGCGATAGAATAACCTTCCTTAGTTGAAATTATGTAAGCATCATCATGTAGTATTGTTATATCATATTTCCCTTCATGCTTTTCATGAGTTATTGTTGACTTTCCTGATCCAGAAAGCCCAAAAACACCAATAGCATATTTTCTACCATCTTGGAAGTTATATCTTTTCATTCCACCATGACAAGATGCAAATCCATTTCGATTTGCTAGTCCCCAGGCTAAGGTTAATGTTCCCTTTTTGTGTTCCCCAAAATATCTCATTCCTAATAATAGAGCAGTATTGTGCTCTGGATTGAATAATGCCAATCCATCTGGATGAGAAGGCGGAACATAATCAGGATCTGAAAATACATAAAGATCCCCTTCTGGATACTCTTTTGAATCCTTATACATTCTCATATACTCTTGTGTTAAGTATTGGAAATTTAATAACCAGGAGTACATTATATTTTCATGAGTTTCAGGTATTAATAGATGTGCTCTTACCATAAAATCAGGATGGAGTCCAATAACTACCTGTGCATGGTAAAGTTTCTTATATCTTGATCTATATACTGCCTCTCTGGCAACTGTAGCCATCTCTGCCTCATTTACATTTTGCTCGCCTATAATAACTCTGGCACCAGCAAATCTTCCTGTTACTGCTCCATCATTAAATAGTAGAATTTTTGAATCAGTTGATAATCCAAGCTCCTCTGGTCTGTATACAGGCATGTCAGTTATTATTGTTCCTGGTGAATCCTTGGCTAGCTTATAGGCTTCACTAATAGAGTTTACCCTAACGACGTTATTTCCATAAAAAGCAGTTTCAATAGTTGTTCTCAAACAGTCAATTAAAGGATTGTTTTTTGTTAAATCCTCTGGCTTATAATTAGTTATTGTAGACATGTCTTCCCTCCAATATTTTCCTTATAACACTGACTATTATAACATAACTGGAAATTAGTTCAAGGCTATATTACACTATTTCCCATAAATGTTACATACTATTTAACAAATAGTCCATCCTATATATTTTGGATGGACTATAGAAGCTAAATTATTAAAATTTTAGTTTTTTTAGTTGATCAGCAAGTGAATTATTTAAAACTTCATCTGACTTTTCTTGTTTTTTTAGATAGGTTTGAACTTCCTTCTTGCCAAGTTTATTCTTTTCTTCTTTTTTCCTAGCTTCAAATGTAGATAACTTTTCTCTATATCCACAAGAACATGAGAAAATTCTACCTTCTCCTTCACCTGTCAATTCCATTTTTTTCTTGCAGTTTGGACATCTGGCATTGGTCAGTGTAGAGATGCTCTTTCTATATCCGCATTCCCTATCCTGACAAATATAGGACTTACCTCTTTTAGACTTAACTTCCAACATAAATTTTCCACAATCAGGGCACTTGGTCTTTGTTAGGTTGTCATGTTTAAAAGTGGCATCACTTTTTCTAATTTCATCAACCACTGACTTTGTATAAGCTTTAATATCCCTTAAAAACTCATCCTTCTTAACTCTTCCATTTTCAATTTCTTTCAGTTTCTTTTCCCACGTGGCGGTTAGTTCAGGTGATTTTAGGTCAATTGGAGCTAGTTCAAGTAGCTGCTTCCCTTTCCCAGTAATCATAACTTCCTTGCCTCTTTGCTCAATTAAGAAACTCTTATAAAGCTTGTCAATTATATCAGCTCTAGTTGCTACTGTACCAATTCCACCAGTTTCAGATATTATTTCTTTTAACTCCCTTGAAGCATCTCCCATAAACTTAACAGGATTTTCCATTGCTTGTAAAAGAGTACCCTCGTTAAACCTTCCAGGTGGACTGGTTTTTCCTTCAGTTTCATAAATCCCTTTTAGTTTTAAAGTATCTCCTATCTTAATATTTGGTAATATGGGATGCTTCTCATCATTTGAATCACCAAACACTGTTTTAAATCCAAAATTCTTTAAAATTCTACCTTTGGTTATAAAGATATTCTTGTTAATTTCTATCTTTATTGTAGTCTCTTCATATTCATAGGGAGGATAAAACATGCTAAGGAAGTTTCTTGCAACAAGATCAAATACTTTTCTCTCTTTATCACTAAGTTCATCTAATCTTAATGGCTCTTCCGTTGGTATTATAGCATGATGATCACTTACTTTTGTATTATCAACGAAGTTTTTATTCCCTTTTATTTCTGCCTTTATAAGGGGCTGAACTAAGTCTCTATAACTTCCAGTATTTATAGCTTTTAATCTATCCTTTATAGTATCCACCATGTCACTTGTTATATATCTGGAGTCAGTTCTAGGGTATGTCAACACCTTATGCTGTTCATATAGTTTTTGCATGATGGATAAAGTCTCTTTAGGTGAATACCCAAATTTTTGATTTGCATCCTTTTGTAGTGTAGTCAGATCATATAGTTCTTTTGGATATTCCTTTTTATTCTTTCTATCAACTGATACTACCTTAGCTTCTAGTCCTGTAATACTATTTTTGACGGAATCTCTTACTTCCTTATGGAATGTTTTTGTATCATTTGATTTTGAATCTATCCACACACTTGAAAACCCTTCAAAATCCGCTTTCAAACCAAAGAAAGGTTTAGGAACAAAACTCCTTATTTCATCCTCTCTTTGCTGGATTATAGCTAATGTTGGCGTCTGTACCCTTCCTAAGGAGAGAGGAGTGTTATGCTTTAAAGTTAAAGCCCTAGTTGCATTGATTCCCACTAACCAATCTGCTTCAGCTCTTGCCTGGGCTGAATTATATAGATTAATGTACTTATTTCCATCTTGTAATCTTGAAAATCCATCCTTAATGGCTTTTTCTGTGACAGAAGATATCCACAGTCTTTTTAAGGGCTTTTTAGCTCTAGTTAGCTCAATTATCCACCTTGCCACCAATTCTCCTTCTCTTCCGGCATCTGTGGCAATTATTATCTCAGAAACATCCTTTCTTTCCATTAATTCCTTAACAGTGTAGAACTGTTTCTTGCTGTTCTTTATAATTGAAAGTTTAGTTTTCTCAGGAATCATAGGTAGGTCGTCCATATTCCATGTTCCATACTTTTTATTGTATTCTTCAGGATCTGCCAAAGTAACAAGATGACCTAAAGCCCAAGTCACAATATAATTGGTGCCTTCCATATATCCATTTCTGTTTTGATTTGCACCTATAGCCTTACTAATATCCTTAGCAACTGATGGCTTTTCAGCTAAAACTAATTTTTTCATATAGGTTCCTTTCTTACTGGTTACTATTTTCAATCTCCTCTGCCTTCTGAGAAAGGTAAATCCAGCGCTCCATCTTCTCTTCAAGAGCTAATTCTAATTCTTTTCTATCTGCCATTAGTTTCTCTAACTTTGTGTATTCAGTTGAATGAAGTGACATTCTCTTATTCACTTCCTCAATTTTTGATTCCAAGATGAGGATATCTGTTTCAATATTCTCCCACTCTCGAACTTCATTAAATGAAAACTTAAGTTTCTTTGGTTTTTCTCTTTCTTTCTTTATAGGTTCCTTCTTTTCTTCTACTACTTCTTCATTTTTGAAATTATCCTTAAAGTATTGATAATTTCCACTAAACTCCCTTACTTCACCATTACCCAATGCATAGATCTTATTAACTAGTTTATCTAGTAAATATCTATCATGAGATACTATTATAACCGGACCTGGAAACTCTTCAATGTAATCTTCTAGAACTTGTAGTGTATCAATATCTAGATCATTAGTAGGTTCGTCAAGAAATAATACATTAGGAGACTCCATAAGAATCCTAAGTAGGTATAATCTCCTCTTTTCTCCACCAGATAATTTATTAAGAGGAGTATATTGTTCTGATTTGGGAAATAGAAATCTTTCCATCATGGAAGAAGCTGATATCTTTTCATCAGAATCTGTTTCAATAAACTCTCCTCCCTCTCTGATATAGTCAATTGCCCTTTGATCGCTATCTAGAAAAGGTGTCTCTTGCTTTAAGTATCCAATCTTTACTGTTTCTCCAATGCTAAGGGATCCACTTGTAGGATTCAAGTCCCCACTTAATAGCTTAAGAAAGGTGGTCTTACCACTTCCGTTATCACCAAGGATTCCTATTCTATCATCTCTAGTTACAGCATAAGAGAAATTCTTTATGAGCACTTTATCCCCGAACATGAATGAAATATTCTCTGCTTCAATTATTTTCTTTCCCAGTCTAGTGCTACCAACGGTTATGTCCATCTCTTCAGTTCTAATTGAAACATTAGCTTCTTCTAACTTCTCAAATCTTTGTATTCTTGCCTTCTGTTTTGTACTTCTTGCCTTAGCACCCTGTCTCATCCAATCTAGTTCTTTTCTATACAAGCTTTTTAATTTGTTCTCCTCAGCTTGAAGTAGTTCTTCTCTTTCTAATTTCTTCTCCATAAAATAGCTGTAATTTCCCCTATAGGTATATAGGGTCCCCCCATCCAGCTGAAATATAAGGTTTGATACCCTATCTAGAAAATATCTGTCATGAGTTACCATTACCAGTGCACCTTTTCTAGAAGCCAAAACCTCTTCTAACCATTCAATGGTATTGTTATCCAAATGGTTTGTAGGCTCATCAAGGATTAAGATATCTGTAGGTTGAATTAAAGCAGAAGCAAGAGCTATACGTTTTTTTTGCCCTCCAGACAAATTCTTTATCTTCTCATCATAATTAAAAATATTAAGTTTAGTTAATATACTTTTAGCATCAGCTTCTAAGGACCATCCGTCAATTTGATCCATTTTTGATGATATTTTTATAATCTCTTTATCATCTATATCTTTTGAATTGATTATTCTTTCATAATCTCTTAAAACCTTTAGTTTCTCTCCATGACCTTTAAACAACTGGTCTAGGACAGTAGACTCAAGGTCAAAATCAGGACTCTGGGGAAGGTATCCTATGGTTAAATCGTTCCCTTTGATCAACCTTCCAGAATCTAGTTCCTCCACGCCAGCAAGTACCTTAAGTAGGGTGGTTTTACCAGTTCCATTAATTCCTATTAATCCAATCTTATCTCCTTCATTGATCCCGAATGTAATATTATGAACCAATTTCTTTTCAACATAAGATTTAGAAATATTTTCTGCTGTTAATAATACCATTTTATAAACTCCTTCTATCTTGATGAATGGATAATTTTTTGACTCCATCCATCTTTTCTAAATACGAAATATCCATATATAACTACAATAAGATTACTAAAACTCATAGAAAACCAAATTCCAGATGGTCCAATGTCAGTAAAATACTTAAATAATAATATCATTGGTATTCTTACAAGCCAGAGTCTGCCAATTTCCATTGCCATGGAGTATTTTGTATGACCAGATCCTTGAAAGATACCTTGAAATACACTGAACATACCCATTAATGGCATGGAGAAAGCTATAAACGCCATATAGTTTATCCCCTGGAGTATAACTTCTGGATCATCCTTTGATTGGATAAAAAAGTTAACCACAGGTTTGTTGAATATGAGCATTAAAGTACAGCCGATTATTCCCATACTTAGGGTTAAAGTACTTGCCTTTTTAAATGATTCTCTTACTCTATCATACTGATTTGCCCCAATATTTTGACCAACAACTGCAGTAAGTGCAGCACCAATACCCATGGCTGGTTGCATTATTAAGGATGTTACTCGATTAACCATACCAAAAGCTGCCATGGTTGCCGTGCCATAGGATACAATGAATCCATTGAGTATTACAAATCCAAATGCAGCGCCAGACTGGCCAATTGTAGCTGGAAGTCCAATCTTAACTATTTTTTGGATTATCTCTTTGTCAAACTTGAAATTCTTAAAATCAGGTCTAATTACATTATCTTTTCTCAGTATTAACTTTAGTCCATAAATTGCAAGTAAGGCTCTTGAAACAAAGGTTGCCCAGGCTGCACCCGCTATACCCCAGTTGAAGGTAAATATGAATATTGGATCTAATACTATATTTATAATTGCTGAAATTCCACTTAGCAATGTTGGGGTTACAGTATCACCCAAGGCATTTTTCATAGAATTTATATTAAAGAATAAAAATATGAAGGGTAATTCTAAAAATGTTATTCTTAGGTATATATTACCATAATGTAGAATGTCTCCAGTCCCTCCCATTGCTCTAATAATCAAGGGACTAAATATGAACCCAACAATAGAGAATATAATTGATAGCATGAGAGAAATAACTATCAACTGAGCAGAGTATTTCTTAGCCTCCTCTTCTTCTTCACCTCCAACAAGCTGTGAAAGGATAGATGTTCCTGCAACGCTCATCCCTATACCTAGGGCAATGAAAAGAAAATTCACAGGGAATACAAAAGATGTAGCTGCAAAGTGGACAGATGATAATTTACTTACCCAAATGCCATCTACAAGATTGTACATGGTTTGTATAATGCTATTTATCATTATTGGCACGGATAAGGTTATCAATACCTTGTATATATTTCCATTAAGAATAAGATCTTTCTTGTTTCCTTTCAAAGGATGTCCTCCTAAAACATATTTCGTGTACCTAAGCTATTATATCAATAAGTTGTATAAATTAGAAGAGAAAAAACAGCCTGATAAGATCAAGCTGTTTAAGACTACTTATTTAACACTGATACTCTTACTCGCTTTACTATCATAAAAGCAAGTAATAGTATTCCTACATAACCATTTATAACATAAATTATATTTACCAGAGTATCAAATGGTACTCTCAAACCTATAAATACTCCACTAGCTGCAAGAACTACTGTAAGGATTCTAAACTTATTAGTTTTTTCATCAGCAAATCTAGCTACAACCTGCCATAGTAATGGAACTGAGGTTGTGTATATACCAGCAACTACTATAAATGAGAATATTATTGCAAGTAGTGGAGATATATTCTCAGCAAGTATTAGAGATGGTACCATGGTTCCTGCCAATTGACCTATGTTTGCCATAATACCTAAAGTAATTATTACAAGACCAAGGCTAAAACCTAAAGCTCCAAAGCTTGAACCCATAAGTGCTTCTCTCTTACTAATTGACGTTTTACCCATAGCTGCCATAAATGCCGCTAGCCATAGCATACAAAATCCAACATATGATCCAGCTGCATAAAACCAGTTAGTCGACGCCCTTTTCATTGTTAATTCTGGAATAATATCGTTTGCAGTAGCTATTCCAGAAGGATTTTTAAGTATAGCAGATATTCCTAAAAAAATTGTAAGAACAACTATTGCAGGACCTATTTTCCCTATTATGTCAACTATTTTACCCAATCCAAATATTACAGTGGAAACTGCTAGAATACCAATCATTATCCCCCCAAAAGCAACTGGTAGTCCATACTGCTGATTAATGGTTGCCCCTGCTCCACCTATCATTACAATAAAAGACATGTATATAAATGCAATTGAGAAGTAGTCATAAAATGTTCCAACAATATTACCACAGTAATACCTATAAATCTCATTTCCCTTCTCAAACTTCATTTGTTGACCTGTGAGGATAAAGTCTGCACCTACATATAAGAACAATAGAAATACAACAATTACTCCTAGTATTCCACTTAAGCCATAACCACTAAAGTACTGAAGTACTTCTTGTCCAGTAGCAAAACCAGAGCCTATTAGAAAAGCTATAAACGCTCCAGCATAAGATATCACTTTACTCCACCTAACTTCTTTTCCCATACCTATGCTCCTATCTTTTTATTTTTCCGGGAGATTGCTCTCCCGGATATAATTAGAAGTACTCTACGCCTGAGACTTCAGTTGTTAATGCAGTTAGTGCTCTTTTAACTAGTTTTTCTCTTAAGTCTAATTCTACATTTTCAGATAGTGTTGGATTTCCAACTGGATATGGAATAGCAATGGTTGGAACTATTCTGTTTGCTCCTACCGATTCAGAAATAGTGGTTATTGTTGACATGTGTACTATAGGAATGCCATATCTTTCAATTTCTTTAACCATCGTTGCACCGCAACGAGTACAGGTGCCTCAGGTTGAAGTTAAAATAGCTCCATCTACTCCAGCATCCATAAGCTCTTTACCTATCTCAACTCCAAATGTAATTGAATTCCCAACTGAAGTTCCCGTTCCAGTTGTTGTGTAAAAATACTCAAAGATTTCTCCAATCTCTCCCTCTTTTTCATACTTCTTTAAAATATCAAGAGGAGCAACTCTATCTGGAAACTCATTTGCATAAACAGGATCATAGCCACCATGGATAGTATAGTATCCACCCTTTAAACTCTCTATATCTTTAATATTGTACTTACCCCATTTTTGCGCACTAGCTGATTGAATTCTATCTGGATTTCCTGATGGAACTATTCCACCACTGGTTATTAAAGCAATTTTTGCCTTTTTTATATCCTTAATTGCTGCTGCAGGTTCTACTTTGTCAAATACAGGCATTGGTAGTTCTGTTTCAAAATCTTCACCTTTAAGTCTAGCAACTAACATCTTAACTGCTCTTTCCGATCCTCTTTCATTGGAGAATACAGTAAGTCTTTTTCCTTGTGGGAAATATCCTTCCTCTTTAGGCATTCCAAGTTCTTCTTTTTTTAGTATCTTCTTAGTAATCTTTGCCATTACTGGAAGAGCATTTCTCATTCCCGCTGCTGAATCACTAACTTCAACCACAATAGCCTTTGCCTTACAGTGATCTACTGCAGGGTTTTCCTTATACATCCCCGTTACTACAGGTATTCCCAGCTCATCAAATACGTGAGTAGCAACACCAGCACAAGCCATTCCATATCTTCCAGCATTAAAAGCAGGACCGGCTACTACTATATCTGGATTCACTTCACTAACTGCATCTATTATGAATTTAAGTGCTTCTTCTTCATGTTCATTAAAGTAGTTATCACCGCAAATTAAAGTTGCTACTACTTCAGCTTCTCCTCCAAGTAGTTGTTCAAAACCCATTGCAGGTCCAATCTTTTCATTCTTAAGTATTGGCGCAATATCTGCTTTTTCTTCTCCACCTATTTGCCCAAAGAATTGATTTACATAATACAATACTTTATAAGTCATATTATTCCCTCCTCTTAATAAAGTTTTACAGTTAAGTTATGGTAACCTATTTCTGATGTTGATCCGATAACTGCATTAAGTTCACACTTCATGCTACCATCATCGTTTAAGCATCCTTCCCATCCACCAGCTAATGTTGCTATGGCTTCTGGATTGCCTAATACCTTGTCAGCTGGAGGTAAATTTACTACATGACTTACATTACCTGCTGAAACAACAGCTACAGCTTCTTTAGTAGTATCAGCTAAAGGTTGACTCATACCATCCCATCCTGAGCACTCATCTGTTATTAAAACTGTCTTTATCCCTGAATCTTCAAGTCTCTTACAAATCATAAGTAAATCTGAATCTGGGTTTCCATATCCTTCTTCAGATATGATTACTCCATCTGCTCCCAAGGTCTTACATAATTTAGCAGTATAATCGCAAGTTCTAAACTTTCCCTCTAAAGTAGTTAACTCTGGAGTTAATATTACTCCCATAAAGTTTATGTCTTTTCCATGTCTATTGTACAAATCAATAATTGAAGAGTTGTTTTGATGTTGATAAGTTGTTATCTTATCACAAGCTGCAACACAGTTACCACTGATTACTGCACCATCAAGTTCTTCGTTTGGATGAATTAAAGTCGGAAGAATCTTTTGACTGTTAACACCATATATATATCCATCATGTAGTAATCCTTGAGAAATTAGCATCTCAACATATAGTACCTTAGGAAGATCTGGATATTTATTTGTCTCTTCAAAGATATTACCCATTTCATATACTTCCACTTCATCACTGGTTAAGTCTCTAGCCACTTCTCCTACTATCTCAGCAGCCCTTAAACCAGCAATTCTTACTGTAGTTTCATGATCATGTGGTTGTAGTCCATCAGCAACACTTATATCAACAACTATATTATATGTAGTAGAAAATGGTGTCCACTTTGCTCCTTCTCCCCACATGTCAATAACACCTTCTTGGAATCCAACTATGTCACCTATAGTTACTATAGCTGCTCCACTTAAAACATTTACAAGGCCTGATCCCAATTGCTCCATCTTTGTTGTTACTCCTGGGAAACCATTCCCAGTTCCTTCCACTTTAACTCTTGGCTCAATTACATCCTTTACAGGGATAATTCTAGTTTTGTCACCTGGTTTTGCAATGTCAACTCTTACATCCTTAACGTTTACGTCATCTTTAAGTCCATCGATAATTACCTGTGGGTCAATTGTCAAAAGACCATTTTCAAACTTCATTTCATTGCCTAATGCTAAATCAGTTACTTTGATTTTTCTTAATTCTAATTTCAAAATCTACACCTCCTGGATTAATTTATAGCCCTTAAACTTACATGTTCCTTTAATGCTTCTTGTAGCAATTCTTTATCTATCATTGCATAATCATTCTTATGCTGATAATCGGTTTTTCTATTGAAGGTATTTTTTCTGTAGTCTTCTATGCTATTTTCAGCAATACTGGCAAAAAACTCATTGAATTCCTTCTTTTCACTACTTACTAATATTGACTTATAAGGTGAAAACATCATTCTGATACTAGCCCCCAAGGGATGTGTAATAAGTTCATGTCCCTGATGCACCATATCTCTTACCTTAATTAGCAGCTCTTCTAGGGTACCTTGAAAATATATAGTATCCTGGAAGTTTTCCTTGACCAAGGGATTATTACTTATTATTAGATAATCCTTATTCATGGCAACACTCCTTATCTCTTGATATTTAATTTGTTTATTTTTTATCAAGTTGTATTTAATTATTATTCTATATGTTTTTCAATTGTTTTTCAATAGTATTTTGAAAATAAATAAAAAAATACCACTTAAGATTTTATTATCTTAAGTGGTTCACTTTACAACATTTCACTTTTAATCTTGGATATAAATTCATCTATATGCTCTCTTGTATATTTTTCCGCTTTTTCAACATCCTTATCCTTGATTGCTTGGAGTACCTTTCCAAGAGTGTCTGAGAATAGGTTAATATCGTCAAAATATCTTTCACAATAATGCCATAATCTTTCAGTATGATAATGAAGATTTTTCAGGATATCTTGGAGCCATGGATTTTCGCAACTTGAAAATATAATTTCATGAAATTCTTCGTCATCTGTTATAGCTTCTTGGTATTGTGTTTCTATATTATATTTCTCTAATCTTTCAACTATTTCTTCTAATCTTTGAAGTTTTTCTGGGGTAATTCTTTCCACTGCCAATCTTGTGGCAAAAGGATCTAACTCCCTAGTTACTTCAAATACAGACTTCATCATCCTAAAATCCATAGGGGCAACCTGTGCTCCAAACCTTGGTATAATGTTTAGTAGCTTATCACTACTTAACATTTGGAATACTCTTCTAATAGGTGTCCTACTGATACTAAATTCCTCTGCCAGATCCACCTCATTTAAGATCTCACCCGGTTGGTAATCAAGATGAATTATTCTATCTTTGATAATTTCATAAATTTCTTCTGTTTGCATTTTATTTTCTTCCATATTCTAATACTCCTATTATTTGTCTTCAAATAGTATTATAGTTGTATTTCAGTAAATGTGCAAACATATTATAGTACTTTTGCATTTCCCTTATATATTTGACCAGTACTTGAATCAACTGTAACTATATCTCCATCTTTGAAAATTCTGGTTGCATCTTCAACCCCTACTACAGTTGCCTTATTCAAGTTTAGTCCAACTATAGCTGCATGGGAAGTCAATCCTCCTTCTTCAGCGATTATTGCAGATGCTCTTTCCATAAATTTAACCATGTCCTTATGGGATGCCTTACATACTAAAATATCTCCATCTTCAAAAGTTGAAAGCAATTCATCCTCTGAGTTTCCAATTACAATTCTTCCCGTTCCGACCTTGTTGCCAATTCCCATACCTGTTGTTATTACTTTCCCTATAGTATGAACCTTGATCATATTAGTAGTTCCAGCTAGTCCTACAGGAATACCAGCAGTAATTACAACCAGGTCTCCTTCTTCCACATACCCTGCTTCCATAGTCGCCTGTATGGATAAATCTATTACTTCATCAGTAGAGTTACTCTCAGGTGCTAAAACAGGGTATACTCCCCATTCAAGAGCCATCTTCCTCATAACATTTCCCTTTGTTGTAGCTGCTATAATTGGTGCCTTTGGTCTAAATTTTGAAATCGCCTTTGAGGTATAACCTGAAGATGTAGCTGTTATTATTGCTTTTGCTCCTAAGTCTGCTGCAGTATTTACAGTGGCTTTTGAAATAGCATTGGTTGTGCTAATTTCATTTCCAATTGATTTATTCTTAAGCATTTCCTTGTAATCCAGAGAGTTTTCTATGTTAATTGCAATATTATACATAGTCCTTACAGCTTCAAGGGGATATTTACCTGCTGCAGTTTCACCAGATAACATTACTGCACTACTACCATCAATAATTGCATTGGCAACATCCGTTACTTCCGCTCTAGTAGGTCTTGGATTTCTTATCATTGAATCAAGCATCTGTGTTGCTGTAATTACCGGTTTTCCTGCGATATTACATTTCCTAATCAGGTCCTTTTGTATCAATGGAATTTCTTCAGTGGCTACTTCAACGCCAAGGTCACCTCTAGCAACCATGATTCCATCACTTACATGTATGATTTCTTCAATATTGTCCAATCCTTGCTGGTTTTCTATCTTAGAAATTATATCAATATTTAAACCGCCATTATTTTCTAAGACTCTTCTTATATCATTTACATCTGCAGCTTTTCTTACAAATGATGCTGCAATAAAGTCGACGTCATTTTTTATTCCAAAAATTATATCTGATATATCTTTTTCTGTTATTGCTGGAAGATTAATATTAACATTGGGAACATTTACCCCTTTGTGATTCTTTAAGGTACCTTCGTTTAAAGCTTCCATTAATATTTCAGTACCAGTTATTTCTTTTACTCTAAATTCTATTAAACCATCATCAATTAAGATAATACCTCCAACGGATACATCATTTGGCATATCTTTATATGAAACTCCTATAATGGTTTCATCTCCTAATATATCCCTGGTTGTAAGAGTGAACTCCTGGCCTTGTTTAATCTCCACAATGCCCTCTTTAAAGTCTCCAAGTCTAATTTCAGGTCCCTTTGTATCCAGCATAATTGCAACTGGAATACCTAACTCTTCTCTGACTTTTTTTATTGTGTCTATTCTCTTTTGGTGCTCTGCATGATCACCATGGGAAAAGTTTAAGCGACATACATTTACACCTTGTTTGATTAATTTCTTAAGCATTTCTTCAGACTCAGATGCAGGTCCGATAGTTGCTACTATTTTTGTTTTCTTTAACATTTATAATCCTCCTAAATTGATAAAACTTCCGTTATATCGAATAATTCTTTTTGAAATACCTTTTTTTGTTTTAATGCTTCATTAATGTCCACATCAATGATTTCATTACATTTAAAGCCCAAAACCCTATTGGATTTATTGTCTAGTAATAGTTCAACTGCCCTTTTACCCATTCTGCTGGCCATTATTCTATCAAAGGAAGTTGGTGTCCCCCCACGTTGAATGTGCCCAAGTACTGTTACCCTGGTCTCAATTCCTGAAACCTTCTCAATCTTCTCTGCCAATTCAAATGAATTTCCAACACCTTCGGCTAAGATGATAACATGATGTAACTTCCCTCTATTACGCCCATTTATTACCTTTTGCATAATAATTTCAGGATCATATTCTATTTCAGGGATAATAACACTTTCTGCTCCCCCTGCTAGTCCAGCAAACAAGGCAATATCTCCACAATGTCTTCCCATTACCTCAATTATATTTGCTCTACCATGGGAAGATGATGTATCTCTAATCTTACCTATAGCATCCACAACTGTTTCCACTGCAGTCATAAATCCTATTGTATAATCAGTATAGGCTAGGTCATTATCTATGGTGCAGGGTATCCCAATGGTTGGAATTCCAGCATTGCTTAAGGCTTGAGCCCCTTTAAATGTACCATCTCCTCCCAGTACAACTAAACCATCCATATTGTATACATCAATCACATTTAGGGCCTTTTTAAAGCCCTCCTCAGTCATGAAATCTTCTGATCTTGCTGATTGAAGTACAGTTCCACCTCTATGGATTATATCAGCTACTGATGAAACTTCCATATCATCTAAATTTCCATTTATAAGACCTTCATAGCCTAATCTAATTCCTAGAATTCTCACCTTATTATATATACCTGTTCTCACAACTGCTCTAATTGCAGCGTTCATTCCAGGTGCATCGCCACCACTGGTTAAAACTCCAATTGTTTTCATCTAATCATCTCCTTAAGGCTAATTTGCAAGCTTAACACAATCTTGTCCAATTAAGCTCTGAAGTTCTTCAATTACTGCTTTGTTGTCTTGCTGAATCCATAAGCTCCTATCAGCAGCAACTGTTTTCTTACTATCTTCAAAGTATACATAAACTGGTGTTTCTCCAGGATACTTACTTAGTATAGACTTAATCTCTGGTAGGAATTCTGTTGAATTGTCCTTGGACAACTTTAAGTATACCCTATTAAAGTTCAATTTATTTATAGTTCTGATATTTTCCGTAATTATTTTTGGATCCTCAACTTCAGAGATAGCAAGTCTACCTTCAACAACAACTATATTGTCCTCTTCAATAATCCTATGGTTTCTCTCATAGGTTGCAGGAAAGACTATACATTCAATAGAACCATAAAGATCTTCTAAGGTAATAAAAGCCATAATGGAATTATTTCTTGTCACTTTATTCTTTTTCTCAGTTATTATTCCAGCAATAGTTACCTTTTGTCCATCTTTAACCAGTGTAGCATCTATAGTTTCATCAACACCCTCAGTTATTAAATCAGCTGTAGAAAAATTTGATACAAGATTAATCTCTTTTTCATAAGGCATCAAGGGATGCCCTGAGACATATATACCCAATATCTCCTTTTCCATTTGCAGCAAAGTATTTTGCGGGAATTCCTTTAGGTCTGGAAGTCTGTCCTCATATTTTACTTCTGTTGTTTCAAATAGTGAAAATTGTCCTTCAATATTTCTTTTTCTATCTGAATGTATACCATCTATGGTCTTCTCGAACACAGATAGTAGCTGAGCTCTATTTCCAGGTAGTGAATCCATAGCACCTGCTTTAATTAAACTCTCCACTGCCCTCTTATTCATTACTGAACTATCAACCTTTTCAATCCTCTCTATTACCTCAGTTAAGCTTAGGAAAGGACCTTTTCTTCTTGCTTTGACAACTGCGCTTATGAAATTATGCCCTACATTTTTTACAGCAGATAGTCCATATCTAATCTTGCCATTATCAACAGTGAACTTACCCAAGGATGAATTTACATCTGGTGGTAGCACTGTTATACCAAGTCTTTTACATTCCTGAATATAGAGTGATACTTGAGAGGTATTACCCATTATTGACGAAATTAATGCTGCCATAAATTCCACTGGATAATACACCTTTAACCATGCTGTTCTATAAGCTATAACTGCATATGCTGCTGAGTGGCTCTTATTGAAAGCATAATTTGCAAAATCAATCATTAAGTCAAATATTTTAGATGCGGTTCTTTCATCAACTCCATTTCTTATAGCCCCTGAAAGTATTACTTTACCATCATCATCAATTTGACCATAGATGAAATTCTTTCTCTCTTTTTCCATAACATCCATTTTTTTCTTACCCATGGCTCTTCTTACTAGGTCTGCTCTTCCAAAGGAATAGCCTCCCAACTTTCTAACTATCTCCATTACCTGCTCCTGATAGACAATGCAACCATAAGTAACATCCAATATTGGCTCGAGACTTGGGTGCAAGTATGATATTTGTAATGGATCATGCTTGCAAGTTACAAAAGTTGGTATCTGGTTCATAGGTCCCGGCCTGAATAGGGAATTTGCTGCTATTAAATCTTCAAAAACATTAGCTTTTAATTCCTTTAAAAAGGCTCTCATCCCCGGGCTTTCAAATTGAAAGATACCCAATGTCTCTGCTTTTGCAAACAGCTGCAATACCTTATCATCATCCATTTTTATCTTTGAAAAATCTATATCTAATTTGTGATTTTCTTTAATTAAATCAATAGCATCCCTTATAACGGTTAGGGTTCTAAGTCCTAAAAAATCCATCTTTAACAGCCCAAGTTCCTCTAACTCCAACATGGTAAACTGAGTTGTTATAGCTTCACCATTTCTGAGTAATGGTGCATATTTAGTAACAGGTTCTTTTGAAATTACAACACCAGCTGCATGAGTAGAAGTATGTCTTGGCAGTCCT
Source organism: uncultured Tissierellaceae bacterium (assembly GCA_964575895.1). Lineage (GTDB taxonomy): Bacteria > Bacillota > Clostridia > Tissierellales > Tissierellaceae > Gudongella. The sequence goes on along the minus strand of CAZNTE010000005.1, from coordinate 87,807 downwards.
TCCACAGCCTTAGCTAAGTCTATTAGATACCTAACATCTTCATTCTCTGCATATTCATCCCTTAGGGTCTTATTTATCTCCAATGCTCTTTCAATGGTTATACCAATCTCTGTGGGTATTTGTTTGGCAATGTAATCTACCTCACCATAGGGCATATTTATTGCTCGTCCCACATCTCTGATTGCACCTCTTGCCGCCATTGTACCGAATGTTGCAATCTGAGCCACCCGATCTGCACCATATTTCTGGATTACATAACGGATTACTTCTTCTCGTCTTTCATAACAAAAGTCAATATCTATATCAGGCATGGTTATTCTCTCTGGATTTAGAAATCTTTCAAACAACAATCCGTATTCCAAAGGGTCTATATCTATAATATTTAAGGCATAGGATACTATACTTCCTGCAGCTGAGCCTCTTCCTGGCCCAACCATTATATTATTATCTCTGGCAAACTTTATAAAGTCCCACACGATAAGAAAATAATCCGTATAACCCATCTGTATTATTACATCCATCTCATATTCATATCTTTGAAGTATTTCATCTGTTAAACTTGAATATCTATTTCTTAAACCATCCATGCAAAGCTCTTTAAGATAGTCTTCATTTGAATAACCTTGTGGAGCCTGATAATTTGGTAAATGAAGGGTATCAAAGTCCAATTCAACATTGCACATTTTAGCAATCTTATTGGTATTTTGTAGGGCTTCTATGTCTTGTGGAAATAACTCAAACATTTCATGAGGTGATTTTAGATAAAACTCCTCCGATGGAAATCTCATCCTATCCTCATCCACAACAGTCTTTCCTGTTTGTACACATAGTAATACGTCGTGGACCTTTGCATCCTCTTTTCTTAAATAATGAACATCATTGGTTGCTATTAAGGGAATATCCAGCTCTTTTGACAAATCCCTTAAGACCTTATTAACTCTAATTTGTTCTTCTATACCATGATCTTGAAGTTCTAGATAAAAGTTATCTTTACCAAAAATATCATTGTATAAATTAGCTATTTCTTTGGCCTTATCAATATTATTATCAAGGATGTGTTGTTGTACTTCTCCACCTAAACAAGCTGATAAGCATACCAATCCTTTTGAATATTTTCTTAGTATGTCATGATCAACCCTTGGCTTATAGTAAAAACCATTAACATATCCCTCAGAAACTATTTTCATTAGATTCTCATAACCTTCATTGTCTTTTGCAAGTAATACTAGATGGTATTGGTTTTTATCCTTAGATTCTTTTTCACTATACTTATTCATTGCAACATATACTTCAGAACCTAAAATAGGTCTAATGCCATTTTTTTTGGCTTCCTTGTAAAACTGAACTATTCCAAACATGGAACCGTGGTCAGTTATTGCTATTGCATCCATTCCAAGTTCTTTTGTTTGTGCTATTAAGTCTTTTATTCTAATAGAACCATCTAACAGGCTGAATTCAGTATGAACATGTAAATGAGTAAATTCTTTATTTATCATATTTTCACTCCTTAGTAGCTATAATAATATTTTATCATTTGATGATAAAAACAAAAAGCCTCCCAATACAGAAGGCTTAATAATGTCCAAGTTTTTCTATTACATTTTCCATCAATGATAAATCTATTACTCTAAAATCATCCAATACACCTTCTGGCCAATCAGGAGTTTTTCTATTAGTTATAAACTTATTTGCTGTTTGAATGCTTTCTTCTACAATCATTAGTCCTTGGGTATCCAGTTCTGATATAGAGCCTGATATTATTATACTCTTATAGGGGGTTTCATTTGGCTTGATACTTCCTGATAGAGGGTGAGTCAGTAGCTGATGACCGCTGTGAATCCTTCTTCTTACGTAATCAAGTATCCCTAAATAATCACTTTCTTCTAAAAAATGTATGTCAAATTTGTTTTTAAATTTCTTACTAACTAATATATTGTTAGTAACTAAGATATTTTTCATTTATATTACACTTCCTTAAATCCGTTTTCAATTAAGCTACTTAATGTATCTGCCATCTCTACTTCATCTACACCCTTACATAGTATCTCAATAGTCTCTCCATGAAAAGCTCCTAATGACATAATCCCAATTATGCTCTTGCCATTTACTTTTCTTTGACTTGTTATTATCTCTAATTCACTGCTAAATCTATTTGCAACTTTTACGAAAATTGCAGCTGGTCTTGCATGTAATCCTTCTGTATTAGTAAGTTTAACTACTCTTCTTTCCATCTATTCCCCTCCTCTAAGGTCATTTGCAATCTCTTCTATTTTTCTGAACCTGTGGTTTACCCCTGATTTTCCAATTGGGGGACTTAGCATCTCCCCTATTTCTTTTAAACTGGAGTCTGGATAAGATAATCTTAGCTCAGCTATCTCCCGAAGATTATCTGGTAATTTGTTAAGCCCCTTTTTTTTCTCTATTAATTTTATTCCTTCAATTTGTCTCATTGAAGCTTCTATTGTTTTCTCCAAATTAGCAGTTTCACAATTTACTAATCTGTTTATGTTATTTCTTACATCCTTTAAAACTCTAATGTCCTCTAATTTAAGCAAGGCTTGATGTGCACCAATTATATTTAGCAAATCAACGATTTGTTCTCCTTCTTTTAAATACACTACAAAGTTTTCCTTCCTTTGAATAATCTTTGATGATAGGTCAAATGAATTTATTATATCCCTTAAATCCTTTGCATGATCTTCGTTGTTTGTAACAAATTCTAGATGGTAGGTTTTCTCTGGATTACTCATAGATCCGCCCCCCAGGAAGGATCCTCTAATATAGCTTCTTTTACAACATCTTTTTTCTATTAATCTCTCTGGCATTATATAGCTAGGATCAAATAAATTACTTCTATCTTCCTTTATAAAGGCTACATCAAATAATACCTTTTGAGAAATATTTTTATCATTAATTAATATCAAGTAATTGTTGTTTTTCTTAAGTTGTTTATTTCTTCTTACCATTACTTCAATATCAGTCTTATATATCATTTTTAAAATTGAAAATATCCTTCTTGCAATTGCTGCATTTTCAGTAGTGAATTTTATATGTAAATTTTGCATTCCAGTTATCTGAATAGCACCATTCATCCTAACTAAGGCAGCCAATTCAGCCAATGCACAACAACTATCTTCTAGATTTATCCTAGATAATTCATTCTTTGTTACTGATGAAAAAGACATCCATATCACCTCGTTTGATTAAGTAGATCAATTCCCTTTAGAATGACCTTTCTTTCGTCAGAATACCTAACCAAATCCTTCGCTTTGTCCATATGAACAAATCTAGCATCAACAAATCCCTCTTTCCTTTGGGGGATGCAATCCATAGAACTGGTCTTCATAAGGTACCAATGAACTGTCTTGTATACAACCTCATCTTCCCTTAAATTCTTATATTTATAATTAACTTCTCCTATATACTCAACAACTTCACCCTTAACCCCTGATTCTTCTAGAACTTCTCTAAGGGCTGCTGATTTAATGGTTTCACCTTTCTCAATTCTTCCTTTTGGTAAAACCCAATCTCCGTTATACTTTCTCAGCAGTAAAATTGCATTCCCAAAAACCACTACACCCCCGGAGCTTACTTCGATCATATAACCACTCCCATTGTCTCCTATTTACAATACATCATTTTTATTATACACTATTTCACTTGTTTTTTGTAAACATTTTCACAATTATTGGACTAGACAATATTATGATGTATAATTGACTTATAAAGGTTTAAGGAGGTTCAAATGTATATTCCAATTGAAGATCTAACAAATGATTTAGTAGAGCTTCTAAATATTCCAAGTCCCACTGGTAACTCTAGGCAAGCGGTTGAATATATTCAGAAATTATTTCATGAACTGAATATAGATACAGCGCTTACTACTAAGGGTGCCCTTATAGCTACCCTTCCAGGAGCAGATGATTCAAGATCGATAACTCTGTCTGCCCATGTAGATACCCTAGGTGCCATGGTAAAGGAAGTTAAGGGTAATGGTCGTCTCAAGATAGCCCAGCTGGGTGGTTATGTAATGAATACAATAGAAGGTGAGCATGTTGTAATAGAAACTAACGATGGACATAAGTATACTGGAACAGTTATGATCAACAAGGCTTCTTCCCATGTTCATGGCGAAGAGACAAAATCTACGGAGAGAAACACAATCAATATGGAAGTTAGAATAGATGAGAATGTATCCTCTAAGGAAGATGTCTTGAAACTAGGGATTGAAGTCGGTGACTACATAAGCTTTGACCCAAGAGTTAAGGTAACTGAATCTGGCTATATTAAGTCAAGACATCTTGACGATAAGGCAGGTGTTATATCCCTAGTGGGCATAGCTAAATACCTGATGGAAAATAATATAAAACCAAGATACAATACTAACTTTTTTATAAGCACATATGAAGAAGTTGGTCATGGTGCTTCAGCTTCCATACCACAGAATACTTTTGAGTTCATAGCTGTTGATATGGCAGCACCAGGTGAAGGACAAACATCTGATGAATTCTCTGTAACCATATGCGCAAAAGATAGTTCTGGTCCTTATGATTTAGATGTTAAGAAGAAGTTAGTCAAACTTTGTAAGGACGAGGGTATTAACTACAAGGTGGATATCTATCCATATTATGGTTCAGATGGTTCAGCTGCATTAAGGTCAGGATACGATTTCAAGGTTGGTCTAATCGGTCCTGGAGTAGATGCATCCCATTCCTTTGAAAGAACCCACAAAAATGCCCTGGTTGAAACTATAAAACTTGGAATTGCATATATAACAAGCTTCTAACTTAGAATCCTCCCAATTTTGGGAGGATTTTATCGTCTAACCATTTATTATATCCATTAAAATTTGGCTTAAAAGAGTATAATCATGTCTTATATATTCATGTTTAATGTCCACAAGACTATCCTCAATTAATTGTATGCCCATCTTATATAATAATTTCTCATCATTTCTAGTGGCGTATACTGGGGATGCCCCATCGGTTGAATACTTTAGTTTTACATTCCCAGGAACTATTTCAGTATTTGAAATTACATAGTCGATAAAATCTTCCCTGCTGTGATCAAGTATTGCTCTTACATGGTCAACTACTCCATATCCATCAGTTTCACCTGGTTGGGTCATGACATTACATATATAAACAACCTTTGCCTTGGCTTTGGATATATGCTCAACCATATCCTTAACTAATAAGTTTGGTATTACTGATGTATACAAACTTCCAGGCCCCAGCACGATCAAGTCCGCTTCTTGAATTGACTTAACTCCTTCTTGGAGAGGATAGGATATTTCTGGTTTCATATATATTCTTCTTATTTTGCTCTTTCTATCCTTGGCTTCTTTTGGTATCCTTGATTCTCCTTCAACTAAGCTTCCATCTTCTAATTCAGCAATTAATCTTACATTGTCTAAAGTTACAGGAAGCACTTTTCCGGTAATTGATAATACATTACTGGTCTCCTTTATTGCTTTTTCAAAGCTTCCATAGATAGCATTCATGGCAGCAATAAATAGGTTCCCAAAGCTCTGCCCATTTAACTCTCCTTCTGAAAATCTATATTGAAGCAACTTCTCCATGGTTGGTTCTGTATTTGCAAGAGCTATGAGACATGCTCTTATATCACCAGGTGGCAGCATCCCCAAATCTTCCCTTAATCTACCACTACTTCCTCCATCATCTGCTACTGTTACAATAGCAGTAATGTTTTCAGTTTGCTCCTTCAAGCCTCTAAGCATAACTGAAAGGCCTGTACCACCACCTATGACAACAACTTTTGGGTTTCTCTTGTTCATATCAATTATCTTCTCCATATGGCTATCCCCTATAAATCTCTATGTGTTACTATTGCTCTATGGTCCTTGCCTTTTAAAAGTATTCCTATCTCTTCTGCTATGGCTACTGATCTATGTTTTCCACCAGTGCATCCAATACCAATAACCAACTGGGTCTTTCCTTCACTTATATAATGAGGAATTAAAAATTCAATTAGATCCATGGCTTTGGAAATAAAAGTTTGTGTTTGAGGCCAACTAAAAACATAGTCCTTGACATTTTTCTCTAATCCAGTAAATTCCTTTAATTCAGGAACATAGTATGGATTGTTAATAAATCTGACATCAAATATTAGATCTCCATCTAGTAGTACCCCATGCTTAAATCCAAATGATGTGACAGATATTGATAACTTAGAGCTTTCTTCTCCTTGGAGAAAGATTTTCATCATTTCTTCCTTTAACATGCCCAAATTGAACTTTGTTGTATCTATTATATAGTCGGACCTGCCCTTAATCTGGTTTAACATTTCTCTTTCTTCCTTTATCCCCTCTACTAAATTTCCATCTGGTTTTAGTGGATGGGGTCTTCTCAACTCCTTGTATCTTTTTATAAGGGTATCATCTGAAGAATCTAGAAACAGAATTTTATAACCTATTCCCATAGCTTTTAGTTCGTCAAGGCTAGTAAATAAACTCTCAAAAAAACGGCCACCTCTTATGTCGACAACTATTGCTACCTTGTTTATTTCATTATTCGACTTAAAAGTAAGTTCAGCAAACTTAGTTAATAGTGCAGGTGGTAAATTGTCCATACAGTAGTATCCCATATCTTCCATCACATTCATAGCCTGAGACTTTCCAGCTCCAGACATCCCTGTTATTACTACAAACTCCATAGCTACTCCACCTCCAATTTTATGTTAATAATTCTATTCATGTCGATACCTGATTTTATAGCTTTATTAATTCCCTTTTGAACATCTCCAATTCTAGCTGGCTCATGGGCATCGCTATTTATATATAAGCCAACAGGTATGTCATTTATTTTTTGTAAGCTCTCAATGGATAATTCATCATGCTTTGAACTTATTTCAAGGGATGTTCCAACACTTAAAGCCTTCTTAGCAACCTCTTCTATATGAACCTTTGCCTTTGATCCAGGATGAGTTATAATATGGATTTTATATTTATCCATGCTCTTTAAATAAGTTTCAGTCATTATGTCTATGGCATACTCGCTTTTACTATCAAAGAGTTTTGAAATTTGTGTTGTCCAATACAATTTATAGGCATCTCTTATTCCAATGGGAGTTGCTCCGTAATGATATCCCATTAATAAGATATCTAATTGACTAATAAAGTCTTCAGAAATATCCAAAGTCCCATCTAAACCTATAATATTGGCTTCTATTCCCAGCAGGATTCTTAGGCCTTTAGGGTTATAGACTTCGTTTAGTCTCTTTATTTCCTCCTTCATAAGGGGTAGATTTTCCTCCCTTATTCCGTATAAATAATGTCCTGGTCCGTGTTCACTAATGACAAGAGTATCCAGACCAAGCTGGTAGGCAGCCTCCGCATTTTCCTGAATAGTTCCCTTGGCATGGGTTCCTCTCTTCTTGAATCCACTGCTATATATTGTATGTGAATGATAGTCACCTAAAAGCTTATACATTAATTTTCACCTACTTGCTTAATCTCCATTTCCAGTTGAACTCCATAATTATCCCTTACAGTTTTTTGAATCATTTCTATTAACTCCATTACCTCTTTATAACTAGCATTACCCCTATTTACAACAAATCCACAATGCTTCTCAGACACTTGCGCATCTCCATGCCTTAATCCTCTAAGCCCTGAGTCATCAATTAGTTTACCTGCAAAATACCCTTCAGGTCTTTTAAAAGTACTTCCTCCACTGGGAAGTTCCAAGGGTTGTTTAGATGTTCTTTGATAGGTCAAGTCATTTATGATAGTCTCAATTTCTTCAAACACTCCATATGCAAGTTTAAAGTCCACAGATAGTACAATTAGGTCATCACTCTTTACTATGCTATTTCTATATCTGAAATCCATCTGATCATTGTTAAGATCCAATATCTGTCCACCACTGCTAAGTACCCTAACACTTCTAACAATGTCCTTCATCTCTCCGCCATAAGCTCCCGCATTCATGGTGATAGCTCCCCCTATGGTTCCTGGAATTCCACTTGCAAATTCCATTCCCGCCAAGGAACTTCTTAATGCAACCTTGCTAACAACAGTTAATAAGGCTCCTGCTTGTGCTCTTATTGTATCCTCTACAACTTCAACCTTATCAAAGCCCTCATTTATCTTTATGACAACACCTCTAATCCCCTTATCTGTAACCAAAAGATTAGATCCATTACCCATTACAAAGCAGGGGAGGTTATTATCCTTGCATATTTTTATTGCATTAATTATTTCTTCCTCACTTTTTGCAATGACAAGAACATCTGCTGGTCCACCAACCTTAAAAGATGTATGTTTTTTCATTAATTCATCATATCTAATATCTTTAAATTTTTCATTTCTAAAATAATCTCTATACTCCATCCATATGCTCCTATTCTTAATATAGTTATACTAGATGATTATACCAAATTATTACCCTTAAGTAAAAGAAGCTACCATCCAAAAGGACGATAGCTTCTAAATTTATTAATCTCTTGCCATTCTCTTATAAACTTCGTATCTTGCCTTTGCAGAAACTTCAGCTGCTTTGTAAAGCACCTCTGCTTCCTCTGGGAAGGAAAGTTTAAGTGATGTATATCTAACTTCTGTATCAAGGAAGTCAGTTACTGGTCTAGTTGGGTCTTTAGAATCTAGTATAAATGGATTCTTACCTTCATCTGAAAGTCTTGGGTCAAATCTGTATAGGTGCCAGTATCCTGTTTCAACAGCAAGTTTTTCCTGCTTGATTGTAGTTCCCATACCTGATTTGATTCCATGGTTTATACATGGAGCATAAGCTATTACCAATGATGGTCCTTCATAGCTTTCTGCTTCCTTAATTGCCTTAAGTGTTTGGTTCATGTTAGCTCCCATGGCAACTTGAGCCACATATACATAACCGTAAGTAGCAGCTATCATACCAAGATCTTTCTTTCTAATCTTTTTACCTGATGCAGCAAACTTAGCTACAGCAGCAGTTGGAGTTGCTTTAGATGATTGTCCACCAGTATTTGAGTAAACTTCTGTATCAAACACTAAAACATTGATGTCTTCTCCTGAAGCAAGAGCGTGGTCTAGTCCACCGAATCCGATGTCATATGCCCATCCGTCTCCACCGAAGATCCAAACTGATCTCTTGTATAGGTGGTCTTTTAACTCACCAATTAATTTAACTAGACTATTGGCTTTTTCATTGCCAAGATCTGTATCTAATTTTGGAATTATCATTCCTGCTGCAGCCTTAGAATCTCTAGCATCGTTCATACCTTCCAACCATGCTTTGAATCCTTCATTAAGATCAGACTCTAATCCAAGCTCTAGGAATTCTTCCATTGCTAATTTAACTTTTTCTCTAATCTTTCTTGATGCTACTGCCATACCATAACCATACTCTGCATTGTCCTCAAATAATGAGTTTGCCCATGATGGTCCATGACCTTCTTGATTTGTACAATATGGTGTTGCAGGTGCACTCGCTCCCCAAATTGAAGAACAACCAGTTGCATTAGCTATCATCATTCTATCTCCAAATAGCTGAGTTACTAACTTAGCATAAGGAGTCTCTCCACAACCAGCACATGCTCCTGAGAACTGTAACAATGGTTGCTGGAATTGCGTATTCTTCAATGTATTAGTATCGAATAATTCTCCTCTGTTTTTAACAGTAACTGCGAAGTCCCAGTTCTTAGAATGAACTTCAAACTCTTCTTCAAAAGGAGTCATTACCAATGCTTTTTCCTTAGCAGGACAAACATCAGCACAGTTTCCACAACCTGTACAGTCTGCTGGAGAAACTTGAATTCTGTATTCTAATCCATCAAATCCTTTACCAATTGGTTTTAAGGTTTCAAAAGTATCTGGTGCCATTTCTTTTTCTTCTTCAGTAACCAAGAATGGTCTTATTACAGCATGTGGACAAACATAAGAACACTGATTACACTGAATACAGTTTTCCTTGATCCAATGTGGCACATCTACTGCAATTGATCTCTTTTCATATTCTGAAGTTCCCATTGGGAATGTTCCATCTTCTCTACCTACAAAAGTTGATACAGGAAGGTCATCTCCTTCTTGTCTGTTCATTGGAACAACAACATCATTTATAAAGCTTGGTACTCTTTTCTCTTCTGCTTTCTCTTCTGTTGCATTCTTCCAAGAAGCAGGTACTTCTATCTTAACCAATGCTCCAATACCGCTATCGATAGCATCGTAGTTCATCTTAACAATCTTCTCACCTTTTTTACCATAATCATGAACTACTGATTTCTTAAGGTGGTCAACCGCTTCTTCAATAGGAAGAACTTCTGATAGTTTGAAGAAGGCTGACTGCATAATCATGTTTATTCTTCCACCAAGACCAATATCAACCGCTATCTTAGTTGCGTTTATTGTGTAGAATTTAATATCATTATCAGCAATGTATTTCTTCATAGATGCTGGAAGATTTGCATCTAATTCACTTTCATCCCAGATACAGTTAAGTAGGAATGTACCGCCTTTTTTTAATCCTCTTAATAAATCATAACTATAAACATATGATTGTTTTGAGCAAGAAATAAAGTCAGCATCTGAAATAAGGTAAGTTGATTTGATCGGTGAATGTCCAAATCTTAAGTGAGAAATTGTAACTCCACCAGATTTCTTGCTGTCATAAGCAAAGTATCCTTGTGCGTACATATCAGTGTCATCACCAATAATTTTTATAGCACTCTTATTTGCTCCAACTGTTCCATCTGATCCAAATCCCCAGAACTTACACTTAATAGTTCCCTTAGGCTCTGTTTGAATAACTTCTTTAAGCTCAAGTGACTTATGAGTAACATCGTCAACAATACCTATAGTAAAGTCATCTTTTGGCTGATCAGCCTTAAGATTATTGTATACTGCTAATATTTGTGATGGAGTAGTATCCTTTGATCCAAGACCGTATCTTCCACCTACTATTAGTGGTTGATTTTCTTTCCCATAGAATAAGCTTCTAACATCAACATAAAGTGGCTCTCCTAGAGCTCCCTTTTCTTTTGTTCTATCCAAAACTGCAATTTTCTTAACAGTTTTTGGTAGTACATCAAAGAAATATTTTGCTGAGAAAGGTCTGTATAGGTGAACCTTAACTATACCAACTTTTTGTCCTTTTTCCATTAAGTAATCTATAGTCTCTTCTGCAGTTTCAGTTACAGATCCCATAGCGATGATTATATTTTCTGCCTCTGGATGTCCATAATAGTTAAAAGGCTTGTACTCTCTTCCAGTTATTTTGTTAATCTCTATCATATAGTCATTAACTAGATCAGGAATTCCTGTATAGAATGGATTTGAAGCTTCTACAGCTTGGAAATATATATCTGGGTTTTGAGCTGTTCCTCTTGTCACAGGCTTCATAGGATTTAGAGCTCTTTGTCTAAATTCATTCAAAGCATTGTAGTCTAATAATTTTTCAAGGTCTTCATACTCCATTACCTCGATTTTTTGTACTTCATGACTTGTTCTGAATCCGTCAAAGAAATGTAAGAAAGGAACTCTTCCTTTAATTGCTGCAAGATGTGCAATCCCTGCTAAGTCCATTACTTCTTGAACTGATCCTGAAGCTAGCATTGCAAAACCAGTCTGTCTAGCTGCCATAACATCTTGGTGATCACCAAAGATGCTTAAGGCGTGTGATGCTAAAGCTCTAGCTGATACGTGAAATACTGCAGGTAATAATTCCCCTGCCATTTTGTACATATTTGGAACCATTAGTAATAGTCCTTGTGAAGCTGTATATGTAGTAGTTAATGCTCCTGCCTGAAGTGATCCGTGAACTGCTCCAGCAGCTCCAGCTTCAGATTGTAACTCTGTAACTAAAACCTTCTGCCCAAATATATTTTTCTTACCATGTGCAGACCATTCGTCTACAGACTCTGCCATGTTTGATGATGGTGTAATTGGATATATCGCAGCTACGTCAGTGAATGCATAAGATATATATGCTGCGGCTGTATTACCATCCATGGTCTTCATAACTTTACCCATGTATAGTACCTCCTTGATTAAATTATTGTAGTAAAGAAACATAAGAGGCTGAGTGCCTCTCAATGTGGTTTGTTAAAAACTTCTTTATCATATCCAGTATATTAAACTATACATTAGATGTCAACTTAATATTCCTTCATATTTGTTGAATTTAACCTACTGAATTACTAGCTTTTCTGTCCTCTATGGATTTTAAAACCCTCTTGTTTAATTCTTCTGCAGCATTGTATCCTAATCTCTTTTGCCTTAGATTTTTTGCTGCTACTTCTACTATCATAGCAATATTTCTTCCTGGTTTTACAGGTATTGTTATCATAGGTATTTTTATGCCAAGAATCTCTATGGTATCTTCATCCAGTCCAATTCTGTCATACTCCTTTGATGGATCCCATGTTTCAAGTTCCACTACCATGTCAATGTAGTCAAATTGTTTTACTGCACCTATACCATATATCCTTTCTATATCTAGAATACCAACTCCTCTGATTTCTAAGAAGTGACGTATAAGTTCTGGACATTGACCTCTAATTGTATCTTCCACTCTTTTTACTTCAACCACATCATCAGCTACTAATCTGCATCCCCTTGTAATTAAATCCAGAGCTGTTTCTGACTTCCCAACTCCACTTTTGCCAGTTATCATAACGCCCATCCCAAAAACCTCCAGCATAACACCGTGAAGATTTGCCCCTGGAGCTAAGGAGAAGGAAATATAATCGACTAAATCATTGATTAGTTTTGAGGTTGTCTTGTTACTTCTGACTAAGGTTCTATTATGCTTTTTAGCTAGATGAATTAGTTCAGGTAGTACTTCTAGATTTCTTGATAATATTATAAGTGGAATTTGATATTTGAAAAACTTCTCCAAAGCATCTTGTCTAACCTCATCACTTAAATCACTTAAGTAATGCCACTCAGCACTTCCAATTATCTGTACCCTTTCTGGTACAAATTTTTCATAATAGCCTGTCATCTGTAGTCCAGGTCGACTAATTTCAGTGGTGTATATCTTAATTTCATCGATATCGCTTGAAATAAAAATTTCTTCAAGTTCTAAATTTTTAATTAATTCCTTTAACATTAAATAATCCATAACCTACCTCTAATACTCTGAAGGTGGTCTGTGTGGAATGATGGCCGCTGCGATGAAATAGGCTATTATTCCCCCAATGAATGCAGTTGGTATTAACAAGAACACCCATGCCAATCTGATTAAAGTTGAGTCAATACCAAAATATTCTCCTATTCCTCCACAAACACCAGCTATCTTCTTATCGTGATCTGATAGGTATAATTTTTTTTCCAATTCTTATTCCTCCCTCTTTCTAAAGTGTTGGTATATACTTTCTGCTGATTTTATGTTCATGCCTTCAACTTCCTTTAATTCCTCTATAGAGGCCTTCTTTATATTTGAAATGGTCTTAAAGTGTTCCAACAATGAAACTTTCCTCTTTTCTCCAATAAGGGGAATGTTATCTAGTTCAGACTTGAACATATCTTTACTTCTAAGGCTTCTATGGTAAGATATGGCAAATCTATGTGCTTCTTCCTGAATCTTGTACATCAACTTATGGGAAAAACTATCCCTGTTTGGTGAAATTTCAATATTGTCAAATATTAAACCCCTGGTTTTATGGTTGTCATCTTTTACCAACCCACATACAGGTATATCCACCCCTAATTTATCCAATAACTTAACAATTCTATTTACCTGGCCCTTGCCACCATCAATCATAATTAGATCAGGAAATAAAGAAAATCCTGTATTTCCATTTTCATCCAATCCCCTTATGAATCTTCTATTTAAAACTTCCTCCATACTCTTGTAGTCATCTGGTCTTATAGTTGTTCTTATCTTAAATCTCCTATAATCTGATTTCTTAGGTTCACCCTTTTCAAATACAACCATAGATCCCACAGAATCTGCGCCACTTATATTGGAAATATCAAAAGCCTCTATCCTATCAGGTCTTTCCTCCATCTGGAGCAAATACTGTAACTCTTCCAAGCCTTTTAAGTTTTCCCTGTGCTTTCTAAGGAACTTATCTCCATACTTATTTAGCATCTCAAGAGCATTTTCTTTTACCATATGGATTAAATCTGCTTTTTCCCCCCTCTTTGGTGTCAATAAGGATACCTTGTTCCCCTTTAGTTCTCCCAGCCATAACTCCAAGGCCTTTCTATCTTCAATTTCTTCTTCCACCAGTACTTCCTTTGGAATATATGTGCTACCTATATAAAATTGTTTTAGGAATGAACTTAGGATTTCACCCCTATCCTCCACAAATGAATCTTCCATAATATAATGTTCTCTTCCAAGAATCTTTCCTTCTCTAATAAAGAAGACCTGAACTACTACCTCTTCCACTCCTCTGGCCATAGCTATTACATCCTGTTCCAAAGAATTAACCGAATCAACCCTTTGTTTTTCATGTAAGGTTCTTAAAGCCAAAACTTGATCCCTGTATTTTGCTGCTTCTTCAAACTTAAATTGGGATGATGCAATTCTCATCTTCTCTTCTAGATTGGTGATCAACGAGTCATCCTTCTGATTCAAAAACTTGAGAACATCTTCAATCATGCCCTTATACAATTCTTCATCCACATTTCCTAAACAAGGTCCTAAGCATCTTCCAATGTGATAGTTTAAACATGGTCGAAATCTTGTGTCCTTATTTTCCAAGTTCAACTTACAATCTCTTATTTGGTAAATATCATGAAAAATTTCAATAGCTTCATTAACTGCATTAGCACTGGGAAATGGGCCATAATACTTAGCCCCATCCTTTAATACTAATCTGGTTTTTAGAACTCTTGGGTATCTCTCGTTTATTGTTACCTTAATATAAGGGTATTGCTTATCATCTCGAAGCAATATGTTGTATTTAGGTCTATTCTTCTTGATCAGGTTTGCTTCAAGTACCAGAGCCTCCACTTCATTTTCCACCATTATATATTCCAGGTCATGGATCTGCTTAACCATTGAAGCAACTTTAAGTCCTTGGTTCTTGTTAGTTTGGAAGTATTGTCTAACCCTTTTTTTCAGGGATATTGCCTTCCCAACATAAATTATTTCATCAGATTTGTCCTTCATTATATATACGCCTGGGGAATCTGGTAAGTTTTTTAAAATGTCTTCAAAGTTTTTCATAAATTCACCTATTATACTTATTTACTCAATTATAACACAAAAGAGGAGTGCTATAAACTCCCCTTTAAATAGTTTAAATCTCTTTAGTTTTTTCTCTTAACCACTGTTTCTCTTCATCATCTAAGAAAGGAGAAAGCTCTTGAAATACTCTCTTATGATAATCGTTAAGCCACTGTCTCTCATGTTCATTTAACATGGAAGGTTGGATACAATTTAGATCTATATGACATAATGTAAGGTTTTCAAATGATAAAAAATCACCAGATTCTGTCTTTATATCTTCCCTTACCACTACAACATTCTCTGTCCTTATTCCATGTTTGTTCTGTTTATATACTCCTGGTTCTATGGATACTATCATACCTACTTCCAAGGGTGTATTGTTTACTGCTGTTGCAATTCTATGAGGTCCTTCATGAACATTCAGAAGATAACCTATACCATGACCAGTACCTGACTTGTAATCAACTCCCTTCATCCATAGGGGATGTCTTGCCAGTACATCCAATGCATGTCCTGTCGTTCCACTTAGGAATCTTGCTGATATTAGATTTATATGTCCTTTAAGCACAAGAGTGAAATCTTCCATCTCTTCATCAGTTACAGGACCCAGGGCAACAGTCCTTGTTGTATCTGTCGTCCCATTAAAATACTGCCCTCCTGAGTCTAAAAGATAGAGACCCTTATTTAATAATTTAGAATACTTATCAGGACTAGCTGAATAGTGCATCATGGCTGCATTTGGACCATATGCAGATATGGTTCCAAAACTTGGTTCGATAAAATCCTCCTCTTCTTGTCTAAATTGTAGAAGTTTTTCTTCAGCAAGTATCTCATCAATTTCCATATTACCAATTTGCTTGTCCAACCAATGGAAAAATTTAGTTAAAGCAACCCCATCCTTCACATAAGCAATTCTTTGATTTTCAATTTCTACATTGTTCTTAATTCCCTTCAACTTTGTTGTAATATTATCTTTTGACACAATATTTACACCTTGTGGGATGGTTTTATAAACAAGTCTGTTTATCCTGTCTTTTTGTAGTATTATTGTTTTTTCTTCAGCTATTTGTCTTATAACTTGGAAGACATCATCATAGGCTAAACATTCCACCCCTTGGGAAGTTAGTTCAACACGTGTATCCTCACTTAATTTTTCTAAGTCAACAAAAAAAGTAGCCTTGTCCTTTCCTATTAGTGCATATGAAATAACAACTGGATTATTGGTTACATCCCTGCCTCTTATGTTAAAAGTCCAGGCTATATCATCTAGGCTTCCAAGTAACAGATAATCCCCTTCTTCTTTGGTAAGATATTCTTTGATTTCTTCAAGTTTATCAACTGTTGACTTTCCAGAATATTTTTCTTCCAATAGAAAAGTCTCCTTCTTTGAAAGGGAAGGTCTCATCTCCCAAATCATACCCACAAGATCTTCATGGTCATGGAAAACTGGAGATTTTTTTATAAGTTTTTCATTTAAACTTTCAAAGTTTCCCTGGGAAAATATAAGCCCATTTAAACCTATCTTAGCTCCCTTTGGAATATTATCTAGTAGCCACTGATCATAAGCTGGATAACCTTTTATATTCATCTTGTATAATTGAATCTCTGTTCCAGCAAGCTCATTTTCTGCTTGTATGAAGTATCTTCCATCTGTCCAGAGAATTGCCTCATCCATTGTAACAACAACTAAGCCTGCTGAGCCGGTGAATCCTGTTAAGTAGGCCCTTCCCTTATAATGATCTGCAACATACTCCGATTGATGTGGATCAGATGTAGGTTCGATGTAAACATCAATGTCTCTTTCCTTCATAAGTTCTCTCAAAGCTCTTATTCTCTCATTAACCTTCAACTCTTATTCCATCTCCTTTCATGTCCATCTTAATTAAAATATATCCAACTCCTAATGCAGCAAATCCTGCTACTAGTTTTCCAACTATAAATGCATTTGTGGTTTCTGGGGCAACAGATGATACATACCCTAATTGTCCTCCGAATACAAAAGCCCCACTTACTGCAAATGCTGCATTTAAGATTTTGCCCTTCCAATTCATTTCGTGGTATACTCCCATCATGGGTAGACAACTTGCCAATGATGAGAACAAACCGAGTATTGAATATTCATCTATATCGTATCTATCTGTAATTCTTCTTAGAACCTTGTTTAATCTTCGTGATACTATATATAACATTGGATAAGCACCAGATAAAACTATACTTATACTTAGCACTAACATAGCACCTTCTTCCACAGGAAGCATTCCTTTTATAAGAACTATTCCCAGTGAATAATCTAGAATATTTAACAATAATCCAAAAGTACTTATTCCCAGGATGATCCTTCCTAAATATTTGAAGATTGTTATTATCCTATCCTGTGCTTTTATTAACCCATATGCTATCAATGACGAGAATATTAATACTGGGAAAATATTCAATATGATATTCAGGAAGGATACTCTTAACATTAGCCCTGAAATTATCATTCCCAGTGGAACGGTTACAATTCCTGCTAAAATTCCTTTTGCAAAATACTGAAAGTCCTTAATGGATATTAAGTTAATCGCTACAGGTACTGTAAATGATATGGTTGCACCCAAAGTGGATGCTAAAATTATTCCGTTATATATACCCACTGAAGGGTCTTTTGCTATTTCTATACTTGTATTATATGCTCCTAAGTCAGTTGCCAGAATGCTGGAGATAAATACGGATGGATCTGTAAAAAGCATACTTGAAAGCGGTATCAATACTGGTGTTACAAGTTTGGCTATTATAGGAGAAAGACTATATATGCCCATTATAGTTATGGCAAGACCTCCCATAGCCTTAAAGCCTTCATCAAACTTATTCCCTAAACCATACTTATTATTCAGTAATTTATCTATGCCTGCAAGTAAAGAAAAACCCAGCATTACATATAGCATTCTATTCCTCCGTCAATTTTGAAATATCAGCCTAATTATACTATATTACAATGCCTAATTCTATATATTTAAAGCGACAACTAACAAGTTGCCGCTTTAAATCAAATGAGTATCTTTCTTAAGAAATCCTGAGTTCTTGTATTTTGAGGATTATTAAATAACTCTTCTGGCTTACCTTCTTCAATCATTCTACCTTCGTCCATAAAAATTACCCTTGATCCCACTTCCTTTGCAAAACCCATCTCATGAGTTACAACAACCATTGTCATGCCTTCAAGAGCTAATTCCTTCATAAGTTCAAGTACTTCTCCCACCATTTCAGGGTCTAATGCTGAAGTTGGTTCATCAAACAACATGACATCTGGAGACATTGCTAAAGCCCTAATTATTGCAATTCTTTGTTTTTGACCACCTGATAGTTGATTTGGATATCCTTTGGCTTTTTCCTCCAAACCTATTCTTTTAAGAAGACTAAATGCTATTTTTTCTGCTTCATCCTTCTTAAGTCCCTTCACCTGTATTGGGGCTAGGGTTATGTTTTCCAATACAGTCAAATGTGGAAAGAGATTAAACTGCTGAAATACCATGCCCATCTTTTCCCTTTGTCTGTTGATGTTATTGCTTTTGTCTGTGATAGATACTCCTTCAAATATTATTTCACCACCAGTTGGTTCCTCCAATAGATTAAGACATCTTAAAAAAGTACTCTTGCCTGAGCCACTTGGTCCAATTATCACTAAAACTTCTCCTTTTTCTATCTCTTGGTTTATATCCTTTAAAACATGAAGGTTGCCAAATTTCTTATTTAAATTAACTGTTTTGATCACCTAATCGCAACCTCCTTTCAAATACCCCTAATAACTTAGACAGACTAAATGTGATGATAAAGTATATAATTGCTGCATATACTAAAGGAATAAAGGGTCTATATGTTATCCCCCTTAAAGTATCTGCATTGTACATAATATCATGTATCCCTATTACCGATATTATTGCTGATTCCTTTATTAAAACTATGAATTCATTCCCTAATGCTGGTAGGATATTTTTAAAAGCCTGGGGAATAATTATAAATTTCATGGACATGTTGTGTGTCATTCCCAAGGATCTGGCTGCCTCCATTTGACCCTTATCTATTGATAGAATTCCTGCTCTTATGATCTCAGAAACATAGGCTGCTGAATTCAATACTACTGCAATTGTTCCAAGGGTCATTCTACTTAATGAAAATGGCAAGAATAATGGGAAGCCATAATAAACAATATATATTTGAACCAATAATGGTGTCCCTCTTACCAACTCAATGTAGGATGTTGCTATTCCTTTTAAAATTTTATTATTGGAAAGCTTCAACAAACTTAAAAATACTCCAACTATAGTTCCAAATATAACCCCAAATAAACTTACACTTAGAGTTACTCCTGTTCCTTTTAAAAAATACTTGTAATACTGCATTAAAAAATCTATATCTAAAAATTCCAAGTTAAAGCCTCCCTTTTTTTGTAATAAAAAGGCAAAAGAGAAAATTCTCTTTTGCCGGGGAATATCTTATTCTTCTGACAGTGCAGTAGCATCTGCAATAAATTGATCAATCTTACCTTCACTTATCAGTTTTTCTAAAACTTGGTTAATTACTAGAACTAAATCCTCGTTGCCTTTATTAACAGCTACTGCAACGCCATCTTCTTGCCCTAGGACTTCATCAACTAGATATAGATCGTCATTTTGATTTACATAAGCTTTAGCAACTGGTTCAACCAGGATTACACCCTGAATCTTATCACTTTTCAATTCCAACACTAAATCTGTGATCTTACTTAGACCAATATATTCAGCAGTTGAGAATTTTTCTAAAGCTATGTTCTCTTGAATAGATGACTTCTGTGCTCCAACTTTTAATCCCGAGAAATCCTCAGGCATCTTAAGAGTATCAGCATCACTTAGCTTAACGATCATTCTTTGTTGTGCTTGGTAATAAGGGATAGAAAAATCTATCTTTTCTTTTCTATCTTCATTTGCTACCATACCTGCAATAATGAAATCTATATCATTTGTTACAAGTGCAGGAAGCAGTCCTTCGAACTTCATGTCGACTATTTCCAGTTCAACACCGAGTTCCTTGGCAATTTCTTTAGCAATTTCAATATCAAATCCAACAATTTCATCTTTCCCATCAATTTCCTTATGAAACTCATAAGGTGGGTAATCTGCTGCTGTCCCTAAGACAATCTTGCCCTTTGATTTGATACTATCAACCACAGATAAAGTCTCTGAGTTACTAGTACAACCTGCTAGAGTTACCACCATTATTACCATTGCCAACATTAATGCTATTTTCTTTTTCATTTTTATTCCTCCTATTATTTAAGTTTCTTGATTATAATAGTGAGGAACTCCTTAGACCTTTGGAAGTCTTGTTTTCATCGCTGGAAACTAACTCCCATGGGCTCTTGATCAATTGATAAACTATCAAGATTAAGACCTCCTTTGAAATTAATATGTTTTTCATTATATTCTCATCTTAATCTTTTTGCAAGTACTTTTATAATTTTTTCTTAAATTATTTCTAAACTTTCCATACTCGGCCTAAGTAATCCAAGAAGTCTCGAAATACTTTTTTCTTCATGGTTTAACCATATTTCCTCATTTTCTTCTGTAAGTATTACAGGCATCCTCTCATGAATTTTTCTCATACTATGGTTAGCTTCTGTTGTAATAATTGTATAAGTTGTAATTAGGTTCCCCTCATCATCATAGTAATCATTTAATAAACCTGCCATGGAAAATATTTCCTTGCTTTTTATACTAATATTTCGCTTAATCTTTTTCCCATCAACTACTTCCCACTCAAAAAATGAGGTTGCTGGGATTATACACCTATTGGTTAAAAATGGTTTTTTAAATGTTGCCTTTTCATATAGGCTTTCTCCCCTTGCGTTAATGAGGGGTTTTTTTGCAAAGGACGGAGTGAAACCCCATTTTGCATCCACTATTATCTTCTTCTCTCCACCTTTAACCACAGGCATAACCTGAGTGGGGAAAATCTCAGTCTTTCTACTGAATTGGGACTCCATTACTATTGCTTTATACCTTTCAATTAGTTGATCTATATCTGCATCCAAAGCATATCTTCCACACATTTAAACCACCTATCCTTTTAATAAAATCTTCTTAAGGAACTGTCCTGTATAAGATTTATCACTACTGGCAACTTCCTCAGGTGTACCTGTTACAACAACGGTTCCCCCACCATCTCCACCTTCAGGACCAAGATCAATTATATAGTCTGCAGTCTTAATTACATCTAGATTATGCTCAATAATGATAACAGTATTGTCTCCCTCAACAAGTTGATTTAATACATCTATTAGCTTATGAATATCCGCTGAATGGAGACCTGTGGTAGGCTCATCAAGAATATAGACTGTCCTGCCAGTTGCTCGTTTTGATAATTCTGTAGCTAATTTTACTCTCTGAGCTTCTCCACCTGATAGTTCAGTAGATGGTTGACCAATCTTAATGTATCCTAAACCAACATCATAAAGGGTTTGTAGTTTTCTCTTTAACTTAGGTAGATTTTGGAAAAATTCTAACCCTTCCTCAACAGTCATTTCCAGCACATCAGATATTGTCTTTCCCTTATACTTAACCTGAAGAGTCTCTCTATTATACCTTTTGCCCTTACAAACCTCACATGGGACATAAACATCTGGCAGGAAATGCATCTCTACTTTTAGAATTCCATCCCCTTTACATGCTTCACATCTTCCACCTTTAACGTTAAAACTGAATCTCCCCTTTTTATAACCCCTTATCTTGGACTCATTGGTCATAGCAAATACATCCCTTATATGATCAAATAAACCTGTATAGGTTGCGGGATTTGATCTTGGAGTTCTACCAATAGGATTTTGATCTATCTCAATAACCTTGTCTAGATGTTCCAATCCTTTTATTCCTTTGTTGATGCCAGGTCTAACCCGTGCACCATTAAGTTCATGAGCTAGGGTTTTGTAGAGTACATGATTTACCAAAGAACTTTTCCCTGATCCAGATACTCCTGTTACACAGGTCATTAGTCCTAGCGGAATCTTTACATCAATATCCTTTAGATTATTTTCTCCAGCTCCCAGTATCTCAATCCACTTAGAATTAACTGGCTTTCTCTTTTGGGGTATTTCAATTTTTAACTCACCTGAAAGATATTTCCCAGTAAGTGATTCCTCACTCTTTAGAATATCATCCACACTACCTTGAGCAACAACATAACCTCCATGAATTCCAGCTCCTGGACCAATATCAACTATATGATCAGCTACCCTCATTGTATCCTCATCATGTTCTACTACAATAAGAGTATTTCCTAAATCTGTTAGGTGTCTTAAGGTCTTTAGTAATTTAGAATTATCCCTTTGATGTAAGCCTATACTTGGTTCATCCAGTACGTAAATAACCCCTACAAGACTGGATCCAATCTGTGTTGCTAACCTTATTCTCTGGGATTCTCCCCCTGAAAGTGATCCTGCTGCCCTTGATAGGGTCAGATACTCCAATCCAACATCAACTAGAAAGTTCAGCCTTTCATTTATTTCCTTAAGAACTTGATCTCCAATAATCTGATTCTTCTTACTTAAGCTTATATTTTGGAAGAAGTCCAATGATTTGGCTACTGGCATATCAGTAATCTCTGATATATTCAGTCCCTGTATCTTAACTGATAAAGCTTCCTTCTTTAGTCTCTTTCCACCACAGTCTGGACATGGGGTCTCTGACATATATTCATTTATCTTATTACGCATATAATCTGAGTATGTTTCTTTGTGCCTTCTTTCCAGGTTAGGAATTACACCTTCAAACTTCCCTTCATATTCCCTTCTGCCAGAATCATCAAAATGACTCAAAAATGTAAATTTAATATTTCTTGTAGTACCATACAATAATTCTTTTAGAAATTTTTCTGGGGCGTCTTTTAGTGGTGCATCCATTGAGAACTTATGATCTTTTGCCAATGTCTTGAATATCTGATAGTAATATGTTTCCTCAGCTGAATTACTAAAAGGTGCGATTCCACCTTCATTTACACTAAGGTTTCTATTTGGTATTACCAGGTCCTCATCAATTTCATTATGGTATCCTAAACCATTACAAGTTGGACACATACCAAAGGGACTATTGAAAGAAAATAGTCTAGGTGATATTTCTTCAATTGCAATATTGCAGTCAGAACAGGCTAGCTTCTGGCTAAATATAAGCTTCTCTCCATCTATAACCTCAACTTCTACTAGGCCATCACCCATTTTCAGAGCAGTTTCTATGGATTCAGAGAGTCTCCCTTCTATTCCAGTCCTTATTACTAATCTATCAACAACTACATATATTGAATGTTTCTTGTTTTTCTCAAGCTTTATTTCATCACTTAACTCAAGCATTTCTCCATCTATATTTACTCTAATAAATCCCTCTTTGCGAATTTGTTCAAGTACTTTTGTATGCTCCCCTTTCTTACCTCTGATAATAGGAGCCAGTATCTGAATTCTAGTTTTTTCTTCAAGCTCCATCACCCTATCTACCATTTGGTCTATTGTCTGAGAAGTAATCTCCTTTCCACAACTGGGACAATAGGGAGTACCTATCCTAGCATATAATAGTCTAAGAAAGTCATAGACTTCAGTTACTGTGCCTACAGTTGATCTGGGGTTCTTAGAAGTAGTCTTCTGATCAATAGCTATTGATGGAGATAATCCTTCTATATGCTCCACATCTGGTTTGTCCATCTGCCCCAAGAACATCCTAGCATAACTGGATAGTGATTCAACATAGCGCCTTTGCCCCTCTGCATAAATTGTATCAAATGCAAGAGAAGACTTTCCAGAACCACTTAAACCAGTAAAAACTATGAACTTATTCCTTGGAAGTTCAAGGTTTATATTCTTTAAATTATGAACCTTTGCTCCTCTTATGATGATTTTATCTTTAGTCAATTCTTTCACCTCTTATTTTTTACCATCTTTCTTAATTGAATTATTTTATCCCTTAGCTCAGCTGCCTTCTCAAACTCCAAGGCCTCTGCTCTTTCCATCATGGTGCTTTCCAGCCCTTCGATCATTGCTAGTATTTCTGAATCATTGAATTTCTCATCATATGTGCCTTCCTCTTCGGCAGCAATAGTAGCTTCTATTATATTTCGTATTCCTTTAATTATTGATTTTGGAGTTATATCATTATCAATATTATACTGATTTTGAATATCTCTTCTTCTATTAGTTTCAAATATTGCTCTTTCCATAGAATTTGTTATTCTATCAGCATACATGATTACCTTACCTTCAATATTTCTGGCAGCCCTACCAGTTGTTTGAATAAGAGATGTTTCACTCCTTAAAAACCCTTCTTTATCAGCATCTAAAATTGCCACCAAGGAAACTTCAGGTAAATCTAGTCCCTCTCTTAATAGATTTATTCCAACTAGAACATCGTATTTACCCATTCTAAGGTCTCTAATAATCTCCATCCTTTCCATAGTTTCCACATCCGAATGAAGATAGGTCACCTTTATCCCTATCTTTTTGAAATAATTGGTAAGATCCTCTGCCATTTTTTTCGTCAATGTTGTAACTAAGACCCTCTCTTCTCTTAAGGTAACTTTGTTTATCTCTTCAACTAGATCATCTATTTGATTCTTAGTTGGTCTGACTTCAACGACTGGATCCAATAATCCAGTGGGTCTAATTATCTGTTCAACTGTATTCTCGCTCCTAGCTGTTTCATAGGGACCAGGAGTTGCTGACACATATACAACCTGTTTTACAAGACTTTCAAACTCTTGAAACCTAAGAGGTCTATTATCTAAGGCAGATGGTAGCCTAAATCCATACTCCACCAAGGTGGTTTTTCTTGATTTATCTCCTTCAAACATTCCTCTAATCTGAGGTATGGTCACATGGGATTCATCAATTATTACCAAGAAATCTTCAGGGAAATAGTCAATAAGAGTATAGGGTCTGCTTCCTGATTCTCTCTGACTTAAGTGTTTAGAATAATTTTCAATCCCTGAACAAAATCCCATTTCTCTAAGCATTTCAAGGTCATACCTTGTCCTTTGTTCCAATCTTTGAGCTTCAACTAGCTTATCTTTATCTCTTAACTCTTTAAGTCTTTCATCCAACTCCTCTTCTATGGTTACCAAGGCTCTTTGAACTTTCTCTTCAGTTGTTGCGAAATGTGAAGCAGGGAATATTGAAACATGATTTCTGTATCCAATAATTTCTCCAGTCAAATAATTAACTTCTGTTATCCTATCTATCTCATCCCCAAAGAACTCCACCCGAATGGAGTGTTCAGTTGATGCAGCTGGAAAGATTTCAAGTACATCTCCCCTTGCTCTAAAGGTTCCTCTAACAAAATTAATATCATTTCTAATGTATTGTATGTCTACTAATTTTCTCATGATTTGATCTCTATCCTTTATCATTCCAGGCCTTAGAGACACTACTAGATTTTCATAGTCAATGGGATCTCCCAATCCGTAAATACAGGATACTGATGCAACAATAATTACATCTCTTCTCTCGAATAAGGCCATGGTCGCTGAGTGACGCAATTTATCAATTTCCTCATTGATTGATGAATCCTTTTCAATATATGTGTCTGTTTGTGGCACATATGCTTCTGGCTGATAGTAATCGTAATAACTTACAAAGTATTCAACTGCTGAGTTTGGGAAGTACTCCTTAAACTCACTGGCTAATTGATAGGCAAGAGTCTTATTGTGAGCTATTACTAATGTTGGTTTTTGAACTCTTTCAATTATATTTGCCATGGTAAATGTCTTGCCAGATCCAGTTACACCAAGCAAAACTTGGTCCCTTAATCCTCTATTAATTCCATCTACCAATTTCCCAATTGCTTGTGGTTGGTCTCCCGTTGGAATATATCCTGATTCTATTTTAAAATTATTCATATTTACACCTCATTCTATCAAACGCTTGTTCTATTATCTTATACCTTTTTGAATCAAAAATCCATAACTATTATAAATCTTGTTAAAAGAACTTTAATAATGTAAAATTATCTAGAGGAGGGGATAAGATGATGCTTAAAATTAAATACATATCCTTATTATTGATACTATCAATAATGCTATCCGCTTGTTCTAATTTTGATTTATTGAAGAAAGATACTCCAGTCAAGGCAGAAAACCCAAATGATTTTTCTTTTTCCATAGATAAAATAGCCCTGTCTAGAAGTTATCAAAACACCACCCCAAAGGTTGAACTGATAAATAGAAACAACAAGAATTCATTGCTCATATCTGCTGGTTTATTTAGAAGTTCTGGAGTTGAAATCCTTGACCTATATAGGGAAGATAGTACAATTACAATTCAAATTAAAAATTTTGAAGATAAATCTGCACAATTAGTTATACCCCAAATATGGATTGATATTTCAGGTATTTCTCAAAGTGATTTAGAAACTATGAGATTTAACATCCTTAATGAAAACTATACTCCTTTACAAATAAGCTATGGGATTGTTGATGTACTCAACAAATTGAATTCTGATATGAAAATATCATCTTCCAGTTCACCCTCCACTGAGTTAATTCAGATGGGTGATAAGTTGATTTGGGATATTAAGTATCAAAATATCTTTGATACTTTCAGCAAGGAAATCCCCTTAATAAACCTAAATGTTCAAGTAGATTCTAATACGGGAAGTATAATAAGTTCAAATAAAAGTCTAATTTCATCACTGGTTGATGAAGGTAAAATCTTCGATTTTATCCAAGACTATGGAATGCTTTATGTAAAGGATGACTCAGAATCATCCTATTTGAATAATTTATGGTTCTATGATTTTAAGGAAAAAACAAAAGAATTCTACTTTGGAACTGATGACCAAGTCTTAAGTGTTAAATTTAGCCCTGATTACAAAAATATAAGTGTAATAACTTCTGACGGTAGTAAAAACTCCCTCTTTATTGTCCAGGTTAAGGACAAGAAAGTATTATATGTCAATGTGTTAAATGACTTGTCTCCAAGGATTTCAATATGGAAGGATAAAAAGGAAGTTTTCATCCTAGGTGAGCCTTTCAATTCATCAAGTAAACTGGCACTTTACAACTTAGATGATAATTCAATTAATATAGAGAATACCTTTGATTATAATCTTTCCAGTTTTAGATATTATAAGGATATTTATTTATTATCTGAATTAATTCCAGAGAATACAAATAATCAGTTGAAAATAAGTATAGATAATAGTGATTTTTTAAGGATCGGCAAGGGATCCATGGCCAACATTATAAATAAAGAATATGTGGTATTCTTGAATAAATCTGAAAATACCGATTGTAACTCAATAGTGATTCATAATTTAAAAAATCCTGAAAATAGTTATACCTTAGATAATAATATTATTAACTATCAAATAATTTCTGAAGAAAAAATACTCGTTATTGAAAAGCATAATGGTGGCAACGACTATTCAATATACATGCTAGATTTAGAATCTAAAGAACTGCAAGAAATTGGTAAAGTTAACAGTAATCTAGTTTATCTAGATTATGAAAGTGAATTAGTATACGTAGATTTGGTCATTCCTTTTCAATCAGAAATGTCAGAGATAATTTATACTATAGATATGAAACACATAAAATAAGAGCCCATTTTTTTCTGGGCTCAATTCTTTTATAATTTTTCTCTTAATACCTCTATTGCCTTTTGTAATTGATTATCCACATCAATAAAATCCAATCCTATTCCTTCAACATCTTCGTCCAATTCCACTTCTACATCAGGTGCTATTCCAACACCATGGATATTAATGCCATTTGGTGTGAAATATTCTGAAATAGTTACTTTTAACCCTGTCCCATCTGGCAAATCTCTAAGTGTTTGTACAACACCCTTGCCAAATGTAGTGGTTCCAATTAAGGTACCTCTTTCATTATCTTTAATGGCACCAGCTAGTATTTCAGATGCACTGGCACTACCCTGGTTTATTAATACAACAAGTGGTAAATCAAAAAGATCTTTGTCTGAATAAGCATAGTTTCTTTTCCCATTCTTGTCTTGGGTGTAAACTATAGTTTCTTCACCTAAAAGTTCATCAGCTATCTCAGTACTTACATTTAAAAGCCCTCCTGGATTACCTCTTAGATCTAAGACTAAGCCTTTTATATTCTTATTTTCTAGTTCTGTAAGGTGATTTCTAAAATCATCTGTAGTAACCTTGTCAAAGGAAGTTAATCTTATATAACCAATATCTCCATTAATAACATCAGATTTTACGCTTACAAGCTTTATTATCTCCCTAGTTAAATTGATTACTATGGTTTCATTCTTGCTTTCTTTGTTTGTTCTAAGAATTGTAAGTTCAACATCAGTATCAGGTTCACCTCTCATAACGCTTACTGCTTCATCCATATTTGATGAGAAGTATTCAACGCCATCCACCTTGATTATCTTATCCCCAGTTTTAATACCTGCCCTTTCTCCAGGAGTATCCTCGATAGGGGATACCACCGTAATAAAATTATCTTCTCCAGGGGTTACTATTATTCCTACACCTCCATAAACTCCATCCGTATTTATATTAAAACTACTATACTCGCTTTCAGTCATATATACAGAATAAGGGTCCTCAAGAGCATCTACCATTCCTTTAAGTTGACCATCAAGAAGTGCCTGATCATCAATATCCCTTAAGTACAAATCCTCAAGAGCTCGTCTAACCATTATAACTTTGCTATTTTCTTCATATAATTTACTTAAAGTATCATATTCTTCCTTAGTAATAACTACTTTATTATCCATTTTCACATTGATAAAATTTGTCACTGTAAATGTTACAACATTAGTTAAGACTATAAGGGCAATAAATATTCCGATAATTGATTTTTTTGACATGAGAACACCTCTATTTTAAAATTAATTTCACTTCTTTATTATAGCACAAAATACAAAACAAATAATAAAAAGAGGAGATTTCTCTCCTCCAAATCTAATTTCCTTTTAACCATGGGATTGGATCCACATATGCTCCACCTTTTCTGACCTCAAAATGAAGATGTGGCCCAGTAGAATTTCCTGTGCTACCTGCTTTTGCTACTGTATCTCCTCTTTTAACCACAGCTCCTTCTGAAACTGATCTAGATGAATTATGTGCATAAAGAGTTACAATACCTCCACCATGGTCTAACATTACAACCTGACCATATCCACCTAGCCAGTCACTATAAATAACTGTTCCAGCTGCAGCTGCAACTATGCTAGTTCCTGTTGGAGCAGGAATATCAATACCTGTGTGGAGCTTCTTGACTTTAAATATGGGATGAATTCTATATCCATAGTATGAACTAATTCTACTATTTCCAGGCACTGGCCACTGCATTATTCCTCCAGAATATGGTCCAGTATTCCTTGATCTCTTTACTATTTCCGCTTCAATTTCCTTGGCTAATTTAAGCTGTTCGTCATATTCCTTCTCATAATCTTTGATGTTTTCTGTTATCTTAACCATCAAGTTTTCTTTTTCTCTACTTACCTTCTCTAGATCTCTTTTTCTAGCTTCAAGTTTTGACTTAGTTACTTCAACGGATGCTCTTTGAGCTTCCAATTCTACCTTCTTCTCATCAATTAAATCCCTTTGTTCTCTCATATACTTAATGAGTTCCTTATCATAATCAGCTATGGACTGTATCATCTCTTGCCTAGATAAAAAATCCTTTATATTGTCTGATGATAGTAGAACTTCTATATATCCTACATTGCCATTTTTATACATTACTCTTAGTCTACTATTAAATGTATCAATTTTATCTTCAATATTCTTTTCTGCCTCTTCTAAAGTAAGAATAGTGTCTTCTATTTCAACATTCAATATTTCTAGCTCAGTTTCAACATTCTCCAATTCGGATGATGCATTTGAAACCCTAAGATCTATTTGTTTAATTTCGGCATCAATACTTTTTGACTGATCTTGCATGGCTTGAATCTCTTTTTTAGTCTCTTCAATCTGCTTCTGAAGTTCATCCTGCTTCTTTTTTAAGTCGCTTACTGATTGACCACTTACTTGAACTATAGTGATAAAAACCATAACTAAAGCTATAATCAATACTAGTATTTTCTTTTTATTCAAATCGACACCTCCTAAACATTTAGAAATCTCTTCAAGGAAACTAAACTTCCTAAAGCTCCAATGCCTGATCCTATTGTTCCAAACATTATGGCTATATCCCTAAATATTGACTCTGGGGATACCAGGTAGAATGTAAATAAATTATATAACTTTTCATTCATGGAATTATAAAAATACTCATATCCAAAATATACAAGACCAATGGATAAGGCTGCACCAATTATTCCAAAGAATATTCCCTCCATAATAAAGGGTCCTCTAATATATCCATTGGTTGCACCCACGTATTTCATTATATTAATTTCTCGCCTTCTTGATGAAACTGTTATCTTAATTGTATTTGAAATTATAAATACTGAAACAAATACTAGTATTCCAATAATTACTATCCCACCAAACCTTATATACCCTGCAAAAATCAATAGTTTGTCTATTATATCTTTATAATATTTTACTTCTTCAACTCCGTCAAGCATTTTTATAGTATTTACTAAATCTTCTGCGAATTCTATATCATTTACTTTTACAATATATGAATCAGGCAAGGGATTGGTATCCAAGCCCTCCAATAAATAAGCTTCTTCCCCCCACTCTTCCTTCATTAGATCCAAGGCTTGATCCTTTGATCTAAACATAATTGATATGACACCATTTTTATCTTTTACCGTATTTTCTATATTATCCAATACACTACTATCAAGATCATCTTCTAAGAAGACTTCTATTTCATCAAACTTGACCTTAGTATCTAAAACTACATTGTTTATACTAAGAACTAATATAAGTACAACGCCAAGGATCAGTAAAACAGCAGAAATACTAGTTACAGAAGCAGCTCCCATACCTCTATTTCTCCACATACTTTGAAATCCCTGCTTTATGATATTTTTAAACACTCGGAATTTCAATGCTATAACCACCCTTCTGTTCATCTCTTACAAGTCTTCCTCCATCAAGAGCAATAACTCTCTTTTTCATGGTATTTACAATGTCCTTGGCATGGGTTGCCATAACAATAGTTGTACCTCTGTTATTTATATCCTGTAATACTCTCATTATCTCCTTAGCAGTATCAGGGTCTAAATTTCCAGTGGGTTCATCCGCTATAAGAACAGGGGGATTATTAACTATAGCTCTAGCAATGGATACCCTCTGTTGTTCTCCCCCAGATAGTTGATCAGGATAGCTACCTGCTTTTCTACTTAGATCAACCATACTAAGTATCATTGGAACCCTTCTTCTGATTTCCCTTGGATGAGCCCCTATAATTTCCATTGCAAAGGCAACATTTTCATAGATTGTCTTATTTGGCAACAACCTAAAGTCCTGAAAAACAACGCCAATTTGTCTTCTAATATAAGGTATTCTCCTGTTTGGAACCCAAGTAATATCCTTGTTATTTAAAAACACTCTCCCTGATGTAACTCCTTCCTCTTTTAGAAGAAGCTTAATTAAGGTGGATTTTCCAGCTCCACTTGATCCAACTAAAAAAACGAATTCTCCCTTATCTATTTCCGTATTTATGTTATAAAGAGCAGTTACCCCTGCTTTGTATTCTTTGCAGATATCTACAAATTTTATCACCTTATCACCTCAATAGTCTAATGTGTAAATATATTTTGACTTAATACATCCTAATGTTATATATTATATATTAAATAAACTTATAAATAAACTGTTTGAGGTGATTAATTTGGATAAAATAACATTAAGAAAAGATATATTAAACGAAAGATCTAAGCTTACACCCCTAAACCATTTATCCTTTAGCAAAAGAGTAGCATCAAATATTCTATCTACTACATACTATAAAAACGCTGATGTTATAATGTGTTTTGTTAGTTTTTCAGATGAAGTAGATACTCATGATTTTATAAAACAAGCCTTGGATGATGGCAAGAGAATTGTTGTCCCTATAGCCGTTCATGAAACTAAAGAGTTAAAACCATCAGAAATTAAATCTTTTGAAGAATTAGAGCCAGGATATTATAATATTCTAACCCCGAAGGCTGAATTTATAAGATATATGGATCCAACGGATATTGATTTAGTTATTGTTCCAGGTGTAGTCTTCGATCATTATGGATATCGTATTGGTTATGGCGGAGGATATTACGATAGATTCCTGCCAAAACTTAGAAGAGATGTTAAGAAAATTGCTATCGGATTTGGACTACAGGTTTTAAGTAGAGTTCCAAGAGAGAGCTTTGATGTCCCAGTAGATATGATAATTACAGAAAATGGTCTTCTCCCTTGTGAAGAAGGACTATACGAGACAGGTAGATAATAAAAGGCTTATTCCTCTAATTAGAAGAATAAGCCTTTCTTAAATCAATTTATTTTAATAACTCTCTTTGTAGTGTAGCTACACCTTTGCCAAGTACATCTACGCCTAGTCTATATAAGGTTCTCTCGATTCCTGATATAGCTCCTACTAAGTCATGCATGTCAATATTTCCCATATGACCTATTCTAAACATTTTGCCTGCATAAGCTCCAAGTCCACCTGCTACTTGAGATCCTTCCTCTGCTAGGATAGTTCTAAACTTAAGATCATCAATTCCTTCTGGGTATAAAACATTAGATAAGGTAACTGCTCTGTAGTCCTTATTAGCTAATATTTTAAAGCCCATCTCCTCTAAAGCTGCTTGCATTGCCTTGGCAACTTTAACATGTCTATCATATCTTTCTTCGATTCCCTCTTCTTTAATAAGTCTTACTGACTCCTTAAGTGCCCAAACCATATTAACTGCTGGAGTAGCATAGTACTTAGAGGTATCATGCATAACTGGCAACCATTTTTCAAAGTCAACATAGTATTCAGGAATAGTTCCTATTTCTTTTCTTCTAGCTAATGCCTTTTCACTTGCCCAAAGCATTTCAAGTCCTGGAGCAACTCCAAAAGCTTTTTGAGATCCTGTTAATAGAACATCTATGTTCATATCATCAAAGTATTCTCTTTCACCAGCTGTTGCACAAACTCCATCAACGATGTAGATAGTCTCTGGGAATTTCTTCATCATCTCTCCAACTTCAGCAACAGGTGCACAAACTCCTGTGGAAGTATCAACATGAGTTACAGTCACAGCATGATAATGCTTTTCAGAAAGTTTCTTCTCGATTTCCTCAACTGGTACAATTTGTCCCCACTCAGCAGAAATAACATCAACATTAATACCTTTTCTTTCAGTTAGTTCAATAAATCTGTCTCCAAAATAACCATGAGATACTATAAGTAGATTATCACCAGGTTTTAATACATTTGCAATGGCCATTTCCATTCCCATTGTTCCTGTACCAGCTACAACGAAAACTTCTCCTGATGCTTTCCATAATTCTTTAAGATCAACTAGTAATTCCTTGAAGTCCTTTACAAATCCTGGATCTCCAAAGGCAACAGTTTCTCTACCCATTTGGTCTTGAATAGACCTAACAACTGGAGTTGGTCCTGGAATCATTACTAAACGACGGTTTTTCATTATATATGACCTCCTATTTATTTAATATTGTTAATTCTTATTTTACCATGTTAAATATCCTATTGCAAATTTTATTTCGTTTAATTTATATCAATTATATCAAAATATATCTAAAATATAAATAGGGAGCTTTTATTGCCCCCTATTTCATTAGCCCAATAGATTTAATGCTGTTTCTACAAGATTCTCCACATTAAATCCAAATTTTTCAAAAAGTTGATTTCCAGGTGCTGATCCTCCAAAGTGATCTAATGATATAATAGCTCCATCAAGTCCAGTATATTTATGCCATCCCATGGATGTTCCAGCTTCAATAGCAACTCTTGTTCTTACATTCTTTGGCAATACTTCCCCTTTATACTCTTCAGATTGCATTTCAAATAATTCCCATGAAGGCATGCTTACTAGTCTAGCGCCATATCCTTTATCTTCAAGAATGCTTTGTGCCTTATATGCTATTTCAACTTCTGAACCTGTGGCTAATAGGATTAGCTTTAATTCCTTAGTCTCTTTCTTTAAGACATATCCGCCTTTTAAGGCCTCTTTACCTGTTCCTTCTAATAAAGGAAGTCCTTGTCTTGAAAGTACTAGACCAATAGGTGTTTTCTTACTCTTCATAGCTATATACCAACCAGCTGCTGTTTCTCTAGCATCAGCAGGTCTATAGGTTATGAAGTTAGGTTGAGATCTGAAAACTGCAAGTTGCTCAATTGGTTGATGAGTTGGTCCATCCTCTCCAACACCTATACTGTCATGAGTTAATACATAAGTTACTGGCAATTCCATTAATGATGATAATCTCATAGCAGGTTTCATGTAATCTGAGAATATAAAGAATGTCCCTCCAAATGCTTTTAACCCTCCATGAAGAGTCAAACCATTTAGGGCTGCAGCCATTCCATGTTCCCTTACTCCAAAGTGAACATTTGAACCTGAGTAATCATTCTTAGAAAAAGTTTTTCTATTTTTCATGTTAGTTTTGTTAGAAGGGGCTAGGTCTGCTGAACCTCCAAATAAGTTTGGAACCTTTTCTGCTAATCTATTAATTATTATCCCAGAGGCTTCTCTAGTAGCTACTCCTTTTTCAAATGCCCAAAACTCATCAGATTCTAAATACTCATCATCTATTTCTCCACTTAACCATTTATTAAACTCATCAGCTAGTTGTGGATACTTGTTCTTATATGAAGTGAAGCTCTCATTCCACTGAATCTCTTTTTCTTCCCCAATCTTAATCAGCTCTTCCATATGTTTTTCAACACTTTCAGGAATGCTAAATGGTTCAAGATTCCAATTCAAATTCTTTCGTAGTACATTTAAATTATGCTCTCCCAATGGTTCTCCATGTGCTGATGCTGAATCCTGTTTCTCAGTTCCAAAACCAATATTTGTTATTATTTCTATTAAAGTTGGTTTATTACCAACCTCTTTGGCCTTATAAATAGCAGATTCTATAGCCTTCATATCCTGTCCATCTTCCACTAGAATCGTATCCCATCCCAATGCCTCATATCTTCCTCTTACACTTTCCGTAAAGGCTAGATCTGTGCTTCCTTCAATGGATATAGAATTAGAATCATACAAAACAATCAGCTTGCCCAACTGTAGTGTTCCAGCTAATGATGCAGATTCATTACTTATGCCTTCCATTAAGTCTCCATCGCCACAAAGTACATAGGTATAGTGATCAATAATTTTTGAATCCTCTTTATTGAATCTTGCTGCTAAATGAGCTTCAGCCATGGCCATTCCAACTGCTGTTGATATCCCCTGACCTAAGGGACCAGTAGTAGCCTCCACACCTTTTGTATGTCCAAATTCTGGATGTCCCGGAGTCTTGGAGTCTAGCTGTCTGAAATTCTTAATATCATCCAAGGTAACTCCATACTGGAACAAGTGTAATAGAGAATAAAGTAACATTGAACCATGTCCTGCTGATAGAATAAACCTATCTCTATTTACCCAATTGGGGTTTTTACCATTGTGATTCATTGCTTTTGCCCATAGAGTATAGGCCATTGGAGCAGCTCCTAGTGGTAGTCCTGGATGACCTGAATTCGCTTTTTCTACTGCCTCCGCTGATAACATTCTTATGGTATCAACACTTAACTTATCAATACTCATTAATTAAATCCTCCTCATTTGATTTCCTTAATTTTATTTTTACTGAAAAATGCTTGTATAAGAAAAAGGGGTAAAACTATTTGTCTTTTTACTCTTGATGGATCAGAAATCAGTCTATATAACCATTCCAACCCCATTTTTATGAATATATCTGGTGCCCGCTTAGCTTCCCCAGCCAATATATCTATTACTCCACCATTTCCTATTATTATTGAAACTTTCAATCTGTCTTTATTATTATTTATCCATAATTCCTGTTTTGGGAAGCCAAAACCTACAAATAATATGTCTGTATTAGAATTGTTAATATCTTCCACAACCATATTCTCTTCCTCACTGAAATTACCATCAAAATGACTTCCCTTGAAATATCCATGATGATAACCACTTACTACTAGGTTAGGATATTTCAAACTCAAATTATCCATGGCCTTCTTCCCACTTCCATCCTTACTGCCTAGTAGATACAATCTATAACCATTTTCATTGGCAATATCCAATAATTTCATGGAAGTATCATACCCTGTTACTCTCTCTTTTATTCGAATCCCTTTTAGTCTAGCTCCATGTAGCAATCCTATTCCATCAGGGATCACAATATCTCCCTTATTAATTATATCTCTAATTGTTATATCCTTCTTAGCAGCCATGACTATTTCGGTGTTTGGTGTGTAGACTACAGTCTTATTCTTATTAATTAAATTATTACTCAAGGTCCTTGACACATCATCTAGTGCTGTATTTTGTACTTCTAC
Source organism: uncultured Tissierellaceae bacterium (assembly GCA_964575895.1). Taxonomy (GTDB): domain Bacteria; phylum Bacillota; class Clostridia; order Tissierellales; family Tissierellaceae; genus Gudongella. Next base: position 51,247 of record CAZNTE010000005.1, on the reverse strand, counting down.
CCCAAATATATTCACTTTACTAACTGTTTTCACTTAATCACCTACCCAAATATTCAAATACTTTGTCTATATTCATCCTTGCAAGTTCTCTAAACTTTTCGTGTTTAATGGAAATTGATTTTCTAAGCTCTACCTTATTGTTCCAGGTTTCTTGGAATAATTTATATAGGTTACTATCATCTATGCTATCAACTTTTATCCAACTACTTATGTCCATCTCTTTAAGAAATCCTTCTATTTTAGGATCATAAACCAAGCCAACCATGGGTACTTCTTGGGTTGCAGCATATATTAAAGTGTGTAATCGCATACCAATAATAATATCCATGCCCTTTATAATACCCATAATTTCCTCAACAGGATACTTATTCTGTAATACGTAACAATTTTCTGTCTTGACTAAGTCACATAAGGAATTGCTTATTTTAAGATCTTCTGGATAATGCATTGGAACTAAAACTACATTAACATTATAATCTTCTGAAATTCTTTCCACTGTTTCAGCAACTACTTTTATAAGCATCTCATCATCTTTCCAGTGCCTAATAGCTACCCCTATCATCTTTTTATCAGTTGGTATACTTTCAACGTTGAAAATTTCATTTATCCTATTATCATCTGCCGCTTCCAGTGTAAATACTGGATCTGCAGTTACATGGACATTCTTATTCCTCACATTTAATTCTCTAATGTATTCTTTTGAACCCTCATCTCTTAAGGTTATGATCTTCACCTTATTTAATATGAATCTTGTCAATACTCTATTAAATTTCCTATTTATTGGACCAATACCGTTTGCATACACCATTATTGGTTTCCTTAATATTAATGCCAGGACCATCAATGACAAATAATAGAGAATTGATCGTGTGGATGTAACATCCTGGAGTAAACTTCCTCCACCAGATATAAATAGGTCTGTTTCCCTCATGGCGTGAATAACTTCTCTATAATTAAATCTATTTACAGACTCCACATTATATATCTCTTTTGTTCTAATAGGATTATTAGATAAGACCTTAATATTCAATTTTTCATCCCTTGATTTAATATCTTTGATCATAGCTTTCAATATAGCATCATCTCCGCTATTATCAAATCCATAATACCCAGATATTAATAAGTGGTAGTTTGTTTTCATAATACTTCCCCTTTAGGAAGGTTCATTAACCTTCTTATTTAGTCTCAATAAAACTAATAGAAATCCAATCATAATCCAAAAACTAAAAATAATTCTTGTAAGATATAGAACATTCTCCACTGCACCATGGGCTAAAACTCCAGCTAAACCTGATAATACACCAGCAGAAATTATTGTAATATAGGTATGGTCCTTAGAAATCAGTTCTTTAATAGAGTATTTAAATACAACAAATATTATTAGCAGAAATGCTATTAATCCTGGTATCCCCAGTTCTGCAGCAATTTCCAAAAAAGTATTATGGGCATGATAAGTGGGCATGGTTCTAATGTATGTTTCAAAGGTTTGCTTAAATGGAAGGTGCCCAAATCCAACTCCTGCCAATGGAAAATCCCCTATTATTTCCATTGTGATTTCCCACATTTTTAACCTATAAGCATTAGATGAATCATTGAAGTTTCCAATACTCAAAATCCTATTTAAGTATGTTTGGGGCAACAAGTAAACCCCTGCTAATGTTATAGGAATTATTGAGAGAAGAAATCTCCTATCTACCAATAATATAAAAACAAGTGCAGAAAATGCAAATCCCAGCCATCCTCCCCTTGACATGGTTAAAACTATGGCAAGTATTAAGATCAAGGATGTACCTAGGAATAATACTTTCTTATATATTTTCTTCGAGTACCACATTAAAGATATTGATAATGGTATCATCATTATCAAATACTCTGCAAGAACATTGGGGTTGCCAAATACTGAAAATACCCTTGCTTTAATATCAGGATTATTTTCAACATCTATCCATGCAGCATCTATTTCCACACCAGCTACATATTGATAAAGTCCTATCAAGGCAACTATTGTTGCAGAAAAAACTAAAAGTGTAATTATCCTATTTAATTCTTCCTTAGTCTTAATTGAATTAACCATAACTATGACAAGAGCTAAACTTACCATATGAATAGTGAAGTCTCTAAAGCTTCCAGTTGGATTTATTGAAGTTATAGTACCTATTACAATTAGTATCCCATATATTATAATTGGTATTTCTACCTTGTTTGGCTCAAGATCTGAATTCGATTTAAAAAAGTGATGAAATATGAAAATTAACACCAATAAAATAAAATAATAAATTATTCCAGTATCAGGTATAAATGGATATATAAATAATCCAACCATAATTCCGATATTTATATTGTATAATAAGGACATCAACCCAATAAGGCCAGCACTGGCAAAGACTAGATATTGAATTGGTAAAAATAGATAAATCATTGATAAAATTAGTCCCAATGCTAAAGGCAGAAGGGCTTCTTTTTTCTTCAGTGCATCTACCACCATTGGTTTCCTCCTTTATCAATTGAAAACACATCATTGACTGCCTTAAACAACAAACTATTCGTTATTATTACTTGTGCATTATTACTATTAATTAAAACCAAAAAAGACACTAAAATCATTATTAATCCAACCATTATGGATACAATAAGGTTCTCTGTACTTAATATCCCAATACCAATAATACCTATTCCTGTTGATAATAAAAATAATGATACTGTCCTTAAAAAACTATTAATATCTCTGAAGCTATTATATATAAAGGAATAAGATACACTAGAGTCTTTTACCTTGTCTATAAATCTTCTGATTAAAGCAGAGATTATATTTATAATATTAGTTACTTTCTCATATAACCTATAAATAAAACTAAAGTCTATATTTGATCTTGACTTAGTAAGTATCCCTATAGTTATTGATCCTCTTGAAAGATAATTAAATACATTGCTTAAACTTCTGATACACTTCCCCAAGAAGCTGTTATTATATTGAGAACCAGTAAATCTTGCTACTTTTACAGCTATTCCCACAAGTAGGCTATTATACATGAAATCACTCCTATGACTAGTTCAACTTAATATCAAGCACCGTTCCAAAGAAAGTAGCTTTCTTATTTTTAAGTCTAAATTGGGCCCCAACTCTAGTTTGTTCCCCCCCTGCAACGATAACATCTGGATTATCCCTTGCATTGGCTTCAACCTTAAATATTGCTACGTATTTATCAGGTATTGGAGCGTTAATCCATTGTCCATCCTTCTCTAAGGGTTCAGTATAGGGTTCATACTTCACTTCAGTAATTTCCCCAATGTAGGTTCCCTTATCGTAATGATATATTCCATCACCTACTACAATATTCTCCACTGTAGGCATTCTTACATTTGAAACTTCAATTGTTATAATAGCCTTTGTTGTCTCATTAACTACAATTGGTTGAGATTTTAATCTTTGGTACCCTCCAATAGCAACTAAAGCAATAATTAAAATTGCAGTCAAGTCAATAATATTTATAATTCCAAATATTTTTCCCTTATCATTGATTATTTTCATCGTTTTCCTCCATGATTTTCTAAGATTTTAGTGTATATTTCCTTGTGAACTTCTGCTAAAGATTCTGAGGAATAGTTGTTTTTTACCTTCTCATATAATTTTAGCCCCAATTCCTTCATAAGATCATTGTCATTTGCAAGCTTAAGAATTCTATCTGCTAGATTCTTATAATCGCCAACTTTTATCAAATATCCATTTACATCATCTTCAACCAATTTGCTCAAACCGCCTACATTTGTTGTAATTATTGGTTTTTTCATTAAGGCTCCCTCTAAAACTGCATAGGGGAAACTCTCACTTAAACTGGTTAAGACATTGATATCTATTGCATTATAAAATGAGTACTGATCCTTTAAAAAGCCAATAAAGTGGACTTTTTCCTTAATTCCTAAATCTGACGCCATATCCTTTAATCTTTTTTCATCATTACCCTCACCAGCTAAAATAAATTCCACATTACTATTCTCTAAAGAAACTTCTCTTGCTGCCTTAAGGAATGTGTCATGATCCTTTACTTTATCTAATCGTGCTATTATTCCCACAAATATTTTCTGTCCATCCTCAATACTATACTTCCTTAAAAATTCTTCCTTTTCAGCATGTTCTATAGTTTTATCCATATCTATGCCATTGTATACTGTGAATATATCCTTTTCTTTAAATCCTCTTTCCACGAGCATATCCTTAAATGCATCTGAAATAGCAATATAATAGTCAAATCTTTTAAGCGCTAACTTATTTAAGGTTGTATAAACTATTCTTTTATAAAAATTATCCTTAAAATCTAGATTAAAGTCACTGTGTATTGTAGTGATAAATGGTTTCTTAACCTTTCTTGCTAGGAAATATGCAATTAAATTAGCCCTAGCTCCATGACAATGAATTATATCATAACCATTCTCTTCTATTTCCTCCACTAATCTTCTAATCACAGACATATCTGATCTACTTTTTTGTTTGAAAACTTGGATAGGAACTCCTTCTTCTAATGCATCTTGATAAAAAGTATCTTCAATAAAGCAGATAACTTTGGCATCCATTCTCTTGTTTAAACCCTTTAAGAGTGCAATGATATGGGTCTTCGCACCACCAGTATCTCCACCACTTATTAAATGAAGCACCTTCATTTATAATTACCTCCTTCCTACCCTATTATTTCTAAAATCTTCTTAGTATACTTATTCTTTTTATCCCTACTAATTTTTAAAGCAGGTATAAGATTGTATTCACTACTTATTTGTTTAAATTCTTCTGGATAAAACCCTTCATTCTTTAAAACTTTGACCATCTTGGAATAATTAGTGCTGCTAGCTTTAACAAATACCTCCACCGGTCCTTTATTATTTATTACTTCACCTTGTCTCTTTTCAATTAATTTGAAGGCACTAAACCCCATAACATACTGTGACTTGAATATTCTATAGGCTTCTTCCTTTTTTAGAATTATTTCATCCTCTAATGGAAGAACCTGATTAATCAATTCTGGTAGTATTGGGCAATTAACCTGATAACCGTATATATCAAAGTCTCTGCCTAGTTTTTCACAGGCGAATAATACCCCTTTAGTAGTTTCAACATGATCTCTATGTCCATCTACTAAAAATGGTGAATATATTCTGTCTGGATCATTAGATTCAATAATTTCTTTAAGTGAGTTGACAAAATTCTCATGGGTAGAACACACTTCTCCATCCTTTTCATCCATAAAAATCACTTTGTCAAATCCATATAGGTCTGATATTTTCTGCCCTTCATCTTTTCTCTCTTGTATTAATTTCATATCATCTAGGTCTGAAGTTGCACCACTTCCATCAGTTATATAAACTAAGACCATTCTTTTAGCGACTTTTCTCAGCTGGATTAAAGTTCCTCCCATTCCAATTGTTTCATCATCAACATGGGGTGCAAATACTAACACCCTAGCTAGATTATCTTCCAATGAAGATTCATACTTATCTCTTTTCTTATACTCTTTATATACATATTTTGAATAGCTATTATTAGCAATTTTGATTGGATATTTTAGAAATAGCTTTGCAAAATTTCTTAGCATTTCACACCTCTAATTAAAAAAAGTCAGCTTTATTCATGGGTATCTTGAAGTCAACTTTTTTATCTTTTTTATTGTAAACATAAATAGTAGATTTTCTCTTCAACAGCTTATACGTTAATGACTCCTTGTTTCTATATTGGAAAATCAATCCCATATTAATTTTCCTAAACTTATGAGTTTGTTCCTTGCTTATTCTGCCTAATACATAATACATCCATTTGCTTCTCCCATAAAGAAGATAAAACTCACCTTTATATTCAATATAGTAATAGTTTCTATTGGGATTATTTGAGAACCTCCAATTTAAATATTCATCATCTATTTTGGATGACTCCTTCTTTAGTTTATCTTTTGAAGTGCAAAAGGAAAGATACCATGTATCATATTCCTCCCATCCCATTTTAATGTTACCCCTTGTTGAATTCTCATTGGGAAAGTTGTAAATGTATGCTTCATTGGTCTCTTCTAAGGCTAATCTACTCATTTCTGGGAAAATTCCCATCTTCCTATAATCCTCAAACAAAGCTGTATCACAAGGTTGATAACACTCTTTTCCCTCAATGTCATTTCTCCAGAAAGATCTAATGCCTATGGGAATTGTATCATCATATGAAATTATTATAAAAGAATCTCCATAAATATTATCAGTATATTTCCATTTAAACCAACTTACATCCTTATTATCATCGAAAACCTTATTAAATACTTCCAAAAAATCAAAAACCTGATTTTTACTTATTGTTGAAGATCTAATTACCTGGTAATTAATCATGCCTTTATTCAACACTATAACTACCCCTTACCATAAGATATACTGTGCTCTCAGATGTAGCTAAAACTCCTCTCCCATCACTTCTTGCAATTATTAAGAGATGGTTAGCTGGTATGTCTTCTCCGGACTTTATATCCACACCTGCAGTTACATCTGCAAGACCACCTTGAGGACTGGTTATGGCAGCAGCCTTACCTCCCCTTAATATAATCTCAGCACCTGCCTGACCAATGAGTTTTTGTCCTTCTGAAAGTTCAACCACTACAAGTTGAGCCTCTTCAGTAGTTCCACCACCAGTGGGTATCCCTGAAATCTTAGTATCCACATAATCTTTGACTTCCTGAATTTTTGTATTCAAGTAACTTAAAGTTATAAGTGGATCTGTTTCAGTTCCAGGCTCTGAAAATGCTATGCTTCCTATGGTTAATACCAATATAAAACTTACTATTATAATCGACTTTTTTATCTTCATTTTAATCTGGCAATTAAGTAAATATTGCCATCCTCCTTTCAAATTTAGTTGCATCTTTTTTCCTTTATGTTAACCACCTTTCATTATACTATATGTGGGCAAAAAAAATAAGCATATGTATGCTTATTTTTTAAATATGTAGGAGGATTCCTAAAAATTACCTAGACCGATACTAATTCTCAAGCCTTCGTCTACTTTTCTCATCATATCCTCATCAAACTTTCCTATCTTCTCTCTAAGTCTTTTTTTGTCTATTGTCCTGATTTGTTCCAACAACACCACTGAATCCTTTGGCAATCCGTAATCAGGTGCTGTTATTTCTATATGGGTTGGCAATCTAGCCTTATTGATCTGAGAAGTGATGGCAGCAACTATAATTGTTGGGGAATACTTGTTCCCAACATCATTCTGGATAACCAGAATGGGTCTGACACCACCTTGTTCAGAACCAATAACCGGACTAAGGTCCGCATAATAAATATCTCCTCTTTTAACGATCATAGCACTTCTATCTCCAGGTTGGATTCATATCCAATAAGATCGGTAATATCCTGTTCCAATCCCATTTCGGCGAGGGCTATGTTTATTTGATTAACTTCAAGGTATCCCTTGATAAACTCCTTGTATTTGCTACACCTATACTCTGAGCAATTACATAAAGCCATAAGCTTATCAAACAAGTCATTATTCCCTTCTCTGATCATAGGGAGACCTGAGTGATTTTCAGTCATCTTCTTTAACCCCCCCTTTCTATTTTTTCTTAGAGAAATATAGGGTCATTTTTATTATATCCTGTTGTTAAAATTTATGTCAACTAATAGATTAATCTAGTAGATAATCCAGCTGTTTAACTATCTTTCCATTCCTTGAATACACTCTAGGCAACCTTCTACCCATCATACAAACTAGCTCGTAGTTTATGGTCCCTAATTTTTGAGCTACTTCATCAACACTGGGGTAGCCTTCAACACCCTGGCCGAAAAATACCACTTCATCTCCAGGATTAACATCCTCAACCTCAGTTAAATCAAGCATAAGCTGATCCATGCATATTCTGCCTACCACAGGAACGATCTTGCCCTTAATATATGCTTCAGCCTTCTTGCTAAGTAATCTTGAATATCCATCAGCATAACCAATAGGTACAGTACCTATCTTACTCTTTCTCTTTGTATAGTAAATATGACCATAACTTATTCCAGTATCTTCTTCCACTTCTTTTACATTTGAAATTATAGCTTTTAAAGTCATAGCTGGTTTTAATAGTATCTTGGTCATATTAACTTCAAATGATGGATAATACCCGTAAAGCATAATTCCAGGTCTTACTAAATCTAGGTTGTACTCTGGGTGATCGATGATTGCAGCTGAATTAGAAACATGTTTTATAGGAATTTTTAATCCCCTTTCTTCAAGTCCTTCAACCATTTTCATAAATCTTGAAAACTGTAATTTGGTGAAAGCTTTATCCACCTCATCAGCCTTGGCAAAATGGGTAAAAATCCCTTCAATCTCTATATTATTCAATTTTGAAATCTTAATTATTTCATTTAAGGAATCCTCGTTTGGAAGAAATCCTACTCTCCCCATACCGCTATCAATTTTAATATGAATTTTAACTTCCCTGCCCATTTCTCCAGCTATTTGAGATAAGTTAAATGCATCATCATATCTATATATTGACTGTATTAAATCATTTGCAACTACCTTGTCCAAGTGATAGCTTGGTGTGTAATTAAGTATCATCAAGGGTCCCCTTATACCCGCCCTTCTTAATTCCACTCCTTCGTTGAGTAATGAAACAGCCAATCTTTCTGCTCCTATTTCCTTATAAAGCTTTCCTAACTCAACTGCTCCATGGCCATAACCATTAGCTTTAATAACTGGCATAATCATTGTGTCTTCTTTGATGTTTCTTCTAATTTCATTAAAATTATGAACAATATTGTCTAAATCTATTTCAACATAGGTTGGTCTTACATCTAAATGATTAACCATGATATTCCCCTCTCCAATTCTTACTCTACTACTAATGCAACAGCTCTTGGTAAAGCATCTATAATATCACTTGCTATCATTCCATATTCACCTTTTAGATCCCTAGCCATATCCCCTGCTAATCCATGTACATAGACTGCCAGTATAGCTGCATTAAAGGGGTCTTCCATCTGAGCTAAGAATGTACCAGCAACTCCAGACAGAATGTCTCCAGAGCCAGCAGATGCCATCCCAGGATTACCCGATTTATTTACATATACTCTCTCTCCATCAGTTACTATTGTATTGTGACCCTTTAAAACAGTAACAACACCGTAAGTTTGTGCAAATTTAACTGCTGAACCTTCTCTGTCTTCTTGAATTTCTTCTGTTGTCATCTTTAATAATCTTCCCATTTCCCCTGGATGTGGAGTTATTATGGTTTTTCCCTTCCTATGTCTTATAATAGTGGGATTATCTGATAGAATATTCAATCCATCTGCATCTAAAACCAAAGGATTTTCAAAATTCAATAAGCAATCTTCAATTAAATTCTTTTGCTTTAAACCCCGTCCAAATCCTGGTCCTAACACTAAAGAATCCAAGCCCTCCTGAGCTTGTCTATAAGCATATAAATCCGTTGCTTCCTTAACCATGACTTCTATAACCTTTAAACCAAAATCTCTTGCTAGATCTTTTTCTAGTATAGCGTGTACAAGTCCTGCTCCACTTCTAAGAGCTCCGTAGGTGGCAAGGTATACAGCCCCTAACATTCCTTGGCTTCCTCCTATTACTCCTATCCTACCAAAGCTTCCCTTGTGGGAATCTAAACTTCTCTTTGGCAATCTCAATGTCATATTATCATGCACTTTATACTCTTTTCTCTCGTCTCCTATTGCTATAGCCATTGTATACTCCTCCTCATTTGAAATTGATATATCTATCTTATTAATCCCTAGTAGATCCATTTGTTTCTTAAGGCTTTCACCAATGTTAATATATGGTCTTCCCCTATCTTCATGTAGAACTTCAATATCTTTCCACGAAAGCTCTCCAATCCCAGTTCCTATAACTTTTGACACCGCTTCCTTAGCTGCAAATAGTCCTGCAACTGTTGATATTTTATGATTTCTAGAATTTAAATATTCTATCTCCTTCTCCGTAAATAGCCTGCGATAAAAGCTATCTCTCTTATCACTAATCAATGTCTCTATTCTTCTATTATCTACGATGTCTATTCCTGATCTAATAGTCATAATATCACCCTTTAATTCATTAGCATACATACATCTAATGATATCATATTTCTAGATTAGTCACAATATAACAAAAAGGATATGATGCAAGTAACTCATCATATCCTGTCTAACATTGATACTATTTCTTAATTGTTCTACTACCTGGTTTCACTAACTCAAGTCCTTCTTTGCACATAGGGCAATCTTCTGCCATGTAATTTGAGATCTCTATTCTTTCTGCAGCAAAGAAAGGATATCTTAACTCACCTTCAGTCCTATCTATAAGAGCAGCTATTGCAACAACTTTACCGCCTAATCCTTCAATTATATCTATTGTCTCATAGGATGACTTTCCTGTTGTAACAACATCCTCTGCGATTAGGACCCTTTGTCCAGGTTTTACTGTTAATCCCCTCTTCAGTTTCATTTCTCCATTTTCTCTCTCAGTAAAAAATGCAGGTTTACCCATTTGTCTCCCAATTTCATAGGATACTATAACTCCTCCTAAAGCAGGACCAACCACTAGGTCAAATTCAATTCCCTTTATTTTTTCTACTAGCCTTGCAACTACTTTCTCTGCCTTGTCAGGATATTGAAGCAATTTTGCACATTGAATATATTTATTGCTATGCTTTCCTGATGATAGTAAAAAATGTCCCTCAAGTAAAGCATCAGATTCCTTTAGTAATTCTATTATCATATCAACACTCTCCCTAAATTATAGTTTATTAAAGCCTATATCTTGTCTCATATCAATTACAGCTTTTCTAGTAAAATAATCGAAGTTCTCATAGCCATCTTTTTCTTTCATATATGCACAGATTATGCCTCTGGATGAATTTACTAGTCCACCATTTAATCCATTTAGATATAATTTTACATCATCCCCTGATGCCCCTTGAGCATTATATCCAGGGATTAAGAAGTATAGATTGGGATATCTCTTTCTTATGTCCATAGCTTCATCAGTATGAGTGCCACCTACTACTAAGCCCAGGGATGAGTACCCACACTCTCCCATGAATTCTTCTGCCATTTCATTGAGCTTATCTCCAATATGATAATATATTTTCTTTCCCTCAGAATCCTTATACTGAATATCCTTAGCTCCCTTGTTTGAAGTTCTAAGAAGTACAAATACTCCCTTATTTCCTTCTCTTAAGTAGGGAAGGTAGGGTTCAATAGTGTCATACCCCATAAATGGATTTAAAGTTATAAAATCCGCCTCAAAATCACCACTAAAATGTCCTTTCCCATACATGGCTGCAGTTGTGGATATATCTCCTCTTTTTACATCCCCCAGGGTAAGGTTTCCAAGAGATTTTATATACTTAAGTGTTCTTGAATAAGCCGTTAACCCTTTTAAACCAAATGCTTCGTAAAAAGCTATTTGTGGTTTGTAAATTGGTACAATATCAAATGTAGCATCAATTATTCTCTTGTTAAACTGAAATATAACCTGGTCAATATCTTGATATTTATTCTTTAACTCTTCTGGAATATAGTCAATGTTTGGATCTAAACCGACACAAACCATCCCTTTTTCTTCCACCTCATTAAAAAGTCTATCGATTATCATCTACTCACACCCTTTCCTTATAATTTTAAGAGTGATTGTTGGTACATAGGTTTTTAGCATTTTATTGCCTCCTTTAGATTTTAACCCTCCGGATAACGCATAAAAAAAGCCTTCCTAAAGGAAGGCATAAGTATGCTAATGATTCTTACACGCTCTCCTTTCCAATCTCACAGGATCAGTTTAAAGGTATTTATTTATATAATAATTATCACAGTAGAATGATTAAGTCAATAAGAAGTTCTCTACTAAATTGATAAATCCTTTTTATTAAAGACTACAAGACCTGAAATATAACATATTAAACCAAGTACAAATAAAAGGACAAAGTTAAAATATATTCCATCAACTTGACTTAAAATATCTGAATTTTTATAGAAGGTAAGAATGGTTCCATACTTAAGATTTTCTAGCTTCCCTCCCACATTAGCCAAAGTGCTGATCAAGAAAAACATTATTGGAATTCCTCCTCCAAGAGCAAGAGAATTTTTAGTTTCATTAAAGAATGCTGATGCAAGAAATCCAATGCCTCCAAATGCAAAATGAAGGGCAAATGCTCCAATATTCAAGTCAAAAAATATCTTCTTATCCAAACTTCCTGGAAAAAATGCCTCTGATAATCCAATACCCATAAGGGTTATATATACTATAAGTAAAAATATACTCCCTACTAGAAAAGTTACTTGTGTCAAGGCTATTTTCTTTCTATCATTTGGGGTAGCAAGTAGATATGCCATACTTCCACTATCCACATGTTTCGCTATCATTCTATTTGAAACAATTATTATGAATATCATAGGAAACATTATTACTAAGAATCCATATAGATAAGATGCTATAAATCCAATTAATGAAGTGTCCAGAAGATTGAAATTAAGCGCATTTGTAAATTCTTGTGGTAATACATTCATCATAGCTCTAATTGCGTCCTCACGCTCTGGATCATACATGGTTATCATTATCCCAAAATACATAAGCAGTATCCCGCAAAATACTAGGAATAATTTATAGTTATTTTTGATATTCTGTTTAAGCAATGTAATATTAATCAACTTTTTCACCTCCATAATAATGCAAGAATAGTTCCTCAATGCTTTGGTGAGCTGATTCAATATCTCTTATATCACATTTTGATAACTCCTTTAATAATCCTCCAACATTTCCTCTTATCTTAACTTTAGCAGTACTATTATTTACAATGATTTCCTCACCATAGGTATTCTTAAAGGTTCTTAACTCTTCCTCATTATTAAATGTTATGTGGAAAACCTTGCTTTTTGCCTCCTGTAAGGTTTTAATATCTTCAATTGCAACCATTCTTCCATCCTTTATTATCCCAACCTTATTACAGGTCCGACCAACCTCTTCAAAACTATGTGAGGACATTAGAATTGTCTTTCCCCTTCTTTTTTCCTCATGTACAATTTCCACAAAAATATTCTGCATCAATGGATCCAGGCCTGAAGTTGGTTCATCCAGTATTAGTACTTTTGGATCATCCATTAAGGCACACACTAGTCCCACTTTTTGTTTCATTCCCTTGGACATCTTTCTAATTCTTCCCTTTGGATCCAACTCAAGTCTTTCTACAAACTGACTCATTCTAGATAAATCCTTCATTTCTCTCATCTTAGCCATGAATTTGAGAAACTCTAAGCCAGTCATGTTTTCAAAGAAGGCAATCTCTCCCGGTAAATATCCCACGCTTTTTTGAATTTTTTCTGACTGAGTCCTAGCATCAAACCCCAATACTCTAGTTGATCCCTTATCTGGATTTAGAAACCCCATTAAGTGTCTTATGGTGGTAGTTTTCCCAGCACCATTTGGTCCTAAGTATCCAAATATATCTCCTTCTTCTATGGAGAAATTAAGGTCAAATACACCCTTGTTATTACCATAATCCTTTGTTAGGTCTTGAATTTCTATTATGCTCATTTTATTCCCCCTTAGCCTATGACCTTAGCCTATTATTAATATTAAAAGGTACTGATACATATAATAAGCATCTATTCTTGTTTTAATATTATCAAATAACTTATCTCTTTTATAGGGCAAAGTGATAAATGTTTTTAAAATATTATTATTTATAAAAAATTTGGGGTATATTTAAATAAAATTCTGAAAAGATGGTGATCAATTGAGAATAACAAGTATTGGCTTTCCTAGAATGAATAAGGAGAAAAGTGAGAAAAGAGATTTTGTCCCCCTCTTATTCCAAAAGCTTCGTTCCTTAAAAGGTATCGATATCTTAGTGGAAGAAAATTATGGTTCAGGTATGAATTTTTTAATTGAAGATTATATATCTGCTAATAATAAGATTCGGTTTCTTCCTAGAAAAGAAGTACTTAAGGCTGATTTAGTGGTTGTTTTGAGAACACCTGAGGAAGATGAATTAAGATGGATGAATAAAAACACAGTACTTTTTTCCATGCTTCACTATGAAACTCGTGCTAGTAGAAATAAACTCCTCCAGGAACTTTCCCTGTTTCCATTTTCAATGGATGGAGTGGTAGATGATTGGAATAAGAGAATGGTAGTAAATTACAGCGGGACTTCATTTTCGGGTGTTAAAGAAGCTTTTAAAGAATTAGAAAAATCAACAGATCATTTTGAAAAACCAGGTCATAGGCCATTAAATGCAGGAATTTTAGGGTTTGGTTCTGTTGGACTAGAAGCAGCCAAGGCCCTAAAAACCTTAAGCGATAACTTTTTTCTAAATAAATCATCTTCTACTCCTGGTATGATTATTAACCTCTACCCTAGAAATATAACTGAAAATCCTGACCTCTTAAAATCACAGTTAGAAAACATGGATCTTCTTATTGATGCCAGCAGAAGGCGAGATCCTTCCAAGTTTATCATAAAGAATGAATGGCTCTCAGTAATGCCTAAGCACAGCGTGATACTTGATTTATCAGCTGACCCCTACAACACAGAAGTTTCCCCAATACAAGTAAAAAGTATTGAGGGAATACCTACAGGAACCTTGGATCAGTTGGTTTTTTATCCTGAAGATCCCATATATAAAACTATCCCTACACAAGTAGATACAAGACATAGAAGAACTGTTGTTAGTTGCAATGCATGGCCAGGTGTAGATCCAATAGGTTGTATGACCTTATATAGTAAACAGTTGACTCCTTTTTTGAAGGTTCTATTATCACATAATATTGAGGATTTATCTATAAAATCAGATAATCCCTACGAAAGAGCACTTATCAGATCCTCCCTAGAATATTTTCTTGAATCAAAGAAGAGCTGATTAAATTATCAGCTCTTCTTTGACTCACTCTATTACTATATATTGATACAAACTTCATTGAAGTTCTCAATTACTAGATCAGCAATTTTTTCAATCTTATCAAAATCCGATTTAGCTGAATCATCTTTAATTGCCACAACCCTTATTCCAATTTTATTAGCAGCTTCCATGGAGTGAAGTGCATCTTCAAAAACTACCATATCCCTTGGTAAGACCCCTGTTCTTTCAACAATAAGCTGGTAGAATTCCTTCTTGTACTTCTCAATCCCTACCCCTTTACAGGTTTGAACAAATTCAAAATAGTCAAATATTTGCAGTCTTTTCAAGGCTGCAATAGCCAAAGGATCAATGGTTGCTGTTGCTGCGACAATTCTAATGCCTTGGTTTTTTAATCTTTCTAGTAATTCCTTTGCTCCTTCTTTTAAAGGTATGGTGTTTTCGTAATAATATCGTAAGATCTCCTCCATTTGATGATTTATCTCATCCCCTGATTCCTTTAGATTAAATCTTTCCTTAATAACAAAAGATGCCTCATAAAGACTGTATTCCTTAAGACTTTCTCGTATATTAGGTTCAACCTCTATTCCCTTCTTAATCAAGTAATTATATGCCAACTTCTCCCAAATTCCCATGGAATCAAACAATGTTCCATCCAAATCAAATATAGCTAATCTCATTTATTTCCACCCCTTATATATGTTAATTCTACCACCATGGGTATTTTTGTCAATTATGTGCTACTAACTAATATCCTAATCTGATATAATTAGTGTATCGAAATATTTAATGGAGGGATACTATGAATTTTTTACTAAAAGCAGGTGGAGATGTTAATGTTGTATTGGCATTTAAAGACACAGAAGAAGTAAATAAGGGAAGTGATTTGTTTAAGTTTTTAAAAGAGAAAAAGCTATTCAAAGGAAGTGAAGGAGAAGTTTATACTCACTTATCAAAGGATGAATCTTTTGTATTCCTAGGTTTGGGAGATGAGAAAAAATTAAACTTCCAAAGTCTTAGAAAATCTTTCTTTTTATTGGGAGAAAAAGCCCAAAAGTTAAATATCACATCTCTTTCAATTTCAGTTCCTAGGTTTGGAGACTTATGTTACACAACTACTATCAAATCTCTAGCTGAAGGTCTTATTCAATCACAATATTCTTTTGAGAAATTTAAAAGTGACAAGAAGGAAAAGACTTTCTTAGAAGATATTTATCTTGAAGTACTTGAAGAAAAAAGAGAAAAGGTTGAAGCTGGTTTAAAAGAGATAGAAACTATTATGGAGGGCGTTTTCATAACCAGGGATTTAGTAAATGAACCAGCCATGAATATGTATCCTGAAACCCTAGCAAAGGCTGCAGTTGATAATCTATCATCTCTTGGAATTGATGTTAAGGTTTATGGCCAAAAAGAGATTGAAGAAATGGATATGATAGCATTCTTAGCAGTATCCAAAGGTTCAGAAAAAGAACCTAAGTTTATTGTTATGAACTATAAGGGAGATCCATCATCAGAAGAAAAGCTAGCACTTGTTGGAAAGGGATTAACCTATGATTCAGGTGGCTATAGTATAAAAACAGCTGAAGGTATGGCAACAATGCATTCTGATATGGCTGGTAGTGCTTCTGTAATAGGTGCCTTGTATTCAATTGCAAAGGCTGGAATAAAGAAAAACGTTATTGGTATAGTTGCTGCCTGTGAAAACATGATTTCAGGAGGTGCCTATAAGACAGGAGATATTATCGGGTCAATGTCAGGTAAAACCATTGAAGTTGGAAATACTGATGCAGAAGGTAGAATTACCCTTGCTGATGCCCTATGGTATGCAGCAACAGTTGAAAAGGCTAATAAGATTGTTGATTTAGCTACATTAACTGGTGCTTGTGTAGTTGCACTTGGAAGTATCAATACTGGTGCAATAACAAATGATGAATCCTTAATGGATGATATTAGAGAGGCTGCGAAGATTTCTGGAGAACCTGTTTGGGAACTTCCCCATGATGAAGAATACAAAGAATTGTTCAAAAGTCACTTTGCAGATTTAAAAAATACCGGAGGCAGATGGGCAGGGGCAATAACTGCTGGAATGTTCCTACAGGAATTTGTTAATGATACTCCCTGGGTTCATTTAGATATTGCGGGAACATCATTTATCTCTGGTTCCAGAGGCTACCTACCTAAGGGAGCTACTGGAGTTCCAGTTAAAACGCTGTTCAATTTGGTTAAAAATATGTAAATAAATAAGAGTCGTACCTTTTGAATTGGTACGACTCTTATTTATTTTTTAAAACCCCACCTAGTAAGCCTATTATAGCAAATATGGTATAATAGCCTGCTGAGCTTATGGAATTATTGGTTAGTTCTTCAACTCCCTGAATAATCAGTTGATCTCCGCCAAATAATGAAACCACCCAGCCAACTATTAAACCAACTACTAATCCTCCAATCACCAGCATCACCTCCATTTGTTATCATAATATATAATATCAGATTCCCTTATATTTTACTATCTATATTGTCCATTCACCATGAACTATTCCAACTAGATGCCAAGCATTATTATGTTGTTCAAATACCAGCTTCAAACTCTTCCAATCCATCCCCTGGTATTGAGGATCAAATCCTGTAAAGTGAAATTCTACAAATTGTCCACTTGGATAAGCAGTATCAACATTATTCAATGAATTACCCATACCAATTTTAGTATTATTTCCAATTTGATGTGGATTTTCGAAATCAACATCGTAAATAAACCTATCATAATAATCATCAAATACCATGGAAATGGGATCTCCTGATCCATCAAAATAACCCCAAAGCAAGACTGTCGGACTATTTACAAGGTTCTGGAACTGTACTGCTTGAATAACTATGTCATCTTGTGTGTTAACATAGTCATAAGGCGTAAATCTAACACCCTTTGTTGGATGTACATAGGATGCCAAATCACTCATGTTCATATCAGCAATTAACTCCACTGCCTCCATGGCGGTAACTAGTAAGGAGGCTCCAGGGGTTGGTCCTATGGACTCAACAACTTCCTCTTCTTCCTCTTCCAGTTGAGACACTTGCTCTTGCAACTGTTGGATTTGCTCATTTAAGTCATTAACTTCATCATTTAAGGATCCAATGGTTGCATCCTTGCCCTGAAGCTGAGCTTGCAAGTCTTCTACTTCAGCGGAATTATCAACAACTGGTGTGGTGCAACCTGAAAGTACTAAAACCAATACTAATATAATTGAAAAAACAAATTTATTCCTACTAGACATATAATCACACCCTATTTAATATATTTGTCTTATTTCTACCCAAATGTGTTAATTCTAATATTTCAATAAGGTTACAATACTTTTTTAACAATATTATAGTGCTTTCAAAGCATCCTTTATTGATATTGCTAGGTCTTTTATTTGCTCTTCTCTTCTTCCATTCTTCCAATCAATTATCCCTGTTCCTATTAAATTAGCTTGTTTTGCATCGCATATTATCTTTATTTGCTTTATGGCGCTAGTTCCTCCCATGCTTTTAAAGGGGAAGTAATGGGTTACAAAAATGTAAACTGGTTTAGAGTTAAGACCTTGAGCCCTACTTAAGTAAGCTTTCAAGGCTGGTGAAATGTAGAATCCTCTTACTGGTCCTCCAACTACTAAAGCATCATAGTCATTGGGATCTATATTCTCACTAAATAAAATCCTGTTTATGTTTATCTCATCTCTTTCTTCTCCGCCAATAATATCTAATTTCTTTAATTCAACCTGCATGTTTGATTTGCTTAATTCATCTCTTATTACTTCACCTACTGCATATGTATGTCCTGTAAATGAGTGTACTATTATACCTACCTTCATTTCATATCCCTCCATTTAATTTAGCTTGTTTTAGGGCTTCTTCTATTGCTTTTATTATTACTCTACTGCTATAGGTTGCTCCAGATATAGTGTCAACCTTTAGGCTTTGTTCATCTATAACTGAGTCTATGATTACTTCAGCGGGCCTTCCCTGACCATTTCCATGGTCCAGTATTATTATATCATTAATTTCACCATTTAAGATTTTAACTTCCACAGTAGCGGAAACTGGAACAACACTATATTCTCCAATGTAGGTTCCATCCTTTAAAGTGGATATGTCAATATCCTCCACTCCCATTGTTACCAACTGGTCCAGACTATTGCTCAAATACAAATAAATTCCTACAAATACAAGGATCACTACAAAAACAATAGCAATTAAAACCTTTTGCCACCTTTTCACCCTATTCACTTCCCTTTGAGTTTTTTTCGCTTTAAAGCGATTCCAAGACAATTATACCACTTACATTTAGCTTTGCAAGTGGTATAGGTTGAAATTCAGCTATTTTACTATTTCATTGACTAAACCAATAAGGAGAATTCTAAATACATACATCTACCCATTCTCCACTTATGACTTCTCTAAGGTAGTCTATATCAATCTTCATACAAGCATTAGGACTACCTGCAGCAGGATAAACATACTCATACACCTTTAAGGACTCATCCAGGTAAATCTTCAAAGGCTTACTTAAGCCAAAGGGACAGACCCCTCCAACAGGATGGCCAGTTGCCTCAAATATGTCCTCTGCACTAATAAATCGAGCTTTTTCCTTGAATATAGCTTTGAATTTCTTATTATCCAGCCTGACATCACCCTTGGCCAGTATTAATATATCCTCTTTTTTAAGCCTTATTGCCATGGACTTAGCTATCATTCCCTCTTCAACACCTAGTGCCTTTGCTGCCAAAGGTACAGTTGCTGTACTTTCTTTTAGTTCATAAATATCTATATTTAATTTATTATTTTCTATATGCTCTTTTACACTTTCTAAAGTCATGGTATCCACTCCTGCTATTTTTTAACTATTAATCCTCTATTATAGGCATCTTCAATCATATACTCTACAAATTCCCAGAGAGATTTTGATGATTTTTTTACAGGCTCAATTCTCTTATAAATATCCTTTTGACTAACTTCATGCTTCTTCCAGGTGCCTCCACCATTGTAATAATTGTTAAGCATTGGTTGTAGTCTATCCATTGATGCTGCAAATAGGGCTTCTTTAGTCTCCATTTCTTCAAACTCATCCCAAAGGCTTCTAAATTCTCTTGATTTCTCTTCATCAAGCATCCCAAATATCTTATCAGCAGCTTCCATTTCTCTAGCTAGTTTATCCTCATTTCCCTTCTCATCATAACAGAAGGTATCCCCAGCATAAAGTTCTACAAGATCATGTATTAACAACATTTTAATAACCTTACTTGAATCAATGTTTTCATCCGCATAGTTGGACAAAACCATGGTCATTACAGATATATGCCATGAGTGTTGGGCATCATCCTCTCTTTGCTCTGATCCAATTAATTTTGTCTGTCGAAGAACTGTTTTCATCTGATCTAGTTTAACTATAAATTCCATATCCTTTAATAATCTATCCATAATTTTATCCCTCCAATTTCTCATAACTATATTCTAACACAAAATGTTTTTCAAAAATCATTAAAAAAATATGTTGACAAATATTATTATTGGGTCTAAAATACTATTTAATACATAAAAGCGTTGAAGGAGAGAAACTCTAAGGATGATATTTATAGAGAGTCAGTGTTTGGTGGAAACTGACAATACGCCATTGAGAAATATACCCTCCTAAGCTTATAGGCCAAAAGTATAACAAGTAGGTCTATACGGGATGCTCGCCGTTAAAAGAGATAGGACTGCTAGGTCTGAATAAGTGATGGCTTTGCCATAATATGGGTGGTACCGCGTGAGAATATCTTTCGTCCCTATGAATCTTTTGATTTGTGGAGATGGAAGATTTTTTTATTTTTAATTTAAGGAGGAGAGTTTTATGACAAAAGGTATTTTAAAATCAGTATTATTAATCTTATTAGCAGTGAGTTTACTTAGTGGGTGTAGTGCATCCACATCATCCAAGGATGATAAGTTTATTGTTGGAATTAATCAGTTAGCTGAACATCCAGCATTGGATGATGCTAGACTAGGTTTTGAAGAAGCTCTCAAAGAAGCAGGAATAGAAGTTGAATTCGTATACCAAAATGCTCAAGGAGATATTCCAACATCCTTAAGCATATCTCAAAAGTTTGCCCGGGATAAAGTTGATTTAATTTACGCAATAGCAACTCAAGCAGCTCAAAGTTCAAAACAAGCTACAAGTGATATCCCCATATTATTTAGCGCTGTTACAGATCCGGTTTTAGCTGAATTAGTTGAATCCATAGAAAAACCTGGTGGAAATGTTACAGGAACCAGTGATGCAACCCCTATGAAAGCCCAGCTAGAAACCTTTAAGAAGCTGGATCCAAACATAGAAAATATTGGAATCCTATTTAATACCAGCGAAGTAAACTCAGAAATACAGGTAAATCAAGCTAAGGAATTTGCCAAGGATTTGGGCTTAGTAATAGTTGAAATGGGAGTATCAAATATCAATGATATTCCTCAAGCTATGGACTCACTTATTAAAGATATTGATGGTTTTTACGCCATAACAGATAATATGGTAGCATCAGCAGTGGCTATTGTAGCAGATAAGCTTAATAATGCAGGAATAGTATCTGTGGGTGCAGAAGGTTCATTTGTTGAAGGTGGATTACTGGTTTCAGATGGAATTAGCTACTTTGAATTGGGAAGACAAACAGCTCAAATGGCGAAATTAATTTTAGTAGATGGTAAAAGTCCATCAGAGATCCCTTCCGAGTCAGCAAAAGAAACAACTGCAGTATTTAATCCAGACACCTTGTCAAAACTAGGCTTAGATGAAAACAATCAGGTGTTTAAGGATGCAAAAGCTATAGGAAATTAAACACCTTAAGGAGGCACTTACATGAGTACACTAATTCTAACCTCCCTGGAGCAAGGTCTGATATTTTCAGTCCTTGCCATGGGAGTAATCATGACATATAAAATATTAGACATGGCAGATCTTTCAGTAGAAGGTACCTTCCCCCTTGGTGCCTTCGTATTTGCCAAGTTTATATTAGCTGGCTTTAATCCAATACTATCCACTGGACTTGCCTTTGTATTTGGATCCTTTGCTGGTTTAATTACTGCTTTATTATTTGTAAAATTGAAGATACGTCCACTTTTGTCTGGAATACTTACCATGACAATTCTATATTCTCTTAACCTAAGGCTAAATGGCAGGGCGAACATACCCCTTTTTAATTACTCTTCAATTTATGGTGAAATTTCACCAATTATATTATTGGCAATCATAATAATATCAATAAAAGTGTTAATTGATATCTTCTTAAAAACAGAAATTGGCTATTTATTAATAGCAACTGGGGACAATGAAATTTTAGTTAAATCCTTAGGTAAAAGTACAAATACCTATAAGATTCTAGGCCTTATGCTATCCAATGGTCTAGTGGCTCTAAGTGGGGCCTTGATGGCACAGTATCAAGGTTTTGTAGATATTACCATGGGTAGTTCAATTATTGTAATTGCCCTTGCCTCCATAATAATTGGAGATAGTATAAAAAGAAATTCCAACACAATTAAGTTGACCACCAGGGCAATCTTTGGAGCCATCTCCTATAGACTCATTGGTGGATTTGCAATTGACTTAGGCCTTAGCCCCAGTGATCTTAAAGCAATAAGTGCCTTGATTGTAATAGTGTTCATATCATACAATAATTTTTCTACACCCTTTGTAAATAGCTTAAAAAAGAAAGGAGGGAAGTCTGATGTTAAAAGTAAAAAATATGTGGAAGAGTTTTAATAGTGGAACTGATCATGAAATCAATGTATTTAGAAACTTTAGTATTTCCTTTAATGAAGGCGAATCTACGGCTATAGTAGGTCCTAATGGCTGCGGCAAAAGTACTCTTCTCAATCTTATTTCAGGAAGCCTTCCCTTAGATAGTGGAAAGATATTACTTAAGGATAGAGACATCTCTCTTCTCCCTGAGGAAAAAAGATCCTTAAGCATTGGAAGAGTCCATCAAAATCCATCCTTTGGCGTTTCCCCAAGCCTTACTATTCTTGAAAATCTAGCCCTTGCCAATAAAAAGGGAGAGTCTTTTTCATTAAAAAATCTGGTTAAAAAGGATTCTATCTTGTCCTTCAAAGAACTTCTCAAAACACTGGATTTAGGTCTTGAGGATAAGTTAAATACTCAGGTTAAGTTTCTATCCGGAGGTCAAAGACAAAGCCTTTCTCTTCTCATGGCAACCATAAAAAATCCTGATCTTTTACTTCTTGATGAACATACTGCAGCCCTAGACCCTAAGACTTCTTTCGTAGTCATGGAAAAAACTAGAGACTTAATTGAAAAAAACAACATAACAACAATTATGATCTCTCATAATTTAAACGATGCCCTGAAGTATTCTCAAAGAATCATAATGATGGATAAGGGTGAAGTGATATTAGATAAGAAAAGCTCCATGGTCACCGAGAAAGAATTGTTAGATATATATACTAGACAACTGGTAGCAAAGATTACTGCATAAGCTTTGTGGGTATTATCCAAATACAAATCTTTGGAGGGATGATATGGGATATACAAAATTAGAAGGAAATCTTGTTGGCAAAATGGGCTGGGAGATGGATATAGATGGACACCCTTTTATTACTGATGCCACGGAAGAAGTTGGTGGAGAAAATAGAGGTCCAAGTCCCAAAATACTTCTTTTAGCTGGTTTAATTGGATGTACAGGTGTAGACGTAAGGATGATTCTCCATAAAATGAAAGTAGAACTATCTGATATGAAGATTTCTGCTGAGGCTGATTCTTCTGATGATCATCCTAAGATTTATACAAAAATTCACTTGACTTATAGCTTCTTTGGAGAAAATCTGTCCCTAGAAAAATTAGAAAGGGCGGTTAAACTTTCAAAAGATAGGTATTGTGGAGTCTCTGCCATGTTAAGTAAGGCAGCGGATATAACATATGAAATAATAGTAAAAGAAAGAGAAGCCTAATTTAAGGCTTCCTTGTATTTTTTGCTCCTTCTTAAGGCTTCCATAACCCCAAATTCCTTTGTCCATCTAAAATTGATCTTAAGGCTTGTGGAAAGATCCTTATATATATTTCTGTTGTTTTCATAAGCTTCATCCTTTAAATATATAAGACCTTCATTATTCTCTTTAAGAAAAAATACTAAAGCATCTTCATCTTCCTTGGTTAAAGCTTCTCTAAGTATAAACAAGGGCTCTATGTTATTCCCTCTTACAATCTCAATAGCTTCCTTTATTTTTATCCAACCTTCCTCATCATCTGGAAAACTTAGTTCAAAGACTAATACTTTTAATCCCAGTTTTGAGAACCTTTCGATTAAGCTTCTTTGGTTGCCAGTCCCATGAATATCTCCCTTGGAAATATATGTTCCTTTTAAGTCCTTTTCTTCCATTGCCTCTATAAGATTGGTTAATCTATCTCCCTCTAAAAATATGTCCCTGTCCTCAAAATATACCCTCTTATTTTTATTTTCTATATCATTGATAATATGGGTAATTTCCCTTAATTCACACTTGTCCATCTCCTCACAAACCTTACTATACATGGAAAATCTCTTTATACTAGGAAGGTCGTAAATCTCATCATATTGAAGAAAATTATACATATTAGAATATCTCTTTTCCATACTAATATTATTTAATTTAATCTCTTCCATATTTTCTTTATTTCTTACACTCTTTACCTTAACTAATATCTCCTCAATACTTCTCTCTGTTTCTATCCCCAATAATAACTCAACAAAAGCTAAATATGGATTGTCTCCCAATTGGAAATCTATGTCTAAAAAGTCCTCTTCCTTATCCCCAATTACTGCTGTTAAGGCATTGGGAATAATCTCCTTGGTTAAAGAACTATATTCTTTGATACTTTTATCCAAACCTTCTTCATAAGAAAATACCACCAAATCTGGATTTTCGCTTAAGAGAATGTTCTTATATGATAACTTTTCCAAATGCATGTCATAAAGGCTTATCTTTACCCTATCCTTTAGGTAGTCTGGAATAAACTCACATAAGGCTAATAATTCCAGTGGCTCCCTGGTTCTTATCAATAAATCTTTGGTTTTTTTGATCCCCAAACCTGGTCTTAAAAATAAAATTTTCATAGTTTTCACCCCTTATAACTTCTATTAATACAATTATACCTTATGATTTTCGATTTATGGAATAATATTTTCTTCTTGACTTCGAACACTTGTTCTGTTATTATGATTTTACCAAGACTCCTTGATAAAACTATTTAAAGGGAGGGATATTAATGAATGACAGAGTTATTTTTCATATAGATGTAAACTCCGCTTATCTCTCCTGGGAAGCTGTTTATAGGCTCCAGCACGGGTCGTCTATAGATTTAAGAGAGATACCATCTATTGTAGGTGGAGATCAAGAAAAAAGACATGGGATAGTCCTTGCTAAATCCATACCTGCTAAAAAATACGGGATAATAACAGGAGAAAGCGTGCATTCAGCAAGGGAAAAATGTCCTCAGCTGGTGTCAGTGCCTCCCAACTACCCTAGGTATGTACTGGCAAGTGATGCAATGATAAGAATATTGGAAAAATACTCTCCTCATATTCAGAGATATTCAATTGATGAAGCTTTCTTGGATTTTTCAGGCAGGGGAGAAAACTTTATGGATGCTGCTTTTAGATTAAAGGAGGAAGTAAAAGAAAGTCTTGGTTTTAGTGTTAATATTGGGATAGGCCCCAATAAACTCCTTGCAAAAATGGCTTCTGATTTTACAAAACCAGATAAAATACATACCCTATTTCACCATGAAATTAAGGATAAAATGCACTCCCTTCCTGTAAGAGATCTATTTATGGTTGGATCCAGAACTGAGAAAAAACTTCAATCCAGAGGAATATTTACCATTGGAGATCTTGCAAATACAAAGAGAGACTATATTCATTCATGGCTTAAAAAGCCAGGTCTACTCATATGGGAATATGCCAATGGAATAGAAGATTCTCCCGTTAAAAATGGTCTTATACCCCTTAAGTCAGTGGGTAACTCCACCACCATGCCCTTTGATGTGGAGACAAGAGAAGAAGCCCATAAAGTTCTTCTAGCAATCTCTGAAATGATAGGACTAAGATTAAGGGATCTTGATTCCTGTGGTGGCGTTATATCAGTATCTATTAAAAACCATATGTTTTTTTCCTACTCTCACCAAAGGAAGCTTATAACACCTACTAATTGCACCAATACTATTTATAGGGTTTCCAGAGAATTGTTTGATGAGATGTGGAAGGGAGAAGCCCTAAGGCATTTTTCCATAAATCTTTCCAATCTCGTATCCAATGATTTTTTTCAACTTTCAATCCTTGAGAGTTACAACAAAAAAGAAGAACTTTTAGATAGGACAATTGATAATATTAGATTGAAATACGGTCAAAATTCAGTTATACGATCTTGTTTTTTATACTCAGGTATAGATCCAATAATAGGTGGAGTAGTTGCTGAAGAAGCCTACCCAATGATGTCAAGTATACTTTAAAGGAAGGAAGTGAGAAGGCGTTTTTCTTTTACGCCTTGTAATATGAAGGTACTTATGAAGCAAATAGAAATGATTGCTTGGTTTAAAAGCGATACTTACCCCATACCCCTTAGATTTAGAATTGAGGGTGAAGATAAATCGAAGATAGTAGTAAAAATAGATAAAGTCTTGTTCCAAGAAGAAGAGAAACTTGGTGGAAATAGAATGGTTATTTATAGATGTGAAGGAATCATTCAAGGCCTTCAAAAATTATTTGAATTAAAGTATGAAATATCCACTTGTAAATGGTTCTTATTTAAATTATAAGGGGAGGAAAAATCCTCCCCTTAATAACATGTAATCTCACTATTTCCAGTTATTATACTTCCACTTAAATCCTTTATGCTATTAAATCCATAATCAGTCATATACTTCTCAATCCCAATTATAACATCCTCCATAATAGATGGAGTAACAAAATTAGCTGTTCCAACCTGTACTGCAGATGCGCCGGCTATTAAGAATTCCACAGCATCATCTGAATTCATAATTCCACCAACACCAATAACGGGAACAGTTACAGCATTTGCAACTTCCCATACCATTCTTACTGCCAGTGGTTTAATAGCAGGTCCAGATAAACCACCAGTAATATTTCCTAAGATTGGCTTTCTTGTTCTTATATCTATTGCCATTGCAGTCACTGTATTAATAAGGGAAACTGCATCAGCTCCACCCTCTTGTGCTGCTTTTGCAATAAGGGTTATATCCCCTACATTTGGAGTCAACTTTGCAATGATAGCCTTATCCGTATATCTTCTTACTGCCCTTACTATATCATGGGTTGCCACAGGGTCCATTCCAAATGATTCTCCCCCTACAGCAAGGTTTGGACATGATATGTTTAGTTCTATACCATCTACTCCATCTCTAGCTTGGAGAAGTTTAACCATTTCAATGAACTCTTCTGTACTGTAGCCAGAGATGCTAATTATCAAAGGTGAATTGAACTTTTCAAACTCTGCTACTTCATGTTCAAGAAAATAATGTATCCCCTTATTCTGGATACCCACGGCATTTAACATTCCACTGGGAGTTTCCATAAGTCTTCTAGGGGGGTTACCTTCTTTTGCCTTGTAGGTTATACTCTTAGGTAGCATGGCCCCAAGCTTATTAAAATCCAATAACTCTTTCATTTCAATACCAAATGTTCCTGATGCTGGCATTACAGGATTTTCCATTATAATATTCCTAATCTTAACCTGAGTATTAGGTTTCATTATAAATCCACCTCCCCAACACCAAATATTGGCCCATCATGACAGACTGTTTTGTACCCATCTTTTGTTTTACAAGTACATCCCTTGCATACACCTATTCCACATGCCATATGCTCCTCAAAGGAAATGTATGAATCTAAGTCATACTCTAAACTTAATTCTTTAACTAATCGACCCATTCTATTGGATCCACATGAATAAATCTGTTGAATTAAGCCCTGCTCTATTTTTTCTATTAAAATATTCTTTATATTTTCTATATCGCTTGTTCCATCCTCATCGTTTAGTCCAAGGACTTCACATCCTGCTTCTCTTAAAAATTCTTGTCCAATAACTGAACCTTTATTTCTACCACTTAATACTGCAAGAGAATATAGTCCACTCTTTGCAGCAGATTCAGCTAGAACCGCAACCGAAGCAATTCCAACCCCTCTACCAAGAACAGCTATCCCTTTGCTTGTTTCATTAACCTCAAAATAGTTCCCCAAAGGGCCAAGTAATTGAACTTCATCTCCTGGTTTTATCCTTGTCATTAACTCTGTCCCTCTACCTTTTAGTAGATATGCAAATTCAACTTCCCCTTCTTCTGGAAAGAATCTATAAACACTAAATGGTCTTCTTAATAGGGGATCATTCCCATCAAAGGTCTTAAGTAATACAAATTGACCTTCCTTGATGTTATTAGCTATATAATCACACTTTAATCTAACCTTATAATATCTATCACTTATAAATTCATTTGTAAGTACTACTGCTGTACAATCTTTCATTTCCTCACTCCCTACTATTCGATGAATCCTAAATGCCTTGAAACACTTAAAGATGCTTCTTTTAAGTCATACTCCAACTGCTCATAATCATAGTTGTATTTTCCCATTAACATCATAGTTATACTAGCGATGACATTTCCATCTCTATCTCGTATGGGTGTAGCAATTGCGTTAACTCCCTCTTCCATTTCTTCATCGCAAAATGCGTACCCCTTTTCTCTTACCTTCTTTAATTCCTGGATAACCATATCTTTAGATGTAAGAGTGTTTTTTGTAAACTTATGGTAGCTTTCCCTATCCAGTACTCTATCCATCACTTCTAAATCTTGATAGGCTACTATGGCTTTTGCTGATGCTGCACAATATGTGGGCATAGTCGTCCCAATCTGAACAAAGTATTTCATATTTCGTGCATTATTTACCATGTCAACACATACTACCTTGTTATTTTTTAGTACTGATAGATAGACAAGTTGACCATATTTAGTGCTAAGTAAACTTAACATTGGTTTGGCTATCCTAACAATATCTAACTCATTTAATAGCTTTACCGCCAGTGTGAGAACCTCTATTCCTAAACCATATCTCTTGGTATCCTGATCTTGACTAACATATCCTCTATCCTTTAGTGCAGTTAACATTCTATGGGTAGTACTCAAGGGCAAGTCAAGATGATTGCTTATTTCATTAATTCCAATATCATTTTTCGCCTGACTAAGATACTCTAGTAATTTAAATGTTCTATCAATAGTCTGCATACTATTACTCCCTTACAAGAGATTTGGTAAGAATAATGATATTTGTGGAACATAAGTTATCAATAATAAAGCTATGATATTTATAACCAAGAATTTCATAAGTCCTGGCATCATCTGGATCATACTCAGATTACTTATAGAGTTTGTAACATAAATGTTCAATCCAAAGGGTGGTGTAAACTGCCCAATTGCTAAGTTTGCTATTACAACAATTCCCAGATGGACAGGATCTATTCCTAAATTTATGGCCATTGGGAAGGTAATTGGCATAAGTATGATAATTGCTGCTGTGGCATCCATGAACATTCCCATTATAAGAAGTAGTATGTTTAATATCATGAAAAATACCACTGGTGATGAAATATTAACTAGTAATTCTTGAGTTACATACTGTGGCACTTGCCCCACTGTCAATATCCATCCTAGGGCCTGTGCTGAGGCGATTAAGACTAAAACCTGTGCTGTGGATACAGCAGAGTCCTTACATATTTTTAAAAGGTCTGTGACCTTTATTTCCTTGTATACAAACATTCCTATTAACAAAGCATACACTGCAGAAACAGCTGCGGATTCAGTAGGTGTAAAGTAACCCCCATAGATTCCACCAAGAATAATTACTGGTACCATCAATGCCCCAATGGAGTTTACAAAGGCATGTAGTAACTCGTTTAAACTTACTCTTTTCTCTGTTACCAAGTTATTCTTCTTAGCATGTAGATATATGTAAAGGAGAATTACTATCCCATAAATTGTACCAGCTCCCAATCCTGCCATAAATAATTTACCAACGGAAACCCCCGTTGTTGCTCCAAAGATAATCATTGTTATACTTGGAGGAATAATTAGTGCGATTGCTCCTGCTGATGCCAGTAGTCCTGAGGCAAAGCTAGGTTTAAACTTGGATCTGATAAGTTCTGGATACATGGTTTTTCCTATGGCAATTACTGTAGCTGGTGCTGATCCTGATAGAGCTCCAAAGAACATACATGCCAATTGAGTTGTAAGTCCCGCTCCTCCTGCTATATGACCAACCAAAGCTCTTGATAGTTTAAGAATCCTTACAGATAATCCTCCTCTATCCATTAGATTAGCAGCTAGAATAAAGAAAGGTAATGACATCAATGCAAATTTATCAATTCCGCCAAAGAATCTTTGAATCAGAATCATAGGTGATATATCACTAAACAAGGCAATGGAAATAAATGATGATAATCCCAGTGCTACATATATAGATGCTCCGCTAAATAATAATATTGCCATTCCAACTAATAATGCAGTAATCATTTCTCACACTCCTCTCGTATTTATAGTTACGCTTGCTCTGGCACTTCTTTTATTTTATGGTATAAAAGTTGAACTAGCTCAAATAATGATAAAAAGGCTCCAAAAGGAAGTCCAATATATATGAGATAGAGCTGCATACCAAGAGCTGGAGTGATTTGACCTGAATTCTTAGTAAATATTACAATATCAATTCCGTATTTTAACATAAAAGCCATAAAAGTAATTGAAGCTAAGAGAATAAATATTTCAATTGATTTTTTTACTCCACCTTTTACAAAAGAGAATATTAAATCTATCCCCATATGTGACATTCTTCTAAAACAAACAGCTGATCCAATAAATGTTATCCATATAATTAAGTATCTAACAATTTCTTCTATCCATGTTGAACTACTCTTTAATATATATCTTAAAATTACATTTGCAAAAACCAATAAAACTGAGCTTAAGAGGCCTACTCCAATTATATTCTCTTCAATTTTATTTATTAATTTCAATTAAATCCCTCCCAACTTATAAAAAGGGTGGCATGTATAATACTTGGCCACATACCACCCTTTAATTGCTTCTACTTCACTGCTTCGTCTATAGCTTTGTATAATCTTTGAATGTATTCTTTTTGCCATTCTCCACTATAGTGTTCTTCGTGAACTGGTCTTGATGCTTGAACAAAAGCATCTATTTCATCTGGAGTTAATTCATAGAAGTTTACTCCTGATGCCTTGATATTTTCTTCGAATTCTGTTTCTGTTTCTGCTAATGCAACCCTAGCTGCAAGTCTTCCCTCGTATTCAGCCTCATCTACTATAGCTCTATATTCTTCTGAAAGTCCATCATACCAACCCTTGTTTGCAATCATTACATACATCATTACTCCATGATAACTCTTGATTACATAATCTTGGACTTCATGATAATTATTTAAGTAAATTGTTTGTAGTGGATTTTCTTGTCCTTCAACTATCCCTTGTTGTAAACCATTATAAAGTTCAGCATATGCCAATGGTATAGGATTAGCTCCCCAAGCTTTATATTGTGATATAAGTATTGGAGCTTCCATTACTCTCATCTTAACTCCAGTAAAGTCACTTGGACTATGAATAGCTGTACTCTTAGTAGTAAATAGTTTGTATCCACCAAACCAGTAACCCATTCCTTTAAATCCACCTTGATCAAGTCTAGTAAGTAATTCCTTACCAACTTCCCCATCTAGTACTTCATAGGTAGCATCTCTATCACTTGGCCATAAGTATGGAAGGTCTGCAACTTTAATATCATCAACAAAAGGAGATATTACAGCACTTGGTTGCATACTAATATTGATTGTACCAATCTGAACTCCTTCAACCTGCTCTCTTAAACTACCCATTTGACCTGCAGGATATATTTCAACTTTTATTTTCCCATTACTCTTTGCTTCTGCTACTTCTTTAAACTTCTCTGCCCCCACATGCTCTGGACTTGTTGTTGGTTGATTATGGCTAAACTTAATTACAATTTCTTCCTGTTCCGCAGCTGGAGTTTCATTTCCTCCACATGCAGATAGAACCATTGATAAACCTAAAACTAGTACTAATAACAAACTAATTCTTCTTTTCTTATTTAACATAATGTACCCTCCCTTTACTTTTGTTCAGTGCAATATTATAAGGAATTTTCTTCAATATATGAATTAAAACTCCATCTTGCCAAAGCTTTAGAATTTAAACTATTATGTGCATATATTATAAGATTATCTTTGAATATAAAAATCTATTCAACAGATTATACAACATTAAAGCATCCATATCAAATGATTTTTATACCCTTGTTTATTATAAATTCTTTCAAATCCAATCTTCTTTCAGTTGCTAAGTATTCAGCCATTAATTCAGTCCATCCAGCTTCCTTTTCCCCATTTGTTCTCTCAGAATAATACTCAGACATTGTATCATCATAGTCTAAAAGTCCTGGGACAATTTCCTCTTCTCTGTAATGATCCTCATGAACAACAATACTTAAAGGTTGTCTTGGTTTCTTTCCTGGGTTGTCATCTGGATATCCCAAACACATTCCAGCTATTGGTATAACGTATTCTGGTAGTTTAAGAACTTCCGATACACTATTAACATCATTTCTTATTCCACCGATGTACACTCCCCCAAGTCCGTAAGATTCTGCACTTATTAACAAGGTTTGTGCAGCTAAAGCTGTATCAACAATTCCAACAATTAAATTTTCTATCCCGTTTAGTGCATAGGGTGCATCATTCATTTCACATGCGGTTTTCATTTTATTTAAATCTGCACAGAATACTAAGAATACTGGACACTCTCTAACCCATCTTTGATCTCCAGCTAGCATTGATATCTTATCCTTCTTCTCCTGATCCCTTACCAAGATAATGCTATATGCTTGAACATTATGAGAAGAGGATGCACTCTGGGCGCTTAAAAACAAATCTTGAAGAATATCATCAGATATCTGCTTATCTTTGTATTTTCTAATTGACCTATGGTTTTGTATCAAAGAAGTAATCTCTGTCATCATTTCCTCCTATACTTTTATAAATTTTCCAAAAGGTTCCGATACAATCTTCCCATCTTTCATAACGGTTTTTCCTCTTACAATTGTTCCTACTGGGTATCCTTTAGTCTCATAACCATCAAAAGCAGTAACCTTACTTATACTGTGAAGTTCTTCTTCTCTTATTAGGTGATTCTTGTTCATATCTACTAGAGTAAAATCTGCATCTGTTCCCACTTCCATCGATCCTTTATTAGGATAAATACCGAATAATTTTGCAGGGTTCTCTGATAAAAGCTGAACTACCTCATTTAAAGTTATCCTTCCTCGTCCTGCAGCATCAATCATAACTGGTGCCAGTGTTTCAACTCCACACATTCCAGCTGGGATATCCCATAAGGCTCCATCCTTCTGCTCAGCTGTATGTGGTGCATGATCAGAACAAACTAGGGATATAGTCTTATTCTTTATTCCTTCCCATAATCTATCTTGGTCCTTTTTATACTTAACTGGAGGATATACCTTCATCTTAGGTCCTATTCTAGGATAATCCTCATTGCTTAAGAATAAGAATTGGGGGCATGTTTCAACTGTAACATTTACTCCCTTTTTCTGGGCTTCTTCCACTCTCTCCAAACCTTCTCCTGTACTGGCATGTAAAATGTGTAGTCTGGTACCGGTTTCTCTTGAGAAAGTTATTGCTGTATTTACAACTGTTTCTTCTGCAATATTTGGTCTAGCCCTTAGTAATCCTTCGTAAGTGTAGTCTCCTTCATCCTTTACTCTTTGAGTTAAAGTTTCCATTAAATCTGCATTCTCAGCATGGATAGCTAATAGTTTGCCAGTCTTTCCTACTTGTTCAAATATCTTGTAAACTTCACCATCTCTAAGAGGTGCTATTACATCTTTAGCTGTTGGGTCGTAATTGTATACAAGTTGATATGTTTGGCTATTTACTGCGTATCCCCAGAAGAATTTAAATGCAACTACCCCTGCTTTATTAAGGTCTTCTATGCTATCCTTATTTAGATCTCCCAAACATAAACCCCATAGTGCAAAATCAACATGTGCTTTTGGTGTTAAATTCTCCAATTGTTCATTCAATCTATCTACATTAGTGATTGCAGGTATAGCATTGGGCATTTCAAATATAGTGGTCAACCCACCTGCTGCAGCTGCTTGAGTTGAATGGAAGAAATCTTCTTTTTCCTTAGCTCCCCCATCCCTAGAATGTACATGAGTATCCATAAGACCAGGAAGAACCATTAAGTTTGATGCATCTGTTAGCTCTTTTGCTTCTCCAGGAAGAATTTCATTGGTGATTGCTGCAATTTTACCATCTTTTACATAAATATTACCCTGGTAGGTTTCACTCCCAGTTACTATAGTACCATTTAGTATTGCATGATCCCACATCATTATCACCCCTGTATTTAATATTTTTTCCGCTCACCGGAAACTATTTCCGTATATCAGAAATAAAAAAATAATTTATCTTGATAAAATGTTACCACACTAGTCTGAATTTTGCAACAAAAAAGAAAAACAAATTCATTTAGTTCTTCCCATAAACATCTTTAATATCTTCATATAATTTTTCTGTGTCTTCTCTATCCCTAAAATTTATTACAATAAATCTATCATTTGTCCTTATGTGTATAAAGGGTGGCTTGTCTTCATGGACAAAGATACTGGCGTTTTTCTCGCCTTCAAGATTAAAACTACCTCTTAAGGTATATCCCATATTAAATCCATTTGTCTTTCTTAGTACCCTTGGCATGGTTTCTTTAATTGTTACTTCAATTATATCATCCACTTTGATGTTCCTTTTATACATACCGCTGATAATTATCATATCCTCTGAAACTTCAACATCAGGATCAAGAATACCCACTATTAACATTCCTGCAATCAATACAGTCAAGGCTAGAGTTATTGAAATTATAGCGATTAAACCAGTTTTATTTTTCTTTTTCTTCTTCTCATTATTATGATCGTACTTCTGGGCAAATACAATTAGTCCTATTGTTATGGGTAAGATTAGCATCATAAGCCCTGAAGATAATAATTTAAAATCAAATTCAGAAGCCACACCTGATGCCAATATTATTATTCCAATTAAAATCATAAAATTACCCATCAATCTGCCCAAGGGTTCTATATCTACATTCTTTTTCTTCTCCTTACTCATTGTGTTGTATCCTGAAATCAGGAAATACCACTTAAAGTATTTTACTCCTACCCCAAAGAAAAGGAAGATTACACTTAAAATATATAATAAACTCAAATTACTCTCCTCCTATCTCTTCAAAGGGTGTTTCAAGATAGAACTTAATTCTATCCTCTAAGTCTGGATGGGTCCTGTACCAAAAGTTAAAGAATTTTGAAGTTTTAGGCACTCCAAGACTTGTTTCATAAAGCATTTCCATGGCAGTTACTGCAGATTCTCTATCCTGAGTTAAGGATATTTCGTAAAGGTCAGCTTCTCTTTCAAAGTATCTTGATATTGAATTGGACACGGGTTGTCCAACTAGTAACACTGCATTTAATACAATTAAGAAAATGGGCAATGATGCATAGTTGTAGATATTTTTGAATCCAAATGCACCATTTGACTTATCAAGTATCCAATTGGCTGACAAATCTACTAAAAACAAGATGGCAAACAAACCTACCATTCCAATTAATATGTTCTTCCAAATATGTCCTTTTACATAGTGACCAATTTCATGGGCTGTAATGCTTATTACTTCATCCTCTGATAAATTATTAATGGTTGTATCCCAAAGCACTATTCTTTTGCCGCTGAAAATTCCTGTCATATAGGCATTCATGGTCTTTGTATCCTTGCTCTTATTCACCACAAATACGCTAGCATCTTCAATTTCAGCATCAACTAAGAGCCTATCAATACCATCCTTTAAGCTTCCATCCTCCAACAAAACATAGTCATTAAAAATTGGATCAATTACAAAGGGTGATATAAAGACCAAGAATATTATAACTGGTATCCCTATTATTCCAAGTGCCAGGTACCAAGAGTTGGGAAGGTGAAATAGGAGTAAATATGGAACCCATAAGAATAGAGATGTTACTAGATCATTTACTAAAAAGCTCTTTAAATTCAATTCAAGCCATCTAATTATACTCTGATCTGTTAGTCCAAACTTATGTCTCAAATAAAATCCACTGTAGTAGTTAAGTGGCATATTAACTAGAAATATTATCCCAAAAATAATTACACCATATAATACACCTGATAAGAACAAGCCATACCTTTCTCCTACCATAAGGCTAATTTTTTGAGAGAATTTTGAAACTAAAAATAAATAAGGTATTAAAAAGCTGAGAAAAAGTCTAATTCCCCAAACATACATACTGCTTTTTCTTAATTCATAAACCTCATCACCTAGATTGGGATATGTAGATCTTAAGTAGGAGAAATTCCTTATTTCACTATTTATCATTACCAATATAAAAACACCTAAAAAAACAAAAAATAAGAGGGTAGCAAATACTAATCTTCGATCCATGTCTTCACCTCGATTATATTTTAACTACCCTAATTATACCCTATATTTATTTCATATCATATAACTCTTTATTCTAATTCAACCTTTTTATCTAACAAATACCCAGTCAACATAAATACTGCAACTATTAAAACTATGGTGAAAGTAGAAGAAACTATTGGCACTGATCCAGACATATCAAGCATTGCACTTGCTGGGGACATTGCATTTCTTATAAAAACTTCCCTTTCTCCTATTATTTCCAAGTTTTGAATATCCAGATATACTGGGAAAATCTCTGTGATTTTATCGTAAACAAATGAATAGATGTAATTAATAACAAAGAACAATACTACCCAAAGACTTCCTATGGTTTTACCCTTTAAACTTATCTTGCTAACTGTAATGGAAAAATATATAAGCAGAAGACTTAAAAGACTCCCTACAGTAGTTGATACTAGTAAAAATATAACTATGTTATTTATTCCTTCAATCTGTCTTAGTATATCAAAGAACCCATTGAAATTAATTACCTCAGAATTAAATAAAATTGAAGATAAGCCTATGTTATAAAAGAATACTCCCCCACCTATGATGGTAACCCAAAATAAACTTACTAAAAGTTTACTTCCCAAGAGTTGAGCTCCACTAATGGGCAAGGTAAAGGTTAAATATCCCCTGTCCTCATAAAGCTCCTTCCTGAAGGAAGATACAATATAGATTATAGTTGCTATATAAGAACCAATAAGCATTATAAGCAATACACCCATCAACCCTATTATAAACAGATCATTACCCATCTCTAATTGTGTCATTGCTGCATCTAATCTATTCCTTAGGGATAACTGAAGCCCAGTTGTAGCTCCCAAAGCGAATAAAATAGTTCCAAGCATAAATTTTCTACTACCTAATAGTTCATATTTTATAAATTTAAGCATATTATCCCCCTTAAGCAAAGATTTCTTTGTAAATATCGTCAATTTGCATTCCCTTTTCTTCCCTCAAACCTTCTGCATCGGCAAAGAGAGTTATTTCCCCATCCTTTAGGAAGGCAACCTTGTCAAAGATATTCTCCATATCTCTAACTAGATGTGTAGTAATTAGCATAGTACTGTCCTCATCAAGATTATCTATAATTGCATTTAATATTTGATCCCTTGCCACAGGGTCCACTCCTGCTATTGGTTCATCAAGAACATATAGTTTTGCTTTTCTAGATAGGACCAAGGTAAGATTTAGTTTCTCCTTCATTCCCTTTGATAATTGGCTAACTTTCATATTCTTTTCCAGCTTCATAAATTCTAACATTTTAATAGCCTTATCTTCATCAAAATCCTCGTAAAAATCTTTGTATAATTTAAGAGCATCCTCAATTTTCATCCAACTATATAAGGTATTCCTATCTGAAAGATAAGATACCACTTTCTTACTGGCTATTCCAGGCTCATTTCCATCGATTATAACCCTTCCACTATCCCCATTTAAGATCCCAACAATTATCTTTATAAGGGTAGTCTTACCGCTTCCGTTGGGTCCAAGTATACCAAGAACAGTCCCCTTTTCAATATTTAATTCGATATTGTTCAGTGCTCTTAGTCTCTTATATGATTTTGACAGCCCTTTTATTTCAACTATTGTATTCATTCTGTCCCTCCACTCATATTTGAAATTAGTTCAATTATTTCATCCCTACCATAACCTAGTGAATTCATATCCGTAATGAATTTTTCTACTATTCTTGTTCCTAAATTTGATTTAAGATCTCTTATCCTTTTGGTATCTTCTGTTATAAAAGTGCCCAACCCTCTTTGTGTGTAAACAATCTCTTCTCTCTCCAACTCTGAATAACTCCTTTGAATCGTATTTGGGTTAACTTTTAACTCTTGAGCAATATCTCTTACAGAAGGTAGTTTTTCTCCTGCGCCAAGCTCATTTAATACTATTCTTCTCTTTATTAAGTCCATAATTTGAATGTATATAGGCAGAGAATTATCAAAATCCATTCCATCACCTCCTAATTAATACTAGTGTATTAATTTAATAGTACACTAGTATTGTCCGTTTGTCATTATTATTTCAAAAAAATAATGCATGGTTCCATTTTATTTGGAAACCATGCATGTTGATCCATATAATATTTAATTATACTTCTTATCTGGTTATTCTAATCAATTCACTAGATCCTATTTAATCTCCACTCCACCAAGAATTGCAGTCCCTTTAATAATTAAAAGTGGTGCTTCTGGATCTGTTGTCCCGATTGTTTTACTGGAAAATCCTCCTAATAAGGGAGTTCCTTGTACTTCTATTCTCCAATGTCTAGGGGTTAAAATATCAATTCCTCCCATTATAGCTGTGACTTCCAGATATGCCTGATTATCTACCATATTTGCCTCTCTTAAATCAATGTCTATTCCTCCCATAATGGCAGTTAATCTGCCACCTTTGAAATTTTGGGAAGTATTTATACTTTCATAACCTGACATTAGAACCATGTGATCTAGAAAGTCTTCACTTAATTTTTTTTTATTCCAATTCTCCTTATCAACATTATCTTTATGTGAGCTAGTTCCCTTAGAAAAGATAACATTAAATCCAATTATAATTAAAATAGCTGGGAAGAAGTATCTGAATATATCTCCACCTATCATGTCCAGCCTATTTAGTTGAAGAATAATACCAAATACTAATAGGATTAAGTTCCCTACCTTTGATGATCTTGATTCCAATAGGCCTAATAACCCTGCAAGTATTAGTATTAATGGCCAATATGTTCCAAGTAGTTGTCCAAACTCAACATAACCTAGTTGATCTGCTAAAAATCCAGATCCCAAAAGGATTAAAATTATACCAACGAAATATCTACCTCTCATTTTAGACTCTCCTCTTATTTACTCATTTCCTTGCTTTTCTTAGCACAAGCTCTCATAGCCTGGATTATTGCATTTCTAAAACCTTTCTCTTCCAATACACTTACAGCCTCAATAGTTGTTCCTCCAGGTGAACAGACGTTATCCTTTAGTGCTCCTGGATGTATCCCTGTTTCTAATACCATTTTAGCTGATCCTAAAACAGCCTGTGCTGCAAAAGTATAAGCCTGATGTCTTGGCATTCCTTCAAGAACAGCTGCATCTGCCATAGCTTCAATCATCATGTAAACATAGGCTGGTGAAGATCCACTAACTGCTGTGACAGCATCCATTAATTTTTCATTTACTATTTCGGTTTTACCCAAAGTATTAAAGATGCCTAAAATATCATCCATTTCTTCCTTTGTAAAATCACATTCAACAGATACTGCACTCATGCCTTCCCCTACCATTGCTGGGGTGTTTGGCATAACCTTTAAATACTTAACGCCCTCTCTCACATTTTCCTTCAGGAACTTAGAACTTATTCCTGCTCCAATGGAAATAACTGTTGCCCCATCCTTAACATAATCTCTTATATCTTTTAATACTATTTCATATACATTCGGCTTTACTGATAAAACTATATAATCCGCTTCTTTAGCCACTTCTACAGCACT
Source organism: uncultured Tissierellaceae bacterium (assembly GCA_964575895.1). Lineage (GTDB taxonomy): Bacteria > Bacillota > Clostridia > Tissierellales > Tissierellaceae > Gudongella. Next base: position 11,251 of record CAZNTE010000005.1, on the reverse strand, counting down.
CTCATATACCTTGATTCCATACTTTTCTCTAACTACTTCCCTTAGGGGTTGTGCTATTTCTGATGCTATAACTTTATCTACTCCAACAGCACTGGATTGAACCAATTTACTAATCATAGCTTGACCCATATTTCCAGTACCAACAAATCCAATTATTCTATCCATAATAATCCCTCCTCAATAAGAATATAACACATTAAAGGGCAAAAAAAAAGAAGCTATGGCTTCTTTTACTTAGATTTGCTTAGTTGTGACATGCTCCCGCCACTTGAAGAAGTGGGGGCTTCCCGTTCGAGTAACCTAACGGCTACAGCATAAGCGAGCTATCCCCGTGTGCCCCACGGTTCTTTTCCTTTACCCTAATACCAAACGTTTACCTTCTTCTCTTATATTTATGCTTGCATTATAGTCTCTGTCCAGTGTTTCTCCACAAGCTTTGCAGTGGTATACTCGGTCCGAAAGGGACAATGAATCTTTTACTTCTCCACACTTACTACACATTTTAGAACTTGGAAACCACTTGTCGATTTTAACTAACTGTTTGCCTTGTTCTCTCAACTTGTACTCGATCATGGATACCAATAGACCATAACCATTATCTGAGACACTCTTACCATAATTATGGGTTTGCGACAGTTCCTTCATGTCCAAGTCTTCTATGCACACAACATCTACGGCATTGGTTATCTGCCTTGATTGCTTGTGGAGGAAGTCTTTTCGTTGGTTTGCCACTTTTTCATGTAGTTTTGATACTTTGATTCGCTGTTTATTTCGGTTTTTGCTACCCTTTTGACATTTTGACAACTTCTTCTGTTCCTTTTTCAACTTTTCCAGGGCTTGGCGATAATATCCTGGGTATTGGGCTGATGCACCATCAGATGATACAAATAACTCTTTCATAGAATAATCTAGCCCTAGGAACCTACATGGTTCAACTGCCTCTATGTGGAAGTCATATTCATACAGGATACTTGCATAATATTTTCCCGTTGGGGTTTGGCTGACTGTCACAGACTTAAGTTTGTAATTATCGGGTACCCTTCTATGTTGTTTGACCCTTATTTTACCCAGTTTAGGCAGAACGATTTTCCCGTTTTCTAGTTTTATATTTCCATTCACGCAGTTTGTTGTATAACTTCGATGATTACTTTTCTTGGATTTGAATTTTGGAAACCCGGCAGTTTTATTGTGGAAAAAATTTGTATATGCTCTATTCAGGTTGAGTTGCGCATTGGCAAGTGCCAAACTATCTACTTCTTTTAGCCATTCGAAGTCTTTTTTATATTGGGCAGGGGTATTGTTCAGACTTTTGCCTGTCTCTTTATATTGTTCTATCCTATCAGAGAGCATTCTGTTGTAGACAAAACGTACACAGCCGAAGGTCTTGGCTATTAGTATTTGCTGCTTAGTGTTTGGGTATATTCTGAATTTGAATGCTTTATTCAATGCTTCTCACCTTGACTTTCGATGTAGTTCTTAATGACCTCAATGGGTGCGCCACCTGTTGTTAGCAGACAGTAGCTTCTTGACCAAAAGTATTCCTTCCAGAGTTTATTGCAAACTCTGGGGTATTCTTTTTTTATGAGTCTTGAACTTGCACTTTTATAGGCATTTATGAATTTTGATAGTTGGCTGTTTGGATGAGCTTTGAAGACTATATGTAGATGATCTTCATCGTGGTTCCATTCCATAAGCCTTATGTTGTAGTTTGAGGAGATATACTCAAATATTTCTTTCGCTCGTTCTGATATTTCATCATCAAATGCTTTGCGCCTATATTTGATGACTAACACCAAATGATAATACATCAGGAACACCGAATGATTATTATTGTCTAATTGCATTGTTATTACCACCTTTAGGCTTTTTCTACTGATTATAGTATACCACTTTTATCAGTCAAAAGCCACCGATTCATCTCCCGCCTGTGCTCTCACTTCGTGAGCAAGGTAGGCTAAGAGGAAGGAGTATTCTTACCAAGAGATTTTGATAAATTCTTTTGAATTTGGATTTGTTATATTAATACCAATAACTGTAGTTGCTATTAATACTGGCAATACACCAACTAGAGAAGCACTTATATATTTAAGAAGTGGGACCTTAAGAGAACCTAGAATAATACCCACAATATCATGGGGTATTATTCTAGGTTCTAATCAAAAATGTCATAAACCAACCATTTACAGCAACTTTCTTAAACACTCCCTCTAATCTGTCATACTTACTTAGGTAGTAACTTCCACCCTCTCCCATGGAATAATAACCAATGAAATATGAGTAGACCATACCTATTGCAGTTCCAATTATATTTAATGGAATTCCTATATAATAAGGAAAAATAAGCCCTGATACTATATATATTATACCTATTGGGAAAAATACCGAAATGGACTTAATCAAGAACAAGACCAAAATAAACAATCCAGCTAGATACTTATTGCTTGGCGTAAATGTAAGTATGTCCCTGATGGTTATTTCATCACCATAGAGATAATATAGTACTACCCCTGTTCCTATTACAAATAGAAAAAACCAATAGTTTAACTTAGGTTTTGATTCATATATCTTTCCCATCTCATACCTTATGTTTTTCTAATAAAAACATTCTTACACTTTGGACAGGTAATATTAACCCTGCCTTTGCCTTTAGGTACTCTCATTTCTTGGGAGCACTTTGGGCATTTGAAATACTTGTAATTTTTATCCTTATTAACTTTTTTTTGCCCCATATTCTTTACATTTTTAATCTTACCTTTTAGGGGTTTTAGTATGTTTAAGAATTTTTGATTCTCCATGTACCTCTTACCAGTATTCCTAGATAGTATCCTATAATAACTCACTCCTAAGAATACCAATCCAAAAGAGTTAAGTAATGGTACTTCAAGAACTATACTAAGAAGTATTAGGACTAAACTCAGTGTAATTAAAGCATTTGAAAGCTGATCAACACCATATCTTCCCAGCATGAATTTCTGCAACCAATTTTTCAATATTATCACATCCTCACAAATTACATATGAAGATTATACCATAAAACTCCATAAAGTATATATCATACCTTATGGAGTCCTTTATCTTCTAAATTAGAATTGTTCCTCTATTCTTCCCTTGCCTTTTGGATTGATACAATGCATCATCTGCTCTTTTTATTAAATCATCATAACTCTTGTCTCCTTTTTTAAACTGGGTTGCTCCAATTGAACTGGAAACGAGTATGCTGGAATTATCCATCCTACAGTCGGATTTCTCTACAAGGTGTAAAACTTTTGTAATAAAGCTTTGCAGTCCATCCACACTACTGTCCTTGGATATAATTAAAAACTCCTCTCCACCCCATCTGTAGAGGGTGTCACTATCCCTAACTCCATTATTAATCCTGGTAACAAGGTTCATTAGTACCTTGTCTCCAATATCATGACCATAATTATCATTTATTTTTTTAAAGTCATCAATATCCATTAATAAGACTGTGATATTTTCTCCTGTTGTAATAAATCTTTCAAACTCAACTTGAAGTCTTTTCATTCCTGCTCTTCTACTCTTTGCCTTGGTCAATTCATCAGTATCAATTTGCTCCTTTAAATCAACATTTGATTTGTTGTAATAATCCTTCTCTAACTTGAAGAAAGCCAATAAACCAATAAACAAAAGTAGGACTCCAGTTAATCCAAGTATAAGTAGAGATTCCCTAGTCTGATCCTCAGATAATTTAGTTGTGGTAGCAAGATACTCTTCCAGATCATCATAGTAGACCCCCATAGCCACAATCCAGTCATATTCCTCATAGAGTTTGGCATAGGTCATCTTTTCTGCTATCTCATCTGTTTCTAATCTTTTAAAGTAGTAGTTAAAATACACTTCTCCACTTTCTCTTATACCAGTAAGTTCAGTTAAATAAGGAGTGGTTCCCATTATATCAGTCATATTTGTTGAAAGATAAGATCCTTCAGTGTCTCTTAGATTAGGGTGAATTAATCTGATTCCGTAATTATCTCCACCCTCATAATTTAATACTTCATTGATCCAAAGATATGCATCCTCAAAATAGACATCATTGTAGATTCTATTTCTCATCCTACTGATTACCTCATCCTTGATGGTTTCATTAAGTACCCCAGCGTATAAAATGTTATCACCTATAGATGTGCTTTGTACATCTAAAAAACTCTGGTCTAAATCTTTTCCCAGAAGTCCCTTCTCATAACCTTTAGAGTTCTCAGTCTGAAATAGTATTTCTCCATCTTGCGTGGTTATTAGCGATAGAATATCTGAGTTTATTGCCTCGTTAGATAAGAAATCCATCATAATATCCAAATCATATCCTGAATCTATATTAAAGGTATATCTTGTAAGTCTACTTTTGTAGGTCTCTTCAAGATTGGTCTTAACAACTTCAATACTAGTTATGGTGTTATTAACTGTATCAGTTATAACTTCTCTTTTAATATCTAGTAGTTGGTTTCTACTATTTTCTGCGTGTTCCCTCTCGTATATTCCTATTTGAACTATGTAAACAATAGTTAGCATAAGGAAGAAGGTAATTAAAATTCCCATGGTAAAACCAAGGTAACGCTTTCTAACAGAATCTAGATTTTTTATTCTTTGAATCAAATTTTTAATCATTATAACACCTACTGTCAAATATTGTAATACATAGTAATAATAATATTGTAATAATTGTAAAATGTCCAATAAATTTTAAATAATTTCAAACTTATATCCTTTATGAAAAGAACCCACCTTTGGGTGGGCTCCTATCTATTTGTTATTTATCTAAGTGAATTGTCATTCTTTCCTTGATTACAGCCTGGGCAGCTGCCAGTCTTGCTATTGGAACTCTAAATGGTGAACAAGATACATAATCAAGCCCGATTCTATGACAGAATTCCACTGAAGATGGCTCTCCTCCATGTTCTCCACATATTCCTAATTTGATATTTTCTCTTGTCTTTCTGCCTAATTCAACAGCAATTTCCATCATTTTCCCTATTCCCTTTTGATCTAGGACCTCAAATGGACTCTTGTCGAATATTCCTCTCTCAACATATTCATTTAAGAATTTTCCAGAATCATCTCTAGAAAAACCAAATCCCATTTGGGTAAGATCATTTGTCCCAAAACTGAAGAATTCAGCTTCTTCCGCTATTTCATCAGCAGTTATAGCTGCTCTTGGAACTTCAATCATTGTGCCTATCATGTATTTAATTGAATCATTTCTCTCATTAAACACCATTTGAATTTCTTCTAGAACTTCTTTCTTAACAAATCTAAGCTCTTCTGCATCACCGATTAATGGGATCATAATTTCAGGCATAATCTCAACACCATCAATCTTCTTATAATCTAGCGCTGCTTCTATAATGGCTCTTGTCTGCATTCTATAAATCTCAGGATAGGTTACAGCCAATCTACATCCTCTGTGACCCAACATTGGATTTAATTCAGCCAATGAATGTATGGTATCCTTTAGATCTCTGAATGCCAGTCCCATTGACTTTGCAAGATCTTCAATATCCTTATCATTGCTTGGTAAAAATTCATGTAGTGGTGGATCCAGTAACCTTATGGTAACAGGTTTAGATTCCATTACCTGATAAATTTCATAGAAATCTTTCCTCTGTAATGGTAATAACTCATCTAACGCTTTCTTTCTCTGAGTTTCATTGTTGGAAACTATCATTCTTCTAACAGCTGGAATTCTAGCTTCTTCAAAGAACATATGCTCAGTCCTGCAAAGTCCAATACCCTCTGCACCAAACTTAACTGCCACCCTGGAATCTCTAGGGCTATCTGCATTAGTCCTAACCTTAAGTCTTCTAGTTTCATCAACCCAGGTCATGAATTCACCAAAGTGTCCGGATAATTCCGGTTCAACCTTGCTTATTTCTCCTAAATACACTGTTCCCGTACTACCATCAAGGGATATGAAATCTCCTTCATTTATAGTTAATTCTCCTGCTCGAATAACTCTTAGTTCCTCATCAACTCTAATATCACTACATCCAGCAACACAACACTTACCCATACCCCTTGCAACTACAGCAGCATGTGATGTCATACCACCTCTTGCAGTTAGTATTCCCTGTGCAGTAACCATCCCTTCTATATCTTCTGGGGATGTTTCCTGCCTTACTAGAATGGCTTTCTCTCCTCTATTTTTTGCTTCCACTACATCCTTAGCATGGAAGTATACCTTGCCTGATGCAGCACCTGGAGATGCAGGTAGCCCTTTGGCTATTACTGTTGAATCATCTAAAATCTTAATATCAAATGTTGGGTGCAGTAATTGGTTCAGCTGATTAGGTTCAATTCTAAGCATGGCCTCATCTTTAGTTATTATTCCCTCATTAACTAGATCTACTGCAACGTTTATTGCAGCCTGGGCAGTTCTCTTACCTGTCCTGGTTTGCAGCATGAAAAGCTTGCCCTTTTCAATTGTAAACTCAATATCCTGCATATCCTTATAATGATTCTCCAGGATCCTAGTGACATCTCTAAATTGATCATAAACCTCTGGCATTACATCTTCTAACTCGGAAATTGGCTTTGGAGTCCTAATTCCTGCAACAACATCTTCTCCTTGAGCATTCATTAAAAACTCACCATATATTTTATTTTCACCATTGGCAGGATTTCTGGTAAATGCAACTCCAGTTCCTGAAGTATCACCCATGTTTCCGTAAACCATAGACTGAACATTAACCCCTGTTCCTAAGTTGCTTGGGATATCATGTAATCTCCTGTAAATAACCGCTCGTGGGTTATTCCATGATGAGAATACAGCCTCAATAGCCAGTTGAAGTTGCTCCAGTGGATCCTGTGGAAAATCTTTATTCTTTTCATTCTTGTATACTTGCTTAAATTGTTCTACTAATAATTTTAAGTCGTCAGCAGTTAAGTCTGTGTCTTGTTCAACCTGCCTATCTTCTTTCATCTTCTCAAGTAGGTTTTCAAATCTTTGCTTTGGAATCCCCATAGCTATGTCTGAAAACATCATGATAAATCTTCTGTAACTATCATATGCAAATCTTTCATTCTCTGTTGATTTTATCAATCCCAATACAGCCTTGTCATTTAATCCTAAGTTAAGAATTGTATCCATCATACCTGGCATGGAGAATACTGCTCCACTTCTTACTGATACCAGTAATGGATTTTCTTCATCTGAGAATCTTTTGCCCAATGCTTCTTCCACCCTACTTAAATGCTGGTATATCTCTTGGATGAGCTCTGGCCATAATTTTTGCCCTTCATCATAAAATCTTATGCAGGCTTCTGTAGTAATTGTAAATCCTGGAGGAACCGGCAACCCAATATTTGTCATTTCAGCTAAATTAGATCCCTTTCCACCTAATAACGACTTCATTTCCTTTGATCCTTCATTGAAACTGTAAACGTACTTACTTCCCATTAAATTACCCCCTTATTGTGATCTTTGGTAATCAAGCTACTAAACTTTTTAGATGGCCTTCAGGCCAATATGGATAATTATAACACAAGATTAAATAATATGTCACATATAATATATAATATGTCACATTTATTGCTCATTTTTATTATATTACCCTTATAACCAAGTATTTACACTACTAATAAGTCTAGAGGCTACGGGAAAATTGCAAAAAAAAGCACATCATTTGATGTGCCATCTAACCTAATATATTAATTACACTATTACTTACTCCTAAAACTATAAAGGCTGCAATGATATTTCCAATCAAAATAGCTGGAAATGCCCATTTAAATCTCATGTCTAATAAAGATGCTGCTAAACTACCGCTCCAAACTCCTGTGCCTGGTAGTGGAATAGCTACAAGAATTATTAATCCCCATATCCCATATTTTTGTATTTTTTGACCATTATTATTCAAGGACTTATCTGTTAGTCTATGAACTAATTTTTTAAAGGTCTTTGTAGTCTTCAAGTAGTTAAATATTGGTCTAATGGTGAAAAGTATAAATGGTACTGGTATCATACTCCCCAGAAGACTAATAAGGGTTGCGTGTAGTGGACTCATGCCTAGGGATAATCCCAAGGGAATTGCTCCTCTTAATTCAATAACAGGCATAGCAGCTGTTAGTAATACTGTTAATTCAATTGTCAGAAAATCTAGTAATTGTTTTATTATACTTTCCATAAGGTCCCCTTATCCACTCTAATAGTGATAAGTATACTGAATATATGATTTCCTGTAAAGGTTAAACTTAATTTTCATTCAATTATTTTTTCATAGGAGCCAACTACTCCCCATTCAGCATTTGTTTCTGTCCAAGTGGAAGTGTTAAGATAATATTCCTGTTTCTCTGGGTCATACTCCTTGCCTGTATAGGTTATATCCCAAACAGACTCACCAAAATATCCAAAGTAAACATGATCTCTTGATTTATTTGGTTCTGAGTAAGCTGGTTCTATGGATGCTTCCCCTTTAAAACTTCTTTTTATATCATACTTCTGGTATTCAATTCCACTGCCTGTCTCCTCAACTAACTTCCACTTAAGTTCAACATTTGCTGAACCTCTCATTGAATTAAGGTCAACTTTTCCTTGAATACTTCCCCTTTCTAGAGTTACTGTTACCCCTGAGTCAAACAACCAACTTTCACTTAATTTTAAGCTTTTCCCACTGCCAAAGGTTTGAGAAAAACTACCATCTGGACTTATGGGAATATCACTTAAAAAGTAGCCAATAATCTCATACTCATATTCAGGAGTGTAATCAACACTTCCAGATACCCCATTATATTTGAATACTAGACTTGTTTCTGGTTCCTCTTCCAAGTAACCTAGTTCAATAAGCTTTTGTCTGTACTCCTCTTTTCCATCCTCGCCGGTATACCAGATAGTAGTTAAGATAGCTATGGTTGAAGCAGATATCTCTTTTTTATCTGGGAGATCATTGTTTGTAACCCTTGATTTTGTGTCCCTTAAAATCATGTCCTTAATTTTAAATAATCTTTCTAGTCTTAGTTCTAGGTCTGTATCTTCTGTAAATCCTAATCTATACTTTTCTAAAAGGTTGGCACCACTATATGCTTCTATAAGTTTGAGATTTTCTTGTTTTTGTCTTTCAATATCCTGTTCTGATGCTAACCTTTTCTTAAACTCTTCCTCTAGATCCTTCTTGGCTTGCTCTCTTAGATTTTCAAGTACTTTCTCACCTAAACTATCTGGACTAACTCCCAGCCTTGCTGCATGATCCTTAATGGCATCAGATAATACCTTGGTTTGAATTCCACGCATCTGGTCCCACAGAGAATTGAAGTCTCCTTTTTCAACACTGTAACCCCAGAAGGGCACAGAACTTTCAACGCCGTTTATGTAAACTTGATAAGCCGCCTCCAACTCCTGATCCTTCCATCTAGCAATTTGTCTTTCTGTAATTTCAGCTGCTGTTTTAAACATGGACAACAGAGGATAACTACCTATTATTTCTTCACTTAAAGCCTTCATGGCATTTGTATACTCTCCATTGGCTAAGTGGGTTGCCATTTGAACTCCAGTTCCAATTTTGCTGGAATGTTCAAGTACACCTTCTAGGATTTGACCGGAAACATTTTCAGGATAATTCTTGATTATATCTACGATCTTCTCCCCAGCCATCATAGCAACACTTTGGGCATACCCTTCAACATTCCCCTCTGCATAATCGTTAAGTAAGGATAAATAGGTATCATCTTTTACCATTTCAACAAGAATATCCTCCACTAGTGTTGGATTGTCTTGTATTCCCAATTGGTTTTTAAGAATCTCCTTTATTAAAGACTCTGTCTCATTCTTGGTGACATTGTTCCCATTGTTATTATTCCACTGTTCAACAGCTTTTTGTTGAGCGAAATTATTAAGTATTTCATCCTTAGTTGGTTTAGCTTTTGAGAACCAACTGAAATGATAGGTCTCAAAAGTTAAAACCTTATTTACCAAATCCCTGGATGTGGGTTTTAAATATTCCCAGCTACTACCATTAAAATACGCCCCCCAAATTTCATCTTCATTTTCAAGTCCTTCTACCTCTTCATCAGTTAAGGCCATTTTAATTATTATTGGTGCCTCAAATCTCTTTATTTCTTGATCGATTGAAAGTTCCACTGGTTCACTTAGTAGTACTCCCTCTTTCTTATCTGGTAATTGGAAGTCAGTAGCTTTCTTTAAGACAATGTTTTGAGATGTAGTCAGAGCATTTTCTAAAATCTCCAATTGAATACCATTACTATCTATACTCCCAATAATTCCACCGCTTTGATCTGATTTACTTTCAATGGGCTGTTCAAGGTTAAATGTAGATAGAGAACTACTTCCTCCTGAACATCCAATCAAAAAGCTTAAGATCATCGAAACTATTACCAAGATACCAATTGAACGCTTCATAGTATTCCCTCCATGAGATTTATTTTAATTTATTGTAGCACTGCGTTAAACTCTTGTCTATACTATTTCCACTTGGGTTCTCTTTTTTCTAGGAATGCCCTAACTCCTTCCAGCCCCTCATCTGTGCTGCAAAGGGTAGCAAAATGATAATTTGTCAATTCCAGAGCATCACTAAATTTCAAATCCTCCATTTGATAAAATGACTTCTTACCCATTTGCATGGCTTTTGGGCTTTTCTGGGCAAGCTTCTTGGCAAATTTAATAGTTTCTTTCATTAAATCTTCTGCTGGTACAATCCTGTTTATTAACCCAATACTCAAAGCTTTATTGGCATCTATTATCTCACCTGTCAATATCAACTCTAAAGTCTTCTTTCTTCCTAAACTCTTGTATAGTGGAACCGCTGGACCCATACAGAAAAGTCCTACATTTATAGCAGTTGCACCAAATTTTGCATCATCTCCAGCTATTGCTAGATCACAAGCAGCTACCAGCCCAATCCCATTTGCAACTGCTATCCTATTAACAGCTGCAATTACAGGTTTCCCCATACTTGAAATTGTTGTATTCATCTTCTCCATTAATCTAACCCAGTTTAGATACTCATCCATGGATTTACCATCTACATAATTTACATCAATTCCAGTACAAAAATTTTTACCCTTAGCATTGATTACCACTACATTTACATCTTCATTTTCTTCCATAGATGTAAGTGCATCATTTAATTCACCTGCCATTTCCAGATTGAAGGTATTGTTGAAATCCGGTCTGTTTAAGGTTATTATCCCAACTTTCTCCTTTACTTCACTTAAAATAGAATTAAACATAATTTATCAAAATCTCTTGGTAAGAATACTCCTTCCTCTGTAGGTAGGAGATGAA